>JAGTTR010000006.1 GCA_018223385.1 Oscillospiraceae bacterium Marseille-Q3528
TTTCATAATCTCCTCAATTTCAGCCTTAACAACTGCATATACTTTACTGTTTTCATCTTCATTGACACTTTTTGCAGCCAATTTATATTTTTGCATTACTTTTTCCCCATCTTGTATGGATAAAATAAACTGCAAGGCATCTATTATATAATCCAATGCACTCTTTTTATCCAGATATTCCCAGCTCGTTATCATTTCTTCTGAATAACGAATCTTTCTTTCGAACATAGAGTAATTTAAAATTTTATCTAAGTAATATGATGTTTTATACCCTTCTTGTATTAATCGTCCATTCTGTAATCTATACGGAATTGAAAAACGACTTAGCCGTTTATTTACCATAACCGTAAAATCATATCTTTTCTCAAAAATTACCCATTCATGAAATGCAAGCTCTATAAACATTTTTATATCTTCCATTTGAGGCAATTCCAATTTCAAAATGTCCGGATAAGCTATCCCGTAGTGTAATCTATATTCTTTTTCAAAATCTATCCCTAAATAATAAGTTCCACCATTCCAATTGTCATAATCTTCATAATATGCCTGTAAAATTCCGGTTCCTGGTAACTCATCTTCGAACCATGTAGTAAAACTCAACCAAAATTTTTTTATATTATCCACTCTTATAATCGACAAATTTGTATCGTCCATTTTTGTTCCTTCTTCCTTAACCAGAATATATATATTTTATCATATCGCTTTCTATTTTACATCTGCAAAAGAGTAAGAGAAAAGCCGATCAGGAACCGCAACTCCCAATCGGCATCTGTGTCCTTTTTATATTTTGCAACAAATCAGATAAAAGAAATTCTATCATCCATGATTTATTCCTTTATACTAGCGAATCGATTTTATCCAATGAAAAATCTTCATCTCTTCTACATATAATGCGCAACTTACGAGGTGATTTTATTTTATGGGAGCTTAATTTATAAGACCAAATGATCATATCAAGCAATTCCTGCTGAGGAATAGATGCACCTGAGCCTCCATCAAAGCGAGTTAATCCAGCTCCTAAAATCGGTATACATACATCTTGCTGCCCATAATACTTATCTATTTCTTCCCATAATACCGATAAGCACTCCAAATATTCATCACGTGTAAAAAATCTACCCAATCCATTTTTATCCAGTTTAGCAAATGCCAGCAACAGGTCATCCTCATTCGGTACTATTCTCCCTGATTCATACCGTTCTTTGCTCTGATATTTCGATTTAGTCTTAAGCGGCTTTAGCTGTGAGTTTGATAACAGTGATTGAATATTTAGATTCGGATTTGCAGTTAAATATTGCCCACAAATCGAAGTCGGTTTTATATCAGCAGGAGCAGTGCCAACATGTGTTGAAAAACATTCATCAAAATTAATTACTCTTTTACATTTCTTCATTTTGAGCAAATCGCCATATTCTACTGTAATTTTATAATTGTTCCCTTTTATACTAACTTTATTTCGCAAAAGTAAATACGCTTTATATCCAAACGCTGCAATAAACCATACAATTACAAAAGTAAGTACACGATTCACGATAATATTGATTTCTGAAGTATAGCCCTCTAAAGTGAATTGTTTAAGAACATCTTCTGATATCAATATAACCTTTCCAAATATAGCTTCCGGAACGAAAGTAAAAACTGCCGAAATGATAGCAAAAGCACAAGCCGCACTTTTCTTTAACAGATCAATCAAAATCCAAGCACCTCTTTTATGTATGAATAATCTCCTACTTTATCACCTCGATAATTTGTTGTCCAGAAAGATCTTGCGCTATCTTCATAATTCTTCATATAAGAAGGAAGCCAACCTGATTCTTTTCGAAGAGAATTATAAACCACAATGATTGTTTTATTTTTCTTCTCAGCCTGTTTAAATTCATGTTTCAAGTATGAATATGAATTAATGCATCCCACATCATCGTTTTCACCAGGAGTAGAAGTAAAAAATACCTTACATGGTTTCGTACCATTTGTATTTTGTTTATAAGGTGTACAATTAAAAGAACTTTGATCATTGCCAGAACGCTTACAAGCACTCCCTGCTGTACGCAATGCAGTCTTATCTCCAACAACAAAGATAACTGCAGATGAAGCATTAATTTGTCTGTTAAATTCTTGTTTCAAATCGCATATGCGACAATCAGGATCTTTTGAAACGCTCCCTGATGCTACTTTAGACATATCAATAAAATCAACCTTATGCAGATTATCACTTCCCCATTTGTTCAACTCTTCAACAACGTCACGATCGCCATCGTATTCTGCATAATCTGCACTTATATATACTTGCTTATTCATATTGTTCTATCCTCCCTGTACATAATTATTTTATTGTTAGCATTCTCCTTTGTTGAGTGCCAATCTGGATTATATCACTAATCATACCTTTTAGCAAAAGCCTATTATTCAGCAGAGTCTCAAAACACCCCACTGTTTTAATATTCAAATGTTTCATTCAAAAGACCTGAAAACACACATTCATTTTCTCCCCTTAATATCCTACAAACCGCAGAAAATCAAGGTTTCTTTGAAAGCAGACAAACAGTTTCAATATTCCCCTGAACTTTGATTTTATACTGCATAGCGAAAGTATGCAATAGATTTTCAAAGTGGGGTAATAGTTTTATCCCCATAAAAAGCGGTTGATTAAATGTATTTTAGGATTTTCCTATATAAATCCCACAGCCTCGGTCCACAAAAACCACCCAAAGCACTCAACCCACGATGCTCATGAACATCTCTATCTTCAACCTCAAAGAGTCTATGGAAATCATCTCCTTCACCTACATAGACTGATTTGTCATAATTAAGAAAAGTAGACTTGCCACTAAATTGGTCACCTGTGATATCTATTACAATATGTTTGTCTACCATCAGCCACGCATGAGATTGTCCGTTTCCATCCGGTTTACCCCAATATGTTCCACAGACATAATCTGTTTTGATACCTTTATCCAATAAATACTGAGCCAACAAATCACTCGTATCTCCGCAGCAAGCACGTGGAAATCTGCGATATATGCTGTCGTTATCAAACTCCCCTGCTTCCAAAGCCAAATCAATCGCTCTTCGAAATTGGGTTGCGAACTGTTTAACTTCCTTCATCATACGCTCCTTTAACAAAACCGCTTTTGCGAAAAAGTATCCTTTCGCCAAAATGTATATTTCCCGTTCTCCAAAGCCTATCCCCTGGGGTAAGCATCCAGTTATATCATCACTCTACGGAAACAGAAACACACATCTATTTTATTCCCAAAATGGCGAAATCCTTTGATTTATTGGGCTTTTTTCGACAGAAGGCATACTGTTTCCACATGCACCGTATGGCCAAACATATCCACAGGCTGTACCTTCTCCACCTGATACCCTCTCCCGCACAGATACTTGAGATCCCGGGCCAGAGTCGCCGGATCACAACTGACATATACCACCCGCGCAGGCGCCATCCGGGCGATAGTATCCAGCAGCGTCTCATCACAGCCCTTTCGCGGCGGGTCTACTACGATGACATCCGCGGTGCCGCCGTTTTTCTGATAATAGGCAGGCAATACTTCCTCGGATTTTCCGACAAAGAACTCTGCATTTTGAATATTGTTCAGTTTCGCATTCCTTCTGGCATCCGCAATGGCCTGCGGAACAATTTCCACACCATACACCTTCTTTGCTTTCCGGGCCAGAAAGAGGGAAATGGTGCCAATACCACAGTACAGATCCCAGACCGTCTCCGTACCGGTAAGTCCGGCATAAGAAAGTGCTGTTTCATATAATTTTTGTGTCTGAACAGGGTTCACCTGATAGAAGGACAGCGGAGAGATCTGATAAGAAACATCACCGATCTTATCCGTAATATAAGTCTTTCCCCAAATAAGGAATACCTGATTGCCCAGAATCACGTTGGAACGCTCCCGGTTAATGTTTCCCATAACAGAAGTCATGCCCGAAATCTTCCGCAGCTGCTCTGCCAGTTCCTCCTGTCCCGGTATCTGATCACCGTTCAGCACCAGACAGACCATTCGTTCCCCGGTGGCAAATGCCGAGCGAATCAGTACATGGCGTACCAGCCCTTCTCCCGTTATCTCATCATATGCCGGGATATGATATTTCTTCATATGATCCAGCACCAAAGAAAGGATCTCTGCATTCACCGCTTCTCCCAGCATGCAGTCCTTACACGGAATAATGCTGTGTGTCCGGCCGGCATAGAATCCTGCTACAGGATTGCCGTCTTTGTCCGTGCCAATGGGGAACTGGGCTTTATTCCGGTATCGGTAGGGCACGTCCATGCCCAACACCGGCAATCCCTCCACATCTGTCAGACCGCCGATCCGGCGCAGATTGTTTTCCACCATGTGCTTTTTAAACAGCAGCTGCTGCCCGTAGTCCAGCGCCTGGATCTGGCAGCCGCCGCACTGTCTCGCCACCGAGCATCGGGGCGTTACCCGATGGGGAGAAGGGGTGATGAGATGCATCAGCCTTGCATAGGCATAATTTTTCTTTGCCTTGATGATCTTTACCTCTGCCACATCGCCGATGAGTGCATCCTTAACAAACAGCGGGTATCCGTCTATTTTACCGATACCCGCACCGTCATGGCCCATATCCTCGATACGAACCTCATATATTTCATTCTTTTTGATTTCTGCCATTCTTTTTCTCCTTCGCCGGCTGCCAGCGCTTCTTCTCTGACCTCATACAAATGCATGCGCAGGTCTGTCCTGTCCGCATCCGCAGCAGTTGCTTCAGACATTTGTCTTTCTGATATTGGAATCCAGCAGCCGGTTGAAGCCCAGCCACTCCTTGTTATCCCCTGCCGCATGGAGAAGTTCTGTAATGGTCTCCAGCTTGGCATCCGCATTGTCCGCAAAGTTCAGTGCCAGCGCCTCTGCCAGGGCCGGTTTCTTCGGAGAACCGTATTCCAGCTCCCCGTGATGGGCCAGGATGCAATGTTTCAGCTCGTTGCCCAGCTTCACCGGGAAATCCGGGATCTGACGGATCCGCTCGCCCACCATCTCCGCGCCGATCATGATATGGCCCAGCAGCTGTCCGGCATCGGTGTAGTCATTTTCCGGGAAGGCGGAAAGCTCCTCGGTTTTACCGATATCATGGAAAATTGCTGCCGTCAACAGCAGATCCCGGTTCAGGATCGGATAATTGTCTGCAAAATAATCGCACATTTTCGTAACGCTCAATGTATGCTCCAGCAGGCCGCCCACAAATCCGTGGTGCACGGTCTTTGCCGCAGACTGGAATTTGAACCGGCGGATGAAGTCCTCATCCCGCAGATAATAGCTGGCCGTCAGCTCCTGCAGATAGGGATTCTGGATCTTTGCAATGTATTTTTTCAGATCCTCATACATCTGCTCAATATCCTTGCTGCTCACCGGCAGGTAGTCCTTGGGATCATACTCCCCCTCCCGGGCCTTGCGGACACGCTTCACATTTACCTGCAGCGCGTTCATGAAGCTGGTCACATCGCCCATGACGTCAATGTAATCCAACGCCTCAAAATCATCAATACCCTGGGAATTGGGATCCCACACCTTGGCATCAATGGTACCGGTGCGGTCCTGCAGGATCACGTTCAGGTATGCCTTGCCGTTCTTCGTCAGCGCCTGCTGACAGAATTTACACAGGTATACCCCCGCGATCCGCTCCCCTTCCCGCAGTGTCTCTATATATTTCATCGCATTTTCTCCTTCCGTCCGGGAGGCGCCGGGCTATTTTAGCTGCCCCAGCGTCACCACATAATTCATTTCCACATATTCGTCCTTGCCCTGCCGCATGATCGTCAGATTCAGCGCCTGCTCCGGCGAAAAATCCAGCAGATAGTTCTGGATGGTCTTCATATTTTCCACCGGCACGTTATTCACCGCCGTGATGATGTCCCCGTTCTGGATGCCCGCCTGCATGGCCGGAGAATCCATATCCACCGACACGTACACGCCCTTTGGCATGCCGGATGCCTCCGCGATGGCCGTCGTCACATCTTTGCCGCGGATGCCTGCATAGGCGATCTCCCCGCCGTTTGACAGCTTTTCGATCAGGCTCTTGATATCTGACACCGCAAATGCCGTCACCGTTCCCGGCTGCAGATCAGCGCCCGCCTCCTGGGAAATGATACCCACCACCTGACCGTCCAGGTTCAGCAGCACGCCGGTGCCGTTGGTGCTTCCGATGATGTCCGTCGTCAGGATCTGATAGCTGGCATCCGCCTTTGCCACGGAATTGCTCTGGGACGTGATATTGCCGAACATGGCTGCGTTGTCATATTCCATGGGACTGCCCGCCGCAATGATGGGCGCCCCCTTTTTCACCAGGTTGGAATTGCCCAGCTCCGCAATGGAAATAACCTTCTTCGTGGATTCTTCCAGATCTTTCTTGTTCACGCAAAGCACCGCCAGCCCGGTATTGCCGTCGTAGGCTTTCACCTGGGCCTCCGCCACTGCCGTATCCGAAAAGGTCACGCTGATGCGATCCGCCCCCTTCACGATCCGCTGCTCTGTCAGGATCAGATATTCCATGCCGTTGTCCGCAATGAGCACGCCCGTGCCATGGGTCTTGCTTTCCAGCAGTTCATTGAACCAGTCCGTCTCGTCCGTGGCCGAAGTCACCGTCACCAGGGAACGGCTGCTGGAGGCCGCCAGAGTACTCATCTTAGAAAACAGCGACGCATAGTCCGACAGCTGCAATTCCACCTTCTCCTGAATGATGACCGGATCCTGGACTTCCGCATCTGCGTCCTCACCATCCGCCGCGTCCGTGCCATCCTCATCCTCCGGAAACGTTACCTGATCCGGTTTCTGGGGATTGAGTTTCTTCTGCAGCCGGGGCTGTACCACCGTAAAGGTCGCCGCCGAAACCAGGCCGAACAGCACCGCCAGCAGCACCGTCACGCCTGCTGCCGTCAGCACCTTCTTCCTGCTCAGCGGTTTTTCCTTGATTTTTTCACGAATAAAAGAAAATTTCTCCAAATCTTCTGTTTTCTTCTCTTCATCCATACAAATACCTCTGTTTTCAATTTACAGGTTTGCACTTATTTTATTATAAGGTATAATAAAAAGATAGTAAATACATTTTTATCCGGCGGCCACCGGCTGTCCGGGAGGAGAATTTATGAATGAAAAAGCTTTAAAAACACTGGAATACAACAAGATCATTGATCGTCTGACGGAATATGCGTCCTCCACCGGCGGCAAAGCGCTGTGCCGGGCGCTGGTTCCCTACGACAATCTTTCCGATATTGAAACCGCACAGCAGCACACCCGGGACGCCTTTTCCCGGAGCATCCGCAAGGGCAGCGCTTCCTTTTACGGCATCCACGACGTCCGGGCCTCCGTCAAACGACTGGAGATCGGCGGCACGCTGAACGCCTCGGAGCTTCTGTCCATCTGCTCTCTGCTGGAGACCGCCGGCCGCATCAAAAATTATGGCCGCAGGGATACCGCCCAGGATATGACCGACAGCCTGGATTCCTATTTTTCCATGCTGGAGCCCCTGACGCCCCTGTCCTCCGAGATCCGCCGCTGCATTCTCTCCGAGGAGGAGATCAGTGACGACGCCAGCACCAAGTTAAAATCTCTCCGGCGGCAGATGAACGCTGTCAACGACCGGATCCACAGCCAGCTCGTTTCCATGGTCAACGGTTCCTGCCGGACGTATCTGCAGGACGCCGTCATCACCATGCGCAGCGGCCGTTACTGCATCCCAGTAAAAGCCGAGTACAAGAGCCAGGTACCGGGCATGATCCACGACCAGTCCTCCACCGGTTCCACACTGTTCGTGGAGCCCATGGCCATTGTCAAGCTGAACAATGACCTGAAAGAGCTGGCCATGAAGGAACAGGAAGAGATTCAGGCTATCCTGGCTTCCCTGTCGGAAACGGCAGCCCAGTCCGCAGCCATGATCTACGACGATTACACCGTGCTGACCCAACTGGATTTTATTTTTGCAAAAGCGGCGCTGGCCAGATCCCAGAACGCCACCGCCCCGATTTTCAACACCGAGGGGCGCATCCGCATCCGCAAGGGCCGTCACCCGCTGCTGGATCCAAAAAAGGCCGTTCCCGTGGATCTGGAGCTGGGAAAAAATTTTGACCTGCTCATCGTCACCGGCCCCAACACCGGCGGTAAGACCGTTTCCCTGAAAACCATCGGCCTGCTGACGCTGATGGGCGAGGCCGGACTTCACATTCCCGCCCTTGACCGGTCAGAACTGGCCCTTTTCAAAGAGGTTTACGCCGACATCGGTGACGAGCAGAGCATCGAGCAGTCCTTAAGTACGTTCTCGTCCCACATGACGAAGATTGTCGATATTTTGAAAAAAGCGGACTGCAATTCCCTGGTGCTCTTCGACGAGCTGGCCGCCGGCACCGACCCCAACGAGGGCGCAGCGCTGGCCATCGCCATCCTGTCCCGGCTCCACAGCCAGGGTATCCGCACCATGGCCACCACCCACTACAGTGAGTTGAAGGTGTTCGCCCTGTCCACACCACAGGTAGAAAACGCCTGCTGCGAATTTGACGTGGAATCCCTGCGGCCCACCTACCGGCTGCTCATCGGCATCCCGGGCAAGAGTAACGCTTTTGCCATTTCCAGCAAGCTGGGACTGCCCGATTCCATCATCGAGGAAGCCAAAGTCCATCTCACCGAGACGGATGAGAGCTTCGAAGATCTGCTGGCCGACCTGGAGATCAGCCGCAAGACCATCGAGAAGGAACAGCTGGAGATTTCCCAGTACAAGCAGGAAATCGAATCTCTGAAAAAGAAACTGGAACAGAAGCAGGAACGGATGGATCAGCAGAAAGATCGGATCCTCAAGGAAGCCAACGAGCAGGCCCACGCCATTCTCCGGGAGGCCAAGGAATACGCAGACCAGACCATCCGGGATTTCCGCAAATTCGGCAAGGAGGCCATTGATTCCCGGCAGATGGAGGCCGAGAGAAGCCGCCTCCGGGAAAAAATGTCCGGCGTGGAAAAGCGCATGACCAACCAGAAAGAAATGAAGCCCCGCAAGGCCAACAAGCCTTCGGATTTCAAGATCGGCGATTCCGTGCGCGTCTTAAGTATGAACCTCAACGGCACTGTCAGCACCCTGCCCAACGCCAAGGGCGATCTGTACGTGCAGATGGGCATTCTCCGCTCCCAGGTGAATATTTCCGATCTGGTGCTCATTCAGGAAGCAGCACCTGCCCCGTCCAACAACCGGCGCACTGGCAGCAGCAAGCTGAAAATGTCCAAGTCCCTTACCGTCAGCCCGGAGCTCATGCTCCTGGGTAAGACCGTAGATGAAGCACTGGCCGAGCTGGACAAATATCTGGATGACGCCTACCTGGCCCACATCCCCCAGGTGCGCATTGTCCACGGCAAAGGCACCGGTGCCCTGCGCACCGCCGTACACAACTACCTGCGCCGACAGAAATATGTGAAATCCTTCCGGCTGGGCACCTTTGGGGAAGGCGACGCCGGTGTGACGATTGTAGACTTTAAGTCATAAGTTCAGTGATGATTCCAAGAGGCTGGATTTTCTGCTTGCAGAAAAATCCGGCTCTGCAGAATCATCGACGGAGCGCCACGTAATGAGCAAAAATCAGCTGCGAAGCAGCGAAAAGCATCGTAGATGCGATTTTGCGAATGGCGCGGCTGAACTTATGTTATGATCTTCCAATAAATAGAAAGGACCAACATGGCATCCAAACAGAAAATTTTAATTGTAGATGACGACGTGAATATCGCAGAGCTGATCTCCCTCTACCTGAACAAAGAGTGCTACGACACCCAGATCGCCTACGACGGCGAGGAAGCACTGGAGACCTTTGAAAGCTTTGCACCGAATCTGGTACTGCTGGATCTGATGCTGCCCGGCATGGACGGCTATCAGGTCTGCCGGGAGCTCCGCTCCAAAAGCCAGGTACCCATCATCATGCTGTCCGCCAAGGGCGAGACCTTTGACAAGGTGCTGGGACTGGAGCTGGGCGCCGACGATTACATGATCAAACCCTTTGACACGAAGGAGCTGGTGGCCCGGGTAAAAGCCGTGCTGCGCCGGTACCAGCCAGCCCGCCCGGCGGCCGCGCCTACCCAGACAGGCAAATTCGTGGAATACCCGGACCTCACCATCAACCTGACCAACTACTCTGTCCTCTATATGGGACACCCGGTGGAAATGCCGCCCAAGGAGCTGGAGCTGCTCTATTTCCTGGCGTCCTCTCCCAATCAGGTATTCACCAGAGAGCAGCTGCTGGATCACATCTGGGGCTACGAATACATCGGCGACACCCGCACCGTAGACGTCCACATCAAGCGCCTCCGGGAAAAGATCAAGGATCATCAGGACTGGAGCATCAGCACCGTCTGGGGCATCGGTTACAAATTCGAAGTAAAAGGATAAGCAGATGAAAAATACCCTCTATATAAAAATGATTTTTCTGTATCTAGTGTTCGGTCTGGTGAGCTTCCTGTCCATCGCCTCCCTGGGTTCTTATCTGGCCCAGCAGCACGTGGTGAAGGAAACTGCCGAAAAGCTGTACAAGGAAGCCAACTATATCGCCTCCAACTATGCGGTGCAGTACGCCCAGAACCAGATCACCCTCCGGGATGTGCAGGCACAGCTGGACGCCATCGACATTTATCTGGATTCCAACATCTGGATCATCGACCGCAAGGGCCGGATCCTGGTGCAGTCCGAGATTTCCCTTCTCACAGATGAACCGTCGGTTGTGGAAGATTTTGACCCCACCGATATGGGAAAACAATACTACTGCATCGGCGACTATTACGGCCAGTACCCTTACGACGTGCTCACCGTGCTGTCCCCGATTTCTTCCAATTTCAGCACCAACGCCTACGTGCTCATCCACACGCCATACAAAAATCTGCTAAAAGAGGCAGACCGGCTGCTCACCGTCACCTATATCTGTTTTCTGGTGATCTACGGCCTTTCTCTCGTCTTTCTGCTGTTTTTCCACCTGGCCATCTTCCGCCCCTTACGGAAAATCAACCAAGCCGTGGCAGAATATACCACCGGCAATTTCAAATACAAGCTGCCTGTGGATTCCAACGATGAGCTGGGACGGCTCTGCGCCTCCCTGAACTATATGGCGGCAGGCGTGGGCAGCACCGATGAATACCAGAAGAAATTCATTGCCAACGTTTCCCACGATTTCCGCTCTCCGCTGACGTCCATCAAGGGCTATGTGGAGGCCATGCTGGACGGCACTATCCCGCCGGAGCTCCAGGAAAAATACCTGAACATCGTTCTGTTTGAAACCGACCGGTTGAATAAACTGACCAGCGGACTGCTGACGCTGAACAGCTACGACACGAAAGCCTCTCATCTGGACAAGACGGACTTTGATATCCATGAGATCATCAAAAAAACAGCCGCCTCCTTCGAAGGCATCTGCACGGAACGGCGGATATCCATTGAGCTGGTATTTCCCGAAGGGCCTCTGTTCGTTCATGCGGATATGGGAAAGATCCAGCAGGTGCTATACAACCTCATAGACAATGCGGTAAAATTCAGTCATCACAATTCGGAGATTTACGTGGAAACCACAGAGAAAAACGAGAAGGTGTTTGTTTCCGTCAAGGACAGCGGCATCGGTATCCCCCGGGACAGCATCCCCAAGATCTGGGACCGTTTTTACAAGACCGATGTCTCCAGGGGCCGGGACAAGAAAGGCACCGGTCTGGGGCTCTCCATCGTCAAGGAGATCATTCAGGCACACAACGAAAATATCAACGTCATCAGCACCGAGGGCGTGGGAACCGAGTTTCTCTTCTCGCTGCCGAAGGCCAAAAACAGGGAGTAACGCGATTTGCGTACTCCCTGTTCGTTTATACTGTATTCATTTCTTCAAAAATTGCCAGTTACTATTCTGTCAAAGTATGCTTCTTTTTCAACATACATTTCTGACACCGAAAATGAGCGCCTTCGGGCAACGATAACCCCTCTTAAACGCAACAGTTCAACACAGCTCTCTGCGTTTTGTCCTCTTGATTATTTCCACTCGTACCTGGTTAAGTGTCCGCCCAGCTGCATCTGTTCAAAATGATTATGCCGCAGCGCCTCATACAGCACGATGGCCACGGAATTCGCCAGATTCAGCGACCGGGTATCCGGCAGCATGGGAATGCGGATGGCTGTCTCCTGATGCTCCAGCAGGATTTCCTCCGGGATACCGCCGCTCTCCTTGCCGAACATGATATAGCAGTCCGGCTCGTAGTCCACTTCCGTGTACAGATTGGGGGCTTTCGTGGACGCCATATAAATCTTCGCCCCCGGATTTTTCTCCAGGAAATCCTCGTAATTGATGTAGGTCGTCACGTCCAGGTCTTTCCAGTAATCCATCCCGGCCCGTTTCAGCGCTTTCTCATTCAGTTTGAAGCCCAGCGGCTCAATGAGGTGCAGGCGACTGCCGGTGGCAACACAGGTGCGGCCGATATTGCCGGTATTGGACGGAATCTCCGGCTCAAATAACACAATGTTCAGCTTCGCCATGATGTGCCTCCCGGATTACCGTTTTCTCAGATTGTCAATGAAGTGCTTCAGTTTTTCCATGGCGATCTTCAGATTTTCCAGCGAATACGCATAGGAAATTCGCAGATACCCCTCACCACAGGCACCGAACGCCGTGCCCGGCACGACGGCTACCTTCTCCTGCTCCAGGAAACGGGTGGCAAACTCATCGGAAGTCATGCCGAATTCCTTGATGCAGGGGAACACATAGAACGCACCGTAGGGTTCAAAGCATTCCAGTCCCATTTCTTCAAAGGCATGCATCAGATAGCGGCGGCGCTGGTTGTACGCGGTACGCATCTCCTCCACGTCTGCATCTCCGTTTTTCAGTGCTTCCACAGCGGCATACTGGCTGGTGGTCGGCGCACACATGATGGCAAACTGATGGATCTTCACCATCTGGGAAATAATTTCCTTCGGGCCGCAGGCATAGCCCAGACGCCAGCCGGTCATGGCATAAGCCTTGGAAAATCCGTTGATCAGGATCGTCCGCTCCTTCATGCCCGGCAGGGAGGCGATGGTCACCGGATCTCCCTTGTAAGTCAGCTCTGCATAAATCTCATCGGAAATGACAAAAATATCCTTCTCCCGGATCACCTCTGCGATGGCTTCCAGATCTTCCTTCTCCATGATAGCGCCCGTAGGGTTGTTGGGGAAGGGAAGAATCAGCACCTTGGTCTTGTCGGTGATGGCATCCAGCAGCTCCTGCTTCGTCAGACGGAACTCGTTCTCCGCTTTTAACTCGATGATCACCGGCACACCATCCGCCAGCACGGTACACGGCAGGTAGGATACATAACTGGGCTGCGGGATCAGCACCTCGTCCCCGGGATTTAACATGGCACGAAGCGCCATATCAATGGCCTCACTGCCGCCCACCGTTACCATTACTTCGCTGTTGGGGTCGTAGGAACAGGCCATTCTCCGTTTCAGATAATTGGCGATCTCCACCTTCAGCTCCTTCAGACCGGAATTGGAGGTGTAGAACGTTCTGCCCTGCTCCAGGGAATAGATGCCCTCGTCCCGGATGTGCCACGGCGTATCGAAGTCCGGCTCACCCACACCAAGGGAAATAGCGTCCGGCATCTCGCTTACCACATCAAAAAATTTCCGGATGCCTGACGGCTGTATTTCTACTACTTTATCTGCTAATGGATTTCTCACGGTGTAATTACCATCCTTTCATCGGTCTTGGCCTGTCCGAGGACGGTTCCATGATCCTTGTATTTTTTCAGAATAAAGTGGGTTGCGGTTCCCACCACCTGATCGAGAGTAGACAGCTTCTCTGCCACGAACATGGACACGCCGCGCAGCGTCTTGCCCTCCAGAATGACCATCAGGTCATACGCACCGGAGATCAGATACACGGAACGTACTTCCGGATAGTTGTAAATGCGCTCAGCGATCTTATCAAAGCCCTCGCCACGCTGGGGTGTCACGCGCACCTCGATGAGCGCTGTCACCTTCTCCATGCTGGTCTTGTCCCAGTCGATCAGTGTATGATAGCCGCAGATGATCCGCTCCTTTTCCATGGCTGCCATCTCATTGGCCACGGTCACCTCATCGGTTCCCACAATGATCGCCAGCTCTTTCAGATCCACACGGCTGTTTTTCTCAATAAAAGTCAGGATCTCTTCCCGCATAATCTCGTTATTCACGTTATTTTCCTCCTGTTTTCTGATCGTTATAAAAGTGAAACAAATTCATTACGACTCATAAATTTTATATAACTCATCGGTTCTTGGCCGCTCCAGGAATGCCCGGTCCTCACCATTTAGCACTACCCGGTCGTTGCCCCTGGTCACCTTGCCGGCCACAGAAGCATGTATGCCGGCTTTCTCCAGTTCCCGCACCAGATCATGCCCGTGATCCGCGGCGATCAGCATGCTGCCGCTGGAAATCAGGTAGTAGGGGTTCAGACCCATGACCTCGCACAGCTCCACCGTCTCCTGTCGGATGGGAATGGCTTTCAGGTCAATCTCCAGTCCCACGCCGGAGGCCTCTGCCATCTCCCACAGAGCGCCGTAAATACCGCCCTCCGTCACATCATGCATGGCCGTTGCGCCCATCTGCGCCGCGATCCGGCCCTCCGGCACCACAGACAGCAGATTGCTCATCTCTTTCGCCGCTTCCAGAAAAGTAGCCGGGAACCGCTCCAGCAGCTCCTCCTCTTTTTCCCTGGCAATGATAGAGGTGCCCTCGATGCCGATCCATTTGGTGATCACCACATCCTGGCCTGGTCTGGCACCGGACGTGGTGATGACCCTGTCAGCCTTCGCCTTTCCCACACCGGTGATACTGATCAGCGGCTGGTTCACCGCCCGGGTCACCTCGGTGTGTCCGCCCATCACCTGAATGTTCAGCTGATGACAGGCGTTTTCCACTTCCTCCATCATGTTCCGAATGTCCGCTTCCTCCACCGATTCCGGCAAAAGCACCGTCAGAAGCATGCCCACAGGCTCTGCCCCTGCACTGGCCAGATCGTTGGCCGTCACATGTACCGCCAGCTCGCCCATATCCTTGGCCGTTCCCGTGATGGGGTCTGTGGACAGCACAAATACTTCATCCTCCGCCAGCTTCATCACGGCACAGTCTTCCCCCACGCCGGCGCCCACCAGCACCTCCGGGCGCTTCGTGCGGATCTGCTTGAACACCGACCGTTTCAGCACACTTTCCGGTATTTTTCCTATCTTCATCCCATTCCTCCGTCTGCTGTTTCCAGCTGATATGCAAAACCTGCCGCACAGTCCCGGCAGGATGCAAAGAATGATGAAGCCTGTGCATGGTTACACAGACTCCATCATGATCCGTCTCGCTCTTATTGTCCTGCTGCTGCCGCCAGCTCCGCTGCATACGGGGCAATGGTCGCATCAATGGTGGGACCGTCCTGTGTCGCAATGGCCGCATTCACTGCCGCTGTCGCATTGGGATCTGCCCAGTATGTGCCTACCGTACAGTACGCGGGTGCCGCATTGTATGTGCTCTTGTTGATGACCTCCCGGCTCTCCTGCACGCCGTTCACCGTCACAACCTTCCACAGCTGTGCCTTGTAACCGGTATGGGCCTTCTGAGTGATGGCCTTGTAGCCGATGGGCTTCGTGTTGTCGCCCACATATTTCAGATTCGGCTCCGCTGTTGTCTGCTCCAGCACTTCACTCTCATAGGTCACCTTCCGGTTGACCGTGTCTCTCGTCTCATGCCCGTAAATGGTAAAGGTCGCCGTCTTGTTGGCGGTCTTTCCTTCTATATAAATCGGTGCATCGGTATTGTTCTTGATCTTCAGATCCTTGTAGGTGCCCGCGATGGCCGCATCCATAGAAGGCTTCACATAGCCGACGATCATGGAATGGTTGGAGCGCTCCACGATCTCCAGCTCCGCATTCAGCGCCGCATTGTACAGCGTTGTGGATACCTGGCAGATACCGCCGCCCACGCTGTCCACCTCCATGCCGTTCTCATAGGCAGTAGCTGTGGCATAGCCGTTGGCCTCCGTAAACGGATTGGTCAGGGCGTACACAGACATGGTCTCTCCGGGATACAGGATCGTTCCGTTGATCTTCTCCACGCCATTGGCAACGTTCTTGGAACGGTTGGCACCGGAAGAGGAATAGCTGGTGGTAAAGGTACCCAGTATATCTTTTACTTTTGCAAAATCTTCCTCGCTGCCTCTGGGCTGATCCAGCTCGCAGACAAGGTCAATGGACGCATCGGAACCATCCCAGTCATTTTTCATATAATCGATCACCGTCTGTACAGATGCATCCACGTCCAGCTTGACGCCGGTGACGCCGGGGGTGATCTCAAAGCTGCTGCCGCTTCTCGTCACCGTGGCATCCTGCGCCGCCACATCGTACACGGTACATTTTTCTTCGATGATCGAACGGATCTTCTCCTCGTCAATGCCGAATTCCAGGTCAAAGGTATACGGCTCCTGCTGCAAATCCTTCATGGTCTTGTAGCGCTGGACGATATTGCCCTCCTTGCCGTACTCAAAGGCTTCCTCTACCACCTCGGCGTTACCGCAGGACAGTCCCATGTCCCCGGCGGTCACTTCCACCCAGTTGTCATTGATATTCAGACGGATCTTACTTGCCGTCTTTCCTGCAATATAGTCGTCCACGGCATCAATGGCCTCGGAAATGGTCATCCCCGACAGATCCATCTGCTCGATAAACACGCCCTCCGCCACTGTATCCTTCGGCATGCTCTCCGCATGTACCACGCCGCTGCCCGCAAACGTCCCAATGGCGATGGCCAGCGCCGCTGCCGCCCAAAATTTATTTCTCATCATCCGTTACTCCTCCTTCTCCCGCCGCCTACAGGGAACCAAGCACCACAGACAGCACCATGCTGACAACCAGTATGGCAATGATCACCGCAGAAATGACTCTGCGATTCTTCGGATTATAAAAATTCATCTGTTCACCTTCTTTTCAGACATCCTGCACTGCAGGATCCGCCTCCTGCCGCGAAATGCTACCGGATCCGCCCGTATGTCAGCAGAATCTGGTCGATCTTGCGTGACGCTTCATTCTTCGTCAGCTGATCCACGGCATAGTCTATTGCTATTTTATGATATTTTATCAAATCATTCAAGTACCGTTTTTGTGCTGCGGTAGCCGGATTTTCTCTCTTTACTTCATAAATCAGTTCTCCCGGGGCAAAATAGGCCTCATGCCCTTCCAGAAATTGTCCCCGCAGGCAGTCATACAGGCATTTGGCCGCGATGGCATCGTCCACCGCCCGGTGATGATGCGCCGTCTCAATATGGTAATAGGTACACAGGTCTTCCAGCCTGCGGCTCTCGGCATCCGGCAGAAAATGCCGCGCCAGCTTCAGCGTGTCGATGCCCTGATGCACGAAGGGAAGGCCATGGTTCACCGCACTCCGTTTCAGAAAACTGTAATCAAACAAAATATTGTGACCCAGCAGCACCAGATCCTCGCAGAAATCCGTCACCTGGCGGATGGCTGTCTCCTGGCTCACCGCATCTTTCAGCATATCCTGGGTGATGCCGGTAAGCTCCGTGATCCGTGCCGGAAGTTCCCGCCCCGGATCCACGAACAATTTCAGTTCATCGGTGATCTGGCCGTCCTCCACCCGCACCGCGCCGATCTCCACAATGCGATCCAGCTTGGGACTCAAGCCCGTCGTCTCCAGGTCAATCGCTATATACGTCTCCATAGCCGTCCTCCTTCGTCAGTGTGTATATGGCTGCCTCTCCGGTCAGTGGGCTGCGGCTGCGGTAGTCAAACAATACCGGATAACAGCCGTTCCCTGGCATTGCCACATGCATTCCTGTTGTCTGTTTTGTATCTGAAACCCAAGTGCTATCTTCTAATGCTACTATCGGATATGTAAATACCTCTATGTGTGTCATCCGCGCCAGCTGCCCGGCATGGAATCCCTCGTAGTCTTTCAGGTACTTCCGCTCTTGATCCTCTTTTTTGTAAAAGGCTGCAGACGCCTCTTTGTACGGGGACAGATCCCTCGCCCAGACAGGACGGCTTTTTACATTTTCCCGCAGGTACAGATCCAACGTCAACAGCTCCCGGTAAAAATCAATCTTCTGTGCATCCCCGGCAAACCGCTCCCGGATGAAATCCAGCAAAATATCATACCGTCGGATCCGAGTATGGCTGATTGCAGAAAGACCATGGTTCTCATAATAATCCCCCAACGCCGCATACAGGTCAAAGGGATTGTCAAATTCCTTCGCCAGCTGCCGCAGGGTGTGCACAAACTGCCCGCTGTTGTAGTAGACCTCCGTCATCTCCTCCACCGCTTTCAGCCGGATCATATCCGCATAAGGAAGATCTCTGGTGTACAGCACCTCATAGGGCGGCTTTCTGCGGTATACGACCCCGTAATCTGCCGCCTCTTCCTCCATGGCAGAACCCTTCAGCACCTTCAGAAATCCCAGCTGCAGCTGTTCCGGTTCCATGGCATACACATCGCCATAGGAACGGCGGAAGCTTTCATAGTCCTCATCCGGCAGCCCTGCAATCAAATCCAGATGCTGGTGAATGTTGTGCAGCGCATGCACGGCGTTCACCCGTTCCCGCAGTTTATGCAGATCCATCGTCCGGTGAATTTTCCGGATCGTATCCGGGTTGGTAGACTGCACACCGATCTCCAGCTGGATGAGCCCCGGCCGCATCCGGCGAAACAGCGCCAGATCTTCCTCTTCCAGCAGATCCGCCGATATTTCAAAATGAAAATTCGTCACACCGTTGTCGTGTTCCGTAATATAAGACCAGATCTGCCGGCTGTGCTTCTTATTACAGTTAAACGTCCGATCCACGAACTTCACCTGAGGCACCCGATGCTCCAGAAAAAAATCCAGCTCCCCGCGCACCTTGTCAAAGCTGCGCAGACGCACCCGTTTGTCAATGGATGACAGGCAGTAGGAGCAGGAAAACGGACAGCCCCGGCTCGTCTCATAATAGAGGATGCGGTTCTCAAACTGCTGCAGATCTTCATAAATAAAAGGCACCGCATCCAGCGGAAGCAGGCCGCGGTCGTGTGTCTCTGTCACAACAGATTCCTGCGATTTCCAGGAAATTTCCACCATTGCCGGTTGCTCCATCGACGCCGATTGTCTGATGACCTGTTCCCCTTCCATCTGTTCCTGAAGCTTCACATGTACCGTTTCTTCCTGCCCGCTCACTGACTTCTGAGACTCCGGTTGCCTGACCATCTGCATCTCGTCAGTCTGATGCTGCAACTCTATGGATGACAGCCTCTGATCAACCAACTCTACCCGGAACGTCAGCCCCCGGATCTCCTCCAGCGTCTGCCGCTTTCCACGGTAATATTCCAGCAACTCCAGGAACGTCTCCTCTCCCTCGCCCCGCATGATCCCACGCAGGAATGGATGTCGCTCCAGCAGCTTCTTCGCATGCCAAGACACCTCCGGGCCGCCCAGCCAGATGTCCGTCTCCGGACACAGAAGGGAAAACTCCTCCGCCAGCTCCAGAATCATCTCGAAATTCCATATATAGCAGGAAAAAGCCAGAACATCCGGTTTTCTCTTATAGAGATCCATCAGGATATGCTCTGGCTGATGATTGATCGTATACTCGGCAATCTCCGCCTCCTGTCCGTGCTGGGCGGCATACGCCCGGAGACTGAATACTGCCAGATTCGAGTGGATGTACTTGGCATTGACCGCCGCAAGGATCACTTTCATATGGTCAGCTCCTGTGCGTTCCCGTTCTCATCCATCCCCGGCTGCCCATACACCTGCCGATTCTCACCCACATCGGCCTGCCCATACACCTGTCGGTTCTCACCCGCATCGACCCGCCCATACACCTGCCGGTTCTCACCTGCATCGGCCTGTCGTCTCTGCCGATCCAGATACTGAATGATATCTTTTCGCGTGATAATGCCGATAAAAATATCCTTGTCGTCCACCACCGGGACAAAGTTCTGGTTCACCGCCTTGGACATAAGGTCTTCCATATCCGACTGGATGCTCACCGGCAGATTTTCCCGTTTGCGCGGAATATCCCCGATATATTCTGTCTCCGCTTTCTTCATATCAAAAGGCAGATCGTCCTTGATCCACCACAAAATATCTCCCTCTGTGATCGTTCCCACATAGTGGCCGTAAGAATCGATCATCGGAATCGCCTGATAGGTATGGTATTCCATTCGCTCCATCACCTGACGCACCGTATCATGGCTGTCCACATAGAGCACCTCACTCTTGGGTGTGAGGAAAAAAAGAAGATTCATTTCATCCCCTCCTGTTATAAATATAAACTAATTCGTTCGTTAATGGCTTTACACTTAATCTCACGAACCCGCACTATCGTGCTTTACTGCCTGCTATCGCAGGCGGTTCGTTCGATTTCAACTCAGGTTCCCCGCGCTGTCGCGCTCCATTGCCTGCTATCGCAGGCGGAACCTTCGTTAATGGCTTGTGAAAAACAAATGTCTGCTAACGCAGCCGCTTGTTTTTCCCTGCGCACATTATATCATGATTCGATTCTCAAATGGGGATGTTTATAAAGAATTCCCAGTTTTTTCACATTTACAGCCGATTCATATCGTGCTTCATATAGTACAGACTGAACCAGAGGATCGGGTGGAACCAGTACAGGCAGGTGACGATACAGCCAAATACAAAGATCCGATGTGCACCAGAAGCGATGGCTTTCTTCTTGCGGGCGATGACTTCTACCTGTACCTGCGGCGACAGATTATCCGGCACATAGATCACCGGATGCCAGAAGCCGCACACACGGGCCCGTTTCAGGCCCTTCATGACAAACACGCCCTCTTCCAGCTCTGCGCCGTCCAGGGTATGCCATTTGATCCGTCGACACGCCAAAAAGCCCCACAGCAGAAGGGCCACCGCAACGCCCTCCCACACCAGGAAAAAATAAAATTTCATGGAAGAGCCGATCAGTGCCTCCACCACATAACCACTGCACGGAATGCCGGGAAATTCCACCGGACAGAGCGCCGCCGCAAACACCAGCCCCCAGATACCCGGACAACTTTTCTTCTTCCATAATACAAACACTGCTCGTATCACATACACGATAATGGCAGTGACCACCACATTTACCATCCCGGCCCAGCCCAGCCGGCAGATCAGATCCAACACGTTCTCTTCCCCTTTTTCTTTCAGGTACCCTTCTTTTCGCCCATTGCCACCGTTTTCTTCGGGGTGCCCCCGGGATATCCCCGCCCCGCACGTCCGGCAATTTACTCTCTATAATATAATAGATGTTTTATTTTAAGAAATCGTTGCATAGTTTTTAAATTACTTTTTAAATTTATCCCCCAAATGTTTCTGATTTGTATCGAAGATGCGATTTTGCGAATGGTGCGAGTGAACTGTAGACAAAGCTACCGTCCCGGTCTATAATTATTTTTAGGTACAAAATATTTTCTTTCCCAAAGGAGGAAGTTATGAGCGACAATTACGATAACTACAACTACTACGACGATACCAACAGCAATTCCACCCAGGACAGCGGCTCTTTCGACAACTGGGCCAATCCGTCGGAGCCCCGCCGGATCGAAGGCTTTTTTGAGGACGATGTCCGCGCTTTTGTAGGAAACAATGCGGATAAATATCTGGAACGGTTCCACTGCATCACCCGAGGACAGAAGCCTTACAACTGGTGCAGCGCCCTGTTCAGCGCCTCCTGGATGATCTACCGCAAAATGTGGAAGCCCGCGCTGGCACTGGTGGTCATCGTTTCCCTGCTGAATTCCTTTTTCAACATGTTCGCCCTGCCCTTACGCGGTCTGTACACCATCGCCCTGTATGTTTTTTATTTCGTCTATCTGGGACGCCAGGGCAACGTGCTCTACTGGGAATATGTGAAACAGGAGCTGACGAAGGCCGGCCTTGCCAACCTTTCTCAGCCCAACTACGAAGCCAGAGAAAATCTGGGCAAAGCAGGCGGCACCAGTGTGCTTTTCGTCATTTTGCTGATTATTTTCAGCTCCGCCCTTTCCAATATTCTCGGATGGATTTTCTAAAAATTTGAAATCAATTCTGAATCTTTAAAGGATTGTAATCCCCCCTTGAACCCGACCGCAGTTTCTGTTATTCTGGACAGGTCGGGTTTTTTCCTGCAAAAAACAGCCCGCACTGTGCATAATGACGAAATCTGTTTTTTGTTGCATCTGCAACATGTCATTTTCAATATATAGTATATAATAATCAATACACACCAAAATATTGTGGAGGGAACGAGAATGAAGATTATTAAGAGAAATGGTTCTGAGACCGTATTCGATATAACAAAGATCATCGTGGCGATCAGCAAAGCGAACAGCACGGTGGCCGAGGCTGACCGTCTGACCGAACGCCAGATTCAGAGAATTGCCGAGAGCGTAGTGTTAAGCTGCGAGGAGCTTCGCCGTTCCCCCAGTGTAGAAGAAGTACAGGATATGGTAGAGCATCATATCATGGCTCACGGTGCCTTTGAGGTAGCCAAGAACTACATCACCTACCGCTACATCCGTACCCTGGTCCGTCAGTCCAACACCACTGACGACAAGATTTTAAGCCTGATCGAGTGCAACAACGAGGAGGCCAAGCAGGAGAACTCCAACAAGAACCCTGTGGTGAACTCCACCCAGCGTGACTACATGGCCGGAGAGGTTTCCAAGGATCTCACCGAGCGTATGCTGCTGCCCCAGGATATCGTTGACGCACACAACGAAGGCATCATCCATTTCCACGACAGCGATTATTTTGCACAGCATATGCATAACTGCGACCTGGTCAACCTGGAGGACATGCTCCAGAACGGTACGGTCATTACCGGCACCCTCATCGAGCGTCCCCACAGCTTTTCCACGGCCTGCAACATTGCGACCCAGATCATCGCCCAGGTGGCATCCAACCAGTACGGCGGCCAGTCCATTTCCCTGGCACATCTGGCGCCCTTTGTACAGGTGAGCCGGGAAAAGATCCGCAGACAGGTAAACCGGGAGCTGGAGCTTCTCGGTGTTCCTGTGGAGGAGGCTACCGCAGCAGAGCTGGTGGAGACCCGCCTGAAAGAAGAGATCCAGCGCGGCGTCCAGACGATCCAGTATCAGGTCGTTACCCTGCTGACCACCAACGGCCAGGCGCCCTTCGTCACGGTCTTCATGTATCTGAGCGAGGCCAAGAACGAGCAGGAGAAGAAGGATCTGGCCATGATCATCGAGGAAGTGCTCCGCCAGAGATATCAGGGCGTCAAGAACGAAAAAGGCGTGTGGGTGACACCGGCTTTCCCGAAGCTCATTTATGTGCTGGAAGAGGATAATATCCACACGGATTCTCCATATTATTACCTGACAGAGCTGGCTGCCCGCTGCACCGCCCGCCGTCTTGTTCCTGACTACATTTCCGAGAAGAAAATGAAGGAATTAAAGGAAGGCAACTGCTTCCCGGTGATGGGCTGCCGCAGCGCCTTAAGTCCGTGGAAGGATGAGAACGGCAACTACAAGTTCTACGGTCGGTTCAACCAGGGTGTCGTTACCCTGAACCTGGTAGACGTGGCCCTTTCCTCCAGCGGTAATATCGAGCGCTTCTGGAAAATTTTTGATGAGCGTCTGGATCTGTGCTACCGGGCTCTCATGTGCCGCCACAACCGTCTCATGGGCACGCTGTCCGATGCAGCGCCGATCCTGTGGCAGTACGGCGCCTGCGCCCGCCTGAAAAAGGGCGAGACCATCGACAAGCTGCTGGTGGGCGGCTATTCCACCATCTCCCTTGGTTACGCAGGCCTGTGCGAGTGCGTCCGCTATATGACGGGCAAATCCCACACCGATCCCACCGCAACCCCGTTTGCCCTGGAGATCATGAAGCACATGAACGAAGCATGTGAAAAATGGAAAGCAGAGACATCCATCGGTTTCGGCCTGTACGGTACACCGCTGGAGTCCACCACCTATAAATTTGCCAAATGCCTGCAGCGCCGGTTCGGCATCATCGAGGGCGTGACAGACAAGGGCTACATCACCAACAGCTACCACGTACACGTTACCGAAAAGATCAATGCCTTTGACAAGCTGAAATTCGAGTCCCAGTTCCAAGCATTATCCACCGGTGGCGCCATCAGCTACGTGGAGGTACCGAACATGCAGGACAACCTGGAGGCCGTTCTGCAGATCATCCGCTTCATCTATGACAACATCATGTATGCGGAGCTGAACACCAAGAGCGACTACTGCCAGGAATGCGGCTATGAGGGTGAGATTCAGATCATCGAGCGGGACAGCAAGCTCATCTGGCACTGCCCCCAGTGCGGAAACGAGGATCAGGACAAGATGAACGTGGCACGCCGTACCTGCGGCTACATCGGCACCCAGTTCTGGAACCAGGGCCGTACCCAGGAGATCAAAGAGCGCGTGTTACATTTATAAAAAAGTACCTCAACAAGAAGGTATAAATATATGGACAGGGTTCTGCATCGGAAGGAACAAGGAGGGGAAATTTTATGAACTACGGAGAAATCAAGAAAACAGACATTGCCAACGGCTTCGGTGTCCGGGTATCCCTGTTTGTATCCGGATGCTCCCACCGCTGCCAGGACTGCTTCAACAGCGAGACCTGGGATTTCTCCTATGGCCAGCCCTTCACCGCCCAAACGGAGGAAGAGCTGCTGGAAGCGCTGGCTCCCGGATTTGTCAACGGCCTGACGCTGCTGGGCGGCGATCCCTTCGAGATCTCCAACCAGCGGGCGTTGCTGCCTTTCCTGCGTCGGGTGAAAAAAGCATTCCCGGGCAAGGATATCTGGTGCTACACCGGTGCCGTCCTGGATCGGGATCTGATCCCCGACGGCAAATATTTCTGCGAAGCTACGGAAGAAATGCTTTCCCTCATCGACGTGCTGGTGGACGGCCCCTTCGTAGCTGCGCAGAAGGACATCACCTTACGGTTCCGCGGTTCCTCCAACCAGCGGCTCATCGATATGAAGGAAACGAGACAGGCCGGAAAAATCATCCCCTGGGACAAACAATTCTGAGAATATGCAAATTTTAAAAAAGCTGCACCGGATAGATGGCACATGCTTTCACAGCATCGTCCTTTCTCCGGTACAGCTTTTTCTGATTTATGATTATGGCATGACAGGTTTCTAATTTGCCAGCAGGATCCGGTCGTTGTCGAATTCCTGCCCTTTGATCTTGTGATACAGCCGCAGAAGCCCTTCCACATCCATGTGCTCCCGCTCTTCCCCTTTCAGGTCAATGGCCACGCTGCCGCTGTCCATGAGGATCGTGCGGTTGCCCAGCCGAAGGCTGCTCGCCATGTTGTGGGTGATCATCAGCGTGGTGATCTTGCGCTCCTCCACGATATCCTTCGTGATCTTCAGCACCTTCTCCGCTGTCAGCGGATCCAGCGCCGCCGTATGTTCATCCAGAAGCAGGATCTTCGGTGTCAGCACCGTCGCCATCAGAAGGGTGATGGCCTGCCGCTGGCCGCCGGACAGGGTTCCCATGGGCGTTTTCAGACGGTCCTCCAGCCCCATGTCCAGCGCCGACAGCACTTCCCGGAAATACTCC
Organism: Oscillospiraceae bacterium Marseille-Q3528; assembly: GCA_018223385.1. GTDB lineage: Bacteria > Bacillota > Clostridia > Lachnospirales > Lachnospiraceae > JAGTTR01. Next base: position 25,543 of record JAGTTR010000006.1, read on the forward strand.
CGGTCTTTTCTCGTGATGGCCCGGCTGAACATCCCCTTGCCGCTGCTCTTGTAGGCAATGGCCAGGTTCTCCTCGATGGTCAGGCTGGGAGCGGTTCCCTTCATGGGATCCTGGAAAATCCGGCCGATCATATGGGCCCGGTACGTCTCCGTCTTAAAGGTCACATCTTCCCCGTCAATATAGATCCTTCCGGCATCCGTAAACCACACCCCGGCAATGGCATTGAACAGGGTAGATTTTCCCGCGCCGTTGGAACCGATGACCGTCACAAAATCGCCTTTATCCAGCGTCAGGGACAGATCCTGCAGCGCCCGTTTCTCATTCTCCGTGCCAGGATAAAAGGTCTTGGAAATATGATCGATCTTAAGCATTTCCCTTCCCCCTTTTTACCTTATTTGTATAAGAAACAAAAGCTTCCTTGGCCGGGCCCACCGCCAGCGCCAGCGTGATAATGAGCACCGTCACCAGCTTCAGGAAATGGCTGGGCAGGATGTTGGCGTTGATGGCCAGCGCCACGATGACCCGGTAGGCCACAGAGCCGATCACCGCCGCCACAAAACCGGCGGTGATGCTGCTTTTCAGGTTCCGCATCTTCGGCGCTGCCTTACTTCCCACAAAAATCACAAAGGAGAGCACCGCCTCACCGATGATGACGGAGGCGAAGCCGGACACCACCGTGCCGGAGCCTGCCGTCACATCCGTATAGCCCATGTACTGGGAATACACGGCTCCCGACATGCCCACCAGGCCGTTGGCGATAGCCAAGGCGATGGTCTTCATCTTTGTCTCGCTGATGGACGTGGCCCGGATCATTTCCTCGTTATCACCCGTCGTCCGGATACACAGCCCCAGTCTTGTCTTGAAAAACAGAATCGTCAGCGCAAGCATGATCACCGCAGCGATCAGTGCCACGATCATGCGGGCAATATTTTTGTTCATATCCCCATGCGCCTCCAGGAACACGGAAAAGATCGTCCGGTCTCCCAGCAGGGAAATGTTGGGGCTTCCACCCTGCAGCTGCAGGCACACGGAATACAGTCCGGTCATGGTCAGAATGCCAGCTAGGATCGGTGAAATCTTCACTTTAATCTGTAGAAAGGCTGTCACCATGCCCGCCAGCATGCCTGCCAGCAGCCCCGCCAGGATGGCCCCCAGGGGATGCCCCATTTTCACAAACACCGTTCCCGTGCTCATGCCCAGAACAATGGAGCCGTCCACGGTCAGGTCCGGCACCTTCAGGATGCGGAAGGATATGTACACGCCCAGCACCATGATGCCATAGATAAGCCCCAGGATGCATGCGCCTAAGATCTGATTTGTCATGTCAAAAACCCTCTTGTCTTATTATTCAGCCGTTACGGTCTCTACTACCTGGGACGGAAGTCCGACAGAATCTGCATAAGCAGTCACGTCCGCCTCGTCAATGCCCAGCGCTGCGATCACATCTGTGTTGTACACCAGGGTGAAGTCCTCCACACGCTGTACCGGAAGCTCGGACAGCGGTGTGCCGTCGTACCACGCCAGTACCATGTCTGCGGTCATTTCGCCGATCTCCGCATAATCAATGCTGAAGGAGAACGCGCCGCCGCCGGTTACCATGGCATCTGCTGCGGTGTAGGAAGGAATCTGCGCCTCTTTGAGCGCCTCGCCTACCTGGTTGAAGTTGTTGGCGATGGTGGAATCCAGGGCTACATATACATAGGCGGTGTCATCCTTGGAAAGGCTCTGGGCGATCTGCAGAGCAGTGTTGATGTCTGTGTAAGCCTTCTCCTCGTACTTGATGCCATTCTCCTCACAGTAAGCCACTGCACCGTCCTTGGTGGCCACTGCATTGACCTGATCCGCATTGTACATGATCACACAGGTCTTTCCGTCGCTGGGTGTCAGTGTCTCAGCTGCTGCCAGGGAAATCTCCGCCGGAATACGGTTGGACGTTCCAGTGATCATATCGGTGGGCTGATCCATATCGGTCAGAAGCTTGGCATATACCGGCTCTGTCACGGACATGAAGATCATCGGGATATCTGCGCAGGTCGTTGCAGCCGCAATGGCCGGCGGGGTCAGCATGGGAACAACCAGGTCATACTCTTTGTCCACAAAAGACTGCAGCATGGTTGCCATGGCTGTCTGGTCACCGGAGGCATCCTGGAAATCCACCTTGATGTTCTTCCCGGACTCCTCGATTTTTTTCATAAATGCATCCTTCATCAGCGTGGCATCCGCCATGTCGATGAGCTGGACGAAACCGATCGTCTTCTCTTCGCCTTCTGCCGGAGCATCTGTTTGCTCTGCACTGTCTGATGTCGTCTCCTCCGTATCTGCGGCAGCGGTATCCTCTGCCTTATCACTTCCGCTGCCGGAGCAGCCTGCCAGCATGCTTGCCGTCATCGCTGCGGCAAGTACCATTGCAAGAACCTTCTTTTTCATCATTTCTCCTCCATTTTTCTTTGTCCATTCAACGCTTTGTCGCGTTAAATCTTTGAAATAATTTTTATCATACTCACTTTTTTCCCATCTGTCAAGATATTTACAGACAAAAAATGAAATGGTATACTTCTTATCAACAAGAAGCAAACGACACAAAAGGAGATGTCTGACTATGAAATTAAATCCGTGCAAAAATGTACCCGCCGCCCAGATGGGCCCCGCTGTCACCCGCCAGCTCCTGGCTTACTGCGAGGGAGAAAACGGCTACACTGTCAATTACATGACCGGCAAAAAGGGCGCTGCCGCCCCGGCGCACAGCCATCCGCACCTGCAGGTTGTCTATATGATCAAGGGCAAGGGCGTGTTCCTCTGCGGCGAGGAAGAGCAGATGATCCAGGCCGGTGATACGGTGCAGATCGACGCCAATGTCCCGCACACCTTCACTTCCATCGAGGAAGATGCCGAGTGGCTGGAATTCTTCACCCCGGTGAGAGAGGATTTCCTGCCGTAATTTCTTATCATATAAAATCATATAAAAAATCCCCCCGGAATCATCTCTTTTCAGATGGCCCCGGAGGGATTCTTTTTCACAAAAGCATTTTCTAAAAAAGTGCGTCAATTTTTTCCCGGGCAGATGCCAGAATGCCTTCCACATCATTTCCCCAGATATCCAGACCTTCCGCAGATACCACATCCACCTGCGGATCTCCCAGAAAGTTTTTACACAACTGACGGATATACACCTCGCCGGTGTTCATATCACCAATGTAGCCGCCGGAAGTGGTCAGATACACCACCCGCTTCATTTTGCACAGCGTGTGCGGAATACTGTCTGCACCATAGGCGAACACCAGCCCTGTCACCAGCACATTTTCGATGAAAATTTTCAGCGATGCCGGGAAAGACAGATCCCAGTACGGTGCTGCAATGACAACCGTATCCGCGTTCTTCAGCGCTCTCGCCGGTGCGTATGCCGGATCAGAAAAATCACCGGTCTGTCCGGCCTGATCCCGCTTCGCCAGCGCTTCCTCACTCATGGGCACAAGGCCTGCCTCATCCAAACGCAGCTCTTCTACTTCCACGTCCGAAAGCTTCCCCAGAAAATAGCGTGCCAGCCCCAGTGTCCGGGACTCCGCCCGCACGCAGGCGTTCACAAATAATACCTTCTCTTTCATGTTGATCCCCCTTAAAGATACATACTCTGATAGGGGTATCGTACCATTTTCCGGGCATTCCTGCAACCACTGCCGCCGTTTTCTGGCACTTTTCCATTGTTTCTTTCCCGGCCAACTCTTCCACCGGACTTTTTCTATCTGCACACCTGGATGCACTTGCAGCTCTCCCGGTGATCTTTTCCATCAGACCTCTCTATAATACGGGCAGATATCCTCATAATGTCCGTCCTTCATGCGAAAACCGCCCGAGATCACGCCCAGCTGCCGAAAGCCCAGCCGCTCGTACAGATGTCTGGCGTGAATATTCGTTGCCACCACCGCATTGAACTGCAGCACCCGAAAACCACAGGCACCGGCCTGCCGGATACAGTCACCGACCAGTTTTTCACCGATATGCAGCCCTCTGCACGCCGATGCCACTGCGTAGCTGGCATTGCTGATATGGCCGCAACGTCCGATATTATTCGGGTGTAAAATATACAGGCCGCACACCGTACTCTTCTCGTCCTCCGCCACTGCGCACCAGGTCTGATCTGCAAAAAACTGTGCGCCGCTTGTCTCATCCAGAAGCTCCTCCTGGGGAAATGCCACGCCTTCCTCCACCACTTCATTCCAGATGCGCACCATGGCTGCCACGTCATCCCTTGTATATTTTCTTACTGTGATCGTCTCCATTTTTCTTCTGTCCTCCTGATGAAAGCTCTGCATATCCTGTATTTTACGCACAGAGCAGCATTTTTTCAAGACCCTAGACTCGTATACTTGTATGCGACCATTACCATGGGCGACGAACCACGGATTCTGTCATCAACGGCATCTGCACGGAAACTGATTTCGTACCAGTATAAAAACAGGCTTTCAAATGATAGTTTCTTTCCGATGCAGGACAATGAAAAGGACAGCCAGACATCAGCCTGACTGTCCCCAAAAATTTATTCGCCTTTCAGACTCAGGTTCCCCGCGCTATCGCGCTCTACTGCCTGCTATCGCAGGCGGAACCTTCGTTAATGGCGCAAGAAAAGTAAATGCCGTCTTCGACGTCGCTTCCTTTTCTTTTTCGCTCATTATATCGTTCCTGTCACCACCAGTGTGCTGATGCCCGGCGTCACAGTCCATTCTCCGGTATTCGGATCCTGCACAACCGTGCCTGCCGGCACAGTCCCCTGCCCCGCCGTTGTGGAAAACAGTCCCGTCGTCTCATCATAGGTGTAATTTTCCGGCTCTGTCCATGCGGTGCCGTTGAAGGACACCGACAGGTTGGAAAGCCTAGGATCAAACGTATCCACGATCACCGCAGCGGACGCTGCATCTGCCGCCGCGTTGCCGGAGTTCTGGATCAGGAACGTATATGTCAGCGTTCCGTTTTCCGTTACCGGCACCGGGCTGATGGATTTTGTGATCGTCAGAATTGGTTCCACCCGGACATTGACCGTTTCATTCACGGAAATCGGTGTGATCCCGTTGCCGCTGATCACCGCCGTGTTGGTAATATTGGATTCCAGATCCAGCGGTGCATAGCGGTTCACCTCCGCCTCATAGGCGATGACCGTATTGCCGCCTGCCGGTACCGAGATTCCGCTGATCACCAGCGGCGGCCCGGCCACAGCTGTCGGCGCGGCCTGTTTGGTGCCGTTGATATAATAGGTGACCGTTCCGGCCACATACGTCAGGGGCGTAAGGGTCTCCTGGCCAAAGGCATAAGTCCCCAGATCATCGGTGAGGGTAAGCCCGGTTACCGGTACGGTTCCGGAATTGACCAGTGCAATGAGATACGTCACACTGTCGTTCTGCCCGTAGGTATCCCGCACGGCCGTCTTGGAAGCCGACAGCACTTCCAGGATCTCACCCACTGCAATATTTGAATTCGTCACAGCATTTCCATACTTCAACTGTGCCTGATTGGTAAATCTTGCCATAGCATTCCTTCCCTTCTATTATTCAGGTACAGTTTAATATATGTCATATTTTTCCCGGCGGTTACATAATAGAAGTTACCATATGGGAGATGGTAAATGCCAGTGCCACAAAGGCTGTCAGGAACCCGCCCAGCCATGCAGAACCGGTTTTCTTATAGCAAACCCGACTGATCACTGCTGTGATCGGAAGGATAAACAGCAGACCGAACAGCATGATGCCTGCCAGCGCGGTCGGGAAGGACATGCCCACTGCAGAAAGCCACGCCGCAGATGTGGTGCCCGGAATGTACTTGATGCCTCTCGTTCCCGTTGCGAACAGTTTTCCATAGTCATAGGCAAACATCACAGCCAGACCACCGCAGGAAGATACCGCGATCAGAATGTAGTTCAGCCAAGCCGGTGCGTTGTCGATACGGGTCAGGGAATTGTAGAACACGCTGACCAGCAGGAAAAACAGCAGGAACACTGGCAGGTATTTCAGGAAAGCCACCCAGTGTGCGCCGTCCATCGGCATGATGTTGTATTTGAAGAAGGAAAACTCTGTTCCGGAAATGCCGGAGCAAAGGTAAATCACCACATAGATCAGGCCGAAGGATACCACTGCCAAAAGCAGGCTCTTCAACACATTTACAACCGGAAGCTTCAGTCCTGTGTTTTCCACGGTGTAACCGGCCTTTTTCGCAAACAGGAAGAACACCAGCACATACAGCACAAGGAAAATCACGCCGACGACACCATTAAACAGCATGAGGGAGTTCATCGGTGCCATATTGAAAAAGCTGTTGGGCATGAATTTTGTCAGGAACTTGAACCACTGAGGCTGCATATAATACGGATATCCCACCAGCCAATAGTACAGAAGCGGTGCCGGAAGCAGGAATACGATGTAAAGGATTGCATATTTTACAGCGCTTGCCGTATCTTTGACCGTGCTGACAGACGGAAGCTCCTTCTGCACAATACCGGCAAAGAACGGTACCCTCAGCAGTGTCAGTGCCATTGCCGCAAATCCCACCAGTGCGGACAGCAGGCCGATCAGACCGCAGGCTGCACGCCCATGCCAGTTCTGCTCGGTTACCGGAATGCTTTCCTCGCCGCCCCGCAGCGTAATATCGAAGAAATCAATGCCATAGCTGATGGCAGTCTCGTCATAGTATGTATCCGAATGGGTGCCGTCAAACGTATAGGCCGCACGGATGGGCTGCATGGTCGTCGCTGCAGAAGCGGCTGCCGTGATCGCATCCTCCCGGCTCAGCGGCGTGGCGGAAGCATCGCCGTACATAAAATAAGTGCCGGAAGGAACATCGCTGGCGCCGCCTACGCCAAGCTTGAACTTAAAGCTCTTGGTGTACTGGCTGGCATCATCAATGCCCCACAGAAGACCGGAGAACTCATCATAATCACCCTCGATGGTACAGATATTCACCGGTGCTGCATACAGCGGAAATACACCATTGTCCTCTGTGACGCCGATGTACGTCAGATCCTGGCTGTTGCGGATATTATAATTGTAACCGGTCAGCACCATGGAACTGGGAAGCACGATCCCGGATCCCATAGCCGCCGTATACGCAGTCGCAGCTGCTGTAGCATCATCCTGCCCGTCTGCCTGTGCCTCTGTCAGCGCCGCAGTATAGGCAGCCTGCCATTTTGCATAGGCAAGATAGGCGCCCTCCTGGATCGCCGCCGTTCCCATGGAATGTCCCAGCATACCGATCTTTGTCAGATCCACGAAATCATACTCCGCAAACTTCTGCAGCGCACTGTAGCTTCCCAGATCCGGAGCATAGTTCTCCACATTTCCCATCTCCGCCTGCTTATATCCATCCGGCGGCAGGGTGCTTTCCCCGTGGCCGTACATGTCAAGTGCCATGACAACATAGCCCCGACGGGACAGCTCAATGGCATTGGGCTCCATGGCATCCAGCGATGCCGTATACCCATGGCAGAGCAGGATCGCCGGTGCCGGGTTGTCCGCAGTTGCCGTCTCCGGCACATACAGCTTCGCATGGCTGGTCGCACCTGTATCTGTCACAAATGTAAGGTTTTCGGTTTTCACAGAACCTCCGCTGGTCTGAATGTTATGCCCCACCGCCGATGAAATCACCATCAGAAGCAGGCAGATGATCAGAACGATGGCGGAAGCATTTTCTTTTCGGAAAAATCCTTTCTTTCCACTTTCCATAACTCTATCTCCCTTCTTTTGTCAAAAAGTTTCCATCAATAGAATAACATTTTGAAGGACAAAAGAAAGGAAATGCAAGTCATTGTCAATGACTTGGAAGGTTGTCACGCAGGATGACGGACATTTCTGTTGACAGCCCGTTTCAGATAGCAGACAATAAAAAAAGCCCTTGGTTGAGGCTTACATACACTTACATACATTTTAAGTACAAAAAAACCCCGATTTTATCGGGGTTTTCAAGAGGCGACAACCAGATTTGAACTGGTGATCAGGGTGTTGCAGACCCACGCCTTACCACTTGGCTATGTCGCCATATCTGACAGCTATTAAATTATAGCAAATATCAGCCCTGGCGTCAAGCCATTTTTCTTATTTTACCTCATGTTGATGCAAATATTTTTCCCGTGTTGCCATGCCTCCCCGAATGTGACGCTCCGATTTGTTCACGTCAAGCACCTGCCGCGCCTGTCCCGCCAGCGCAGGATTGATCTGGTTCAGCCGTTCTGTCACATCTTTATGTACCGTACTCTTGCTGATTCCGAATTTTTTTGCCGTCTGCCGCACGGTTGCACTGTTTTCTATTATATATTCCGCAATCTCAACGGCTCGCTCCTCGATATAATCCTTCAAAAAAATCCCCCTGCATAGTTTGTTTTTTACAATCTATGCAAGGGGGTTGGGATGTATGTCTTTCTAACTAGTTATTGATCCGCTCCGTCCGCACCGATGACCAATCGCACAGTTCCAGACACCGCCGCGAACAGCACGCCCGCCACCATGTAAAGCTGTCAATTTGTCAACCGGGTGTTGCAGGATGCCATTTCAGGGCCGATTATTTCTTTTTTTCGTTCACTGCGATCCAGATTTCACACTGGTAATCGGGATCCGAAATGTCCGCCGAGGAATACACCTCAAACTCCACATTTTCCGCATATTCATACTGGGCGCTTTGCGGGAAAAACTCGGTCACAATACGATGGTATGTCTCGATAAAGGCGTCCGGCATTTTTCCTTTGCTGGTAAATACCGCATAGGTATGGGCCGGAATCGTCACCACCTCCAGATCATCGTCGATGGGTCTTCCGTCATACTCCACGCCGATGCCGTAAGGAAACTGCTTTGCATTCAACTCCGAGGAAAAACAGATGCCCAGCAGCCCTTTCATCACGGGATGCTCAGGCAGGCACGCGATCAGTCTGCCCATGGTTCCGTCCGCGCCAAATTCCTGCCACATGGCCGTAATGTCCGGTGTAGCATTGGCCGACTGGGGCTTTCCCACACGCTTTCTTTTGCACACAACCTGAAACGCTTCTCTTTTTTCAATTCTGTAATCCATTTTACTGCCTCCTGTGAAAGTTAATTTAACAGACAGGGGCGTGAATATTTTGACCTTGCCACCATGCCGGGCTTCGCTGGGCGTAATGCCGTGAAACCGGGCAAAGGCACGGGAAAAACTCTCCGGCGTATCGTAGCCGTATTTCAGCGCCGCATCAATGATCTTCGCATTCCCACGGGACAGCTCCTCCCCCGCAAGGGAAAGCCTGCGCATGCGGATATACTCCCCCAGTGAAAATCCGCACAGGATCCCGAAGACTCTCTGAAAATGAAACGATGAGGAATAGGCCTGCTTCGCCACTTCTTCAAAATCAATTTCTTCGGTGATGTGCGCCTCCACGTAGTCGATGGCACGCTGTATTCCCTGAATCCAATTCATGTTTCCACGCCTCCTCTGTGATCACAGTGTAGCAAAATGCGGAAGCTGTTTCCTGACTCTGCGTGCGGTCACATGTCAGGGTGTGTGTTTCGTTCTCTCTTCCGGACGGTCCGCAACACCAGTACAGACAGGCCCAGGCAGGCCAGCGGCCACCACAGGGAAGTTGCATCTCCTGTTTCGGGCGCAGTCCGGCTGACTGCGGCGGCAGCTGTCTCCCTGCTTCCACTGCCGGAGCCACTGGAAGACGCACTGTCCTTACTGCCATTGTCGGAACCACCGGAAGACGTACTGTCCTTGCTTCCACCCTCGGAACCACCGGAAGACGCACCGTCTGTCTTGCCAGCATCGCCCTTCTGGTCATCTTTTGTATCTGCTTTTTTCGCCGCAATGGCATAGTTGGAAAAACCGGTGGTCTGGAATGTAACGGTCTGCGTCGCCGCATCATAAACAGCCGGAAGACTTTCATAAGAGCCATCCTGTTTTTCGTGGATTACCACGATTTCCCCGGCAGACGGCTGCTGCGCCAGCTGGAGCTTTACCGTTGCTTTGTTTTGCAATGTATGCAAACGGTCTGCCCAGACTGCGTCCGGCGTCCCCTTGTATACGATCTGTTCCAGACTCAGATCTGTATATGCGATGATCTGCGCCCCGGCGGCTGCTTTCTCAAAATTGGCTTTCTGTGCGTCCGTCAGTTCCGCATCTTTGACTGACAGAACAACCGAACCGGACGAAATCTCCCCATCTGCCAACAAAATAGCGGCAGTCTTCACGGCCGCAGCACTGCTCTTTGCCTGATTTCCCACTTTTTCAAAAATCCCGGCAATATGTACGTTGGTGTCCGGCATAATGTATTCAAACACGGACTTCTCTTCCATGGCAGTCAGCGAGGTATCTCCCAGCCGGGCAGATGTCAGCTGATATCCATAATCCGGCGTCAGGCGGAAAATCACTTTTGACCCGGGAAGAATGCTGGCATATCCGGTATTTTTATCCGCATCCTGCCTGACATCCTTCAATCCCAGGGAATTGCCGTCCGCATCCTGAACATCCAGGATTTCCACCGTCCCGTTTTTTACCCGTTCATCGTCATTCCATCCGAGTTGCCCGGATTTATCCGAATCCCAGACGATGGTTCTTGGCACGGGAACGATTTTCTTTGTTACGACAATATCATACCGGGCAGCAGGTGCCACAACAAAAGTCATCGTATCGGAAACATTTTCCGGCAGCGATATCGCTGTTCCATTTACCGTTACTGCTCCAATCGCTTCATCTCCAAATGCGAGCTGAATCTGGAGCATATTATAGATGTCTCCGCTGGCATACCCACGGCCAGTCCCGAAAATATGGGCACTCTCCTGGTCGATTCTTTCTCCGTTCAGGAAAATCTCCATTCCAAATCCGTCATACGTGCCGCTTATCGCTATTTCGTCCGGGTAAGAGGGGCCGGGCGGCGCCACATCTTTCTTTTTCAGGTCGATATGAACCGTCCCGGAAAATTGCTCCGTCTGCAGCTGGATACGCGGAGACGCAGACAGGTCAAACACCGTCTCGCCCAGATACAGCTGCACTGCCGCCAGATCCGGCAGCACGCTATCCGGATTCTCCAGATCCTCCAGATCAGCCACTGCCGCCACCTCTAAATAATAGGAAAATGCATTGAGGTCAATTTCCATCCCATTCGAGGTAATGGCTACACGCTGCATCTGTTCAAAGTCCAGCTCTCTGTAGAGACTGATCCGATACTTCGCTCCCTCTATTTCATAGGTCACCCGCCCTGCATCCGTATCAATTTCTGAACAATTCGTGAAATCCAACTGCACCACATTCTGATCTTCCGCCCGAACCTGTCCGGGAACGAATAAAAATGTCAGCAACATCACTGCAACTATTGAAAAAAATAGATTGATTTTTGCCCTCTTTTCCATATGACTGCCCTTTCCTTCCCGATCTTTGCACGGTTCTTATCCGCATCGGTTTTACCAAAATCTTAGCAAAGGGTGGGCGGCTTGTAAATCCTACCAAAGTATGATGCGCATTCCTATTTTATTTAAAAGTTTTCCATCATAAATATAAACAGCATTTATTAGAGTTAGAAAGACTTCCTTCAAGCATATCCGTGTAAGCCGGTTTCATCTCAGGATCAGATTCTGTTTCAATAACCAACCGCAATTCTTGCGATCTCCATAACTACAATCTTTAGCATCACTCCGCTGGACATTACATAAAACCATATCTCACGCATGTGCTGTGACTTTGCAATCGGTGTTGCTATTGCTGCAATAATTATGATTGCAGCTCCGACACATCCAACTATGTTTGGAACGCTCACAAGTGAAAATATTCCTGGATTACAGCTTCCATCTATCGTATACTGAATTGTTTTATCCAGTCCGTCTCTTGCAGCTGCGAAGCAGCATATAACAAGGCCATATACCAAAACAAACAGGCTCCTTCTGCCCCAGAAATTAATGTTGTTTCTGTTACTGATTGAATATCCAACAAACCCGACCAGCGATAAAATCATAAGTGTAGTAACTGTTGTTACCATATTTCCAAAATAGAGTTTCATCTGCTTTTCCTCCTGCTAATTCAAACTTTTATACTACTCAGTAACCGCCTTCAAATTCTGTAAAGATACTCGTTTTCCGCCATTTATCATCACACCTAACATATCATCCTCTTTTCGCGGTGTGCCTGTCTGTCCCATGCCGACACCACAGACTGCACTGCGTCTTAGCGTCCGGCTTCCTTTACTATAAATTTTTCTGCATCTCCCTGTAGAAATGATCCATATGCTCTTCCAGTAACTTTATCACATGGCTTTTGTCTTTTGCTCCATCATATATGCTGTAAAGCAAAAAAATAGGTCCATAAAAATCAAGCGCTGTCTGTCTTGCTTTTCCTGCATCTCCCAGCATTCCTGAAAACAAAGCTTCCATATAAGTTAATGGTCCGCTTGCAAGGTAATTCTGATATAACTGAGCCATCTGTGGTTCCCTGTACTGTTCCAATGTCAACATCTTACGGAAACAGCATGAAAACTCTTCCTCTGTCCAATGAAGGAATTGCACCTTTGTGAACTGCTTGATCTTATCAAATGCCGTTTCTTTATACTCGGCTGCAACCTTTTCCAGATCACCCTCCGGCATTTCATATTGCTTTATTCTTTCCATATCCAATTCATTCATTTTTTCAATAATACTGTCCAATATCTCCTGCTTGCTTTTATAATGCTTATACAATGCAGCCTTGGTCACTTCAAGTTTTGAAGCAATATCATTCATGGATGTTCCCATATATCCACTCTGTGCAAATAACTTCAAGGCTTCTTCCAGTATTTTTTCCTTTGTGTTCTTTTCCTTGCTTTCCATATCTGTCTCCTAATTTAAATCTGTCATCAAGTTACCTTTTGGTTACTTTAATTATAGTTACCTATCGGTTACTTGTCAACAGCTACTATATTTTCAATTAAAGAACTTTAACATATTCAGCTTTCCTCTTTGCCTGGCAGATCTTATATAGCAAAAAAGACGCAGGCAAAAAACATTTCATTTCTGCTCTGCGTCTTAGCGTCTGGCAATGGATTGATAATCCACTATATGATCCTTCACATCTGAAACTTTTAAATCATTATACAAACTGCTTAACGGGTTCCCGCTGCTGTATATGACAAAAAAGCTGCTGCTCCAAGTAATCCACAATCATTCAATATACCCTTTTTCTTTATCATACAGCATTTTCCTCGCAAAACCATTTCAGATAATCGTCCAAAAGATTCTTATCTGTTTCATAGCTACACTTACCATTGCTCTGATCCAGTTCGTAATCCATCAGCCCATGTATCGTCATAGCAAAGCTTACTGCACTCATATCCGGATTTGTAAAATGAAGTAATTTATGTACTTCCATGGCATAAAACAGCTGCTTCGTTGCTATAATCATCTTATCCGTCTCTTCTGCGACAATTTTTGCTGCCATAGGATTCAGACTTCTTTCGGAATAGATAACCTTATAGAAATTCAACATATGTTCCTGCTGGTTCATATTAAAATATCCTCCGACCATTATCCTCAATATTTCCAATGCACTCTTATCCGCAAAAATGGTTGTATAATCAATCGCACCTATATTGGCATTTTTCTTAGCCTCTTCCCGGAGGAATTGATACATTACTTCAACAAGCTCCTCTTTGGATGCAAAATGATTGTATAATGACGGTTTTTTTATCCCAACTTTATCTGCAATCATATTCATCGATACGTTACCAAGACCTTTATTAGCTGCCAGCTCCAATGTAGCCATGATAATGTCTTTTTTTCTTGTATCACTCATTATTTGTTTTGACTATCTCCCATATATTACCGTCTGGTTTTATTTTAACTACCATTCGGTAGTTTTGATATATCACACTGCTTTGTATAATTCAAGCAAATTAAAATAACTGTCCCGGTAATTTTTTCTTCTCTTTATAAGGAAACATCTTATCAAATTCTTCAGATTCCTTTTCATCTACAAAATATCCCACTGGTGTCGCATACTCCCCTGTAATACCATTTAAATATCCCGGAATCAGCTCTTTACACAAAAAGAAAGATGCATCCTGCCCTTCTTCCAGTCCATGATAACGGATGTTAAATTCACTTGCCTGCCTGAATCCACTTTTTCCATAAAAATCAATGTTTCCCTCAAAACAAACCGCACCACATCCAAGCTCCGCTGCTTTGTCTAATGAATAATCCAGTAAGCCTTTTCCGTACCCCTGTCTTTTCAGTTCCGGAGTAATACAAATCGGTCCCATCGTCATAATTGGAATATTTCTTCCATCATCCGCTTTAATACTCGTTCTCATAAACATGTTCTGACCGATCAGCTTGTCCTCTTTGCCTTTTTCATTAAAAACCATCACAAAATCCAGTTCTGGAACGAATGCCGGATCATTTCTGAGCTGATGCAATACATAATGCTCAAGGCATCCTGGACGATACACATTCCAAAAACTTTCTCTTACCAGATTTTCTACTTTCTGTTGTTCTTCCTTTTTCTCTAAACGAATCATTATATGTGCATATAATCCCAACTATAATGATAGTTATGTAATAAAGAATAGTACGAGCATTTTTAATTTTATCAGCTATCATAATTCTGTATGCCTCCTTCTTCCATGAGATTACAGCAAACGTAGTAGTAATGTCTATCAAAAGGCTTTTACATATTAGATAAAAGCATGTAAAATTTCTTTTACATAGCTTAATTGCGGTCTATTTAGCTTGTTTCTTGACTACTCAGGAAAAATATTTCTACCCTCGCCCCACCTGTATTTTCAGAATTTGAAAGTTTAATACCTCCACCATATTTTTCAGCCACAGTTTTTGCAAAAAATAGTCCCATCCCATAATGGGCTTCGCCATTTCTACTTGTGTCATCCATAAAAAACTGCTCTGTGCCATGCAATAATGCTTCTTTTGTAAATCCTGATCCGCTATCCTCCACAATGAATGTCAGCCGGCCATCCTGCTCCTTTGCGTCAATATAAATGATTCCATTTTCTTTTGTATGCTCCACTGCATTCTGAATCATATTCATTACGGCCCGGAACATTGGATCATAAGCAATCGTTACCTTTTTATCACTTTGTCCCGCCTTCCAATCTATTTTCTGGTGATAGATTTCTACCAGTCCGAGTGCCTGTTCCTTTATATCTGCGAAAAAATCTTCTAACCTCACCGTTGTATAGGTAACATCACTGCAATTCCATGATTTTGTGACATCTATCAACTGTTTTACATAACTTTGTATCTGTGTTGTGCCGTTCAAAACATAAGTGATATTATTCTTCTGTTCTGTGGTCAGTTCAGTCTCTGAAAGTAGTTCTGCATTTCCCCGTACAATCGTAAGAGGTGTTTTAATATCATGCGCCAAAGCAGACATCTGTTGTTTCTTTTCCTGCTCTGTTTTCCACTGCTTTTCTAAAGATTCTCGCAATGCATCTCGCATATCATCGATTGCCGATAAACAGTCATCAAACTCTTTGATACCGGAACAGGATGTCTCATATTCCAGATTTTGATCCTTTATTTGTCTGATTGCGTCTAATACAGGCTGCATCTGCTTTTTGATTCTTTTTCCAAAACGTATGGACGGAATGATGATAATCGCTACCGCTCCAATCACTGACATAATACTCATCACATTCTGTGGTCCTATAAAATGCTCCCTCAAAAAAGCTGAATGATATTGAGGTGTCAGGCGATATTGCAATACAACATATTCATTTTCCCTTACAATTACTTTATAAAAATATTTCCCGGATGCGTTTCCGTACTTTGCAACATTCCATGCTATCTGTTCGTATTGTTCTGACAGATCTCCACCTAGTTTCTCTCCATTCTCTGAAAAGATTACATAATCACAAAGTGCAGGAATCATCTCAGCAGTTACTTTATCCGCACGTAAAATCGTATCATATGCTTCATTAATCTTTTGCTCTGCATAATTCGCCGGATAGATACAGCCCACACTAATCAAAAGGGACAGCAGCAGCCAAGCAACAATCACCAAACCTACTAATGATCCAAGCATGACCAGTACATATCTCATAAAAATCCAGCTGAGTGCATTGCTTCTCTTTACTCTTCCCATTTATATCCAATCCCCCAGACTGTTTTTATCGGTGTATAATCATAATCCGCAAATTTTGCTCTTATATTTTTGATATGCGTGATAATGGTACTATCATTACTCTCACTGTCAAAACCAAAGACCTCTTCTAAAATCTGTTCTTTCGAGAAAACCTGTCCCCTGTTTTTAGCCAGGAATTCACAAATTTCGTACTCCGCTTTCGTAAGAGGAAGTTCCTTATCATCAACCAATAGTTTCTTTTGAGATATTTGAATACAGACCCTCCCCAAAACCATCCGGACAGAATGTTCCCTGTGCTCTCTTCTAAGATGTGCATTGATCCTTGCCCGAAGTTCCATCA
Organism: Oscillospiraceae bacterium Marseille-Q3528; assembly: GCA_018223385.1. Classification (GTDB taxonomy): domain Bacteria; phylum Bacillota; class Clostridia; order Lachnospirales; family Lachnospiraceae; genus JAGTTR01. The sequence continues at coordinate 41,942 of JAGTTR010000006.1, forward strand.
CTCCAAATGGCTTTGAAATATAATCATCTGCTCCTAAAGAAAGTCCGTTTACCAGACTGTTTTCCTCCGTTTTTGCCGTAAGAAACAAAATCGGACAATCCACAAGTGCCCTGATTCTTTTGCATAATTCGAAGCCATCAATTCCAGGCATCATAATGTCCAGTAAAATCAGGTCATAACGATGTAATTCTTCCATATTAATTTTTAGTGGATTACTTACTTTGGTAACCAGATGTCCATCCTTATTCAAAATGCTTTCTATCATTTCCAAAATTGCCGGTTCATCATCAACTGCCAGTATTTTTGCCATAGTTTCCCTCGATTCTATTCCGATATTCTGTTTCCTTCCCAGTGGTTTACCCACCAAAAATAGTATACCATACTAATCCCTGTAAATATTAAGCAACCTGGTATGAATGACAACCATTCACCTACACTAGTTTCTCCCAATACAGATTGCAGATAAGTATATGGTACTCTACCCGTCCAGCAGACAAATACATATTTCCACACATAATCTCCAAGTCCGGTAAGCATCAATGCACTAATTAGTCCTGATATAATCCCTGCTCCAATGGATACCCCTTTTCCAAACTGAAAAGCCAGAATCAGCTGCCACAGATAAAGTGGAACACTGCTTCCCCACAGCAGCAATGCTGCAAATATACATCCTTTCATGATTTCGATATCGCTTGATGCGATTCTTCCAAATCCAATTCCGAATATGATTGCTGTCAATAGGATAGAGCACAGACACAAAACCAGTAGCATCAACAGTTTCGATAAAAATGCTGCAGGTTTATCCGGTAAAGACAACAGATTTTGAAAATCACCTGCATTTTGTTCCTGTTCCATCACACTTGCTGTAAAAATTCCAATAAGTACCGGAAGTCCTGCTCCTATTGCCTGATAAAATGCAATCACTTTCATATTTTCATTCCATGGTGAAAAAAAGTAATATATTAAAAATATAACGCTGATTATAATCGGAATCAGTAAGTGTGCCAGAATCACAGATGTTCCTTTCATCTTTCGCAAGTCTGCATTAAGAGATCTTCCAATCATCTTATTTCACCTCTCTTCTCTCAAACCATTTCAAAAACAGAACCGTTACAAAAACAAACCAGATGATTGAGAGACACATTCCCGGAACAATGACTCCCGTATCCAAAAGAGGATTCCCTGCTTCTGCGGCAAGTCCATTGGGTAAAACATGAAGCAACGGGCACATCATTCGCATAGGGATTGCAGAAACAAGTACATACCAGATTCTGGTTTGTGATATTACCACACCGCTGACGGTAATAAATAGGCAGACGAACAGGTTTACAATCATTCCAAATCGTTCACTTAAAAATAAAGCTACCGGAATCTCCCATAACTCAGAAACCGTCAGAAACAATACTGCAATCAACGCTCCTCCAACTGGAACATGTGTCGTTAGAAGAAAGCCTCCAAGCGTTGCTCCTGCAAACACAATCACATTAGAAAACAAAATCATGTACCCAATATAAATAATTTTCCCCAGCAACAATTTTCTTCTGTCTGTGGGAATAGTCATTAAATGATAGTATTTTATCTTTTTCTCCTGCGCCACAGAAAGATAACAAAATAGAGCAATCATCCCCGGCAGCAAAAGTGTATACCACCAGTTCCAAACACTTTCTGCATAAGCATTTGTCATCCCAAGAGTAAATATAAATGCCATGACAAATGTAAGAAGAGGAAATCCCCAGATAAACTTTTTTCGCATGGTTCTTTTGGCTTTTTGATGTTCTGCTTTTATAATATTAACCATGGATTTCACCTGCTTTCTGGTTTTTTCTTACCACATTCATAAACAAATCTTCAAGATTATCTCCCTGCTTTAATGCTCCTTCGTATCCTAAGATTCCACCTGAAATAATCCCGACTTTATCTGCAAGTAACTGTACCTCTGAGAGAATATGACTGGAGAGAATTACAGTGATTCCCTGTTCCGGAAAAGACCGGATCAGCTCTCGTAATTCCTCGATGCCTATTGGATCTAATCCATTCGTAGGTTCATCCAATATCAAAAGTTCCGGTTCTCCAAGCAATGCCATTGCAATGCCTAGTCTTTGCTTCATCCCCAAAGAAAATGCTCATGTACGGTAAAGTATCACAAGAAAATTATGTCGAATTGACAGCCGCCTCCGCTATACCGAATAAGGAAATAAAGAGTCCTCAAATTTTGCGCTACTAAATGAAGACGAGCGGAAGTAATCTCCCGCTCGTCAGTAAACTTAACTATGCCATATCAATCCCGCTTCTTTCCCGCCACCGGCACTAAGAACAGCGCGGGCAACAGCAGGAAAGCGGTACAGACCAGCCCCCAGGGTATGGACACCTGCTGGGCTACCAGCCCCACAATAGGCCCGCCGATGATCTGCCCGAAAGAGTCCAGCTGTCCGCTGGTGGAAAAGACTGTGGCGCGCATTTTCTCATCCACATGGTCGTTCATCCAGGCGGCCAGCACAGGCTCCTTGATGGTGCGCATAAGCCCCGCCAGCAGGAACATCAACAACATGAACCAAAAGCTCCGCCCCACCGCGAAGAGAACCAGGCACAGGATATACCCGGCGCTGGTGGACATGACCACACTGGTTCGGCTGACAGTCCCTTTTTTCTCCATGCGGGCGATGAGCAACTGAGAAGCCAGAATACCTAAGCCGCTGCCGATAAGACTGATAACACCGAACCAAGTGACGCTGTTCAGCGGCCCGATAACGGGTATTACCGTGTCATCCAGAAAATGAGCGGTGGAGAGCCGGTCAAAGCCTTCACTGGCAAGTCCCCCGCATAGTGTGATTGCTAAGAGCGTCAGCAACACAGGTGCGCCTTTCACAAAGCCCAGGTTGAGCTTGAACAGGCAGACAAAGTCTTTAAGCAAGCCCTGCCGTTCCTCAATAGCAGGGGAGAAGTTGGTTTCTGGCATGATGCGAACCATCACCAGCCCCAACAACAAGCACAAACTGCCCCCCAAGATGATAGGCATTTGCAGGTTTATGTTTCCCAGCAGTGTGCCCAGCACCACGCCCAGAACGCCGCCGATTTGCCCCATTTGACTGCCCCGCAGGAACACCTTGTCTATGGGTTTGTCCTCTTCCTCCGAGGCAATCCACGCCTCCAGAGCGCCGGTGATGAAGGTATCACCGCAACCCCAGACAACCTGGGCCAGCAGAACCGGCGCGAACCACGGTAGCGCACCCTCCATCAGAAAGCCCAGGCCGTAGAGGAACATTCCAATCAGCACCGAGCGCCGACGGCTATACAAATCCGCCACCACACCGGTGGGCATCTCGAACAGAAAGCAGGAGGTCTCCTGAACCGTCCCTACCAGGACAAGCTGGAAAGCATCCAGCTGCACCACCTCCAGGTGGTACACGATGGAAAGCACTGTGGACATAGAAACCGCCAGGGAACAGACAAATCGGAACAGCAGGTAGACAGAATATGCCTTTGAATTTTTAGCAAACATGAAGTTACATTTCATCATAATTAGTCTCTAATCCTTTCAAATCTCATTTTATATGACTTTTGCAAGCTGTTAAGCTAACTTGTGGAACATATGCCGAACCTTATCTATACGGCTATTCGGGCGGCGGGGTTGGCAAATAAATTTACCAATAGCTGGCTGGTATCCTTTTAACTCTGTCAAGCAGACTCCCTGCCCATTTGTGAAATAAGTTAAATCGTTCCTGTATTCTTGAATACATCTAGCAGGGATTTCTCCTTTCAGAATGACCTCGTCATTCTTTATCTGAGTACTTACAATATCTGCACAATACCTTGGAGCATCATGATACGCCCGTGAGAGATATTCCTGCGGTGCATAAATTTCAAAGTGGAGATATGGCTCTAATAGTTCTGTCCCTGCTTTTTTTAAAGCCTGCTCCAATACGATAGGGGAAAGCAGCCGAAAGTCTGCGGGGGTACTTACAGGACTATAATACAATCCATATTCAAAACAGATTTTACAGTCTGTCACTTTCCATCCATACAGCCCCTGCTCGCAGCCATAAAGAACCCCCTCCATAACCGCATTTTGGAACGATTGATTTAAATATCCAAGTGAAACTCTGCTTTCATACTGCACTCCGCTTCCAATAGGGAGCGGCTCTATGGACAACCCGACAGAAGCCCAGAAAGGATTTGGCGGGACTTCTATGTGGATGGTATATTCTGCTTTTCTAAGCGGTCTTTCCATATATATAACAGTAGGCTCTTTTATTTCTGCCTCCACATGATATTTTTCCTCAAGGATGGCACAAATGACTTCCATCTGCACATTCCCCAAAAAAGAAAGTATAATCTCATGCGTTGTAGTATCCACATAATATTTTAAAAGAGGGTCGCCATCTGAAATTTCTGTAAGTGCCCCAAGCAATATTTCCCGCTGTTCAGATTTCTTTACTGCAATCGTTGTTTGGAGCATAGGGAGAGGATTTTCAATAAATTTTCTCTGCGGCAACAGTATTTCGTTCCCCAAAATACTGTTTAGCTGCAAAACATCATTTGGTAAAATTACAATATCACCAGAGCAGGCTGTATCGGATGAATATAATTCACCGTTTGTCGGAACACACATCTCTGTGATTTTTATTTTCTCTTTTTCAGATATTCTAATAACATCCCTCAAATGCAATGTTCCGCTATATATACGCACATAAACAAAACGCCGCCTTTTCTCTGAATATTCAATCTTAAAAACCTGCCCGCATAGTTCAGATTGACCTTCAGGCGTTGATGAATAAAATTTACTGGCAATTACTTCTATAAGCTGCCGAATCCCCAGATTGTTTTTAGCGCTTCCGTGATAAACGGGAAATAACGTTCCGTTTTGGAATCTCCTGTTTTCTTCCTGTTCCAGTTCTGACATTTTAAACGGTTTCCCTGACATATATTTCTCTAATAGTTCATCGTTTCCCATAATTACCGCATCCCACTGTTCCATATCGTCATTGTCCGTTACATTTATATGGGGATGCTGCCCAACCTTTTGCTTCACTATAATTTCCGAAGAAAGCTTTGCTTTCATTTCCCGATATACCATTGGCAAATCAATCCCCTCTTGGTCAATTTTATTGATGAAAAAAATTGTCGGAATCTTCATTATCTGTAGTGCATGAAACAGTATACGGGTCTGTGCCTGTATGCCATCCTTTGCAGAAACTAATAATACTGCTCCGTCTAATACGGATAAAGAACGGTATACTTCCGCCAAAAAATCCATATGGCCTGGCGTATCTATAATGTTGACTTTTACATCCTCCCACTGAAAAGATGTCACTGCTGTCTGGATAGTGATTCCCCTTTGACGCTCCAAATTCATTGTATCTGTCCTTGTTGTGCCTTCATCTACGCTCCCTAGTTCTGCAATTGCACCACTGGTATACAATAAACTTTCCGTTAATGTTGTCTTTCCTGCGTCAACGTGAGCCAGAATGCCTAAGTTAATTATTTTCATGTGATTTTCCTCCTATCAACACCCAAAAAAGGGCATAAAAATACCCAGTGATAAATACTCCTATCACTGGGTAAATAACTCCAATAGCCCCAAAACACTTATATGTTTTCGGGCATATAAAATTACATGATAAAAGTATTCTTAAACTGGGTACAAAAAACTAAGCCCCATATTAAAAGTGAAACGGGACTGCTACTTTTTGTTCCCACTATCAAATTGACAGTTTATTTAAGAATACCTTGCCGCATATTTTTTACTCCTTTTTTGGAATGATGCTATTATATCACATTAGTTTTAGGAAAGCAAGTACCTAAAAGAAATTTTTCTTCCCCTTATATGTAACAATCATACCGACTTTCTGGCGTTCAGAATGGTTTCTGCTGTCTGCTGTGGTGTTTGGTTGGAATTGTCCAGCCAAAAGCCGATCCGTGGTGTTGTCTGCATAAATGTATCGTATAAGGTTTCAACCGTAAAGCCGGAATAGCGGGTAGCAAAGCCCTTTTGAAACGTTTTGTTAGCGGAAAGGACGGGAGCCGGGGAACGCCGGAGTTTTTCAGAGCAAGATTCTACCGAGGTGCCAAAATTCGCTCTCCGCTTATTTTTGCCCCTGCGGGAATCTTGTTGGGGAGTGCCTTCCCCAAACCCTGCTATGCGCCCTGTCGGGCGAGAAAGGAGGTCACAGACCATGCGAAAGAAATACAATACGCCCCACCGCCGTCATGTGGTAAAGACCCGCATGACCGATGAAGAATACGCCGACTTCACCGGGCGGCTGGCGGCTTATGAAATCAGCCAGTCCGAGTTTATCCGGCAAGCCATACGGAAAGCGACCATACGCCCCATTGTCACCGTTTCCCCGGTCAATGACGGGCTGCTTGCCGCCCTCTCCAAGCTCACGGCAGAGTACGGGAAAATCGGCGGCAACTTAAACCAGATTGCCCGGAGCCTGAACGAATACGGAAGCCCCTACCGGGGGCTGGAAAAGGAAGTGCGGGGAGCCGCCGCCGACCTTGCCGCCTTGAAGTTTGAAGTCTTGCAGAAAGTAGGTGAAGCCGTTGGCGATACTCAAACATATCAGCTCTAAAAATGCCAACTACGGGGACGCTGAAAAATACCTCACATTCGAGCATGACGAGTTTACCATGAAGCCCACCCTTGACGCAGACGGGCGGCTCATACCGAGGGTAGACTACCGCATATCCTCTCTGAATTGTGGCGGGGAGGATTTTGCCGTTGCCTGTATGCGCTCCAATCTCCGCTACGGCAAGAACCAGAAACGGGAGGACGTAAAGAGCCACCACTACATCATCAGCTTTGACCCACGGGACGGCCCGGACAACGGCTTGACCGTTGATCGGGCGCAGGAGCTGGGCGAGAAGTTCTGCGCCGAGCATTTCCCCGGACACCAGGCCCTTGTCTGCACCCACCCGGACGGACACAGCCACACCGAAAATATCCATGTGCATATCGTCATTAACAGTCTGCGGATTGCGGAGGTTCCCATGCTGCCCCACATGGACAGGCCAGCGGACAGGAAAGCAGGCTGCAAGCACCGCTGTACGGACGCAGCTATGAACTATCTGAAAGCCGAAGTCATGGAGATGTGCCACAGCGAGGGGCTTTACCAGATAGACCTTTTGAACGGCAGCAAAGAACGCATTACCGAGCGTGAGTATTGGGCGCAGAAGAAAGGACAGGCTGCCCTTGACAGAGCCAACGCCCCTATTGCTGCGGACGGTATCGCGCCCCGGCAGACCAAGTTTGAAACGGATAAGGCGAAGCTGCGCCGGACTATCCGGGAAGCCCTTGCCGCTGCTTCCGGCTTTGATGAGTTTGCCGCCCTGCTTCTCCGGCATGGTGTGACCGTCAAGGAGAGCCGGGGGCGGCTAAGTTACCTCACGCCGGACAGGACGAAGCCAATTACCGCCCGGAAGCTGGGGGACGATTTTGACCGGGCTGCTGTCCTCTCCGTTTTGGAGCAGAACGCCGCCAGAGCCGCCGAAAAACCCGCAGCCATAGCGGAATACCCCGGCAGTATCAAAGACCGCTTACGGACGAAAAAAGAAGCGAAAAACGCCCCGAACAATGACGCTGTACAGCGCATGGTAGACATAGCCGCCAAGCGAGCCGAGGGGAAAGGACGGGGCTATGAGAAGTGGGCGACCATGCACAACCTCAAACAGATGTCGGCTACCCTCATGCTCTACCAGCAGTATGGCTTTTCTTCCCCGGACGAGCTGGACGCTGCCATTTCCGCAGCCAACACCGCCACGCAGGAGAGCCTTGCCGGACTGAAAGGGCTGGAAGCCGCTATCCGGGAGAAAAAGGAATTGCAGCGCAACCTTTTGGGCTATATCGGCACGAAGCCCGCCCGTGACGGTCTGAAAGCGCAGAAATCGGAGAAAGCCCGGAGAGCCTACCGGGAACAGCACGAAAGCGATTTTATCATAGCGGACACAGCCGCCCGTTATTTCCGGGAGCATGGAATAACCAAGCTGCCAGCCAGCAAAGCCCTGCAAAGGGAGATTGAGCAGCTTACCGTCCAGAAGAACGCCGGATATAACGACTACCGGGAGAAACGCCAGCGGGCGCAGGAGCTTCAGACAGTCAGACGCAATATCGACCAGATTTTAAGGGGCGCACCGAGCCAGCAGAAAAAGCGTGAACAGGAGCGTTAAAGACCGCCCCGAAATGATACCGAAACCCTACAAAAATACAGGTATGATATGAACCCTTACCGCAATACTCCCCGACTTCCAAACGGGGCTTACAGGGCAGAAAAAGCCCGAAAATGATACCGAGAACATACAGAAAATGCCCCCTATCCCGCTACACCGATAGGAACGGCAGAAAGGAGCTTACCATTGCCGAGAATGAGCAAGAAGCGGCGGCTGGAATGGTCTTTCTTCCTCAACCACCGCAACCGTATCACTTACAACGACCTATGCCGGGGCTGCACCCGTGACTGCAAACAGAGCTTCCGGGCGGTTATCATACTATGCCCTCGCTATTATTCCAAACGCTGGAAAAAGGAGGACGCAGCCTATGGCAGATAACCGCAAATATTACTACCTCAAGCTGAAAGAGAGCTATTTTGACGATGATGCAATCGTTCTGCTGGAAAGTATGCAGGACGGCGTTATCTATTCCAACATTCTCTTGAAGCTGTACTTGAAATCGCTGAAAAACGGCGGGAAATTGCAGCTTGACGAGAATATCCCCTACACCGCCCAGATGATTGCGACCATTACCCGCCAGCAGGTAGGTACCGTAGAGAGAGCTTTGAAAATCTTTATGAAGCTGGGGCTTGTGGAGCCTTTGCCAAGCGGCGCACTCTACATGAGCAACATTGAGCTTTTAATCGGCCAGTCCTCTACCGAGGGGGAGCGCAAGCGCAGGGCGCGGCTGGCTTTGCAGGAACAAAAAGCCCTGCCGCAGACAGGGGCGGACAAATGTCCACCATATCGAGCGGACATTTGTCCACCAGAGATAGAGATAGAGAAAGAGATAGATATAGAAATAGAAAAAGAGAGAGAGTTAGAAACGGGACACCCCGCCCCCGCCGCCTATGGCAGATACCACAATGTCATTCTTTCCGATACGGAGCTTGACGGGCTGAAAACAGAGCTTCCCGGCAAGTGGGAGTATTACATTGACCGCCTATCCTGCCATATCGCTTCCAGCGGGAGGAAATACAAGAGCCATGCAGCCACGATTTTCAAGTGGGCGCAGGAGGACGCAGCCAAGAAAGCCCCGAAAAAGGGCATACCCGATTATACCTGTAAGGAGGGCGAGAGCTTATGACGAATGGATTTGATGAAATGATTTTGAATATGACCGACACCACGCCGGAGCCGGAGGACTACACCGGCGAGGACGGGCTTTTATACTGCGGGAAGTGCCACAAGCCCAAAGAGGGCTATTTCCCCAAAGAAACCGCCGCATGGCTGGGGCGTGACCGCCACCCGGCAGAATGTGACTGCCAGCGGGCAGAGCGTGAGGAACGGGAAGCCGCAGAGAAACAGCGCAGTCACCTTGAAACTGTCGAGCGGTTGAAGCGGCGGGGCTTTACAGACCCGGCTATGCAGGGCTGGACGTTTGAGAACGACAACGGCAAGTGCCCGCAAATGGAACACGCCCATTTCTATGTGGAGAACTGGGAAACCATGAAAGAGCGCAACATTGGCTATCTGCTATGGGGCGGCGTTGGCACAGGCAAGAGCTATTTTGCGGGCTGTATCGCAAATGCCCTTATGGAGCGTGAAATCCCCGTGTGCATGACAAACTTTGCATTGATATTGGGTGACCTTGCCGCCAGCTTTGAGGGCAGGAATGAATATATCTCCCGACTTTGCAGCTTCCCGCTGCTTATCCTTGACGATTTTGGAATGGAACGGGGAACGGAATACGGCTTAGAGCAGGTCTACAACGTGATTGACAGCCGTTACCGCAGCGGCAGGCCGCTGATCGTCACGACTAATCTCACGCTGGAGGACTTGCAGCACCCGGAGGACACCGCCCACGCCCGCATTTATGACCGTCTGATTGAAATGTGTTCTCCTGTCCGCTTTACCGGGAGCAACTTCCGAAAAGCCACGGCGCAGGAGAAAATGGGACAACTGAAAAAGCTGATGAACAGAAAGGAGAGCCGCCTATGACCAACACCCCAAAGAATGACCGCAGCACCCGCCGCCCGGATTGCGTGACGGAAATCCGCATAGGTAATTCTGTCCTTGTCGTTTCCGGCTATTTCAAGCAGGACACCACCGCCACCGCCGCCGATAAAATGCTGAAAGTGCTGGAAGCGGAAGCTGCTACACAAAAATCGGCAATTTGACGGGACGTAAAGAAGCAGAAAGGACTGTACAGCCAGCCCCGGCGTGTGGTATGATAGTCATACGGAATAGTGGGGCTGGCTGTCGGAAATGGAGGACACTATGTTAAGACAGACCACCCGAAACCTTATTACCGCCCTTTATCCGAGATTATCCCACGAGGACGAGCTGCAAGGTGAGAGCAATTCTATTTCAAACCAGAAGCGTATTCTTGAAACCTATGCGAAGCAGAACGGCTTTTCCAATCTGCAATGGTACACAGATGACGGTTATTCTGGGGCGAACTTCCAAAGACCCGGTTTTCAAGCCATGCTTGCGGACATTGAAGCCGGAAAAGTCGGCACCGTTATCGTCAAGGATATGTCACGGTTAGGGCGAAACTATCTGCAAGTGGGAATGTATACGGAAATGATTTTCCCACAGAAAGGCGTCCGCTTTATCGCTATCAATGACGGAGTGGACAGCGCACAGGGCGACAATGATTTTGCCCCTCTGCGGAACATTTTTAACGAATGGCTGGTGAGAGATACGAGCAAGAAAATCAAAGCAGTAAAACGGTCTAAGGGTATGAGCGGGAAGCCCGTCACGAGCAAACCCGTATACGGCTACTTTATGGACGAGGACGAAAATTTTATCATTGACGGGGAAGCCGCCCCTGTTGTGCGGCAGATTTACAGCTTGTGCCTTGCCGGGAACGGGCCGACCAAGATAGCCCGTATGCTCACAGAGCAGGAGATCCCCACGCCGGGAACGCTGGAATACCGTCGGACGGGAAGCACCCGCCGCTACCACCCCGGCTATGAGTGCAAGTGGGCGACCAATACCGTGGTACATATCCTTGAAAACAGGGAGTACACGGGCTGTCTGGTAAACTTCAAGACGGAGAAGCCGTCCTACAAGACCAAGCACAGCGTAGAGAACCCCATTGAGAAACAGGCGATTTTCGAGAACCACCATGAGCCTATCATTGACACCCAGATGTGGGAGCGTGTGCAGGAGTTACGCAAGCAGCGCAAACGCCCGAACCGCTATGATGAAGTGGGCTTATTCTCCGGCATACTCTTTTGTGCCGACTGCGGCAGCGTCCTTTACCAGCAGCGTTACCAGAACGCCACCCGCAAGCAGGATTGTTATATCTGCGGGAGCTACAAGAAGCGTACCCGTGACTGTACGGCGCACTTTATCCGCACCGACCTGTTGACCGCCGGAGTGACCGACAATCTGCGGAAAGTCACCAGCTATGCAGCGAAGCACGAAGCCCGGTTTATGAAGCTGCTGATCGAGCAGAACGAGGACGGGGGCAAGCGCAGGAACGCCGCAAGGAAAAAGGAGCTGGAAGCCGCCGAGAAGCGTATCAGCGAGTTATCCGCTATCTTCAAGCGGCTGTATGAGGACAGCGTGACCGGGCGCATTTCAGACGAGCGTTTCACGGAGCTGTCGGCAGACTATGAAGCCGAGCAGAAAGAACTGAAAGAGAGAGCCGCCGCTATCCGGGCAGAGCTTTCCAAAGCGCAGGAAGCCACGGTAAACGCAGAAAAGTTTATGAATGTTGTCCGCAAGTACACCAGCTTTGAAGAACTTACCCCTACCCTTTTGCGTGAGTTTGTGGAGAAAATCGTTGTGCATGAGTGCAGCTATGACGAGAACGGCACACGCAGACAGGACATTGATATTTATTACTCTTTCGTTGGCAAGGTAGACCTGCCCGAATGACCGCCCGACCTATCCGGCGCAATGCGCAAACGCCGGATAGGAACGGCAAAATTTTTTACACTTCTACTACTTCTTTATCACACATCAGCAAACTGTCCTGCTTTCTTCTTTCCGGTGTTTGTAAGTGATACAATCTGCAAGACCTCATCAATTCTGTTTTCATCTGTACCAAGCAATAATTGTCTTACCTTCAAATTCTCTCTGGCGGAAAGATTTTCATAAATAGGCGGATTTTCAATTAACGCTCCTATTTTTGATAAATCTTTCCTATCTAAAAGTTTTCCATCAAAGTAAATCTTTCCTGCAGTTGGTTTCATCATACCAGTCAACATTTTCAATGTGGTAGATTTACCAGCGCCATTCGGTCCAAGCAGTCCATAAATCTGTCCCTTTTCGATATTAAGTGAAACATTATTTACCGCTTTCTGTTTTCTAAAATATTTACATAGATTTTGTGTCTGTAACATCATTTCCATCTTTACTATCCTTCCTTCTATATTTCATTTCTTACTGAAATATAACCTAACAGAAAAAAATAAAGATTTGATGAAGATTTATTCCCGTATGGAATAAACCATCAATTGAATATCATTATCAGGACTCGGCTTTCCACTGAAATCAGCAAAGCTGTTACAAATACGAAGTCCTAATTTACAGAATATCTCCGTGATTTCATCCAAACTATATAACCTTATAGGATTTCCTTCTTTCATTTCAGGCTTCAGGAATATGTACCCACTGCAATACGGGCATTTGCTCCCACCGGAACGGGTAGAAATAAGGGTGTTCCACTCTTTGCCGCAATCCTTACACTTCCACCAAACCTTACGATTGGCAAAGACCGTAACCTGAGTTGAAAGTAACGGATAATTTCTGTCCGACCACTCGGCTGCTATATTCGGCAGAAGTGTTGCAAGGTCATTAAATCCTGCCAACACTTTGTTATGGGAACAATACGGGCAGCCTGTCCTATTTATCGTTCTGCTCTTAACGGCAGCTTCCCACTCGTGTCCTTTCTCACATTTCCAAATCACTTTCTTATGAGAACCAATAGAAACCTCTGTCGGTTTTATCTTATTCTTTTTCGACCACTGCTTTGCCAGTAATGGCTCTAATGTCGCCAAATCGTTAATACCTGCAATCACTCTCGTTCCGGAGCATATCGGGCATTTCTCTCCACTGGAACGAGCCTTAACGCTTGTCTGCCATTCGTGACCGCAAGCACCTTTCCACCATACTTTTTTATTTGAACCGAAAGTAATGTCATCAGGCGTAAGCATTAAATTCTTTTCCGACCACTCCGAAACAAGCTCCGGGTGTACTTCTGCTAAACTGTTATTCATAGCCAAACCTCAACCTCCTTGTGCTTAGAGTATATGAAGTTTTGGCTTTATCTTGTAGTTTGCGAATATACGTGCAAATAGAAAAAGCCCTTTGAGAAAAGGATTTCTCCTCTCTCAAAGGGCAAGTTGACAAACTGGAATTTGGTGTGTGCTTTATAAATTTTTTCCGATCCACTCAAGTTGGTTCATACTCGTTATCGGCATTGATACTGAACGGTGCGGAGTATGTCGTGAAGGTCATGCCCGCAAGTTCCGATTGGGTAAGCGCCTTATCGCTCAGCAGGTATTCGATCTTAACCGCTTCGCCGCTGTTGTCCGCAGCGGTAACGGTTACCATCTGCATATCCTTAAAGAACAAATCGAAGGTGATGGTGTTGAAGAAAGACTTCCAGTCGTTTTCAGCAATCTTGATTTCGCCTGTAGGCACTGCAATATCACGCCACTGAGCCGTGATCGTCAAATCCTCGGCGGGCATGGTTGTCGGGAATGCTTTATCCCAGCCGTTGAACTGATAGCCCTCTCTTGTCAGGGTCGGAGCGGTAATCGGTATGCCGTAATCCTGCGTTATGGTAATATCCGCTTCGCCGTTTTCGGGCTTGACTGTGACGGTATATTGATTGATTTCCCACTTCGCCCAATATTCCTTGTTGCCCGTTTCGGTGTCGCCGATTGCCGTAACAGGAGAGCCGGTCAGCGTGACACCGGGCTTGGTCATACGGAAAAGGAAAAATCTGTCCGTGATGGTTCGGCGGTCATAGCTGTAGGTATACCCTTCTTGTAGGGGCAGCAGCAGGCCGCTGAAGGGGATTCTCTCTGAAACAGTCATGGCAGCTTATCTCCTTTATCTTATCGTAGTGTCCTGTAGTCCTTCCGAAAAGCGGCAACGCCGTGGTTGCCGCCTTTCGGAAAGGGACTTGCTGCCAAGTCCACTTTCAAGAAAATAGGCGGTGGCGGAATGATCCGTCACCGCCTATTGTGTTTAGGTTATTTCGATTTCGGAAGCGTCGGCTTATTCAGCCTCGGATTCCTTTCTTTTTTTGCCGTTCAGGCCCAGCAGGGTCAGAACGCCGCCGCTGACAAAGAGAAGAACGATCCAAAGCCCCAGCGTTCTTGTGTCGCCGGTCTGAGGAGATTTGACGGAGTCCTCCTTTGCGGGTTTATTGGCGTTGTTATCGCTGCTGTCTGTGCTGCCGGTGTTTCCGCCCGGATTGGCGCTGCTGTCTGTGCTGCCGGTGTTTCCGCCCGGATTGGCGCTGCCGTCTGTGCTGCCGGTGTTTCCGCCCGGATTGGCGCTGCTGTCTGTGCTGCCGGTGTTTCCGCCCGGATTGGCGCTGCCGTCATCGGGTAGCTTGTCGAGGACCGTGTTCTCGCTGCGCTTATAGCTGCAGACGGTACACTCCTCATGCTTCAGGCCGGTCTGCGTCTCAGTCGCCGCTTTGTCTACCTTCCACACGAAGGTGTGGGACGCCAGATCCTTTGTGCTACCGCTCGGATCCGGGCAGGCGCTGTCGGTGCACTGATGCCAATGGCTCTTTGTGTCCGCATACCACGGACCGCCGTAGGTATGGGTATGGGGACCCACATACGGCTTCACGGTGATGGCCTGGTAGGTCTTGATATTACTGCTGCCGCTGCCATCGTTATACTGGATCGTCACATCCTTCTGTCCCTGCGTGAGCTTGTCACCATAGAAGATCACGTACTTGTCTCTGGAGAGGTCAGCCGTGGTGCCGTCGGTATAATGCGCGGTGACCACCATGCCCGTCGGGTCAAAATCCTCGCCGGCCATGTACTCGGTCTTATCCGGCTGTTTTGTGATCTCGATGCTCTCCACCGTCTTGACGACCTCCGGTTTGCCAAGGCCACGGATCACCTGATAATCCTTGTTATACGGAAAACCACTCCATGTTGTTTCAAAGGCATCCGCTTCAACTCCGTTTACGGTCACGTTCTCCTTTTTCAGCCCGGTGTAATCGCACCCCAGGAGCTTATTAAAATAAACCTCTACCCTATATTCTGTATCCGCCTTGAAGGTTTCGGTTAGAGGTGCGGAAGTCCAATCACCCGCCGAGTCCTTTTTCATAAATTGGAAGTAGCTAAGTTTAATACCAGGCTCTGTCGTCGTAACCGCGGCATCTGCTATATTTGCGTCCGCTTTATATCCGGTCACCGTGATTGGCAGTGTGGTCACCTTTGTCACGTTCGCTGGTTTATAGGTGTTGTATACCTTGAATTCGATGCTGTTACCGTTGCCATACACGCTCTGCGGGCCGCTTTCGTTGTTGCCGCCCGTATAAGAAATGCTGTACCATACATACTCCCCTATCGGCTTACCGGGCACATCCTGCTTCACGATATATTTACCGGGTGCGACCGATACGGTGCTTGTTCCTTTTCCGTCTGCACCGACGGTGACAGTCGTCGTACCGTATTCATAGTATTGCGCCGTCACTTCATTTATGGCTTTCTTGATTTGGAATGTAAACTCCGCGCCTTCCGCGCTTCCGATCAGTCCGTTCACCTCCACGGTGATTTTTAATTCACATGTTTCACCCTCCTCTGCTCGCGCCGTTGCGGGCGCCATGCACAGCACCATACAGAGCACCAGTACAATGCTGAGCCATTGCTTTTTCATGATTCCTTCCTCCTTAAAAAGTATATAGACTCTCGGAATCTCCAGCCCATTGAAAACACTGGGTTTGGAGGTTCCTTTTTTATCGAAATCACCCACTTTTTTTGCAAAAAGAGCTTTACAAACGGCTCGAAAAACGAGGCGCTTCGCGCCCTTGTTTACAGAAATGACTTTTGCGAACAGGGGGCGACTTCGATGTTACCGATTTATCCTGGCGGCCATGTGGCCTACCAGAATTTTGTGGTTGAGCAGTTGCGCAACCACTATGCCAACCCGGCAGAATTGCCGGATAGGCTATTGGACATTGCCGAGCGCTTTTGGGAGAAGAACCTGACGGGCATTGACACGCTCATGCAGGAGTGCTACTCCCGGTTTGGACCAAAACCAAGACCTCCGTCTTGTATACTGCGCTCAGTGCTGTTGTCCATCACCTTGTGATTTAAACGCTGTCGATCACCGAAGCAAAGTAGTTTTCGGACACCGAGCCGAAGAGAAAAGCGTCTATCAGACCCTCGCGCTTTGCCTGCCGTACCTTTTCGGTCAACTCTCCGTCTGTATCGTCATCCACAAAGAGAATGACCCGGCAGTTTTCCGTGTTCCGTTTTACCTTGTCACGGATTGCCATTCGTTCATTGAACATCCAGGGCGAATACGCCTTGACCTCCATTAAAAGCACATCCGGTCGATGCGTTTTGCACCACTCGGCGGTTGCGTCCGGCGACTCGGAAATCACAACATGGCAATCGTCCAATTTTTGCATCAGCATTCGCTCCATGGTGTGCGCATGGATATCGCTCTGAAAGTCCAGAACGATTTTTTTCATCATTCATCACCACCTTTTGAAAGCACAACCCTAATTTTACAGTATCTATTGTACGGATTTTTTGGTGCTTGTCACTGGCACTTGTGCCAGTAACAGAAGGAAAAATTCGATTTTTTCAAAATTTTTTTGCCTTTTAGGCGCAAAAAACCCCTTGACCGTACAGCCAAGGGGTTCAATTTCTCTTATTCGTCTTTTAAGGTGGTTACCATGAGCTTGTTTTCAATGGCGGTTGCAACCAGCGATTCTCTGCTTTCAAAGCCTCCCTTTTCCACCATATCATCCAGGTTCCAGCGAACGCCGTTTTTGGAGATACCCAGCTTGTCAGCGATTTCCTGATAGGTGAAGCCCTTTATATACAGGCGCAGGATGTCTAACTGCCGGGGCGAGAAGGCATCGGACATCGTACCCTCCATTTCAATGGCCGGAGCAATATCGGGGAAGACCTTTTCCCCTGCCAGGGTGCGCTTTACCACGCTCATCAGTTCCTCCGTGCCGTGATCCTTATACCACAGGCTGTCGGCGGCGCCCATTTTGGCTCGTTCCAATACCTGCGGATCAACAAGCGAGGTAGCCACAACGATTTTGATTTGCGGAAAAGCCTTTTTGATGCGCTCTGCGGCGGCAAGACCGGAATGCTTGTGCTGCGTCTGCACATCCATAAGGACGAGCTTTACGGTGGCGTCGCAATGCTTTTCCGCTTCAAAGGCGTCACGGAAAACGCCGACAAGATAAAACTCGCCGTCTGCCGCAAGACGATCGACAAAGTGCTTTTGGATGTATAAATCATCCTCTACAAGTATGGTGTTTATCATAGGCTGATCTCCTTTGCGGGAATCGTAATCAGAAGAGCAAAGCGCGGATTGTGCGAAATGTGCATTTCACCGCCGGAGCTTTCAATACTGCGGCGAAGTGTTGACAGACCGCTGCCTTCCTTTATTGGCTTTGCGGGTACTTTGCCGTTGTTGGTTATGGTAACATCATAGTGTTCGCCCCGCTGGACAATGCGGATATATACCTCATTCCCGTCTGCGTGCTTGATGCAGTTGGTCACGCACTCCTTGGCGGCGGCAACAGTCAGCTCCTCGGCTGCGGTATCACGAGGCAGGTAGCCGTCGATTTTTACAGCTACGCCAAGCTGTCGGGCGGTTCTTTTTACCTCGTCCATTGTGCTGACAGAGGTGACACGGTTGCTTGCCAGCATACCGATGGCATTTTGCAGTGTCTCAAGCTTTCGCTCGGTATTCTCACCGCTGTCTATGATGTCACGGATGGTCAGGAGGCTTCGTCCGATGGTATCGTGAATATAGACCTTTAGGTCAAGGCTTTCCTTTTCCTTGACATCGTCCTCCATACGGGCATACATCTTCCTGAGCTCTCGATTGACTTCCGCCAGTTCTTCATTTATTTCCTCTTGCTTTTGGTAGCCGTTATACAGCTCGGTTACATTGTGCGCCGTTATCTGTTGCCAGCGGTCATCGCCGTCCACGGTGATATTCTGTGTGCGGAACTGCCAGACGGTCTTGTCGGGCAGGATATAGCAATCATCCTTGACGGTTACGGATCTGTCAGGCACGCTCAGGGCATTTTCCATATCGCTTTTGATTTGAAGCTCGTGGCCGCAAAGGGCAAAGGACAGCCTTCGCATACGGTTGTTGCACAGGATGATCCTGCCGTTCGGGTCGGCAAAGCAGATGCCCATAGGCAGCTTATCGGTTGCTTCCTTAATGGAGAACGGCGAGAGCTCGTTCTTTTTGCGGCGGTATTCCCTCGGCAGAGCCATGGCAAAGTGAACTGCCGCAAGGAAAATAGCAGCGGCAAATATGAGCCACGGTGCGTCCAGCAGAAAAGCGTCCCCGATATTATCGGGATCTGCCTGGGAAACAGAGAACAGCAGCGGGATCATTACCGCCATCACCGCCAGGCTCAGCAGGCTGCGCACCGGCTTATTGCTGCGGAGAAGCTGATACATAAACAGCCCGATTTCAAGGACGATCTCCACAAACATAATAAACGGCAGCATGGTCTGCCAAAATTCAGAAAGGGAAGAAAATGCACTCATTTTCTATCACCTTCTTTCGCTTCAAATACAAGGCGCTGGTATTCCTCGTCATCCTCTTTTTCATAGCGGATACTGTCTCCGCTTACTAAAGCGGAAAGGTCGGCTTTGCAGCACACATTCAGCGACAAACGCAAGCCGTTTGCCTTAATGAGGCTTACCTGTATGCCTGTTAAATTCAAAATATCGGCTTCAATAACCGATTCATAAAAATCAAATACAGCGGTCGCCGTTTTGCTGGAGAGCATGGAAAGAGACTCGTCCACATAAAGTGAGCTGCGGACACCCAATAGCTTCAGCGTTTGGAGCGACTCATTGAAGGCACGGTGAAGTTCCGATGCCGCTATTTTAATATCTCGGTCGGTAAGGAGCGTCAGATGCTTGCGGCGTTTAATATAGCTGCACAGCACGGCAATCTCGGCAAGGAGCGTTTTGGCGCTGTCGGGATCGGTGCTTGAGATTCGGCGGTATTCCTTAGTGAGCTCCGCAATGCGGTCGATCTGCGTCTGCGTAACGGAACGCAGGAGATCATACAGGCGGTTTTGCTCCTCCACCTTGCGGCGCTTGGCTTCACGCTTGTATTCATAACGGAGTATTTCATTCCTGTCGGCAAGCTCGTCTGCAAGGAGCTCGGAGTTCTCCTTGATGTCACGCAGAGCCGACACATCCTCCGTCCACACGGCATAGCCGCCGTCAATGGGCATGGTGTGAACGGTCAAGCTGCCCATCGTGACCGGGCTTTGCTCGGCTTTTTTCATCGTTTCCTTTGAGATAGGCGCAGTGTTTACAGCTGCATACCGAACGGTAAAGTCCTTGTCGGTAATCTCTGCCGATGTGTCGACAGAGGAGGCAAACAAGTCCACATAACGGCTGTTTGAATGTATATATCCGCAGGCGATGCAAAACTCAAAGGTCAGAATATACATCACACTTTGGAATGCGGCAATATCGCCGAACAAGTGGAGCAGCCAATCCACGCCCGCATAGTAAAGTGCGCTGTAAACAATCGCCAGCAGCATAGGAACAATGGGCAGAAAGTGGAGCCTTCCTTTTTGCACACGGCATTTGAAAAACATAATAACGAATGCGGCTAAGGCGCACAGCACCTGCCAGCCCACACTAATGAAGTAGCCTACCGAGTAGCCGTTGTTTTTGTCCGTCCACACGGCGGCGTCCTTCGGAAAGGTAAATACGAATTGGTGCAGGTCGTTTGTGAGCACGAGCAGAAGCAATACGCCGGAAATGATCCACAGAATCGACATTCCCTTGGGGAATTTGTATTTGTCCGGCTTCCCCAGCGACATGGCAATCAGCAGCGCCAGCATAGGCACAAACAGCATGGGCAGATAGAACAGATACCACAGGTAACGGACGGCGTCCGGCTGCCAGAATATAAAATACTTCGCCGAACGGACTACCATCCAGATGATAAGAAGCACCGCAGTGACCGTCATAAATCTGCATACCTGCTTTTGCACGATCCGCTGGCGGACAGAAAGCCCCCAGGCGGCGAACAGGCCGATATAGATAAAGCTGCGCAGATAGGAAAACAGCATCGGGTAGAAGCTGCCCCTGCCCACAATTCGGAAGCAATATGCCAGTATCACGGCAAGCACAGCGATGCCGCTTATTATGATAGTATTCTTTTTCTGTTCGGTCATAAACAGACCCCATTTCGCCTTCATTCGTTTTTACTTACCCTTGGGTATACCTTCTCAAATTAGATTTATGTACTTGAAAATGTGTTCATTTTTGTTTCTCTCAAATCTTTATTTATTATACTTCCGTTCATTTTAAAAAATGGGCAATCCCGATTGGAATTGCCCACTCATCGTACTAATTATGCGATTTTTTCTTGCTTGCACCGATTTCTGCATCAAATGATGTAAGTTTGATGTAAATCGCTGTTTTTTCAGTTTTTTATCAAATGAAGTACGTCCCGTCTATTTACTATGAAAGTCCTGAACGGCAGCCATGAATGAGTCATGCTTACATGAACGAATTCATGGATATCGGGCAGGCTAAACTGTATGAGTAAGCAGGGCAATCGCCCGGATTACGAATGCAGTTGCAGTTACGGGAGTGCCATAGGCACGGAGTAACTGACTTTCATAGAGTCACATCTTAATAGAGCTTTGCACCAGCCGGAATGTGGTTATCAACCATCAGAAGATGGAGTTTTTCTTCGCCTTCTTCTTCATGAATAGCACTGAGGAGCATACCGCAAGAGTCAATGCCCATCATAGCTCTCGGTGGAAGGTTTGTGATGGCGATCAGTGTTTTACCAACCAGTTCTTCCGGCTCGTAATAAGCGTGAATACCGCTTAAAATCGTACGATCTGTGCCTGTTCCATCATCAAGCGTGAACTGAAGGAGTTTCTTTGACTTCGGTACTGCAACACACTCTTTAACCTTTACTGCACGGAAATCTGACTTGCTGAATGTATCAAAATCAACAAATTCCTCAAATAAAGGCTCTACCTTTACCTTAGAAAAATCAATCTTTTCAGACTCAGTTTTTACATTTTTTTCAGGTGCTTCAGAAGCTGTATTATTTACATCATTTTTCTTATTTACACCATCTAATGACTTCATTGTCGGGAAGAGCAACACATCACGGATAGCTGCAGAATCGGTGAGCAACATACACATACGGTCAATACCGAAACCGATACCGCCTGTGGGCGGCATACCGATCTCCAGTGCGTTCAGGAAGTCTTCATCTGTGGTGTTGGCTTCCTCATCGCCCTGTGCCAGCAACTCTTCCTGGGCCTTGAAACGCTCTCTCTGATCGATGGGATCGTTGAGCTCGGAATAGGCATTGGCCATCTCCCAGCCGTTCATGAAGAACTCGAAACGCTCTACGTACTCGGGATTGCTCGGTTTCTTCTTGGTCAGCGGAGAAATCTCTATCGGATGGTCCATAACAAAGGTTGGCTGAAGCAGATGCTCTTCTACGAATTCCTCGAAGAACAGGTTCAGGATGTCGCCCTTCTTATGGCGCTCTTCATATGCTACATGGTGCGCATCTGCGGCTGCGCGGGCCTCTTCCAGTGTATGGATCTCGTTCCAGTCCACACCGGAATATTTCTTGACAGCATCCACCATGGTGATCCGCTCGAAGGGCTTGCCCAGATCCATCTCGATGCCCTTGTAATTGATCACGGTTGTGCCAAGCACTTCCTGTGCCACATGGCGGTACAGGTTCTCGGTGAGATCCATCATGCCGTTGTAATCGGTGTATGCCTGATACAGCTCCATCAGGGTAAATTCGGGGTTATGTCTGGTGTCCAGTCCCTCGTTACGGAATACACGGCCGATCTCATAGACACGCTCCAGGCCGCCGACGATCAGTCTCTTCAGATACAGCTCCAGAGAGATACGAAGCTTCAGATCCTCGTTCAGTGCGTTGAAATGGGTCTCGAACGGACGCGCTGCCGCACCGCCGGCGTTTGCCACCAGCATGGGGGTCTCTACTTCCATAAAGCCCTGTCCGTCCAGGTAACGGCGGATGGAGCTTAAGATCCTGGAACGCTTCACGAAGGTATCGCGTACCTCCGGGTTCATGATCAGGTCTGTATATCTCTGACGGTAACGGATATCTGTGTTCGTCAGGCCGTGGAACTTCTCAGGAAGGATCTGCAGGCTCTTGCTCAGAAGAACAACCGATGCCGCATGGATAGAGATCTCACCTGTCTTTGTGCGGAATACCTCGCCGCGGATGCCGATGATATCACCGATATCGTATTTTTTGAAATCTGCATAGGATTCCTCACCGACGCTGTCTCTTGCCACGTAGGACTGGATGTTGCCCTTCAGATCCTGTACGTTGCAGAAGGAAGCCTTACCCATGACACGCTTGGACATCATACGTCCTGCAATGGTCACTTCCTTGCCTTCCAGCTCGTCAAACTGATTCTTGATCTCTGTGCTGTGATGTGTTACATCGTATTTTGTGATCTGGAACGGATCCTTTCCTGCCTCCTGCAGCTGCGCAAGCTTCTCCCGGCGCACCTTCAGGAGCTGATTGATGTCCTGTTCCTGAGCATTCTTCTGTTCGCCCAAAATATTCCCTCCTTAAATAACGAGAAACACGATCCCCGCGTTTCTCAGAAAAACAATCCTAGTTGGAGCGCTGGATCTCCAGCACCTTATACTGGATCAGTCCGGCCTGTGTCTCTACCTCAACCACATCGCCGACTTTCGCACCGATCAGGGCCTTGCCCACCGGGGACTCGTTGGAGATCTTGCCCTTCAGGCTGTTTGCCTCGGAAGACCCCACCAGACTGAACTCCATCTCTTCATCAAACTCTATGTCATATACTTTTACGCGGCAGCCAACGCTGATCTTATCCAGATCAACCTCATCCTCGTCAACGACTTCCACGTTCTTTAAGATCTTCTCGATCTCCTCGATTCTTGCCTCGATATCACGCTGCTCGTCCTTTGCTGCATCATACTCTGCGTTCTCGGAAAGGTCTCCCTGTTCTCTTGCCTCTTTGATCTTGCCGGCAACTTCTTTTCTCTTAAAGACCTTCAGGTCATGCAATTCTTCTTCCAGTTTTTTTAACCCGGTAAAAGTAAGCAGGTTTTTCTTTTCTTCCATTTTAAAACTTCACCCTCCAAATTCAATCCAAGTTCAGGCTCACTGCTGCAAAAGCCCTCCCGGAGAACCTTCCAGCAATCACAAAATTATAACTTATCCCCCTGGGAATGTCAAGTTTCAAGCCCCGTTTTTTCCACTTCCAGGCCGTATTTTTCCTTGATTTTTCCACTGTTTTGCAGCTGTCCGCCGCCCATCCATGTGCTGGTCTTGAAAATCACCGCCTGCAGGATTCTCCGATCCCACACCTGTCCGCCTGCACGAATGAGAAAACAGTTGTAACAGGTCAGATTTCTGCCGCAGGTACGGGCCTGTACCGTGCGGAACCCATTGCCGGATAAATTCAGCACGATGGTGCCCGGCCGGTAGAAAAGGCAGTCTTCTTTACCCTGCCCGCCAAGCTCGATGACCACATTTCCATACAGCTCCTGGGTGAGCGGCCGGGCGCACACCCGCACAAGCAGACCCTCTTCCTCAAAGAATTCCCGGGCCAGCTCCTGATACGCCTCCGGCTCTCTCGTCACTACCGCGAGTCGGTTCAGACCATTTCCCAGCTTGCGGATGAGCCATGTGGTTTCCGACGGGCCGGAGGCCACGATGACCAGATTCAGCTCCCGACGGGCGATCTGATGTTTCCTGCATACCTGCCGCAAAATATCATCCGCCATCAAAAGCAGCATCATCCGTCCGTCGATCTGCAGGCTTTTTTCCAGATAGGGCTCCAGATAACGATCCACGACAATATTCTGCGCACCTTTTTCCATCATGATACGGTGCAGCATATCCCGGATTTCTTCTTTTGTGTACGCCGAAAGATCTTCGCAGGAAAAGGGCAGTACTGCCTCCGTGCCGCAGCTTCCCAGGCAATCCACCGGCCCACACGCCACCGGCAGCCGCCAGCGAAGCCACCGGTACCAGAGCCGCCGCCCCCATTTTCCCGAAAATCTGCGAAGCAAAGCTAATCCGCTATCCCCATAAGGATTTAGAAATGCCATAAAAAATGGCACCGCAGCGGGAGGCAATGGTTCCTCCCTGCCGCGAAGCCGTACGATCAAAAAATCCGCGCCGTCCACTTGTTCTCTCCGCCACTGCTTTTCCATTCAATATATGCAGGACGAAGGTTCCCTATACCCATTCGTTCATCAACCGAACCAGATCTTCCATCGTATTAATTTCATTAACCCGGGCACGCAGTCTGGAAGAATGGGAAAATCCTGCCGTATACCAGGCCACATGCTTGCGCATCTCCCGGATGGCGGTGTACTCGCCCTTATATTTCACCAGCAGTTCCGCCTGCCGCAAGAGCATCTGCCGCACCTCGTCCATCCCCGGTGCCGCCGGAATAGGTTCGCCCCGATACCAGGCCGCCAGCTCCCGGAAGATCCACGGGTTGCCTCTGGCACCCCGGGCCACCATGATACCGTCGCAGCCGGTCTGGGCAAACATCTGCGCCGCCGTCTGGGCCGACACCACGTCCCCATTTCCGATGACCGGAATGGAGACGGCCTCCTTCACCTGCCGGATAATGTCCCAGTCCGCATGTCCGGCATAATACTGTTCTCTCGTTCTGCCATGGACAGCCACCGCCGCCGCTCCACAGTCCTCGATGATCTTTGCGATCTCCACCGCATTTACATGACGCTCGTCAAATCCGCGCCGGATTTTCACTGTCACCGGTTTCTGCACCGCCTTTACCACAGAAGTGACGATTTTGCGCACCAGCTCCGGATTTTTCATGAGGGCTGATCCCTCGCCGTTGTTGACCACCTTGGGCACCGGGCAGCCCATATTGATGTCCAGAATATCAAAAGGCCGTTCCTCGATCTGCCGGGCCATCTCGCCCATGAGTTCCGGATCGGAACCAAACAGCTGTAAGGACACCGGCCGCTCCCCGGGTTCGATCTCCATCAGCGCCTCTGTATTTTTGTTCCGGTAATAGATGGCCTTGGCGCTCACCATTTCCATACACACCAGCCCCGCGCCCTGCTCATGGCAGAGCACACGAAATGGCAGGTCAGTTACCCCTGCCATTGGTGCCAGTATAAATGGATTGTCCAGAACCACATTTCCTATCGTAAGCGTTTTTCCCGCCTGCTTTTCTTCCATTTCATCTCCCATTTACGTTACTGTTCACACGTATCTTCGCCAAACAATGTCCTCGATGATTTCCGCAACCGTGCAGCTCGTTTGACACATGCGGATAAACATTCATCCACTTATCGGTTTTTGTTATAGATCAGACGGAGGCCGTGCAGTGTCAGATCCGGATCGTAGATCTGGATCGTGTCCGTCTCATCAAAAATAATTTTGCCCAGACCGCCGGTTGCCACCGTTACCACATCGGTATAGCCGGTCTCTTTGATGATCTGGTTGATGATATATTCCGTCTGTCCGATACAGCCGTACACGATACCCGCCTGCATACTGCTGATGGTCTCCCGGGCCAGAATGGACGCCGGTTTCTTGATCTCCACCTCCGGCAGCTTGGCCGTGTCATCCCACAGCGTTCTTCCGGCGCTTCGGATGCCCGGCGCCGTGATACCGGCGATAAATGCACCGTCCTTGGTCACCACATCATAGGTAGTCGCCGTGCCGAAATCCATGACGATGACCGGGCCGCCGTACAGCTCATAGGCTGCCACACAGTCCACGACGCGGTCCGCGCCGATCTCCCGCGGATTCTCTGTAGGAAGCTTGAGCCCGGTACGGATGCCAGGCCCCACCACCAGCGGCGTGCGATCCAGATATTTTACCACCGCGCTGTTGAGGGAATACATGATATCCGGCACAACAGAGGCAATGATCACCGCATGGATATCCCTGATCTTGATATCCCGGTGCTCCAGCAGGTTACAGAGTGCCACGCCATATTCATCCGATGTCCGCGCCTGCTTTGTCGTCAGACGGAACGTGGCAACCAGCTCTTCCTCCCGAAAAATTCCAAGTGTAATGTTGGTATTACCAACATCAATAACTAACAGCATGTTCCATGCCCTCCCTTATGTTTGCTACTCCCCGGGATGCAGCGCATCCTCCAGGAAAAATACCTTGTAAAACAGCTCCAGCGATTCCAGCAGCTCCCGCTTGTCCCGCTGCAGCTCCTTGATCCGCAGGACGCTGCCGATCTCATCGAAGAAAAAATCTCCCTCTTCCGACCGCACGGAAAATTCCAGCGTCCCGTTCTCATCGTATTCCAGCGTCAGAATACCGCCGATCTCCTCTGTATACAGTACACACATGATTTTCAGCTCGTCTTTTATGTGCTGTGGCAGCGCCTGAAAATCCTGATTCAGATAAAACT
Organism: Oscillospiraceae bacterium Marseille-Q3528; assembly: GCA_018223385.1. Lineage (GTDB taxonomy): Bacteria > Bacillota > Clostridia > Lachnospirales > Lachnospiraceae > JAGTTR01. Next base: position 68,736 of record JAGTTR010000006.1, read on the forward strand.
TTTTCTCATAGGCATTGGAACAGCACAAAACGGTGTTCTCTTCCTTCATCCCATTTCTCTCCCATCTTCTTTTAACATGTAACAGTTCACACGCGCCATTCGAAAAATCGCATCTGCGATGCTTTCCGCTGCTGCGCAGCTCATGCGCGAACTGTTACTTAAACGTAGCTGTACAGTCCCCGGACAGATACCTCCCCGGAATACACGGTCTGCACCTGGCCATCCTCCCGGCGGATCTTCAGTCCGCCATCAGCCCCGATGCCCTCCGCGATACCGGAAAACTCTGCCTCCCGGCCAATGACCCGTACCTCCTGGCCCCGGTTGATCAGCAGCTCATTGTACGAATCCTGTAAAAAAGCAAGGTCTCCCGTGCGGACATATGTCTCATACACCGGCTCCAGCCGGTTCAGGATCCGGGCCGCCAGCTCCGCCCGGGAATAGATTTTTCCCGTCTCCATCCAGAGGGACGTGGCCTTGTCCGACAGCTCCTCCGGGAATTCCTTCATATTCACGTTGATGCCGATGCCGGTGACGATATAATGGATCAGATCCGGCTCCGCACTCATCTCCGTCAAAATGCCCACCAGCTTTTTGCGGTTCAGCACCACGTCGTTGGGCCATTTGATCCCGGCCGCAACACCGTAATCCTCCCGCAGAACGGACACAATGCTGTAGGCCGCCGTCAGCGTCACCATGGCAGCCTGCTGGGGCATGAGCTGCGGCCGCAGCACCAGACTCATGAAAATCCCGGTGCCTCTGGGGGAATCCCAGCTTCGTCCCCGGCTTCCCCGGCCCGCGCTCTGCATATCCGCCATGACCAGATGGCCCTCCGGCGCACCTTCCTCCGCCTGCTGCTTGGCCCGCACATTGGTAGAGTCCGTTACATCATGGACCTGCAGGCTTCGACCCATCCAGCGGGTGGTAAGCGCCGCTGTCAGATCCTCCTGCCGCAGAATATCCGGGCACTCCACCAGATGATACCCCCGGCGGGATACGGAATCAATGACATAGCCCTCTTCCCTCAGGGCGCCGATGACCTTCCACACCGCTGTCCGGGATACCCCAAGCTTTTCGCACAGTTCCTGCCCGGACACAAATCCATCGGCATCCTCCAGCATTTTCAAAATCTTGTCCCGCATGTTTATATTCCTCCGAAAAAGAGCAGCGCACTGACAGCGAATGCCGCACAGGCAACCGCCCCTCCGGCACAGAACAGCACCGCTCTCTTCTTTTTACACAGATAAAACCGAAAAGCCATAACTGCCAGCATGAGCACGCCCAGCAGAAACACCAGCGGCAGCATATGGATAAAGCTTTCCAGATCCCACAAAAGCAATCCCAGGCAGCCAAGGATCCCAGCCGCAAACAGCATACTGGCAATATCACAGCTGAATTTCTTTTCATTCTGCTTCATAAATGTTATTTTTCTCCCAGGGTAGCCAGCATAACAGCTTTGATGGTGTGCATCCGGTTTTCTGCCTCATCGAACACCACAGAGCGCTCGGATTCAAATACCTCGTCTGTCACTTCCATCTCCTGTACGCCAAATTTCTCGCCCATTTCCTTGCCGATCTTCGTCTTCAGATCGTGGAATGCCGGCAGGCAGTGCATGAAGATCACCCGGTCAGAACCGTTTGCCATAGCTTTTGCGTTCACCTGATAAGGAGACAGCTCTTTGATCCGTTCTTCCCACACGGCATCCGGCTCGCCCATGGAAACCCATACATCGGTGTAGATCACGTCCGCACCTTTTGTTCCCTCGTTCACATCCTCAGTCAGAGTGATGGTTGCGCCGGTCTGGTCTGCCACGGCGCGGCACTCATCCACCAGCTCCTGTGCCGGGAAATATTTCTTCGGTGCGCAGGCGGTGAAATGCATGCCCATCTTGCTGCAGGCGATCATGAGAGAATTGCCCATGTTGTACCGGGCGTCGCCCATGTAGGTAAACTTCACACCCTCCAGGGAGCCAAATTTCTCCCGGATGGTCAGCAGATCTGCCAGCATCTGGGTGGGATGGAATTCGTTGGTCAGGCCATTCCACACCGGCACACCGGCGTATTTCGCCAGCTCCTCCACAATCTCCTGTCCGTAGCCGCGGTACTCGATGCCCTCGTACATCCGTCCCAGTACCCGGGCAGTGTCTGCGATGCTCTCCTTCTTGCCGATCTGTGATCCCGACGGATCCAGGTAGGTCGTTCCCATTCCCAGATCATGCGCAGCCACCTCAAAAGAGCAGCGGGTTCTTGTGCTCGTCTTCTCGAAAATCAGTGCCACATTCTTGCCTCTGTGCACATCCACAGGAATGCCTTTCTTCTTTTTGTCTTTCAGATCTGCTGCCAGATCCAGCAGATAGGTGATCTCTTCCGGTGTATAATCCCGAAGTGTCAGAAAATTACGTCCTTTTAAATCCATCGTCACGATCTCCTTTCGATGCTGCCTTTGTTACTTGTTTTTCATCATACCATGCTTCCGGGATTTCTTCAATTATTTTCCCATTCAGTTCACTCGGACATTCATAAAGTTGGATTTCATGCTTGCATGAAAATCCGGCTTAGTGAATGTCCGAAGGGAGCGCCAGCTGATGAGCAAAAATAAGCTACGAAGTAGCGGAAAGCATCGAAGATGCAATTTTGCGAATGGCGCGAGTGAACTGAAACCCCATCGAAAACATATAAAGAGAAAGGGACAGCACCCGAATAGATACTGCCCCTGTTCCTGTATTACTGTTCTTTATCGCTGTCTTGCTGCGCCGACAAAATTTTACGCCTTCGGCTCTTCCTTCTGATCCTTCTTCGCCAGCTCAGCCATGGATGTCACCAGTCCGGCCATGCCCTGGATCTCGGAAGGGATGATGATCTTGGTTGCCTTGCCGTCAGATGCCTTCATAAATGCATCCAGCGCTTTCAGCTGCAGCACAGACTGATCCGGTGCCGCTTCCTTGAGGAAACGAAGACCGTCGGCATTCGCCTGCTGTACCTTGAGAATGGCTTCTGCCTGACCTTCTGCCTCGCGGATCATGCGCTCTTTCTGCGCCTCTGCCCGGAGAATGGCTGCCTCCTTCTCTGCCTCTGCGTCCAGAATGGCGGAAGCTTTCTTACCTTCTGCCACCAGGATCGTGGACTTCTTTTCCCCTTCCGCCCGAAGAATGGCTTCCCGGCGTTCCCGCTCTGCCTTCATCTGCTTCTCCATGGCGTCCTGGATGGCTGCCGGAGGGATGATGTTCTTCAACTCCACGCGGTTGACCTTGATGCCCCAAGGATCGGTTGCCACATCCAGGGATGTCCGCATCTTCGCGTTAATGATCTCACGGGAAGTCAGCGTCTGATCCAGCTCCAGCTCACCGATGATGTTACGCAGCGTCGTTGCGGTCAGGTTCTCAATGGCCATGATCGGGTTCTCCACACCGTATGCGAACAGCTTCGGATCCGTGATCTGGAAAAATACCACCGTATCAATCCGCATCGTTACGTTATCCTTGGTGATCACCGGCTGGGGATCGAAATCCACCACCTGCTCCTTCAGGATCACGCGCTTTGCTACCCGGTCAATGAACGGCACCTTGAAGTGCACACCAACAGACCAGGTGCCCTGATATCCGCCCAGACGTTCCACGACCAGTGCCTGCGCCTGCGGTACGATCCGGATACAGGATGCCAGGATCAGTAAAATAACAACGACCAAAATTACTCCGATAATGAATCCCATGCTTCATCCTCCATTTTCTCTTTTACTATTAATTTCACACCGGAAATCCGGCAAATTTCCACAACAGTTCCCGCTTCGATGCGGTGATCCTCCTCAGCCGCCCGGGCGCTCCACGTCTGCCCGTTCACCTCGGCTTCCCCTTCCGCTTTCAGATTGTCGATCGTCTTTGTCACCACTGCCCGCTGTCCGATCAGGCTGTCCACATTCGTCCGTGTCCGTCCCTTGTTCAGATAGCGCACCGCAATGGGCCTTGTGGCAAACAACAGGATCAGGGATACAATGAAAAATACCATCACCTGCAGCACCGGGCTGCCGCCCGCCACGGATGTGACAAACGCTGCCAGACAGCCGCCTGCGAACCAGATCGTCGTCAGTCCCAGCGTCGCGATCTCTATGACAATCAGCACGAGCATGATGATCAGCCAGTACATTGCGCTCATGCAACCGCTCCTTTCTGCTGTATATATTTTCACAATTATTTCGATTCCATTCTTATTGTACTATAATTCAGAATCTTTTACTATCGAAATATTCTTAAGGTTTTATTACCGGGCAGTAAGGGAAATCCGTTCACATGTACCCAGCCAAAAAGAGGCCCCGGCCGGAAATCCCGGCCAGCGCCTCTTCTATCTTCACCCAAATATTTTTTTAATAAAAAGCATGATTGCCGATGACCACATCGCCGCCCAGTCTTGCTGCATGGAAGTGTTTCAGGCTTCCGATGTTGGACACACCGCCGATGGCCTGCTTCGCAGCCTTCACACAGTCAGAGCCTGCGCCGTTTGCCACAAGGGATGCCATTCTCGCGGTACCTGCCGGCGGGAACTGTCCGCTCTGGTATACTACACCGGACACGCTGTTGGGATAGCCGCCGCTTCTCACACGGTTCATGACCACGCTTGCCACTGCCAGCTTGCCCTCGTAGGACTCACCGCCTGCCTCCAGCTGCACCAGCGCTGCCAGCACTGCTACATCAGAAGAATTGGCTGCCTTCTTCTCGGCTTCCGCACGTTTCTTCGCTTCTGCCTCTTTCGCTGCCTTGGCAGCCTCCTGTGCAGCCTTCTCCTCCTCTGCACGAATCTCCTCGATGGACTTTGCCACCGGAAGTTTATATTCTACGCTGACATAATCAGCAGCTACATAGCCTGTATCAGAACCGACCTGAATGCCGACCCAGCCGTCCAGCTGCTCCGTCACTGTGTAGGAAGCACCCATCTGGGCCAGGTCATAAACGCCTGCGTCTTCTGCGGGCTCCTTGCGGATCCGGAGACCCTCGGTGTTGATGGTTGCCTGATAGCTTCCCAGTTCCTCTGCCCGGGCTTCTGCATCGGTACCGAAGAGCAGGTAATCATCGCTGATCCAGCCCTCCACGGAACCGGAGGAAAGCTTCGTCCAGCCATCGGTTCCATCCACAATGGTTCCGGCTGCGCCCTTGGAGAGCTTGCCTACGATCTCAGATTCCTGATCCGGATTCTCCCGCATATTGACGGTATCCTCCACATTGGCAATGGCCATCTCGTTCCAGTCATAACCCGGCAGGTTATTCTGTACGACGCCCTGGTTTAATACTTCTGTAATCTCTTCGTGCACGTCATTCTCGCTGTCAACCGCTTCATCCAGAACGCTCTGGATACCGGCGGACAGTTCACTATAAGAAATCTCATTTGTCTTCACGGTTGTTGTCTGGGTAACTTCCGGTATTACGGAAATTGCAAGTGCCATCGCTGCAGCTGCAATTCCGGCAGCAAGCACCAGCGTCTTTCTGGTTCTCATGATTACCTCCTGAGCAATTGTGAATGGTTTTTTAAGTAAAGTCCCTGTAGTTTATGCATTTCCATTACAATTATTACAAAGTTATTAAGAAATGTTACGAACTTATATTAACAAACTCATGCCTATTTGTCAAGTTTTCCAGATTCACGCTTTTTCGACCGCCTTTTACTGTGAAAAAATGAGTGGTAACCCATTTACCGTATTTTATCGATGATCTTTCTCGCAGTCTCCTCGATGCCCTCACCCAGCTCTTCAATGACCACATCTGCATATTTTTCATACAGCGGGATCCGCTCTTCATACAGATCCTTCAGCGTCTGGCCGTCCCGCAGCACCACGCCCCGGCCTTTCAGGTTGCCCAGCCGCGTCGTCAGCTCCTCGTAAGATAATTTCAGATAAACCACCGTACCGATCTCTTTCAGATGCGCCATGGCATTGGCGCCAAATACCGCGCTGCCGCCGGTGGCAATGACCGTCTTCTCACACTGCAGATCGGCGTTGACCCGATCCTCCACCGCCAGAAATCCGTCCGGCCCTTTTTCCTCGATGATCTCGCTCAACAGCTTGCCTTCCGTCTCCTGGATCACCAGGTCGGAATCCAGGAAATGCAGCCCCAGCATTTTTGCCAGGACAACGCCCACCGTGCTCTTTCCCGAACCGGGCATGCCGATCAGTACGATATTTTTCATGTTGTTTTTCCTCCTCTTTTGTATCGCGCTCTATGCGCCGCAGATATCATTTTTCTAGGCATCCGCTTTTACCTCATTCACCAGCGGCAGCCCCTGCTCCAGCATATAGGCATTTTCCAGCGTCTCGATGGCAATGGCCTGCATGGCTTCCTTCGTGAAAAATCCCATATGGGACGTGACCAGCACGTTGGGAAATGTCATGAGCCGGGCCAGCAGCTCGTCCCCGATGATCTCACTGGAATGATCCTCGAAAAACACGCCGTCCTCTTCCTCGTATACATCCAGCCCCACACCCGCCAGCTTGCCTGAAATGAGCCCCTGAATGAGGGCATTCGTCTCGATGAGGCCGCCACGGGACGTATTCACCAGCAGCACGCCCTGCTTCATCTGCGACATCGTCTCTTCATTCATAATATATCTGGTGTCATTTGTCAATGGACAGTGCAGGCTGATGACGTCCGCCCGGGCCAGCAGCTCCGGCAGCGGCACGTACTCCACATCCAGACTGCCGTCCGGGAACGGGTCGTAAGCGACCACATGCATACCAAACCCCTGACAGATGGCGATCATGGCCTGACCGATCTTGCCGGTGCCGATGATGCCTGCCGTCTTCCGGTACAGATCCTGCCCCATAAGGCCGTTGATGCTCATGTTGAAATCCCGGGTTCTCGTGTATGCCCGATGGGTAAAACGGTTCACCGTCAGCAGCAGCGCCGCCGCATACTCCGCCACCGCCTGGGGCGAATAGCTGGGCACCCGCAGAATTTTTATTTTCCCCTTCGCCGCCCGGATATCCACATGGTTGAACCCGGCACTGCGCAGCAGCACCGCCTGCACGCCGTTTTCATACAGAATGTCGATCATCTGCGCATCGATGGTGTCGTTGATGAACACGCAGATGGCATCGTACCCCTTGGAAAAAATCACTGTCTGCGCCGTGCACTGGATGTCCAGAAAGGTGATCTCGTACCCATAATCCGCCGCCAGCGGCTCAAACCAGATCTTGTCGTAAGGTTTTGTCCCGTAAAATAAAATTCTCATGTACACACTCCTTTCGTTGTATGTACATGAGTATTCCCAATCCTCGCTATGGTATCCGATTTTCCTCCATCCAGCGCCACAGGTCTTCGTACACCTGCTGCCGGTCCAGCTCGTTCAGAATCTCGTGCCGGTCCGCCGGATACAGCTTCACGTCCACATGGGTTACGCCGTGGGCCCGGAAGCTCTCTGCCGCCGCTTCCACGCCTTTGCCGTAGCTGCCCACCGGGTCCGCCGTCCCGGAGGCAAACAGCACGGGCAGATCCTTTCGCATCCGCCGCAGGTGTTCCTCTTTTTTCAGCCATAACATACTGTAAAAAAGATTGTAATAGCCGTTCAGCGTGAAATCAAAGGACGTCTTCGGCTCGCTGCGGTACGTGTCCACCACCGCCTCATCCCGGCTGATCCAGTCAAAGGCCGTGCGGTGGGGCACAATCCCCTTGTTGTAGCTGCCAAACACCATCAGCTTGACGAGGCGGCTGCGGAACCGCCAGCCGGTCACTGCCGCCATGGTGCTGGTGACAAACATGCCAAACCGCAGCAGAGACGCGGGCATGTTGCCGGTTCCCAGAATGACCGCCTCACAGATGCCCTCGCCCTTGATGCACAGATACTGGCGCACCAGGAAAGAACCCATGCTGTGTCCCAGCAGGATATAGGGCGCGTCCGGGTAACGCTCCTGTGCCCGCCGCCGCACCTGATGAATGTCCTCCAGCAGCACCCGGTTGCCGTTTTCTTCCTCAAAAAATCCCCAGTCGTCCTGGGACGCCGCAGATTCCCCGTGTCCCAGATGGTCGTGGCCGATGACGAAATAACCCCGCTCTGCCAGATAGGAAGCAAAGCCGTCATACCGCTCGATATATTCGATCATGCCGTGCACGATCTGCACCACAGCCCGTACCTTGCCCTCCGGCTCCCAGGTCACGCCGTGGAGCTTCGTCTTCCCGTCATGGGAATTCATCGTAAAGGTTCCTCTTTTCATAGACGCCCTCCCCGTGTTTTCGTAAATTTTCGTTTTTGTGCTGCTTATCTCCGTTTATTTCCGCGTGATCTTCGAGCTTCTGGGGCATTTGGCCTTTTCGCTTTCGCAGACTTCCCCTCCGCCTTTGGCACAGCTTTTTTGCGTACGCTGTACCCGAAGGTGCCCAGTTTTTCACCCAGCGCATAGTAGCCACCGTGGGAATACACCAGCGGTTCCGCCTTGGCCAGATCGAAGCTGCCTTTTTCGTTCATGTACGTCTCGTCCGCATGAACGGCCACCACCTCCGCCAGAAACATATGGTGGGAGCCCAGCTCTTTGATCTCCGTCACCCGGCACTCCATGTTCACCGGGCTTTCCTGGATGAGGGGCACGTGCACCACGGAAGGTTTTCCACGGGTCAGGCCGCACTGGGCAAACTTATCCACATCCCTGCCGGATTTTACCCCACAGTAATCCACAGCGTAGGCCAGCTTCTTCGTGGTCAGGTTGATGACAAACTCACCCGTCTCTTTGAGCATGTCATAGGAATACCGCTCCGGCCGCACGGAAATGTACGTCATCGCCGGGTTGGTGCACACCGTTCCCGTCCATGCCACCGTGATAATATTGGAATTGCCCTGCCGGTCAGCCACCGTCACCATCACCGCCGGTAACGGATACAGCATATTGCCCGGTTTCCATAGTTGTTTTGCCATCACTTGTCCCTGCTCTTTCTAGTCTTACTATCTATTCTTATTATCTGTCCTTACATATCACACACAACATTGAGAAAGCATGCATTTTGAATCATCGCCATTTTTTAGCTAGCACATTTCTCGATCTGTTTGTTATTGCTTTAGTATCGATTAAAACACCCGTAAATCTCCTGCACCCGGGGCAATGCCAGCCCGGCGGGCACATAGGACGAATCGCACACCGACGCCAGTCCTTTTTCCCGGATCTGCGTGGTCAGCGCCTGCACCACACTGTCGATATCCCGATTCTGATAGTGTTCCTTGGCATAGCGCAGCATATACGCCAGCGCCGCTGTCTGCTCCCGATCCACCAGCTGCTCCATGTACCGCAGATCCAGCGTCTCTTTGCCGATGTTGATGACATCCTTGCCCATGGTTTTCACCTTCAGCCGCTCGGTCATCACCTTATCACCGCGATAGCTTTTCCGCTGGGCCGTCGAGGCCCCCAGATGCAGCTGCCGTTTTCCCTCCGGCAAACGATAGCCCGGCGCACGTGTCACCGGCGTGGGGTGATTTTTTAGCACTTCTTTTACCTTGGCGGTAATGTCAAAGGGCTGGTAGTTGTCCATCTGTAAAATCACATCCGCAATGTGAAAATAGGAGCCGCTGCTGCCCACCACCAGAATGGTGGAAATGCCGCTCTGCTCGTAAAGATCTCTGGCCCGCTCCAGAAACGGCGTGATGGGCTCTTTTTCCCGGGCGATGATCTGCTGCATGAGCTCATCCCGGATCATAAAGTTGGTGGCAGAGGTGTCCTCATCAATGAGAAATACCCGGCTGCCCGCACCGATTCCTTCTATTATATTAGCCGCCTGGGACGTGCTGCCGCTGGCGTCCAGCGTGGAAAAGGATCTCGTATCTTTTCCGCTGGGCAGGTCGTTGATAAACAGGGAAATGTCCGTGTCTGTGACCTTCCGGCCTTCCTCCGCCCGCAGCTTCAGCGCGCTGTCATCTGTGATGACCAGCTCCCGGCCATCCCCGTCCACATGGTTGTACACGCCCCGCTCCAGCGCCTGCAAAAGGGTGGATTTGCCGTGATAGCCGCCGCCTGCGATGAGGGTAATGCCTTTGGGAATGCCCATGCCCGTCACTGCGCCCCGATGGGGCAGGGACAAGGTCACCTGCAGCGATTCCGGCGACTGAAAAGGCACTGCCTCCTTCATGGGCAGGTCGGATACCCCGCTCTCCCGGGGCAGGATCGCGCCGTTGGCCACAAACGCCACCAAGTTTCGGTTTTTCAGTTCCTGCCGGATGGCTGTCTGATCCTGGGCCAGGAAATACACCTCTTCCACTTTCTTTTTCGGCAGATTCCGGTAAATCAGCGCCTGCTCCACACATTTTGGCAGAAAATCAAAAAGGATCTTCTCCAGTTCCCCGGCGTTGATGGTTCTGCCGTTGGCGGGGAAGCCCACCTCGAACCGCAAGGTGATGCCCTTGCCGTCGATGGCACAGGCCGTTCGCTCCAGAATCTCCTGCCCGCATCGCGTCACCGAGATCAGGCCGCTCTTTCCTGAGCCCTTGGCCTGATAACAAAACCGGTTGATCTGACGGCCAAACTGTCGGATCAGATAATCCTGTAATGCCACCCGCTCTGCCTCCCCGGCGTAAAGACTGGCCGGGAACCCCGCTGTTTTGTGATCGATCCAGATATGCAAAGCAGAGGGAGCCGCAAAAGGATCCCCCTGCACATGGTCGATGGATAACTGATAGGTTGCAAACTGATAAACGCCGGCCAACCCCTTATAGGCGGGATAGCTCCTGCGATTGATCTCCTGCAGCTGCTGTCGTAACTGCGCCGCTGTTTTCATATCGTTTCCTCCATTTTTATGCAGACAAAGCATTCATAAATGCCGGAATGAGCTGTTTTTTCCGGGAAACCACACCCGGCAGCACCGTGGCATTTTCCCCGGCCTTGGTGTAAAAGCCGTCTGCCACCAGCTGTTTTGCATTTTTTCCACAATAGATCAGTTCGGTGGACTCCTCCAGAATGTTGGTGAGCATGAAGAAAATCATGCTGAGCTCTGTCTCCGCAGCCACCTTTTCCATATAAGGCAGTAATTTCTTCTTCAGATTTTCCAGCTCTTCCTCGTTCATGGAACTGATCTGGCCCACGCCAAACTCCGTCTCGTCGATGTTGAATTTCTTGAAATCCTGATAGAAAATCTCTTCCGGCGTCTTTGTTTTCAGATCGCTTCCCGCGTTGAACATCTGCTTGGCGAAATCCTTCACATCAATGCCCGCAATGGCTGCCAGATCCTCCGCTGCCGCCCGGTCAATGGCCGTGCACGTCGGAGAGCGGTACATGAGCGTATCGGACACGATGGCTGCCAGCAGAAGGCCCGCGATCTTCGGCTCGATCTCAATGCCTGCCTCCCGGTAAAACTGGTAAATGATCGTGGCCGTACAGCCCAGCGGCTGGTTGCGGAAAAATACCGGCGCCATGGTTTCCAGACTGCCGATCCGGTGATGGTCGATGATTTCCAGGATTTCCGCGTTGTCGATGCCGTCCGGCGCCTGGGCGCGCTCGTTGTGATCCACCAGGATCAGCTGTTTCCGGCGCATGTTCATCAGGTTCCGGCGGGAAATCATCCCCACGTACCGGCCTCTGCCATCCAGGATCGGGAAATCCCGGTGCCGGAGCTTCGCCATAACGTCCTTGATCTGATCCACCAGGGAGTCCATGCGGAAGGTCACCAGACCGTCGGTCTTCATGAAATAGCTGATGGGCATACTCTGGTTGATGAGACGGGCAACGGTAAACGTATCATGAGGCGACATGATGACCGTGCAGCCCTTTTCCTCGGCCAGCCGTTTGATGGTGCGGGACACCTCGGCGCCCTCGCACACCACGATACAGCCTGCGCTCATCTCAATGGCACACAGCTGGGACTCGTAACGGTTTCCCAGGATCACCAGGTCGTTTTCCTCGATATAGCTCTCCATCAGATCCGGGTTGGCCGCTGCCACCAGCACCTTTCCCTTATCCACGTAAGCATTTTCATCGCCCACGATCATGTGACCGTCGATGGTTTCGATAATATTGGCGTACTGGGTCTTCGCCACGCCCAGGATCGTGCTCTCGTACACATCCATGTAGGATTTGGCGATATCGCCGATGGTGATGAGCCCTTTCAGCTTCTCCCCCTCGGTGATGGGCAGCGTCACCACGTTATTCTGCCGCATGAGCTGCCATGCTTTTTTCAGGGAAATATTCGCATCTACCCCCGCAGTCATCCGAATCTCGATATCCTTCACCTGGGTACCCACATCCGCCACATACTCCGGCGTTTTCACGCCAAAATATTCCAGAACAAACCGGCTTTCCTCGTTGAGTTGACCGGCCCGCTTCGGCACGTAACAGCTCTCGTGGGTCAGCTTGTTTTTCAGATCTGCGTATGCGATGGCCGAGCAAATCGAATCCGTATCCGGATTCTTGTGGCCGATAACAAAAATATCCCTTTTCTTTTCTGTGCTCATGTTCCCTTCTCCTGTCAGAATTCAAATATTGCCACGCCATAGGGCGGAAGCGGATATCCAAAGGAATACTCCCTTCCGTCGCACTCCTGTTTTACTGCTTTATAACTCTTTGCCTTATCCTCCGGCGCTTTTCCGCCAAAAGCCGGATCGTCGGAATCCAGGATCAGATGGTAGGTGCCCCGATGTGGCACGCCTACCCGGTAATCCGCCCGCTCCATGGGTGTGAAATTGCACACGAAGAGCAGATTTTTCTTTCCGTTTTCTGATAACCGGACAAAACTGAAAATGCTGCGGAAGCAGTCGTCCGCATTGATCCATTCAAAGCTGCCCGGGTGATCATCACGCTCGTAAAGACACGGATATTTTTTATAAATATGAAGCAAACGGGTCACAAACGCCTGCATCCACTGGTGCTGGTTTTCTTTTAACAGATACCAGTCAAGCTGACGCTCCTCGCTCCACTCCTGAAACTGGGCAAAATCCTGTCCCATGAACAGAAGTTTTTTGCCGGGATGTCCCATCATGAACGAATAACCCGCCTTCAGATTTGCAAACTTGTCCTCGTAAATGCCGGGCATCTTGTTGATCATGGAGCATTTCAGATGCACCACCTCATCGTGGGACAGCACCAGCACATAGTTCTCGCTGTAGGCATACATCATGGAAAACGTCATCTTGTGGTGGTTATCCTTCCGGAAATACGGGTCCAGCTTCATATAATCAAGAAAATCGTGCATCCAGCCCATGTTCCACTTGAACGTAAAGCCCAGGCCGTCGTCCTCCGGCTTGCCCGTCACCTTGGGCCAGGCCGTAGATTCCTCCGCGATCATCATGGTGCCCGGATTCCGGCCGGTAAGGCAGGTGTTCAGATGCTTGAAAAACTCCACCGCTTCCAGGTTTTTGTTGCCGCCGTACTGGTTTGGCACCCATTCGCCCTCTTTTTTTCCATAATCCAGATACAACATGGATGCCACCGCGTCCACCCGCAGGCCGTCCACGTGCATCTGCTCCACCCAGAACAAGGCATTGGCAATGAGGAAATTGCGCACCTCATTTTTCCCATAATCAAAAATCTTCGTGCCCCAGTCGGGATGCTCACCCTTGCGGGGATCCGCATACTCGTACACGCAGGTGCCGTCAAACTCTGCCAGCCCATGGCTGTCTCTCGGAAAATGGGCCGGTACCCAGTCCAGGATCACGCCGATCTTGTGGCGGTGCAGGTAATTGATCATGTACATAAAATCCCTGGGCGTGCCGTAGCGGGAGGTGGGCGCATAGTAGCCCGTCACCTGATAACCCCAGGAACCATCAAAAGGATGCTCGGCAATGCCCATCAGCTCCACGTGGGTGTAGCCCATGGCTTTCACATACTTGGTGATCTCCACGGCGAACTCCCGATAGGTGTAAAAGCCCTTCTCGTTGTCCTCCGTCTGGGGATGCTTCCGCCAAGAGCCCATGTGCACTTCGTAAATGGACAGCGGTTCCTTTCGCATATCTTTTCCTGCGCGGTGCTCGATCCACTCGCTGTCACTCCAGGAAAATCTTTCCAGTGTTGTCACCGCAGACGCTGTTCCCGGCCGCAGTTCCGCGTAATTGGCAAACGGGTCTGCCTTGTAAAGCTCCCGCCCATCCTGTGTAAAAATCTTGTACTTGTACAGCTGGCCCAGCTTCACACCGGGCACAAAAATATCGTAAATGCCGTTGGGTTCGTTGCGGGTCATCTCGTAATCGCTTCCGTCCCAGCCATTAAAATCCCCCACCAGCTCCACTTTGTCCGCATGGGGTGCCCACACAGCAAAATACACGCCCTTTTTCCCGTCCTTTACCGTCGGGTGCGCTCCCAGCTTCTTATAGATATCATAATGGGTTCCCTGTCCGAACAGATACTGGTCAAATTCCGTGATTTTCTCGGGGAACGGCAGCGCTGCTGTCTTCTTTCCCGTCTTTTTATTCCCCTTTGCCTTATCTCCCATACCTTCACCTCAACACGTCAAGAGTTGTTACTATTTTTATTATACCAATGCGCAAAACCACTGTCAACGAACGCTACTAACCAGAACTGTCGATTATTCTTTTATTTTTTTTGCCTTTTTCCGACATTTTATGTTGAAAATGGATGCTCAAAAGAGCATCCATTTTGTTGCATGTTATTCCTCGAAGTCTTGATTCCAATGCGACCTACAGAGCCTGCCACCGGCAGCCTCCTTCGGATGCAGAGCAAAAGTCTGCGCCCGCTGGTGCTCGCACCTATTCGGGCGGATGACCTTGGCACATGCCCTGAGATGAGCATAAAAGAGAAGTGCAAACTTCTCGATATGCGAATCTCCGGGATGGATTGCGAGAGTGCATTGCACGGAGCAATCCATAGAATCAGTCATTACTCTTCGAAGTCTTTCTCTCTCAGCACGATGCAATCGTCATCATCGTAGCGTTTCTTTGTCAGCAGGCTAAAGAACTTGCCCACGCCGCCCTTCTCATTTTTCTCAATGGCAGCGTCCACGATCCGCTTCACATCTGTGACGCTCACATCATAGTCATCCCGCTGCATATTGCCGATGCGGTTGTAAAGTGCCAGCACTGCCATCTCGTCAATGGAATACTCCAGCTCGTTGGCGTAGCATTTACCAAATTCTACCAGCTCGTCATTATTGAAAATCGGAATGTCGATCTTCGTCGTGCACATAGCTGCCAGCTTCGGATGCAGCTTCATAAACCGTTTAAGAGACTGTTTCTCATCCTCGAAAATAAACAGCAGCTCGCCGGTCTGGCCGCGCATGGCCACTTCCAGGCGGATAGCGGTCTCGTTGGTCAGCTCGCTGGCACGCTCAATGATCAGCGCTCCGCCGCTCAGCTTGCGCACAATGGCAGAGACATCCTTCTCATTCAGCGTCTCCGCACTGATCTTCGCCAGCTTGCCTGCGCTGACATGACGGCTCTTCTGGATCGCTTTTACCAGATTGACCGCCAGCATGGTCTTGCCGGAACCCGGCTCGCCCATGATCATAATGTTACCAATATTCGATGTGCCGCCGCGGATATAGCCCTTCTCATTTTCCAGCGCCATCCACAGCTGATCGCTCATGCCGTGCACCGGAGCAAAATAGGTAAACAGCTTCTTCTGATCCTCTGTCAGTTCGCCGTGAGCGCTTGTCTGCCTTCTTTCTTCTCTCCGCTGTACCCGGCGAATCCGCTCTTCGCCGATCCGGCCGTCCAGCGTTCCATCATCCGCATCTGCCAGCACCAGGCTGTCACTGGACAAAGAGTTCACAATCCGGGATTCCAGATTGTCGGCTGCATCTTCGTCCTCATCTGATCCGCCAGGATTGGTATAATAATCGTCGTCCTCATACATCTGATTGCCATAGGAATCCGTGTAGCCGTTGGGATCTGCATAACCATTCGGGTCTGCATAGGCGTCTGGTGCTGTGTAGCTATTCGGGTCTGCATAGCCATTCGGATCTGCATAACCATCTGGTACTGCATAACTATTCGGGCCTGCATAAGCATTAGGATCTGCCTGGGTCTGCACTTCCTCCTGAACAGGTACGCTGGATTCCGCAGCGGGGGATACTGCTTCTGTTTCCGATGCAGGGATATCTTCGAACCCTTCCGGCATCGCAATCTCCGGCAGGTCATCCTCTTTGGAAATAGCAGTGGCTTCGTCCGGAGCAGGCGTTTCCGCAGGTACGTCCGTTATGCTGTCTTCCGGTTCAAACGTTGCTTCTTTCTCGGTTTTATCCTCAATCGGTTCCGATACCGGGGCTTCGTCTTCGGTTGCTTCTGTTGTCGAGGCAGATGCAGGCTCCTCTTCCAGGCCTTCCGGCATCGCGATTTCCGGCAGGTCGTCCTCCCCGGCTTCAGCAGCAGATGCTTCGGCGGTTTCCTCGGTTGTATTCTCCGCCTGAGCAGGTACTTCGGTTGCTGACGCAGACGCAGGTTCCTCTTCCAGGCCTTCCGGCATCGCAATCTCCGGCAGCTCGTCTTCTTCGGAAATAGCTGTGGCTTCTTCCGGGGCAGGCGTTTCCGTAGCATCCTCAGTTACGCTGTTCTTCGACACAGATGTCTCGAAACCAGCTTCTGTCATGCCGTCTTCCGGTTCAGGTGTGGCTTCTCTCTCGGTTTTACCCTCGATTGGCTCCGATGCCGGAGCTTCGTCTTCGATTCCTTCTGTTGCTGAAGCAGACACAGGCTCCCCTTCCAGATCTTCCGGCATCGCGATTTCCGGCAAGTCGTCTTCTTCGGAAATAGCTGTGGTTTCTTCCGGGGCAGGCGTGGCTTCTCTCTCGGTTTTACCCTCGATTGGCTCCGATGCCGGAGTTTCGTCTTCGGTGGCCTCTGTTGCTGAAACAGACGCAGTCTCCCCTTCCAGATCCTCTGGCATCGCGATTTCCGGCAAGTCATCCTCCTCAGAAATCTCGGATGGTTCTTCCGGCATGGCAATCTCTGGCAGTTCCTCTTCCTCGGAAATCCCGGCATTTTCTTCCGGTACCGGTTCTCCCGCAAATTCCCCGGTCACACGATCTTCCGATTCAGGTGTAGATGCTGCCTGCGGCTGTGTATTCTCCTGTACGGACTTTTCTGCCGGTGTTTCTGTTTTTTCAGGCACTGCTCCTGCCGCAGCCGTCGTTTCCTCCGGTGCAGCCTCTTTATTCTCTGCATTTTCTTCTTCCTGCAGCGGTTGTCTTGCTTTCTCCCACTCAGAAAGGATCTCCTGTATCGTCATCTGGCCGGTGATCTGCCGATCCACAGGCTGATAGTCCGGCATCTGCAATACCATCTGGCCATCTGCTTCTACCTGATAACCGTCCCCGCCAAGATTCTCGGGATCCTGAATCTTCGGAAGATCGTCTCCATACGGCTGACCGTTTCCATAATAAGCTTCGCCATTCTGTCCATAGCCTGCATTCTGCCCGTAATTTTGCTCATAACCATTCATTCCGGCATATTCCTGCTCGTATGCCGGATCATACCCTTCCGGATATCCTTCTGTATACTGCTGTTCATAACCATCCGGGGCAGGCTGTTCCTGCTGATAAGCATTCAGCATATTCGGATTGTCCTGCGCATCTACAAGCTTGGTCTTGTTCATCCGAAGCTCATATTTCTCCTGCTGCGCAGGTGTCAGAGGCTCATAGCGCATTTTCAGTTCCATGGCCTTCATCACATATTTTCCGTCATTGAACCAGAGGATCAGCTCATCACACTCATTGACACACTTCTCAATCTCTCCGGCTTCTTCATAAAGATATGCCAGCTCCAATGCCCACTGCTCTTCATATTCCTGGGCACGGTACTCCTCCAGGATTGCAATCTGATCCTTCAGCGCAGCACCTTTTCCTCTGAAAATCTTATATTTCAGAATCAGTTTGGCCGGATCCTTGGGCGCGGAATGCACAAAATCCTTATAATACTCAATCGCCTGATCGTAATCTTCCAGTCTGATGCAGAGATCCGCGAGACGATACGCGATCATACGTCCCACCGGTGCGCGCTCATATGCCATCATGAGCAGATCCCGGCTCTCCTCATATTTCTCATTTTTCTCATAAATATCAGCAACTTTGCTCAGAGTATTGACACTGCGCACGCGCTTCCAGTCAATATTGTCAGCAATCTTCAATGCAGTCGCATAGTCGTTCCTCTCTATGAGCTTATTAATCTGATCCAGCTTTAACTGATATTCATACTTATCCACTCGTTTCACCTCTGCCCGAATGCTAATTTCGCATGTTTTCTATATATGTATTTTACCATATTCTAAAAATATTTATAATCGGTTTTAGTTTATCATACCCTATTCTTAATGTCAAAATTTTTCCATATTTACAAGCATTCTCCCGTTTGCTATAATCAAAAAAAAGCGTCCGCTTTTTGGATCGGAGGCATTATGAACGGAGTAAAATTATATCGCAAACGTCTGATTCCCGAAGAGTGTATTCTCCTGAAAGACGATCATCTGTTTTATCAAAGTCCCGATATTCTCATGACTGCCTGGTCTGCCTTAAAGCCCAAACCAGATCTTGACCATGGTATTTCCTGCTACTATTTAAAAGAAGGCTTTAAAATCAGTAAGTTTTACGATCACCAGAATCGTTTTATGTACTGGTATTGTGATATTATTTCTCATCAATATGATAAGGAAGAAAACTGCTATATTTTCACAGATCTGCTGGCGGACGTGATCCTGTACCCGGACAACCGCCTGCGTGTCATTGATCTGGATGAACTTTCGTTGGCGCTCTCCGGTGGGCTGCTGCAAAAAGAGGACGCCTGCGATGCACTATTAAAATTGGATCATCTGCTGCGGCTGTATTATCAGGGATTGTTGAAGGAATACCTGGACGGCATCGACCGCCGCACGGCACAATATTGGAAAAAATAGTGTGGAAGAGGAAAACACCCCCGCCGCAGTCCCGGTGAAAGACTGCGGCGGGGGTAAAAAAATTTTAAACGCAACATAAAAGCTTCTGGTTCTTTCCTGGCTCTTAAATACGCTTTCTTGTTGCATTTATTTCATAGCTATTCATGGACCTCTTTCGTTTTTCAATTATATTCTTCTTTTTCCGAAAAAACAAAAACATTCCTGTCCTGTTTTTCCATACAAAACCAGAATGTTTTATCGTTATATTAATTTCCATGCAGATAACTGGTCTTTCCATAGGAGTATTCTCCTATAGTCTCTATTTCCGTCAGTTGTGGGCAAATGTCCTGAATCTGTCCCAAAATCTGTTCCCGATCTCCAATCACAACCACGATCAGTCGATCCTTTTCTGCACAAGCAGTATCCTTTAACAGTTGCAGATCATCATTTTTTATAAATGTGACACTGTGATAGCCTGGTACTTCCATAAAAGAAGCCTGCGTCTTCCATTCCGCATCATAAATATACAAGCAGTCCACATCTTCATATGCCTTTTCCTGCTCCAATAATGGCACTGATGACAGATAAAGGTACTTCCACTCTCCGATTTTCCAAATATTTGCTGTCATGACCCAAAGAAGGACTCCTGCACAAGCAATACCCGTTCTCTTTGGCATTATTTTAACCAGCAAAACAGTCAGCGTTCCCATGATACTCATCTGTAATAAAGCATAGACAGGGAACATATATCTGTCAGAAAGATATGCTGCAATTTTTCCAATCATCAGGAAATAACATACCATTGGCAAAAAAGCAACTATATATTTCTGAACATCATCTAATGACAGCCGCCAGTGCTTCTCCTCTTCTTTTTTTATGGATTTTACGACTATCGCTATCAGCAGCAAAATCATAAGTAACAGAATCCAACGCAGCAGATTACCAAACAGCTGTCCATTTATGATTCTGACAAACTCTTTGATCCGATCTGAAAACACTCCCGATACATGGCTCGAAAAATTATTCATAGCCTCCGTTCCACGAGCACTTTTGAATATATGCTTCAGCATAGCCGGAAAAATTGCTATCGAACAACCTGCAGCCAATAACATCGTCAGACACAGTTTTCCAAAATTCTTCCAATCCCTCCGAATCAGCAAGCACACACCATATACGACACTGATAAAAACTGTATACACAATGCAATAATAATGGGTCAATGCCCCCGCCAGCACAGTCAGAAAAACTTTTACCCAAAAAGAAACCTTCTTGTCTTCTTTTTCCTTCACAACCAAAAGCCAGGTCAGAATTGTCACCCACGCCATCGCCATAATATACATCCGCAGGAAAGAAACCGCCGAAAGGATTCCCGGAGAAGCAATAAAGACCACTGTTAAAACTGCTCTGATCTTTCCATCTTCTATAAAAAAGCACAACAGTTTCCTGACAAAATATAGCGTAATGCAGGCAAATACAATATTGATCACGCCTGCATACCAGATACTGAATGTTCCCGGGAAAAAAGAACAGATCGTATGAAGAATCGCATAAAAAAGCGGCGGATGATTATCCTTTCTCTGGTTTTCCCACACATTTTTATACTGGAATCTTTCATTCTCCGCCACTGTGACATAATTATCATAAGGAATGCTTGCGGGCTGATATTCCTTCCCCTGTTCAAAAGAAAGTGCCGGGCCACCTATATGATTAGAAAGCCCATACGAATATATCTCATCTACGTGAAAATTTTTCTTGTTCATCAGAACTCCGATCATCAGTATCACAAACACTGCATAATAAACGATCGGGTACCATTTCTGCTTATTCATGTTTCCTCCATATGCTTTTGTTTTTCCTGTCACTCCTCATTTTATGGGCTGTATTATAAAAAGTCAATATACTCCACCACTGAATCATGACCATGAAAATTTCAAAAGTAAAGGGGCTGTCGCAAAATCATCAACAATAGATGATTGAGCGGCAGCCCCTACTACGAAGAAATACAAATTAGCAAGCAGGACAATGTGATACCACTTTGCTATTCATGGGCTAATCGATCCAGATACCATCGGAAAGAGATGGTGCAGATTCCGTTGTGTTACCTTCATGGATTGTATGATAACCTCGTGCTCGATAATAATAACCACCTGTTACACTGACATTCTTAGAACAATTAGCGGTATAAGCATTCGTTTTTGATGCAGAAACCGATGTCACCGGAACCCATTCTCCATTCACATACCGGTCCAAATAAATTGTTGCGACTATTCGATCACACGTTTGATAGGCGTCCGTTCCTCCTGAAATTTTAACCACACGATTCCCTTCATTACTTATCTTGCAATGTCCCTTCTGCAGATAAGTACCTCGTCTCATCATATTCTGCCATATATCTTCCGACTCTACTTCATCTTCCAAAAGCTGCGATTCCATCCCTTCCCAATAATCAACCTCAGCCGCCTTTGCCGTTGAACAAACACCCATAAACAATATCCCACAGAACATCATTGTAAAAATTTTCTTATATAATTTCTTTCCCATCTATATCCTCCCTCACGTTTACCATAACTCAATTCCACTTATCAATTTTTTAAAGCTACCATCTTCCATATCTCCCATAATTTGATAAAAAGTATTGCCATACCCCATCTCTGCATAATATCCAACATTATTTTTATCCCTGTCAATGCGATAAATCACAACTTCAATATTATTATTTATGGTTTGTTTTTCTATGTCCAAATTTTCCCCATCATATGTAATTCCCAGTGACATGTCCTTATCAGACTTATCCATCAATACGGTAACTATCTTTTCCTTGTATGAATAAAACATTTTGGCCCATTGGGCATCACTATCTATGTATACACTATCGTACCTCATCCCTTCCGGTACATCCATAAAATATAAAGGTCTTATTCCTAACTCACTTTTTATCAAATCCAGCGCTTCTGTCTCCGTATATTCCCGATCTTCAGAAAAATGTTCTGCATCATTATTCACCGTCGTAACCGGCTTATTTCCCAACAGCCATCCCAGCTTTTCTACCCAATACATACGCATGGCATTGCTGTTGATACTGACGATAAGCACCACTGCTGCAGACGCGGCAGCACCAATGAAGATCCGGGCGCTTTTTCTCCACCTCCTTCTTTTCCTCTTGTCTTTGTCTGACGAGGACTGTGCCGCCTCCTTTCCGATAACGTCCTCCAGTGTTTTTCCGCTGTTTTTGAGTGCCCGACCAAGACGGATAAGTTCTTCCATGTCCGCCTCTTGGTCGTTTTCGGTATGCACGGTAGGAACGGACACTTCTCTGTCCATTTTTCCATCGCTGCCCTTCCCGTTCTCTCCAGTGCTTTCCGGCACTTCCACCAGCTGTTCCGCTCTTTTGTGAAGTTCAGGATCCGCATGAATTTGCGCAAGCATCCGATCCAGCATTGCCTGGGCGTCCTCCGCCGGAAGTTCAGTCTGGGGCTGACGTGCAAGGGCACGTGCCTCCAGCTCTTTTGCAGTGGCTCTGAATTCTTCTGCCAGTCTCTGATCCTGTTGTTTATTTTCTGCCTCCTCCAATGCTTTTTCATCGGCATCTTTGGAAGGTCTGAACTTGATAATATCCATGGAAATGATTCCCACCTCTGACTGATATGTAGATTACAGTTCGGCTTTTTCCAAGTCTTCCCTTGACTTTTCGGTTTTCGCGTATCATAGTAAACATGTGTCTATTTTTTCGAAGCAATGGCATCTAAAAAAGACTTTGGAGGTTATTATGAAACGCATCGTCCTTACCGGCGGCGGAACTGCCGGGCATGTTACACCAAATATTGCCCTGATTCCCCGTCTTCGAGAACTGAATTACGATATTTGCTATATTGGCTCTTACGATGGCATTGAAAAAAAGCTGATCGAAGAGTTCCATATTCCTTATTACGGTATTTCTTCTGGAAAATTACGTCGTTATTTTGATCCGAAAAACTTTTCAGATCCATTTAAAGTTTTAAAAGGCATCGGCGAAGCCCGCCGTACTCTGAAGGAACTGAAGCCGGATATTGTCTTTTCCAAAGGCGGCTTTGTCTCTGTTCCCGTTGTTCTGGCAGCCAAACGGCTTCACATCCCGGTGATCATTCACGAGTCGGATCTGACCCCTGGTCTTGCCAATAAGATCTGTATTCCATCAGCAGCGAAAGTCTGCTGTAATTTCCCGGAGACCCTGTCCCATTTACCTGCGGGGAAAGCAGTTCTGACCGGTTCTCCCATCCGGCAGGAGCTTCTGCGCGGCAATGCGATTGCGGCTCTGGAATTCTGCCATTTTACCGCCAACAAGCCGGTCATTCTTGTTATGGGCGGCAGCCTTGGTTCCGCCGCTATCAATGACACGATCCGCGGAGTTCTTCCCGAATTACTGAAAAACTTCCAGGTCATCCATCTGTGCGGCAAAGGAAAACTGGATCCGCATTTAACAGATGTACAGGGCTATGTACAATTCGAATATATCAAAGATGAACTGCGTGACCTGTTCGCCCTTGCAGACATTGTCATTTCCCGTGCAGGTGCCAATGCCATCTGTGAACTGCTGGCATTACATAAGCCAAACATCCTGATCCCACTGTCAGCCAAAGCCAGCCGTGGAGACCAGATTCTCAATGCCCGTTCCTTTGAGGCACAGGGCTTCAGCATTGTTCTGGAAGAGGAATCTGTGACCAACCTCACTCTGTTGAATGCCATTCAGACATTGATGGACAATAAGGAAACCTATATCCAGGCAATGAAGAACAGCAACCAGCAGGATTCTATTGCTACGATCACCGGACTGATCGAGGAACTGACAGCCCGTTAGTTTTCCCGCCAGGAATCACCTGACAAATCATAAAATTCTATATAAAACGATGCATCTGTTCCAGCAGCAATCCAACAACCGCTGCTGGAACATTTGTAATCAATCGCAGTCCTCTATCTGCCTGCCGCATTCCTTGCCAGGATATCTGCAGTCACCAGCAGCCATGCTTTTATCTGCTCCTCGCTCCAGTCAGCACATCCACAGGAATACAACTTTACAAATGCCTGCTGACATACTTCGTCTCTTTGCTCTGCCTGCAGCTGATATCTGGCCGCCATTTGAAGAATTGATCTTCCATATCGCTCATACAATTCTTTGATTTTTTCTTCTGTCATCCCACCATCCCCCTGTTTCTCTATCTGTCTCTCAGAAGCGAATCTCCTGATATTCTTCCCGGTAATTTTTACGAATCCATTTTCTTGCCCTGTGAAGCTTCATGCTTACCTGATGATAGGTAAGATTCATCCGCTTTGCAGTCTCCTCCAGTGACATTCCCAAACAACAGGTCATCACCACGATTTCGTATTGTTCTTCATTGACACTTCTCAGATGATCAAGAATCCTGGACCTGAAATCTTTTCTGATGATTTCATCAAAATAACTGCTGCCAGATACCCGTACACGAAGTGCTTCTGAAAACTCAACATCATCTTCACTGACCTGTTTGTAACGTCCGCCTTTCCTGAGTACATCTTTTGCCGCATTATCGGCAACCACTATCATCCAGGCTTTAAGAACCTCATCCTCCTGTCCCAAATCCACGCGTGCAAATAATTTTAGAAAAGTTTCCTGACAGATATCCTGTGCACAAAACAAATCTTCCGTTCTGTTAAGTGCCACCTGAATGATGAGGTTCTGATATTTCCAAAATAATACCTTAAACCTCTCCTCATTCGTCTCCAGCATAAAGTCTGCTCCCTTTTATACCTCTTTCATTCTGCTCAGAATATCGTCTCTCATCTCATCCGTGAGCGTTCCCGGATTCCATTTCAGGAAATCTTCTTCCCCTTCATATCTGGGGATCAGATGCATATGGAAATGAAATACGGTCTGTCCTGCTGCAGTACCATTGTTCTGAACAACATTAAATCCATCACAGTTCAACGCTTTCGTCATCTTTCCCGCCATCTTCTTGGCAAGAACAAAGGCTTTTGCGGCCACTGTCTCATCTATCTCATAAATGTTCGCATAATGCTGCTTTGGCAAAATTAATCCATGTCCTTTGGATGCCGGACCAAGATCCAGAATCACCCGAAAATCCTCATCCTCATAAAGGGTTGCGGACGGAATCTCTCCATTTGCAATTTTACAGAAAATACAATCTTTATCTCTCATGTTATTTTACCTCTCTTATCTTTTATTTTTGCGTACTTGTCCAAATCGGGCGGTGCCGCTTTTTGATGATCTTTTCCTACTGATTATAACAAATTTCAGCAGAAGCTTCTATCTTGATTTCTTATTTTTGTTTCTTATCTTTTTTGGTTTCTATCTTTTATGGAAAATGCTTCCACTTGTATGCCATCTGGCGGATATATGGAAATCTCAACGATATACTCCGGACAAACGATCCGGTTATGTATGACAGGCGATATCTGTATGAGATCAGCAGCTTTTGAAAAAGGAATGCCTCTGTTTTGAATTGCTGAAAGATCATGAAGAACCTTTTTCATTGAAAATCAAAAAATAAAGATAAATTATGTTTTTCAGAATTAATTTCTGGTAATTATATCCAATTCTTACTGAAATTTTAATATATTATTGTATATTTTTCAATCCCCAAATCATCCAAACAATTCTACTATTCTCGACAATATAAGACAAGTACCGACAATATTCCGCCGATCAGGCCTCCTACATGCGCATAATTATCCACACCTGATCCGGTGATTCCATGATACAGACTGATGAAAATCAAAAATCCCAGTCGCCTGGTCGTCATATCCTCCAGACTTCCCCGATTTCTGGCTACAATATAGAACAGTGCTCCAATCACGCCAAAGATTGCCCCTGAGGCACCTGCACTCACCGCATAATCTCCGCTGAGCATGGCATGTGCAAAGGACAGGCCGCTTCCCGCCAGCCCTGACAGCAGGTATATCACCAGATATTTCCAGTGCCCAACTGCCCGCTCTACATTATCTCCAAGGAAAAACAGAACCAGCATATTATTGGCCAGATGTGATATGCCAAAATGAAGAAACATCGCGGTAAACAGACGATAATATTCTTTTCCATAGTAAATATAGGGTGCATAGGATGCCCCGTGTTCCACCATATATGAAGCATTTTCCGTGGAACCGAAAAGCTCCATCACCAGAAATACCGCGATGTTGATGATCACAATCGTCGTATTTACGAAAGCCCGTGGTTTTCCATCTGCCCGTCTCGTCAGAAAAGAGCCCTGTTGGCCGGAGGATCTTGCCCGCTTCCATCCACCTGCCGTTCCAGATCTTTCTGATTGTACGGACATCTCCCGGTCAATCTGCTCCAGAAGCCGTTCCAGCCCATAAAACTGCCCCGGCTGATTTTCATAGATAAACAATCTGCCGCTTCCGGTATCCCACAGCCAGCAGCCCGGTATCTGTTCTGCCAGCGCCCGATAACGATCCATCTGACTTCCCGCCAGCAAGAAAAGCAGCCTTGGGCTTCCGCCCTGCATTTCCAGTTCCTGATAGGCCTCCTGTCCCACACGAAGCAGGAAATCTCTGTCCGGCACTCCTTTTTCATCTGTCCAGTCAATCAAAATACCAACTGCCCCCATATCTGTATTTCTGTAGTGCAACACCAGCTGTCCGCCTGCAAAGGTCATTTCCCGGTATCCGCTCTCATGCAGTTTTTTTCTCAAAAGCTCCGATTTTTTCATGGTCATCGGTTCTCCCTGTTTTCCTTTGTTTCTTTTATCATACCTCCCTGTTTTCTATCTGTCCAGAAAATACGCTACAGAAAAAGAAACGCCTGATCCGCAAACAATAATTCATCTCCCTGCACCAGCGTCGCTTTTTCCTCCCTCTGCAGCCGATGACTGTTCAGAAAAGTCCCATTGGTAGATGCAAGATCCTGCACGCACCACTCTCCTTTTTCTCGAAAAACAGCCGCATGCACACGGCTCACCGTTTCTGCCTGTACCCAGATATCTACCTGCTGCTGATCTTTCCCAATTTTCATATAGCTTCCCGACAGCAGCACTTCCTCCTGCGTATCCATCCGGATCAGCTTATGCGGCATCTCACCGCCCGGGGATCCCAGATATCTCGTGGGCTCTACCGGTCTCACCGAAGGTCTTTGCTCCTGATTCGGAACATTCTTTTTGCGATAAAAAATTCTGGCAAACAACACAATCATGCCCAAAGCAAAACATCCCATTGCAATCCACGGGCCATATAGCTGGA
Source organism: Oscillospiraceae bacterium Marseille-Q3528 (assembly GCA_018223385.1). Lineage (GTDB taxonomy): Bacteria > Bacillota > Clostridia > Lachnospirales > Lachnospiraceae > JAGTTR01. The sequence goes on from JAGTTR010000006.1 coordinate 95,718, forward strand.
AAACCGAAAAAGAGGATTCAGAGGAAACGGCTTCCACTTTGATCTCCGTACCTGCATCCGTAAGCACATAAGCCCGGAACAGTGCAACACCTCCACACAAAATTCCAAAGAAAAGCATCAAACCGTTTCGAAGCCATTTTCCATTCGCTTTCTTTTCAGAAGCTCCGTCCGCTCTGGCATCTGTGTTTTCCTTCATGTGTTTTCGGCCAACCGTACTCTTTGTCTTCTGCGCTGCCTTTGCCTTTCTCTTGCTCCGGATATTCTCTTCCGTCTTCGGTCTGGCTTCTGTATACCCGGAAAAATCCACCGCATACTCTCCCTGTTTTCTCCAGACGCCTCCATCCCACAGTTCATAATCATCCGCCTGCTCTGTTGTAGATTTTCCTTCCGGCTGCGGATATCTTTGCACATATTCCTTCTTTTCCCACCGTTCCGGCTGCACGCGCAAAAGCCCCATCAAACTCTCCATACAGGCCTGGGCCTCCTGTGATTTTCGATAGATGCCATACCCCAGTACCACACCCCGCTGCTGCCCATAATCCATATGATCCAGGATATATTCCGAAAGACTTCGAAAAGCTTCTGCAAAAGATAAGGTTCTGCCGGGCAGATAGCAAAAATGATAAGTTTCCTGCGCATTGACAAAAATGTATGCCGGATCCAGAACGATTCCCGCCGGGGAAAGGAGATATTCGGACACCGCTTTCATGACCTGATCAATCGCCAGAAGCAGTTTCTCCATGTCCTCATACCGCATCCCCGTTTGCACATATTTTTCATTCAATGGCTGCTCATCCAGTGTATGATAGTGAAAGAACAGTACTGCATCCACCATCTGTACGTGGCACTCCAGAAGCGCCGGAATCTGGTTGCCAGTCAGCATACGGATCTGATAGTTTTCAAAAGAATACCCGTATTCATCTTCCAGCACAAGTACGTTTCCCGTACACTCTTTTCTGTACTCTGCCTTCACTGCTCATTTCTCCTTTCCCACCAAACTTGCAGCCACCGGATACTTCGCCCACAGTTCTGCCTCTTCGGCAGCTTCCGTTATTATCGCTCTTTCCAGCGCTGGAGCCGACAGATCTTCCGGATTGCCGTCACCGGATATTCCGTCTGTAGCTCTTCCTCTTTGAAAACTTCCGTTATTTCCATTCCTTCCAACGCTGGAGCCGACGCATCTTCCGGATCGCCGTCACCGGATGTTCCGTCTGCAGCTCCGCCTGCTCGGAAATCTTCCATGGTTCTGTGTTTATTCCTGGCAGAAAGCGAAGCGGAAAACGCATTTCTGCAGTCATAGACGCTTTCAGCCGATTCCCCTGTACTTTCTGTCGTCCCTGCACCTGATCCGCCAGAAATAAATGACTGGACTGTTCCGATAACACCCGCTGCATCGCTGCCGCTTCATCCTTTCCTTCCCACTTTGCCTTCATTCCTGCATAAACAGCTTTCTGACAAACAGCCTGACAGACGATCTGATTATGCCAGAACGCTCCCAGATACCAGATCAATACAATTACCAGAAATATCATGGGACAGACCACCGCCGCCTCCACGGTATAACTGCCGCACAGGATTATTTTGTTTCCCCACAGTTGTCGTTCATCCTGTTTTTTTATCTCTCTGTCTCCCGGTGTATCACAGATGATCCTTTCCACACTGCCACTGCAATCTTTTCGCCCATCGTTTTCCATGTTTCCTCACTCCCCCATTTTTATCACGTCTTTTTTACTGAAAGAGCAGCATACCCATATATGCCAGAAGTAAAAATGGTGCGAACGGAATCCTGCTTTGCTTTCCAGCTTTATGAAAAACCAGCAGCAGGCCTGACCAGATACCGGCGACCGTCCAGGCAGCCAACAGCAAAAGTGCGTTCCAGCGCCCACCAAGGAAACTCCCCGTCACAAGCAAAAGCAGGGCATCCCCACTTCCTATGGCTTCCCGGGTAAGCAAACTCAAACCAAACAGTCCGGCACCAACCGCCATTCCGGCCACAGCAGCCCCCAACGCCTGATCAGCTGCCACCCTCCACAGCAGCCCTGCCAGGCAAAATAACAGATTTTCTTTCAATGGAATATGCCTGCTGCGAAGATCCGCTCTGCTGTTCCATGCCAGAATCAACAGAAGACAGGCCTGCCGCATGAAATGCCTCCTTTCTTTTACCCATCGTGCCCGGCACACTTGGAACAAAATGCACCTTCTGCCTCTTCTTTCGGAACGGTATAAATCATCCGCTTCAGCGCACTGCATCCCAGATTGATATGATACCGGTTCCCCGTCCTGGTAATGAACACATTGCCGCCGCTATTTTGTGCCGCCCCGCACAGCTCACATCCCCGATAGAGTTCTCCATCTGTATTTCTTCTGGCACCCAGTTCCTTTTCCGGGCACACACTGACTGAGGGCTGCAGATAGGTACAGTTCGGATCCGTATGGTATACTGTTCCATGTTCGGTCTTGTATACCACATCCCCCGATAATCTTCCTTCCCCTGACACGCCGCCTCCGCCAATCCATGCCCGGGCTGTCCCCGCAGCACAGCCTTGTATCAGATGTCCCCGTGTCAGAGAAAACCATGGCCTTACCCGAAACCGGGTCTGCAGGGCGATCAGTGCCTGTTCTGCGGACAGATCCGCCTGCCCGCTTTGCTGTCTGGTCACCGGCATCCCCACCCCAGCCAAAACAATCCCTTTTTGTTTCTGATACACCGGTGGGCAGTCCAGAAGCAGTTTTCCCTGGGCATAAACCGTTCCGACAGCAGCTGCAGCCCCCGGCTGATCTGTGCCCCCGGTTTCTGCCCCATACTGTAAAACAGCCATTTCCCTGGAAGACTGCATCAGAGACAGCTCTGCCCTGGACTGGACATGCAAAGTCTGAAAAAATACCGACAGCGACAGAAAAAACAGCAGAAACAGCGGAAGCACCGCCGCTGTCTCCACCGTGATACTTCCTTTTCCGGAAAAGGCGGTGAACAAAGACATCTTCCCCAGAGAATGCAAATGATCCTTACATTTAGATAGGAACCCGGCTCCCGGATTTGAAGCCAGACAGAGATATTTTGATAGAAGAGAGTCATGTTTTTTTATTTTCTTACACGTCCGTATATATAAGACAGGTGGTGCATTATTTTTCCCTGGAGAAGACATCTTTCTTCACCGCCTTTCTGTTTAAAAATCCATGTAACCATAAGTTTCTTCTGTCCCATACGTTCCACCGCTCCATCGGGAGGGCAGAAACAATGGAGAGAGCGTAAATTCCGCTCTGGCCCGCACGGCAAACACGCCTGTATCCAGGCAGAAGTCCGGCCTGTTTTTCCCGATGCGTATGGTCTGTTCTGCCATATCCATGCAGCGCAGCGTCCGTTCTTCCAGCGGAGTAAGCGCCAGAAGCAGCCGCACATAGCCCACATAGTCCATTCCCGCCTGCTGAGAGGCGCCATCCTCCACAGAGAAAGAAAATAGCCGTTCTACCGTGCACTGAAAGGTCTCATCTGTTTTCACAAATACCACCTTTTCTCCCTTGCATAAAAGCCGGACATCCATCAGACTTTCCTCATAAGCCCACAAAAGAACGATTGCTGTCTTCATAAGCTCTGTCAGCATGGGGATTGCCAGTACCCCGCAGATCACGGCTGCCAGTGCCTCCGCTTCCGCCTGTCGCTGACCGGAGGACAACAGATAGGTAAAATTCATACCAAATCGCAGGAGCAGCAGCCGTTCCAGCACACTTTTCAGATTCTCCCGGTCCTCATTTTTGCCTGCCAGCACATACTCGCACTGGTAGGCAAACGCCCCCGGCACCCGTTCTCCCTGTGTCAGACAGGACAGCCGATCCAGAACATATTCATTAAACAGAAGCGCCTCCCCCGTTACCTTCGGAATCTCCGGAGACAAACTGCCAAAGCCCTGTGCCCGCGTCCGCTGGCTCATCAGCGTACCCGGTTCTACTGCAGCCGAAGAAAGTGCTTCTTCCCCGGCCACTAACCCCAAAACGCCCATTTTCATATACTGCTTCAGTGTGTGGATCGGATTTTCAAACTCCATAGCCGAAAGATCCGGTTCCGGGGCTGCTCCGCCGGGGTTTTCCTTTGCTGCAGCCTCTGCCTTCTCGATTGCCGCTGCTTTGGCCGCTTCCCGCATTTCTTCGATTCCGTCTGAAACCGAATCCGCCTGCGTAAGAAGAGACTGTCCGGTTTGCAGAAAATCCCTTCCCTGATCAGAAAGCACCTCATCTGCCAGTTTTTCCATAAGTGCCTCCCTGGCATACAGCACCGCCTGATACCGAAACGCTGCTCCACCCGCATCCGATGCCAGAACCACCGCTTCCGGTGTCACTGTTCCAACATGAACGCCTGTATAGCTGCCGGATTGTTCTTCGCCGATACCAGCCGACGCATACTGTCTGATCTTGCTGCCCAGTGCTTCCGTGTAGAGTGTCCCCTTGCTTCCACCTGACAGAAAGAATACCTCATACTGTTCCAGCAGATCTCTGTCATATTCCGAAAAGAGACTGAACATCCCCTGATCCAGCGCAGCAACACACTGCACTCTGGCCGTCTGTACCCTTGCGCTCTCCAGCAGGCCCAGCAGCAGCGTCAGCACCAGAAGCAATAGAAGGCTTAAAAATACCGTAACGCTTCCCTCTGCAGCATCCTCGCATTTTGATGGTTCTGCCGTCGGCTTCCAGCGTTCTGTCTGTTGATTCCGATCCGCATCTACTCTGACCATTACAGGCTGTATCATCTGCCAGCTCCCCGATTTCACATACCCTATGCGCATCAGATCGTTCCGCTTCTGGTTGTAATGGTCTTGAAAATACTGTTTACCAGGTTGGTCAGCTGTTCCTTGAAAATGATAACCAACCCAATAAGTACCACCAGGATCAGGATCATCTCCACCACACCAATTCCTCTGTCTTCCTTTAAAATCTGCATGACTGATCTGAGCATAAAAATCCCCCTTACATCTTATAGTTGAAAAGCTGCGAAAGCCGGGTAAAGAATGATCACAATGGTCACCACCAGCATAAGAACCATTGGCAGAAGCATCCGTGTGCCCGCTTCTTCCCCTGTCTTTCTCGCTCTTCTTTTCTGTTCCTCAAACGCTTCCCGCGACTCCTGCCCCAGGCTTTCCAGCAGCTTATGATTTCCTTTTCTGCTGTTTTGCGCCAGCAGACCGCCCAGCCGCATATAGGGTAAAAGTCCACACCGCTTCCCATACTGTTCGCAGGCTCTCCCCTCTGAAATACCGTTCACCATCTCGTAGTAAGACAGCGTCAGTTCCTCGTAAGCATAACGGTAAATTCCTTCCTGTTCTTTTCTTCTGCGGTAATCCATGGCGATCCGTCCAAAAGCAGTCTGCACCGTCAGTCCGGCCCGCATAAGAACCGTCAGCTTACTGACCAGTCCCGGATAATCCGCCAGCAGCTGCGCCCGCCGTTTCTCTGTCTCCCCGGTGAGCCGTTCATCCCGGCAGATATACAGCAGGATCCCCGCCAGAAACAGCAGCAGCGACAGAAACCAGAATTCTTTTCCGGTTCTTTTCCGAAAGATAACTGTTTCTCCGTCTATCTGTTCCGGCAGGGAAAAGCCTTCTTCCTGCAGAGATTCCTGATCAGCTTTTTCCAGTGCATGATCCGTTTTCCGCCGAAAAGCTTCCCCGTCTGTCTTACGGAGCGGATATACCATCACTTCTCTCGTATAGACGGCTTCCTCCTGCTGACAGGCAATCACAGCCCGTACCTGTACCAGTTCCCCTGCTTCTTCCGCAAAGCTGTCCGCAATCTGTCCGGCACTGTTCAGCACGTCCGGCTGATCCGTCATCCACTGTACCACCACACCTTCCAGCGGTTCTGTTTCAAACACCAGCGGCAGATCCACCCGATGAGGGCTGCTGTTTTCTCCCAGAAACGCCTTGTCCAGCAAATCCATGGCCTCTTTCAGGCGTTCTTTTGCCTCCGCCGCAGTATATACTCGCTCGGAAAGCTGTAAAGATACCGTTTCCTTTGTGCCATCCTGCCGTACTGCCTCCAATGTTTCCTGCCGGTCTCCCTGATGATAGGATGGACGCTCCACAAAGCTTACTTCCAGCTGCTGCCGCTGATACAAGCCCCAGACAACGCCGCAGACTGCCAGCAGCAGACAGACCAGACAGCAGATCAGGAATTCCCGGATCTTTTTGCAATGGTACTGCTCCAACAGCTGTTCTTTCTTTTTACCCGGATGAAGCAGCATCAGCTGTTCTCCCAGCAGTCCTCTGTCTTTGAAAAATGTCTGGTAGAACCGACTCCTGTAAATCCATTCCACCAGTCTGTCAAACTTCAATCTGCAACACCCGACCTCCCAGGTAAACTGCCGCTGCATAAATAACAAGACACAATGTCATCATGCATATCCCGGCACCACAATGATAAAGTGCGTCCAGATATCCCGGTGAACCTGTCCGGATATACAGAATAATGCCAAAGGGAATCATACACATGATCCGCTGCTCATATCTTCTGCCCGCCGTCAGCACTTCGATCTCTCTCTGCACCGTTTCCCGCGCCTCCATAATGTCCGCCGTCTGTTCCATAATCTGTACCAGATTGCCCCCAGTACGCTTGGCCGCATGAAAAATATCCGCAAAACAGACCGCATCCTCCAGCCCGCTCCGGTCTGCCAGTTCTGATAAGAGTTGTTCCGGCGTCCGATTCATGGACAATTCCCGCGTCATCAACTCCAGTTCCTCCATCATGGCAGTATCCTTTCCATGAATAGAGCGAAGATCTTTGAGTGCTTCCAGAACAGCCCGCTCTGCGCTGTCTCCTGCCCGGATGGAAGCCGCCATGGCCTGCATCCCTTCCTGAAATTCCGACGCATACCGCATCCGCCGTTTTCGCAGAAGCGCTTCCCTTCGAAACCTTCTGTAAAAAGGGAAACACACCGCCAGTGGGAGCAATGCCCACCAGGAATCGTAAAACAGCCATGCTCCCACGCCACTCAGGACTGCCCATTCCGCCACCAGCTGCCACTTCTCCTTTGTGGAAAGCGCGGTCTGAAATCCTCTGGGTCGGACGGTCGGTGCCCTCGCATGCCTGCCCTGTTTTCGAAACAATCTGTCTGTTAGCCACATATTCCATCCCCCTGCATCTCCAACATTTTATCTGCCACCTGCACAACTCCATGCTTTCCTGTGATTCACAGGACACGATCTTACCTTTCATATAACGAAAGTCGCTGCCTCCGATTTTCCAGCTTGTCTCTTCTCCCAAAAACCTTATTTCCTTATTTTCAGGATCACGCCGGATTCTGTTCTTCCGCAGCTTTCATTTCTTCCTCCCACTTGGGATCCGTCCCGAGGGAGATTCCCGCTGCCAGCAGCTTCTCCCGGTGAAACAGTTCCTTTTTCTTCTGTAGCCTTCCCAGTACCCGTCCGTCTTCTGCTTCGCCCTGCTCTTCGAACGCAAACAGCGGCTGGATCTGGATCTCCCCCTGCACACCAAGCATTTCCGAGATTTCCAGCACCCGGCGGCTGCCATCCCGCAGACGCCCCAGATGCACAAGAATGTCAATGCCTGACGCAATCTGCCTGCGGATCGCCTCCATAGGAATATCCATTCCCATCAGTACCATCGTCTCCAGTCGGCTCAGCATATCTCTTGTGCTGTTGGCATGTCCCGTACTTAAGGAACCGTCATGGCCGGTATTCATACTCTGCAAAAGATCGATCGCTTCTTCTCCCCGCACTTCCCCGATGATGATCCGGTTGGGCCGCATCCGCAGGGCTGCCCGTACCAGCGTCCGGATGGTGATCTCGTTTTCTCCCTCCAGATTCTTTCCTCTGGCTTCCAGCCGCACCAGATTGGGCAATCCCCGGATCTGCAGCTCCGCATTATCCTCGATCACCACCACTCGCTCCTGGACGGGAATATACCCGGCCAGCACATTCAGGAACGTTGTCTTGCCGCTTCCTGTCCCTCCGCTGACGAACAGATTGTACCCTGCTTTCACCAGGCAGATGAGGAAATCTGCCGCCTCTCCTGTAATGGATTTCCAGGCAAGCAGATCCTGCATGCGGATGGGATTCTGTGGGAATCGCCGGATCGTGATCACCGGCCCGTCCACAGAAGCAGGCGGAATGATCATATGTACTCGGGAACCGTCTTCCAGTCTGGCATCGGTCATCGGCTGTCTCGTATTGACGATCCGATTACATCGTCCGGCAATACGCTGTACAAGATTCTCCACCACCTCTGTCGATGAGAATTCTTTCTCCCATTTGCGGATCCTGCCGTCCTCTTCCACAAAGACAACAGTTCCATTTACCATAATTTCGGTAATCTTCTCATCGTCCAGAAGTTCCTGCAAAATATCCAGCCGTCGGATAGAGTTGAACACCGTTCGAGCCACATCTGCCTTCTCCCGCAGCGGCACATAAGCAAGCCTGCCTTCCCCGGCGGCCAGATGATTGATCACGCCCGCGGTTTCTTCATCAGCAGCATCATCTGCCATACGAAGTTCCCCGATGGCCCGCTCCCGCAGCCGCTCTACCTGCTCCGCATTCACAGCTTCTCACCTTCCTTCGATCGTCTTTTCGTCAGACACCCCCTGCTGATGTTGCCCTGTCTCCCAGCAGCCGCTCTACATACCGGTAAAGTGCCGTATCCTCACAGTCCTCCTGCAGGATGCGCTGCAGATCCTCCGGGGGCGGTGTCACCTGAAATAGCCGGTGCTCCCCTGTATGAAAACCGAGGCTTTCGCATACCCACAGAAACTGTTCCAGCTTGGCCGCGGATACCGGGTCGTCCTTCACCGGTACGTAAATCCTGTCGCACTGATCCAGAATGGAGAACAGGCCTTCCAGGCAGTCCCCCAGATCCAGGATGACCCAGTCATAGCCATCTTCCTCCCGGATGCTTTCCAGCAGCCGCTCCCAGTGTTCCCATTCCATCACTTTGAGATCCGTATGGGAGGTGCCCGGCGGAATATAGTCCATCCGCCCCAGAGGCTGTACCAGCTCCCGCAGCTTTCCAAATACCCCGGGACGCCCCTGCAGAAGATGAAGCAACAATTCCGAGAAATCCCGATCCGGCACGCCAAAAAGGCCCCGAAATCCAGAGTATTCCTCAAAATTCAGATACAGCACACGGCTGTCTGCGGCCAGCACCTGCCCCAGCATCAGGGCAAACGATGTCCGCCCGCATCTTCTCACCGGGGAATACACGCCCAGAAACTGTGCCCGCTGCATTCTGACCTGGGACGTCCGCTCCGGTTCCACTACTGTTCCATAGCAATCCAGCACTTCCCGCAAGATCCCCTCAGAAGACTGATACTTATACGTGGAGGGGAGATTCTCCCCCTTCGGCTGACTGCCGTCCGACAACAGCATGATCTTCTTCACCTTCAGCTGCTTCAGTTTCTCCGACAACAGATCCGGCGAAATGAGCAACAGGTCGATGGGGTGCTCTCTGGCATAGGCTTCCAGCGGTTCTGTCGAAGAAAACGCCTGCACCTCAAAAGGCAGTCCTCCCTTCGCACTGAAATATTCTGTCAGCTGTCCCGCGTACACTGCTTCTTTGTCACATACCGCACAGATGCCTCGTCCCCGCGTACTCATTTCTTCTGCCATTGATCATACCCCTTTCCATGTTCTCTGCCGATTCCCTGCAGATTTGCATCTACGCAGACAAAACACCTTGCCATTCTCCGTTCGGCCAAAATTTTCGGCAAGTAAATGTTTCCTATATTTCTGAAAATTTGCAGGAACCTGCAAAGATGGCAGCTTGTCCGCCGCCCAGAACGGATCCGTTCTGTGAGAGTTTTTATACAGCGCTTGCTGTATGATTGCATTATAGCAGCGCCCCAGACAGTCGTCTATGGCGCAAATCACCAAACCGTACTTCCCCCGTTTTATCGGTTTTTCACAATGTTTTAATCGCCAGAACCGCGTACAAAAGCCCAATCCCCGGCAAACCAAGGACTCCCACCACCAGCATATTGAACAAATTGATCCCGGCATGAAGCCCGATCCCCAAAGCCGTAAACAGCAGATCCAGACAATAGATGCCTGCCGTTCCCGCCGCCGCCCGCAGCGCCACTGCCGCCAGTCTTCTCATATACCGACCGCCCAGGCCGATGAGCAGCACCAGGGCACACATGCCCACGATCCATCCGGCAGTTTCCTGATTCAGCATCCCCTGTATTCCTTCCATTCTCATTGCGCACCAGCCTCATTGCGTCTGTCTTCTGCTAAATAATATGGACGTCCGGCAAAAATTATGCGAAGCGGGTATAATATTTTCTCTTCTGCTTATACTGAAAGGACAGGAAATATTATCCAGCCCCGACAGAAAGGCGGTACCGTATATGAAGTATATGACTGTGCGCGAATATGAAAAAAATCTGATCCTGGAGGATCTGGCCCGCACAAAACAGGCGCTTGACAATGCCTATGATCACTTTGAAAATGTGGTTGACCCGGATCTCATTGACTGCTACATTTATGAAGTGAACGCTGTTCAACAAAAATATAAATATCTTTTGAAAATGGCAAAGCAGCTGCAGATCACTCCAAAAATCCCAGAATTTTAAAGCCCAGACGGATCTTTCCTTCCCCGGCCACCGTCTGGAATTCCTCTTCCGTCAGCACGCCCCTTAGCAGCGTTTTATTTTCTTCCGAAATGGAAAAGCCACTTTCCCCGTTAAAACACAGCCCCGGGTAGATCATGCACCACCAGTTATGCCCCTCTGCCCGGCCAATGCTGATGCGCAGCGCCTCGTAGGTTCCTGCCGGAAACGTGCAGTCCCCGTAGGTTTTCTCCGGAAAATCATCCTGTACGAGCTGCGCCTGTACCGGGTCACTGCAGTCTCTCCGCGCCAGGGTTTCTTCGGCTACCTGCCGGATATTTTTCAGATGATTTTCGATGAAATTCTCTGTTTGAACAACGTTCACATTTTCTGGCAGAACATCGTTCAAATAATCCAGCACCGCATCCCGGACAGCCAGCTTATTGGCCTGATCCCAGGCGCTGTCACTGTCCGCCAGCACATGAAACCGGATCACCTGGGCGGCAATTCCCTGCTGAATTTTGGCAGCCCGGATATCCCACCAGGCGCCGATCCCCGCGCATAGAACGCCTGCTGCCAGTGCCAGGGGCACCACATACTTCCTTATTTTTTCAAGCAACATAAGAACACCTCCTGCTTTTTATCAGGAGGTTGCCACATTTTCATCTATTCTATTCCAAAAAAGAGGCCAACTCCCGTCAGCCCCTTTTTTCATCATATTCTTTCTATAAATAATATTTCTATTCCTGTTTTTCCTTAATGTTGTTGATAATGCTCATTTCCTGGTTATTGATGTGATCCACAATGGCCCGGCAGGCGGTCGCCTGATCCCGCCGCTCCAGCGCCTCCACGATCTCGTCATGCTCATCGGCCAGAATGCCGTGGCAGTTGTAATCCTTCAGATATTCCACCCGGTATCGATACATCTGCTCCCGCAGATTGTTCAGGATCTGGATGAGACGCTTGTTGCCGGTGGCATCGTAGATGATCTCATGGAATTCCACATCGTTTTCCGCAATAGCGGTCAGATTGTCGTTATACATCGTATCCCGGAATTTTTTTGACGCCTGCCGCAGCAGCTCGATCTCCTCATCCGTCATTTTTTCACAGGCGATCTTCACCGCCAGCTCCTCCAGGGCACGGCGCACCTCCAGTACATCCCGCATGTTTTTCTCGGTAATCTCCGCCACCTCCGCGCCTCTTCTGGGGATCATGGTGACAAGGCCCTCCAGCTCCAGCTTTCGGATGGCCTCCCGCACCGGCGTCCGGCTGACGCCCAGCCGATTGGCCAGCTGCACCTCCATGAGCCGCTCGCCCGGCTTTAACTCTCCCTTGAGGATCGCTCTTCGCAGTGTTCGAAAAACCACATCACGCAGAGGGAGATACTCGTCCATCATATCCTTCATGCTGTCTTCCATCATACCCGCTGCCTCCTGTTATTGTATATTTCGGTAAGGTATACCTGTTTGGCAAGGTTTGTCCGGCGCAGCTGATAAAACGCATTTCTCGCCGTCGTCTTGTTTTCAAACAGGCCAAATACCGTAGGGCCGCTGCCGCTCATCATGGCATTGAGCGCCCCCCGCTTTTTCATAAAGTTCTTGATCTCCTCGATGACCGGATATTCCCTGGCCGTCACCAGCTCCAGCACATTGCCCATGGCCTGGGCCGTCGCTTTCAGATCCCCCGCCCGGATGCCCGCAATGGCCGCATCAATGTCGGGATGCTGCTCCGGCCGCAGATCGTTGGCGTGGAGATTCTCATAGACAAATTTTGTAGAAACGCTGATGCCCGGTTTGGCCACCAGCACAAAGCAGGCCGGCATGGGCGGCAGCGGCGTCAGAATTTCTCCGATGCCCTCAGCCAGCGCTGTTCCCCGCATGATGCAGTAGGGCACATCCGCGCCGATCTTCACGCCCCGCCGCATCAGTTCGTCCTGGGAAAGCCCCAGTGAAAACATTTTATTCATGCCGTAGAGCACACTGGCCGCATCAGAGCTGCCGCCGGCCATCCCGGCAGCCACCGGAATATATTTGTTCAGATCAATGGAAACGCCGTCCTCGATGGAAAATTCATCCATCAGAAGCTTTGCCGCCTTATACACCAGATTGTTTTCATTGTCCGGCAGATAGAAAAGATTCGTCTTCACCCGAATACCCGGCGTTTTCTCCCGGTTCAGGCAGATCTGATCGTAGATGCCCACGGTCTGCATGATCATCTTTACATCATGATACCCATCCTCCCGGCGTCTCAAAACATCCAGTCCTATATTAATTTTGGCAAGTGCTTTCAGCCTGATCGTATCCATTGTCCTTTGTATTCCCCCTGTATTTTGTATACCTTTTATTATACCGCAAATACCGTAAAAAAATCAACTAATTCTGGTCAGTTATATTTCCCCTGTTTTCACCGATTTTACCACCAGGATTTTCTGCCCGGGGCGGATGTGATCGCCGGAAATCCCGTTCATGCGACAGATGTTTTCCACCGTGGTATAATATTTTTTCGCAATCTCCCACAGCGCTTCCGGTTTTCCCACAATACAGCCCACAATGCCCGGCAGTTCCTGTAATTCTTTGTAATCCAACGGCGCTTCCTGGATTTCCCGGATATTTTCGCAGAGCAGCGGTGCATGCACCAGCAAATGAAAATCAATGGTAGCCCGCACTTCCGCTTCCTCTGAATCCACCATAGAGGCGGAGATCTGTTCCAGCGCCCCGGCAAACGTGTACGTGCAGTCCTCATCGATTTCCGGCACCTCCAGCAGGTGGGTAAAGGGCACCTCGCCCCGGGCCCGGCACACCGGCGTCCGGTCACTGGCGGTGATATAAATGATCTCTACCAGCACAACGCCCTCAGCCTCCAGACCGCCTGCAACCCGTCTCGTCTCTTCCACCACCACGCGGCCGGTGCAGCTTAAAATCTGCAGCACGGACAGATCCTCCATGCGCACCTTCAGCCGGTCATGGTAGGTGGCTCTGGCAAAATTTTTCATGCGCAGCGTATCCAGCTTCACCTGTTCCCGGGTCAACAGCAGCTTCCGGGACAGGCTGTAGGCATCCTCCAACAGAGGCACGGTCTCTTCCTCATAAATCCGCAGATCCAGCTCCAGCACAGCCTCTGCCTGGAGCGCCCGTTCCTCGCCGTCCCGATCTGGCTTCGCCTCCACGTTTTTCTGCAAAATGCTGACGCGGATATCGCCCACCATATCCGGACTGCAGCCGCTGACGTCCACCATGCCTGAAAACGGGATCCGGCTGGACACCCACTGGATCTGATCCTCATTTTCCCCCTCATACAGGACAAACAGCTGAATTTCTCCTTTCAGGGACACCTGATCGTCCAGCAGCCGGGTTTCCACGCCCTGTAACTGGGCATCCTTCCAGAGCAGCTGGGCAATGTTGGCCTGATTTCCGGCCAGCAGCACCTCCTCCTTCACCCGGAAGGTATCTTTCTTGTTCACCATCAGCTTCAGCACCCGGATATCCCGGTTTTTCTGCTGCACATCCACATTCTGTTCCAGCCCCCGGGCCAGCTCTTCGTCATAAATCTCCTCCGCCGCTGCGGTAAACGTCACAATGGAACGGATGCCCAGCTTCCGGGAATTGATGGCAGACACGCGCAGATCCTCCATCTCCCAGTCGATTTTCAGATTGTCCCCGGATTCGATGCCTTCCATATGAATGACTTCGTCAAAGGGCAGCCGGGTGTCCACCGCCTGGATGCCCGCCCCGGCACCGGCGGACGCATACAGCACCTCCACCTCCAGATAGCCTTTCAGGCTGATCCGGTCTTTGTCCGGCTTCACTTCCTCCACCCGCACCTCGCCCCGGTCCAGCACCAGCTTTTCCACATCTGGCCGGGCGTCCGGCACATTGCAGTCGCTGTCCAGCGTCACCTGGCTGATGACCTGGGATTTTCTCCTGCTCATATGTACGTTTTTTCTCAAAATTTCCAAACCGCTCTCCCCCTTACTGAAAGACTACATTTTTGTCCCGCGCTTCCATTTTCAGCACGATACACGGGTACGTATCGCCGCCGCCCCGGGCATCCCCGCTGTCCGGCCCCAGAAGGGTCGTGTGCACGTAGATGGCATTCTCCGTCTCCCGGCACGCACACACCTGCACACTGTAGCCCCCGCCGGACCGGGCCCCATAGCCCACCGCCGCATAAAGCCACCCTTCATCCTCATAGGTCAGCCGAAAACCTTCCCGGCATTTTTCTTCCATCTGGCGCTTCAATTCCTCCGGCGCATCCTCCTGCGTCATCACCGTGAATTCCACTGGATCGCCCTCCGGCTCCTCCCGGGCCGCGCACCCTGCCAGAAGCAGTCCCGCAAACAGCAACAGCAGCAATTTTTTCAATGGCTTTTCTTCCTTTTTTCCTTCTCCTTCTATCTTATTTTCTCTCCTGCAAAATTATGACGCGCGTTGCTTTTTACGTATGAGTGACTTATAATGATACCAGGGTGAAAAGGCCGCATCCACAGGAGCTTGCTCATCAGTGGATGCAAGAACTCGGAACCCGCCCCCCTATATGAGCATAAAAGTGGGATGTGAATCCCACGATATGCGAATAGGGGCGATGATTGTGGGAGTGCGCAGCACGAAGCAATCATCAGGTATCATTATTGATTGTATTTGTTCTCAGCAGGAGTGATTTTATGAAAACCACCACTTACCAATATACGGATGACGGCCGCCGCTATTCCGGCGTTCTCGTCCACCCCACCTGTTTCCCGTCGCCCTACGGCATCGGCGATCTTGGACAGGGGGCTTACGATTTCATCGATTTTCTGGAGGCCGCCGGGCAGACGCTCTGGCAGGTGCTTCCCCTTGGCCCCACCGGTTTCGGCGATTCGCCGTATCAGAGCTTTTCCGCCTTTGCCGGGCAGCCGCTGCTCATCAGCCCGGAGAAGCTGCTGGAAGTCGGCCTTCTGACCCAGGAGGACATTGACAGCGTGCCCCGGCCGGACTTTGACGATACCTGCGTGGATTATGGCGCAGTCATCAACTATAAGGACGTGCTGTTCCACAAGGCCTACCGTCGGTTCCGGGCATCCGTTGATCCGAAGATGAGCACGGATTTTTCCGATTTTTATGAGAAAAATAAATTCTGGCTGGACGATTACAGCTTTTACATGGCATGCAAAAATTACCATCAGGGGCGTTGCTTCACCGAATGGCCCGAAGAGCTGATCCATCCCACACCGGAGGTACGCGCCCTTTGGAATGACAAGCTTGCCGACATCATCCGCTACCGGATTTTCCTGCAGTGGGTGTTCCACACCCAGTGGGACGCGCTGCACAGATACGCCAACGAGCGGCACATCCGCATCATCGGGGATATTCCCATCTTCACCGCCTTTGACAGCGCGGACGTGTGGGCGCATCCCGAATATTTTCTGCTGGACTCCAAGGGCTTTCCCACGGAGGTGGCCGGGGTGCCGCCGGATTATTTCAGCGAGGACGGCCAGCTCTGGGGCAACCCGCTGTACAACTGGGACGTGCACAAAAAGGACGGCTACGCTTGGTGGATCGCCCGCATCCGCCATCAACTGGAGCTGACGGATCTGGTTCGCATCGACCATTTCCGGGGTTTCTGTGCCTGCTGGTCGGTACCCGCAGGAGAAACCACAGCCAAGAACGGCAGCTGGATGAAGGGACCCGGCGCCGATCTGTTTGAAGCTTTCACGGAAGCCTTCGGAGAACAGCTGCCCATCATCGCCGAAGATCTGGGCTCTATCACCGAGGACGTTACCGCGCTTCGCGACCGGTTCGGCCTGCCCGGCATGAAGATCCTCCAGTTCGCCTTCGACGGCGATTACGAGAGCAGCTTCCTGCCTCACCAGTTCAAGACCACCAACTACATCTGCTATACAGGCACCCACGACAACGACACAACGGTGGGCTGGTATGACCACACCACCGAAGCCAACCGGGACAAGGTGCGGCGCTACATGAACACCAACGCCAGCAGCATCAGCTGGGATTTCATCCGCATCTGCCTGGGCACCATCGCCCGCTACGCGATTTTCACCGTGCAGGACATGCTCAAGCTGCCCAGCGAAGCACGGATGAACACCCCGGGAACCCCGGCAGGCAACTGGTGCTGGCGGTTCCGAAGCGGCGAGCTTGACGCCGGCATGGCCAAGGGCCTCCGGCAGATGACAAAACTTTTCGGCAGACAGGAGACTGATTTATGATTCGTACAATTCTTATCGCACTGACACTGTTCCTTTACCTGGTGCTTCTGCTCCCGGTACTGGGCATCGAATGGATCTATCACAAGATCAACCCGGAAAAGGCAGATTATCAGCAGCTGCGCATGGTACAGGCGGCTTTCCGCCTCATGTTAAAAATGACCGGTGCCCGCATCCAGGTCATCGGAGAAGAAAATGTGCCCAAAGACCGGGCGGTTCTGTATGTGGGAAATCACAAGAGTTATTTTGACATTCTGCTCACTTATTCCCGGGTGCCGCGGCTCACCGGTTATGTGGCAAAAAAAGAGATGGAAAGCTTTCCGATTCTTTCCATCTGGATGAAACGACTCCACTGCCTGTTCCTTGACCGCAAGGACATCAAGCAGGGCTTAAAAACGATCCTGACAGGCATTGACCTGATCAAAAACGGCATTTCCGTGTGTATTTTCCCGGAGGGGACACGGAACAAATCCAACGACCGGCTTCTTCCCTTCAAGGAAGGCAGCCTGAAGATGGCCGAGAAGACCGGCTGCCCGATCATTCCCTTCGCCATCACCAATTCTTCGAAGCTGTTCGAAGATCACATGCCCTTTGTCCGTCCCTGTGACATCATCATCGAGTACGGCAAACCCATCTATCCGGCAGAACTTCCGAAGGAAGAAAAGAAATTCCTCGGTGCTTACTGCCGCAAACAGATTGAGGACATGTTAATTGCCCATGAGGCGTAACGCCTCCACTACTTTTTCAAAATGCATAAAATGGGACGCCTTCACCAGCACGGTATCTCCGGGCTGCACAATGGTTCCCAGATGCTCCAGAAGATCCTCGATGGCCGGGAAGTATACCACTTCCTGGCTTTCTTTTGCCACGGATCTGGCGCCAGCCGCCATATGTTTCGAAAGCGCACCTACGCACACAATTTTCTGAATGCCGTTTTCTGCGGCATGAACACCCACACCATAATGCAGCTTCGCCTCGTCGGCGCCCAGCTCCCCCATATCGCCCAACAGCGCCACCGTGTGGCCCAGCGCACATTTCAGCACGTCCAGAGATGCGCCCATGGATACCGGGTTGGCGTTGTAGCAGTCGTCGATGACGGTGTAGGTTCCCATATGCACGATGTGATTCCGGCCGCCGGTGGGCTGTAGGGCTTCAATGCCCGCTTTGATCTCTTCCAGCGTCAGGCCCAGGGTCAGGCCCACAGCCGTTCCCGCCAGAGCATTGTAGACCATATGCATGCCCGGGATGGGGATATGCACTCGGATGCTTCCCGCCTTCGTGCAGATATCACAATCGATGCCGTCCAGACCACGGTTCTCCACCTGTTCCGCATGGATGTCATTTTCCGCGCCCATGCCGAAGAAACAGGGCCGCAGCTCTCCCCGGCTTTCCAGCGTCCGCAGCTTATCGTCGTCCCCGTTTAAACAGGCCACGCAGCCCGGCGCCGCATAATCAAACACCTCGGATTTTGCTTTCAGCACGCCATCCCGGGAATGGAGATGATCCAGATGGCAGAGACCGATGTTGGTCATCACACAGATGTCGGGCCGGGTGATCCGGCTGAGCCGGTGCATCTCGCCAAAATCGCTGATGCCCATTTCCAGCACCGCCACCTGATCGTCCTCCCGGATGCGGAACACGGTCAGCGGCACGCCCAGCTCGTTGTTAAAGTTGCCCTCGGTCTTGCATACCCGGAACTTCTGTTCCAGCACCGAGGCGATCATTTCTTTCGTACTGGTCTTTCCCACGCTTCCCACGATACCCACCACCGGGATCGTCAGCGTTTTCCGGTAAAATTCCGCGATATCCTTCAGCGCCTGATAGCAGGAAGCCACCTGGATGTAAGGGCCTTTTGCCTCCGCCGGAGCGTCCTCCACCAGCACCGCTGCCGCGCCTTTTTCAAACACCTGCGCCACGAACGCGTGACCGTCCACCCGCTCGCCTTTTAAGGCCGAAAACAGAAATCCCGGCTCTACTTTTCGGCTGTCACTGGTAATGCCGGTGACTTCCACTTCCGCTGTCGCTGGATCGCCGTGATACCTGCCGCCGCAGGCTGCCGCTATGTTGGCAAGGGTCATCTGCTTCATGCTTTTTTACCCCCGTTCTCATATTTTTCCAGAGATACCTGGATCAGCTTCTCGCACAGATCATTGAAATCCATGCCCAGAACGGCTGCCTCCTGGGGAAGCAGGCTGGTGGGTGTCATGCCCGGCAGGGTGTTGGCCTCCAGACAGTAAATGTTTTCCTGTTCATCGGTCAGAAAATCAATCCGGGCGTAGGACTGCATGCCCAGCGCCACATAGACCTGCTCTGCATAAGCCTGCATCTGTGCCGTCAGGCTGTCAGAAAGCTTCGCCGGGCACGTCTCGATGGTGCTTCCCGCCTGATATTTGTTTTTATAATCATAAAAGCCCTGAATGGGTGCGATCTCGATGATGGGCAGGGCCTTGCCGTCGATGACGCCGATGGAAAACTCCCGTCCCTTGATGAACTGCTCCACCACCACCTCATCCTCAAAAGAAAAAGCAGTTTCCAGCGCTTTCGTATATTCTGCCGCGTCATTTGCCACAGACACGCCCACACTGGAACCGCCGCAGCACGGCTTCACGATACACGGGTAGCCCACTTTGCCCTCGCTGTCCGCCACCGGCTCTCCCTTGTGCACGGTAAGGCCCTTGGCCACCGGGATGCCGCTCATCTGTAAGAATTTTCTCGTGAGACCTTTATCCATGGACAGGGCGCTGCTGATGTAACCGCAGCCGGTGTAACGAATGCCCATCAGGTCAAAGGTTGCCTGGATCCGGCCATCCTCGCCGTTGCTGCCATGAAGCCCCAGGAAAACGATATCCGCCATCCGGCACACATCCAGCACATGAGCGCCGAACACGTTGGCAGACTGATCCTTTCTCATGGCTTTGATCTTGGAAATATCCGGGTCTTTCTCTGTAATGCCGCCAATGTTAGCCGACCAGTCCCTGTTCCATTCGAAAATATCAGAAAGGTCGCCGGTCTCCTGCTCCAGACCCATAAACAGATCCAGAAGCACCACCTGGTGGCCCTTTGCCTTTAATGCACGGTAAATCTGGGTGCCGGAAATCAGAGAGACGTCACGCTCCGTGCTGATTCCTCCTGCCAGTACAACAATTTTCATCTTCCTATTCCTCCTGCTTTTCTCGTCTTACGCTTCGCTGTCCTGATGCATGATCACCTTCAGGTGCTCAATGAGCATGTGAATGGCGATCAGGTTCTCCCCGCCCCGGGGAATGATAATATCCGCATATTTCTTGGATGGCTCCACAAATTTTTCATGCATGGGCTTCACCGTGTTGATATACTGATTTACCACAGATTCTGCGCTTCTGCCGCGCTCCTTCATATCCCGGATCAGACGGCGGGCAATCCGCTCATCCGCATCCGTGTCCACAAAAATCTTGATATCCATGAGCTTGCGCAGCTCCTCATTTTCCAGAATGAGGATGCCTTCCACGATGATCACCGGCTTGGGCTCGATGCGCACCGTTTTCTTCGACCGGTTGTGGTCGGCAAAATCATACACCGGAATGCCCTGCTTCAGTTTCTTAATATCGGCTATCATCCGCTCCGTCTCAAACGAATCCGGGTGATCGTAATTCAGTTTGCACCGCTCCTCGAACGGCATATCATCATGCGCCAGATAGTAGCTGTCATGCCCCACCAGGCTGATATCATCTTTAAAGTACTCTTTCAGGCGGTTGACAATCGTGGTCTTTCCCGAAGCTGTCCCTCCCGCGATTCCAATTACCCATACCTTCCCCATGGTAAACTCCTCTCTGTGCAAGGGTTCAAAGTTGTTTCTATTATATACCCATGAGCGCAAATTACAAGTCGTTTTCTTGACACTGCCTGCTTTTCGCTCTAAACTGTAAGAAAAGAAAGGAGCGTTTATCCATTGAAAAAAGAAAACCGACATTTTTTGCTGTACAGCCTGCTGCTGGCCTTTGTTTTCCTGGCAGTCTGCTCCAAATCTTCCTTTCTTTATCCGTTCAATGACTGGTACGATGCCAACGACTTCCTGACCCTGGGAAAAGGCATGCTGCACGGTCTCGTTCCCTACCGGGATCTGTACGAGCAGAAAGGCCCCATTCTGTATGCGGCCCACGCCCTCTGTGCCCTTGTTCC
The DNA here is from genome assembly GCA_018223385.1 of Oscillospiraceae bacterium Marseille-Q3528. Taxonomy (GTDB): domain Bacteria; phylum Bacillota; class Clostridia; order Lachnospirales; family Lachnospiraceae; genus JAGTTR01. The sequence continues at coordinate 116,621 of JAGTTR010000006.1, forward strand.
CGGCCCGGCCTTTCTTGGCGTCTATTTTCTGGAGGTGGGTGCGCTCACCTGCTTCTTATATCATATGTCAAAAATCATCCGCCTCTATCTGCGCCCTGCTGCCGCTTACGGCATTCTTCCGGTGCTGTGTGCCCTGCTGCTCTCCGCGGAAAGCTTCTGTCAGGGCGACAGCGCAGAAGAACTGTGCGCAGCCCTGCTGGCGGTGACCCTCTATCACACCCTGGCCTATTTCCGGGAATATCAGGGCCGTCCCATGCCCTACGGCATTCTACTGATAGACGGCGTGCTGGCCGGATGCATTCTCTGGGTAAAATATACCCTTCTGGGCTTTCATCTGGCCTACATGGCTATGCTCTTTTTCCTCTGTGTCAAAGACCGGAAGCTTCTGCGGGGCATCAAGAGCTGCTTCGTCTTCCTGGACGGCATGGCAGTTCCCACGGTACCGGTGCTGCTCTATTTTGCAGGAAATCACGCCCTGGGCAACCTGTTCCAGGTGTATTTTTACAACAATATTTTTCTCTATGACAGTGAAAAATCTGCCGGTATCGCCAGTCTCCTGCTGACGATCCTGCTGCGCACCGGAGACACCTTCCTGCGCAACATCCAGTTCTCCGTTTTCACCATCCTTGGCGTGGCCGGTTTTCTCCTGTCCCGCCGCTTCCTGTCCGGCAGAGGAAAAATCGTGCTGGCCGCCGAAGCCATCCTGCTGGCCTTCTTCGTCTACACGGGAAGCAATTTCCCTTATTACGGATATATTTTCAGCATCTTCCCGGTGCTGGGCTTCGTCGCTCTGGGAAGCGGCATCGGTTCCCTTCTGGAAAAACTGCCCCGAAAGGACCTGCTGCCCCAGACCATGGGCGGCCATTTCCCGAAAATGCTGCCGGAGGCGCTGCTGGCGATCATCTGTCTCGTATTTGCTTATTATAAAAGCCCCAACACCGCGGATATCGGCAAATCCCCGGACAGCCTGGTGCAGTATCAGTTCGCAGCCATCATCAACGAAAGCGAACAGCCTACCCTGCTGAACTACGGCTTTCTGGACGCCGGTTTCTACACCGCCGCTGATGTGCTCCCTACGGAAAAATATTTCCAGATGCAGAACATTTCCTACGAATCCTTCCCGGAAATGATGGACGCCCAGGACGCCTGTGTGCGGGAACAGCGGGTGGAATATGTGGTGGTGCGCGGGGAGGAAGTGCCCGCGTTCATGCTGGAATACTATACCCCGGTGCAGGAAGCGCGGCAGACGTACGAAGGGGCGCATGTGCTGTATACCCTGCTTCGGAAGAAGTAACCGTTCAGACGCGCCATTCGCAGCTACTTTCTGCTCATATTTTTTTTAATATCTTTACAAACCCCTTGCGCTATGCTATACCAGTAATTACCAATCAGGAATATGGAATTGGCGCGAAGGGGATTTTTACCAATGGAGAACAGGGAGACTATTTCAAATCCGATCACAGAAGGTGTCATCTGGCGACAGCTTCTGAATTTTTTCTTTCCTATTATTATAGGAACTTTTTTTCAGCAGCTATATAACACTGCCGATGCTGTCATCGTGGGTCGTTTCTTAGGGAAAACAGCGCTGGCCGCAGCCGGGGGATCCACAGCAGTACTGATCAATCTGGTCGTACTCTTTTTTATTACCCTTCCCCCCGGCGCTTCTGTCGTTATTCCCCAGTTTTCCGGCGCTCGGAAACTGAAAGAAATGTCCGACACGATCCACACGGCCATCGCCATGGCGCTGGTGGGCGGACTGCTCATCTCCATCTTCGGCATTTTTCTGACACCGCCGGTACTGCGGGCCATGCACACGCCGGATGACGTGCTGCCCCTGGCCATCACTTATCTGCAGATTTATTTCGGCGGCATGATCGCCGTTCTTGTATACAATGTGGGCACCGCCATTCTGCGGGCGGTGGGAGATTCCAGACGGCCGCTGTATTTCCTGATCGTGGCCTGCGCCATCAATGTGGTACTGGATCTTTTGCTGGTAAAAGTGATCCCCATGGGCATTGCAGGGGCTTCTCTGGCAACGGTTCTGGCCCAGATCATCAGCGCTCTGCTCGTGATCATCACACTGGTGCGCACAAAAGAAGCCTACAAGCTGACCCTTCGAAAGATCCGGTTTGATTTTCCGATCCTTCGACGCATCATTTATATTGGATTTCCGGCGGGCGTACAGTCTTCCATGTTCCAGCTTTCCAACATCCTCATTCAGGCCACGCTGAATGGCTTCGGCACGGACGTGGTGGCAGGATGGACGGCATTTAACAAGATCGACGCCCTGTACTGGATGGGGAGCAACGCCTTCGGCGTGTCCATCATGACCTTTGCCGGCCAGAACTACGGTGCAGGCAAGTTTGACCGGATCAAAAAGAGCAGTCGCATCTGCCTTGCCATGGACGCTGCATTCTCCATTTTTCTTTCAATCATCATGGTCGTATGCGGGCGCGTCCTGCTGATGATGTTCAGCACAGATCCTGTGGTCATTTCCAACGGCTACCAGATTCTGCTGACGATGGCGCCCTTCTATATTACTTATATCTGCGTGGAAATCTACTCCGGCACCATCCGCGGTGTGGGCAATACGGTGATCCCCATGCTTATAACCTGCTTCGGCATCTGTGTGCTCCGTGTTCTGTGGATTTTCTTCTGGATGCCGGCACATCACACCGTGCGCATGCTGGTCAGCAGTTATCCGCTGACCTGGATATTTACATCGTTTTTATTTGTACTTTATTATTTCCGGGGCCACTGGCTCAAACATTGACATATATAAGGAGGCACAAATTATTATGAAAATCATCAAACAGATTGGGATCGTCATGGGCCTGTGCTGGATCAGTCTTGTGATGGAAAAACTCCTCCCGTTCTCCTTTCCGGCAAGCGTCATCGGCATGATCCTGCTGCTAATCTGTCTGTTCACCGGCATTCTCAAGCTGGAGCACATCCGGGAAAAATCAGACTTTCTGCTGTCTAACATGGCCTTTTTCTTCATTCCCGCCGGTGTCAGCATGATCAATTATCTGGATATCCTCATAGAGAATCTCGTTCCCATTCTGGTGATCAGCGTTGTCAGCACCTTTATCACTTTCATCGCAGCCGCACTTTCCATCCGGCTGACCCTGAAGCTTATGAATGGAGGGAAGCATCATGCGTGATATTTTTGCATCGCCGTTTTTCGGCATTACCATCAGCATCCTGGCCTTTTTCATCGGGCTGGAAATCCAGAAACGCACCAGGATAGCCCTGTGCAATCCACTGCTTCTGGCCATCATTCTCGTCATTGTTTTTCTGAAAATTTTCGGCATCCCCTATGACGATTACAACGAAGGAGGCGCCATTATCAACATGTTCCTGGCTCCGGCCACAGCCTGCCTGGCCGTATCCATCTACACGAAACGGCGGATCCTGAAGGAAAGCTGGCTGCCCATTCTGGTGGGCTGCACCGTGGGATGCCTGGCTTCCATGGGCAGCGTCCTTGTTATGTGCCATCTGTTCGGCCTGGATGAAGCCATGACCGCATCCCTCACCCCGAAATCCGTCACCACCGCCATCGCCATCAGCGTAGCAGAATCCCACGGCGGCATCGCCCCGGTCACTGTCGTGGCTGTGCTGATCACCGGTATCCTGGGCAGTATCATTGCCCCGTTCATGATCCGGTTGCTGCGCATCAAAAATCCGGTTGAAGTGGGCATTGCCATCGGGGCCTGCAGCCATGCTGTGGGCACCTCCAAAGCTATCGAAATCGGCGAAACCGAAGGAGCCATGAGCGGGCTCGCCATCGGCGTGTGCGGGATCATTACGGTTGTATTTTCGATGTTTTTATAAACGGCAACAATTCATAAAAAATGTCATCCGCCTATTTTCGCGGGTGGCATTTTGTTGTATACTTATGTTCAGAAAAACGACCCACGGGTCGCTGACTGGAGGGAATCAAATGCGTGACAGTTTGAAAAAATTAAAAACTTCTTATAACTGGATCTCTTTTGGATATGTGGTGCTGGGCCTGGTCTTCCTGTTCTGGCCGGAGCTTTCTCTGATGACGCTGTGCTATGCTTTCGGCATTCTGACCATCGTATACGGCATCGTTCACCTTATCGGCTATTTTGTCCGGGATCGGCTGATCTCCGTTTTCCGCTATGATCTGGTCATCGGCATCATCGCCGTGGCGCTGGGCATCATGATGCTCATCCGACCGCAGTACATCGTCAGCATTCTGCCGATCCTGCTGGGTATTTTTATCATCCTCAGCAGCATTATGAAGATTCAGAATGCCATTGACCTGAAACGGGTAGATTATCCCCGCTGGTGGCTCATTCTCGTGTTCGCACTGATTTCCATTGCTCTGGGCGCGATCCTCATCTGGAACCCCTTCGCCGCAGCCAGCACCCTGATGATGTTCGTGGGCGCCAGCCTGTGTGCAGACGGCATCATGAGCCTCTGGAGCATGTTCTGCCTGACGCGCAGCGTCCGCCGGGTAGAGAAAAAACTGAAAGAAGAGGAAGAATACCGGAATATGGAACGGGTAGACGGGGAAGTTGTGGAGGATACAGATTTAACAGATCGATGGTAGGTAACAACTTTGATACATCGCCGTTTTACAATCATGGCCAAACCCACAAAGGAGGTTTGGCCATGATTTGTCTTTCCAGACACCCAATTTTTACATTTTTTCTGTGTGCATCCTTTTTTGCCGGATTCTGGCTGCCCGATGCCCATTCCCAGGCAAACGCTTCTGACAGCACACTGCACGCGCAGGGAATCTTCCATGCGACTTCATCCGGCACTGCATATTCTGACAGTGGCAACACCCTCGTTCACGGGAATACGTCCGCCGGAATCTCCCTGGTGCCCGCTGACAGTCTCACTTATGAAGAAAAGCTTGCCGTCATAGAGAGCAACGACCTTTATCCACAGGACATGGTAACTTTTGCGCAGAAATACCCACAGACCGTCGATTACGTCTACAACTATCCACAGCACCTGTCCGAGACATCGTCCACCTCGAAGCATTCATCAGAAGACTTTCTGGAAACCGATGCAGCAAACGGACGACTGGCAGAAGACGCTGCACAGCAACCGCTGCCCGCCACGACCAACGAGGCAATTTCCATCGATCTATCCGTGGAAGCTTCCACCCCCGGCGTTCCCCTGCTGCTCCAATGGGATACCCGCTGGGGCTATCGCTCCTATGGAAGCGGCCTCATCGGCTACACCGGCTGCGGCCCCACCTGTCTGTCCATGGCAGCCATTTCACTGACTCATAATGCCCGCTACAACCCTGCCTATGTGGCCGACCTTGCCACCAACTACGGTTATGTCGTCCCGGGAAGCGGCAGTAGCTGGTCGCTGATCAGTGAGGGCTGTGCGTTGCTGGGGCTCTCCGCCCGACAGCTCTCTCTCAAAGAAGACCAGTTGAAACAGGCGCTGGACAGCCATTGCCCCATCATCGCCGTGGTCGGCCCCGGAGACTTCACCTACAGCGGGCATTTCATCGTCATCACTGGCTACACTGCACAGGGATTCACCGTCAATGACCCCAACAGCCCGGAAAACAGTGCAGAATACTGGAGCTTCGGGCAACTAAAGGGACAGATCAAAAATCTGTGGGCCATGTCGGCACAATGACCTTATGTTTCAGGCGTTCGTTGCCTGACTGATTCCTTCGATCATCAACAGTTCCTCCTCCGAGAAACCGGTATTTTCCATCGCCTTAATATTGTCCAGAATCTGCTGTGGTTTGGATGCGCCGATGAGCACACTGGTCACCTCCTCCTGCCGCAGCAGCCATGCCAGCGCCATCTCCGCCAGTGTCTGACCGCGCTGCAAAGCAAGAGCGTTGAGTTTTCTCACCTGCGCAATGCGGCTATTTACCACATCTTCCTTCAGGAAGCGGCCATCGGTACGGATCCGGCTGTCCGCCGGAATCCCGTCCAGATAACGGTCGGTCAGCATTCCCTGCGCCAGCGGGCTAAACGTGATCAGACCTTTGTGCAGCTTTTTTGCCATCTCTTTCAACCCATTCTGCTCAATCGTCCGATCAAAGATCGAGTACCGGTTCTGGTTGATCACAAACGGGCAATGCAGCTCCTGCAAAATCTTTACCGCCCGTTCCAATGTGGGCCCGTTATAATTAGAAAGTCCCACATAAAGCGCTTTCCCACTGGTGACAGCCTGGGCCAGCGCACCCATGGTTTCCTCCAGCGGTGTCTCCGGATCCATCCGGTGATGATAAAAAATATCCACATACTCCAGTCCCATCCGCTGCAGACTCTGATCCAGGCTGGCCAGCAGATGCTTGCGGCCTCCCCAGTTTCCATAAGGGCCATCCCACATCACATATCCAGCCTTGGTACTGATGATCATCTCATCCCGGTACGCTGACAGTTCTTCTCTCAGCATTCTTCCGAAATTCTTCTCCGCACTGCCCGGTGCCGGCCCGTAGTTATTTGCCAGGTCAAAATGTGTGATCCCATGGTCAAATGCCGTAAAACAAAGCGCCTTCATATTGTCATACACACCCGTATCGCCAAAATTGTGCCACAGTCCCAGCGACACCTCCGGTAATAGCAGACCGCTGTCTCCGGCCCGGTGATACCGCATTTCCTCATATCTTTTTTCAGATGCCTGATACATCATTTTCCCTCCTGTCTGTTGTTAGTCACTGCTCTACCTCCCGCAGCAGATCCTCCGCCCGCACGCCGAACAGCCGTGCCAGTGCGAACAGATTAGACGTGCTGGGATCTGACGCCCCGGTCTCCCACTTGGACACCGCCTGCCGGCTGACTCCCAGCGACTCCGCCACAAACTCCTGCGTCATCTTGCAGCTCTCCCGATGCGCTTTGATGACCTCCCCCAGTGACCTTCGAAGCAGCCGTTCCTCCGGCGCTGTATTTTTCGTCCGCAGATATTTCAGCAGCGCCATCACCAGAAGAACAAAGAGAAACAGAATTCCTCCGTAAATAAGCAGTCCCAATACCAGTATGACTGATGCTCCTAACATAGCCATTGCCTCCTTTGATTGTTCTTTTCACCAAATGTACCAGCCGATTGACAAAAAGTCCACCAACCACAGCGCAACTAAAACGCAACCACTCCGTATTACCGGCAAATACTGCCGGACTGGTGCCACTGGTATACCCATCCCTTACAGTATACGCAAAAATGTAGGGTACCACAAGGTGGTTTCCAATAAGACAGTATGAGAACAATACTGGCATAGGTTAGCTGCCGTACAGAAGCGCGACAAGAAAAATCATGACCACCGGCTTAACCGATGGTTTGCTTTCCGCCCTATAAGGGCTCAATCCCGGCACTAGAGTCTAAAGGCTCGTCGAAAAGTTTGCCAGCCGCAACATCATTTTATACCAAGCTCTCTGAGCTTAGATTTATTTGTTGCCTTTTACCGGCTCACCCGTAAACGGGTCTATATATTCCTTAAGTGTCATTTGATCATACTCCAAATCCTCTTTTAATTGATTCTGGATATACTCTTCTATCTTTTTTGCATGGAGGATATTTTCTACATTCATCTCATTATATTAAACGAAAAACTCACTTCCAATCTAACGAATCGAATTATTCACGGTTTCGTGATATAATAGTTAATAATGTTAGGAGGCGGATTACCATGGCTGTAACCTATAAGAAATCATTTTACTTACTGATCGACAAGGGCATGACGAATGCCAAACTAATGAAACAGGCAGGCTTTAGTGCAAATATCATTACCCGAATCAAGCGTGACAATTATATTTCTCTCGATAGTATTGAGAAAATTTGCAAAACTCTACAATGTGGCGTTGATGACATTTTGAAGTTCGCCCCGGAGAAAGAAAAATGAGTAATATTACAGCGGATACACGCTTGAAAAATCTTATGCTTACAGAAATTAAGGTGCATACAAGTTTGAAGCGACTTGGCAGTGTATTGTTGCCAAAATGGAAGAAATTCTGCCGTTGTGTGAACAGTTGAAATGAGGTGTTTTAATGAAAAATTTGGATCGTAAAGTCACACTGCTATGTCCTCTTTGCGGTAATGATCAGTTTTCATCATTGGACGAAAAGTTTGAAGATCTACTTCACGCAGGTGACGATGCACGAGTACGTTGCTCTGATTGCGGTTCGGAATACACGAAACGAGAGTTGCTCGATAGCAATGCCGCAATAATCGATAATGCCGTAGATGAACTTGCGCAAGATGCAGGCAAAGAACTTGAAAAAGAATTAAAGAAAGCGCTGAAAAAATGGAAGTTTTGATTAGCACATTGAAGGAAATGGTGCGCTTCATAAAAGATTGGGGTGCGCTGATCATCGCAGGTATATCTCTGTTAGTTGCCATCATTTCGCTGTTTAAATCTTCAAAGGCACAACGCCTCCAGAACAAGGTTAATGAACTAGAACTCAAGATTAAGCAGAATGAATTGGACAAGATAGCCAAAGAGAAGGAAGATGCGGAACTTGCGTGCGTCGAGGCAAGATTTGTTACTGTGGGTAAAGGTAAGCATAGACTGAAAGTTTGGAATTCAGGAAATGCAACCGCCTATAATGTGTCTGCTCGATTTGATGGTGATGTTGGTATTATGATCATGGATCAAGAAAAGCAGCCTTTTGAAGAATTAGAGGCAAGAAAAAGCTATGAATTGGTTCTCATCACACATAATGGTTCTGCATCAAAGTTTAGGATAACCACTGAGTGGACAGATTCAAGTGGCAATCAACATACCAAAACACAAATGGGCGATTTTTCATAAATCGGATAGTGTTTGTTTTGTTTCGGATTACGAATCGTATTTGATAATTGAGAGGAGGAGCATCCATGAATCACAATGATCGAGAACACTTCTGGCAAACATTATGTTCTTTGTCCGGAAATGATATTGTAGCAGAACGAGAACAGCTATTCAAAGTAATTAAGTATCCGAAGTTTCTTTTCCGGTATCGACCTGTCAGCACAAAAAGCTTGGAAGCTCTCAGAACAAATAAGCTCTATTTTTCTTCTGCGAATTATTATGACGATCCTTTCGATACCTTTCTTCACATCGACATTGAGACAATCCGGAAAGAATATCTAAGTGCATTCCAGACTCCAGAAAGTACCGAAGCGGTTGTGCAAGGTGTTAAATCATTGCTTGGTGGTGTTCTTTCCGAGGAGCAAGCAGCGCAGCTAACGGTTGAGAATGTTACAAATGCACTATCTCATGGGCTTACTGAAAGTTTTCTGAACGCAGCGCTTTCACTTCGTGATGAAGTTAAAAAAGATACGTGGTCAGTTTGTTTCTCTGAAAACGGTTTTAATGAAGCACTATGGTTGAAATACGCAGATCAGCATAAGGGATTTGTGCAAATCTACGATCTTGAAAACAACGATAACTACTTATGTGGTAAACAAGAAAAATGCGCAAATTGCGGAATCAAGAACTACGGAACGCCGCTATATCCGATTTATTATTCGGACACGCCTTATGATGCAACAAAGTTTGCAAAATTTGTTATGCTCCGCAAAATAGCAGAGACAGCAAAAACTCAGATTCCTCAAGAACTATATGCAGGGATTGGAAATGCGCTATGGGAACAAGAAAGAACGACTCTGATTAAAAAAGAGTGCCATAAATATGATGAAGAATGGAGAATGATTACCGGCTGCATTATGAAGCCGCCGGTTATGATGGAATGGATCCCAAGTGGCATAATTCTTGGTCTGCGAATGGGCGTAGCAGAAGAAAACCTTGTTGTAAGTATGGCAAAAGAAGCCGGAATCAAAAACATTTATAAGTCCTACATAAATGCTCAAAACAAACTAGATACTTATCCTTTGAAATTGTAAGCTTTCCAACCGGTACCTGAGCAGTTGAAATGAGGCGAAAGCAATGATGAGAAAAGAATACGTTTGTCCCAATGGGTGCTCTCTTCCACCTAGGAGAACGCACCTAAAAGAATATAGCGACGGTATATATGGGTTTGACTTTTATGATTTCACATTCTGCCCTTGTTGCGGTAGTCATCCAATGTGTTGCCAATTATGAGGATGCTACTGTTCACGCCATGAAGCCAGTCATTATATATTTTTTGATCGTGAATAGCATCTATGTACTGGGTGAAGATCTCTTTCTGCTGCTTAGTTATAGATAGCGTTTATCGTTTGTATCCATATCATTTAATTGTAATCTTTTAATTACTTAACGGTGCATATAGCGCAATTTTTCTTTTTGGTTTCTACATCTTCTCGCCTAAAAATTTGTAAACGATTTTTCATCTTTTATTAGACCAGAATTCTTTTCCAATCAAAGAACATGGGGTTAGCTTTATCCGACATTTCGACCACTTACTTTATCATCCCTTCTGCATACAATTGAATTCTATTATTTTTATGAAAACATACAATTTTTATAAACGCCAAACAGAAGTCGAACAGATAATGTCTGCTTAGATCGCTTTGGCGATCCAGTTTCGGCGGAGTCTTTCCACTTCATTATTTTATTGGGATCATCATCATAGTCTATGGAAGGCAGACCGATAGAATCGTAGCTATATTTGTATGTATGATAGTTCTTACCTTTAGTTTCCTTTGCAATAATCTCCATTATCTTAGCCATCGCACTGCCCCCTTTGACGCCATTCGTTTGTGGTCGCAATCCATTCTTGATTGAAAGTATCCTTATTGATTGCTGCCACGATTGGTTTTCTCAAAAAGCATCTGATTGTACGCAGAACGGTACTATAACTATCGGTTTTTATATCAATTTTCCGACAAAATGCCTTCCACTTTTTCTGCATAGCTTCGTCATTCTCAAAATCCATCACTTGTTCAAACTGCTCAACGGTGAATACATGTCCACGATTTTCAAAAGTTTTTTTCAAAGCTTCGGTTAAGACAACACCATCAAAGTCAAATTTATTGGCAAGATAATAAATATCATAGTAATCCTTCATCCGACTGGAAAACTCCATCAGACTGAGAATGGCATCTATTTTTTCAGCAATAGTTGTTTCAAGAGAGTATGTGTTTACCATAGGAGCTGCAAAATCCGCCAGCTGGGTCGGAATCTTGCGCTTTTCCTGATTTGGCACAATGACATCTCCCACACCAAAGTCAATGCTGAATGGGGTTTTAGTGTTCTTAATCCTTGCGACTAAGGAAGCACCGATACCGGCATATTTTTTTGCTACAGCAATAGGCGCAATATTTGTGATTTCAAATGTCACAAAATCATTACCTGTTGGTGTGGCGATGATATCTTCCAGAACTTTTTTCAGCTTTTCCGGTGTATTCGGAACTTTCCTGAGCAGGAAATCTACATCTACCGTCACACGGCTGTCAAAGCCGGTAATGGAATAGATAAACAATCCACCTTTTAGAACAAGGTTTTCTGCATATTGGGACTTCTCCAACCTGCGGAGAAATTCTTCCTGGCAGAAAAGCTGCAGACAAAGCTGGTAGCTCCTCCCGGTTTCCTTGCCTTTATTCTTTAAGCGTGCCAGTACGGACGCAGCAGTATCAACCATTCAGCAGCACCTCCATCAACTCAGTAACCTTTTTGTGTACTCTTAACTTCTTTGCATATCCAGAAAGGTTTCTCAAGTCTTTTTTTGAATCATTCACATAGGCATTCAATGCCTTGTTGAAGATTTCATTGTCCAATCTTGAACGATATTTGAAGCAATCGCAGATTGTACGCTCTCGATCATATACAGGTAGCATGACGCCGTTAAAATCGGCAGTTGTTTTGCCCAGTTCATATATTTCTGATTGCACATAGTAAGTTTGCAACTCCAGTGCATCTATATCCAATTTTGTTCGAGACATAGATCTCGGAACAGCAATCGACCATTTCCGAGGTGCAAAGTCACTATAGCCATAATGAAAAAGAGCCGATTCCACACAAATAATTGCCTTTGGGATCAATGCTGCAATAAGCTGTTCTTCAGAAGATGTGTCCCAATCGGCAAGTTGATAGTATCCGTGTCGAATGCGTTCAAGGTATCCGGTGTTACAAAGATTCACAATGTCGACAGCGGGTATGCCAGCTGCAACAAAATCTGATGTTTTTGCAATACCGCCCTTTTCTATAATTACTTGTTTTGAAAGAGTTTTCTTATCCACATATTCACCAACTTTTTATTAAAACCCACACACACTCAACTTGTTTTTGTGCTTATATTTTATTATATCATTCAAATTGAATTAATCAATAATTTCACGCACAATTTTATAATTTCTGTGTATGAAATTTCAAATCAAATGTGTTTCTCCGTCAAAGCTGCTTTTGCATGGGGTATAACCTGAATAAACTGCACGCAAAAATCCAGAAGGAGCGAACCAGAACGTATTTATTTGAAATACAGTCAGCCTAAAATATGTAAAAAAACAAAGGCTTATTAAAGTACGGCAAAAAACCGGGATGAAATCCAGAAAAATAGATTTCATCCCGGTTTATGTCTATAACGGCAGAGACTGCCGCTCAAGCATCTATTGTTGATGATTTTGCGACAGCCCCTCATTCTACCTTATCTGCATTTTCTACGCTTGAAGAACAATAACGTTATTACTCCTGCAAGGGAAATGACCGTTACCATACTCCACAGCAAAATATTTGTACTGTCGCCTGTCTTAACTGCTGTATCTGGCTTTGTAGAAGTAGTAGGCTGTTCTTCGTTGGAAATCATAGAAATGACTGCTGTTTCTTTATAATCACAACGTTCACAAACACGTTCTTTTTTTCCTGTTTCTGTGGTTGTTGCTTCCTTGATGACTTTCCATTCTCCCCACGTATGACCTGTCGCATCTACTTCGTTTCCTTTGTAGCTATGGCCACAATTCCTGCAAGTATATGTCGTATATCCTTTCTCTGTGCAACTAGGTGGTGTAACAACTGCAACATAATCATGTCCGTTTACAGTAAACTGTAGCTCCGTTGTTGCTGTTTTAATATTATCCGCTGTTACAGTAAGCGTTGCCTGATATACACCTGCTGCTAGACTATCTTTTGGTGCTACTGTTACTTTTATAGTATCGTTTGGCTGGATAGTTATAGTACCGTCGCCAATCAACTCGAACTTATCCTTATCTGTACCCGTGATAGATATATCGATATTCTCTAAATCAATATTTCCGTCATTTGTAATCGTAAATTCCTTTGCGATAATTGGTTGATATCCTACGCAAGTTCCTGTAAATGTTCCGTTACCACTTAAAATCATGCTGTAAACTTTCTTTGTTGCAGGTGGCAGTGTGATATTCACATCACTTATCGGCGTACCTGAAATGGCAAAACCATTTTTAGTCATTTTTGTTACTGTCAATCCGTTCAAGCCTTGGATTCTGTCCTCATAACCATCCGGAAGAAAATATCCGTCAACAGCTTCCACTATAATATCTGTAATTGCCGTGTTTGGAACAACTTCCTGCACACCATTATTCGATGTGATATTCAATCCCGCACCCGCAACAATATTCACAGCAGTTTCTTGTTCTTTCTCTGCCAAAGCCGCATATGTGATTCCATTTGCTGTATCTGTTGTTTCCAGCCATATCTTACAATTCGCAAAATTATCTAAATTCATACCACTTGCAGAAACCTCTGTTTCATTCGTAATTTGTTTCGCATACGCACCATTGCTGTTTTGCGCAACCAGATATGTACCATTTGGAACATCTGTTAAGATAACCTTGCTATCATCATAAGAAATTACAGCTGAACCTAGGTTCTTGCTATACTTACTGGCGTCATAGCGTAATGTAAACGCTCCATCTCCATCCGTATCCTGCAGTGTTAAATTACCTGTAGATGTTGCTGTCGGAACAGCCGATGCAAAAAGAATCGTCGATGAATTCAGTTCAAAAGCTGGTCTTATGTTTTCTAAAGAACCATTGTTTGTTTGCGCTCCATTAAAAGAAGGATTCTTCTTAGAAGGCCACGCGGTCAAAACATTACTTCCATCATTCGGATCATCATTACTAACAAGTGGTGAACGAATCCAAAATAATTCAAGAACAGATTCTCCCCAATAACTTGGATCGATACGAAGACCGTCATTCAAATCATTTGCGCTGTTCTTTCCCACAGTAATGTGTTTATCATCTTCTTGGTCTCCATAAGCAAAATACAGCTTATCCGTTGTGGAATAGACGCTGTTGTTTTTCGTATCATCCGTATAAATCGTTGTTTCGTTTATCAGTGCCTGTTCTGAACCTGTAAAAAAAGAAGTTTCCATCTCTTTTAAGGTAACATTCCTTATATAACTCGCTCCGTAGTGATTCGGGAAAACTTCTGCCGGTTCTCCATTAGGATAGGTACAGTTCCACTTATCATCATATGTTTTATTGTCCATATAATTTGATTCAAATTGTACTCCATCTCCCATAGAACTTGCAGAAAATAACGTTAAGCTATTATTACTTTGACTTCCTGCAATCCACCACTGTTGATTGTTGTTTCCGAAATAGACTTTTGCAGGGTTTTTCACTCCGTCATTATCATTTGTATCATAGCTTTTTAATTCTTCAACAGTTGAAAACTGCTCTTTCGTTGGCGATTGATTTTCTTCTGCATGAACGCTGGTACTAAATGCCGGAAACATAGTCAATACCATTGCACTTACCAGCAAAAATGAATAAGTCTTTTTCAAATAGCTTTGTTTCATATTTACTTTCTGCTCCTTTCCTTGACTTTTCTCAAAAGGTACACCTTTTGCAAAAAATATAATCTGGCAATCTTAGCAAAAATTACATCTTCAAAGCTGTTCTAAATGATTAATTTATTGAAAAAACAGGCGTTTTCAGCTATACTAGATAATGATATAGTGGATATTAAAAGGTGTACCCTTTAATAGTTCAGAACAGACTATTTCTGCTGTAATAAGCGATATTCCCTTAATTTCCTATAAAACGTAGCTCCACTCATTTTGCACACTTCCAAGACTTCCGACAAAGGAAGCCTTTTCTTTTCCCATTTATAGACAAGTTCCCCAAAATTCTCTGGAAGTACAATTGCTGGTCTGCCAAATTTTACGCCCTTTGCTTTCGCCACTGCTATGCCCTGTGCCTGTCTTTTTCTGATGTTCTCACGCTCATTCTGCGCAACAAATGATAGTATCTGTAACACAAGATCAGCAATGAATGTGCCCATTAAATCTTTCCCATTCCTTGTGTCCAATAAAGGCATATCTATGACGCATATATCAATCCCTTTTTCTTTCGTCAGTATTCGCCATTGCTCCTGTATCTCAAGATAGTTCCTGCCCAGACGGTCAATACTTAGTATATAAAGTAAATCGCCTTGTTTCAGCTTTCTGACCAGTTTTTTATATTGCGGACGCTCAAAACTTTTTCCAGACTGCTTGTCTATGTAGATATTTCTAGAAAGTACATTTCTTTTTGCCAGTTCGACAATTTGTCGTTCCTCGTTCTGGTCTATGCTGGAAACCCGTACATACCCATAAATCTGTGCCATTTATTATCAATCCTCCTTTGCTATGGATATAAAGAAGTATCATAAACAAAAAAGCACCTTACTGTAAAAGTAAAATGCCTCGCTAAAATATATTCACTTGTTATCATTATTTGATTTCCGCCATTGAGAAGATACGCCTTAGCTCACAGGTTGTAAAGAGTGTTAACACATTGCGTTGCAACAGGCTCTTGACAAGCTGTGAGCTAAGAAGTTGATAATGAAAAGGCAGAAATAAGATCGTTTGCTGTGCCACAGCACAGAAAAAAAGAGATACATATACGCTTATGCCGTATTTATGCGGCTTTTGGCGTTTCGCAAACGCCTATTACAGTATACGCAAAAAAGGAGAGTACCACAAGGCTGGGTTTTTCACCTTTATTCCTGTTCATGCGGTTTATCCGCAGTCATAAAAAGCCGCCGAACGGTATTTCTACCGCCCGACGGCTGTCCACATTTCTTATTCTCACCACAAAATTTTCGGTGCTTATTTCTCTTCTGCTTTCTCCTCTACCACGAAGCTGATGAGCAGGTCCTCGGAATTTACCCGATCGCCCGGTTTTACATACAGCTTGTCTACGGTGCCGTTGACCTTGGATACCACGGTGGTCTCCATCTTCATGGCCTCGACGATCATCAGCGGCTGGTTCACGGTGACCGGATCGCCCTCTTTGACCAGTACCTGCTCCACGGTACCCGGGATGGAAGATCCCAGATGTGCCGGGTTGGACTTGTCGGCTTTCAGACGACGTTCTGCGGTGACTGCCTGATGCTTGTCGAGGATCTTCACCTCACGCATCGCGCCGTTGACCTCGAAGGTCAGGGTGCGGTAACCTTCTTCGTTGGGCTCGGACTGCTCGATGAATTTGATGATCAGCTCTTTTCCCTCGCCGATGGAAAGGGTCGTCTCCTCGCCCTTGCGCAGGCCGTAGAAGAATACATGGCTCTCCAGACGGGTCACGTCGTTGTACATCTCAAAGTGCTCGCAGTAGTCCTCGTATACCTTCGGATACAGGGCATAGCTGATGGCTTTCTGCTCCATGGCCTTGTCGCTGAATGCAGACAGGTCAAATTTGCTCTTCAGATGGGTTTTCACAGCCTCCAGATCCACGTCAGGAAGCAGGCTGCCGGGCCGTACCGTGATGGGCTCCTGGCCTTTCAGTACGATCTTCTGCAGTTCTGCCGGGAATCCGCCGTCCGGCTGTCCCATCATGCCCTTGAAGTACTCTACTACAGACTCTGGATAGGACAGGTCACGTCCCTCGGTCAGGATGTTATCCTTGTTCAGACCATTTTTCAGCATAAAGATGGCGAAATCGCCCACTGCCTTGGAGGAAGGAGTTACCTTCACAATGTTGCCCAGCAGGTCGTTGGCCTGTTTGTACAGGCTCTTGATCTCCTCAAAGCTGTCTCCGGCACCCATGGACTGTACCTGGGCCAGCAGGTTGGAATACTGTCCGCCGGGGATCTCATATTTGTAAATCTCGGAGTTGGGAGAATCCATCTCACTCTCGAAGGATTTGTACAGTTTCCGCACTCTTGCATAGTAATGGGTCAGCTCGTTGAGTTCGTCGAAGTCCAGACCGGTATCACGCTCGCTGCCGCGCAGTGCTTCTACCACCGCATTCATGGACGGCTGGCTGGTCAGGGAGCTCATGGACTCGATGGCCAGATCCACGATATCCACGCCTGCCTCGGCTGCCATGAGCACGGTGCTCACACCGGCGCCGGTGGTGTCGTGGGTATGCAGATGGATCGGGATCTTCAGCTCGGATTTCAGCGCTTTCACCAGTTCCTTTGCCGCATAAGGCTTCAACAGGCCCGCCATATCCTTGATAGCGAAGATGTGACAGCCCTCTGCCTCCAGCTCTTTCGCCTTCTTCACATAGTAATCCAGCGTGTATTTTGTCTCGTTGGGGCTCAACATATCGCCGGTGTAGCAGACGGTACCTTCCACGATCTTGCCGGTCTTCAATGCCTCTTCAATGGGCATCTTCATATTCTCTACCCAGTTCAGGCTATCGAAAATACGGAAGACATCTACACCCTCTTCTCCGGAAATGCGGATAAATTCCCGTACCACGTTGTCCGGGTAGTTGCTGTAACCAACGGCGTTGGATGCACGCAGCAGCATCTGGATCAGCGTGTTGGGCATGCGCTCGCTCAAAATACGGAGCCGCTGCCACGGGGACTCTTTCAGGAAACGGTAAGCAGTATCGTAAGTCGCACCGCCCCATGCCTCTACAGAAAAGGCATTCTGCATGAATGCATTGGTGGCTTTTGCCGCACCCACGATATCTTTGGTACGCATACGGGTTGCCATCAGGGACTGCTGGGCGTCACGCATGCTGGTATCTGTCACATACAGCTTCTTCTCTTTCAGGATCTTCTGGGCCAGGCCCTCTGCGCCCAGCTTCTTGAATTCATCCTTCATGCCGTATACCGGCTTGCTCTCGTCAAATACCGGCACCACACGGTTTTCAAATACCGGTTTTTCCTTGTTGGCATTGACGTTGACCATCTTATCACCGATGAACTCGATGATCTTGGTGGCACGGTCCTGGCTCTTCTGCAGGGCAAACAGCTCCGGCGTTTCCTCGATAAAGGTGGTGTAGCATTTGCCGGAAACGAATACCGGATTGTTCAGCACGTTGACCAGGAACGGAATATTGGTCTTGATGCCGCGGACACGCATCTCTTTCAGGGCACGCAGGGATTTATGTACGGCGCCCTCGAAGGTACGGTCGTGGGAGATCAGTTTTACCAGAAGACTGTCGTAATACGGCAGGATCTCTGCACCGGCGTAGGCATTGCCGCCGTCCAGACGCAGGCCGTTACCGGAACCGGAACGGTAAACGCTGATCTTGCCGGTATCCGGCAGGAAGTTGTTTGCCGGATCCTCGGTGGTCACACGGGTCTGGATAGAGTATCCGTTCACATGGATATCGTCCTGAGACTGGATGTTGATCTCCTTGGAATTCAGCGGATAGCCTTCCGCGATGAGAATCTGGGCCTGCACGATATCAATGCCGGTAATCTCCTCGGTTACGGTGTGCTCTACCTGGATACGGGGGTTCATCTCGATGAAATACGGGTTGTTGTCCGCATCCACCAGGAACTCCAGCGTACCGGCATTCTGGTAGCCCACCTGCTTTGCCAGGCGGATGGCGCTGTCCAGAATGATCTGTCTCGTCTCCATAGGCACGGAGAAGGCAGGCGCATACTCTACCACCTTCTGATGACGGCGCTGCACGGAGCAGTCACGGTCATACAGATGTACCACGTTGCCGTATTGATCGCCCAGAATCTGCACTTCAATGTGCTTCGGGCTTCTTAAATATTTCTCAATGAAAATTTTGTCGCCGCCGAAAGCTTTCTTGGACTCGTCTCTCGCTTCCTTAAACTCCTTGGGCAGATCCTCCGCACAGTTGACGATACGCATGCCGCGTCCGCCGCCGCCGTTGGAGGCTTTCAGCATGATGGGATAGCCTACCATGTCCGCTACCTTGGATGCCTCTTCCACGGTCTTCACGGCGTGATCCACACCCGGAATGATGGGTACATTGGCAGAAATGGCCATCTGCTTGGAAGAAATCTTGTCTCCCATGGCGTTCATGATGTCCTTGGACGGCCCAATGAAAGCGATGCCGTTCTTCTCACAGGCCTCTACGAAATCCGGGTTCTCCGAAAGGAAACCATAGCCCGGATGGATAGCGTCTACATTTTTCTTCTTTGCGATCTTGATGATCTCATCAATATCCAGATATGCGTCGATGGGGTTCTTATCGGGATTCAGCTGATAAGACTCATCCGCCTTCATGCGGAACAGCGCATATTTATCCTCCTTGGAATAGATTCCAACGGTGGTGATTCCCAGTTCATTCAATGCACGGAAAATACGGATCGCGATCTCTCCACGGTTCGCTACCATTACTTTCCGGAATTTGCGAATATTTGCAGCTTCCATAATAGCCACTCCTCCTTTTCCCATTGTCTGTTTATTCTATCACACTTCTTTTATGAATACTAATGCATTCTTTTCTCAAATGCAAGAAAAATTTTCCGTCCATCAAAATCATCTGTCTTTCTTTCGCGGACAATCACCTTTTCCCCCGTGCAGTTTCCTCCCGGATGAAATCCACGAAGCTCTTCACCAGGGGCGTCAGCTCTCGCTCCCGATTGTATACCATATACTGATGCTTCACCGGCGGTTTGGCAAAATGCAGCACCGACACGTTGTTCACCAGCAGGGACGGACTGTCCGCAATGACCGCCATCCCCAGCCCCGAAGCCACCATGCCGATCATCGTGTGGTCGTCGTTGGACTCAAAGGCGATATGCGGCTTGAATCCGGCCTCCTCGCACAGCCGGTTCAGCACGTAGTTTGTTCCCGTGTTGGATTTGGAATTGACAATGAATGGATCGTCCCGGAAGGCCGAGAAGTCCTCGATGATGTGCGTATTCGCCAGCCGGCACTGGGGCGGCACAATGACGATCAGCTCCTCCTCTTTTACCAGCAGGCGCTCCAGCGTCTCATACTGCTTTGCATTGATATCGTAGTCTCCGCAAAAGCCCAGCTCCGTTGTCCCCTCCAGCAGCTGTTTTAAGATAAAACCCGTTCCTGTATATTTAATGGAAAAATCGATATCCGGATAATCCTTGCGGAACCGGCGGATTTTATGCGGCAGATATTCCGCGCACATGGTATAGGAACCGGAAATGGAAATGTTCCCGCTCTTTAAATCAATCATATCATGAAGCTTGTGGATACTCCCGCTCAGATCCTGTGAAATTTTCTTCAGATCTTCATAAAACGTCTCCCCGTAGGAGGTCAGGCGGATGTTGCGCCCCCGTTTTTCAAAAAGTGGCACCCCCAGCGTCGTCTCCAGGTTGTTCATGGCCTTCGTCAGCGTGGACTGGGTGATAAACATCTGCTCCGCCGCCGTCGTAAAATTGCCCGTGTCCGCCGCCACGAGAAAATACATCAGGTGCTGCCAGTTCAAGTACATCAAGTGCTGCCATTCGTTGTTCATTTTCGCCCTCCCCCAAAAGTGACACCTACGAATTGCTTCGCTGCCAAACAGCTCTCGCAATTCTACAACCATTCGAAATCCGCAGATTTACTTCATAAATCGCTGCTTTCTCATGTTTGGCGGGTGCCAAAGTCATCTGCCTTACCGTGCAAGCACGAACGGCCTCTGACCTCGACGCCCTAGTGTTCACGTTTCTTGCTCCTATCATTACATATTATAATATCATCTTACAAAACGCCTTACCTGGATAATTTTTCCGAAAATATCGGAAAAAAGTTCCTTTTATGAATTATCTGCGTGATTTTTACGGAAAACTACGAATTAGATTTCTCCTTTTATTCATGCTACGATAGGTCCAATCCGATCGGCGGCGCGAAAAAGTCCCGGTCAGTCGGAACGAAAGGGGAGTATCTATTATGAATAACAAGCGAATGAAAACCATGGACGGCAACACCGCTGCTGCACATGTATCCTATGCATTCACAGATGTTGCTACCATTTATCCCATCACACCATCTTCACCCATGGCAGAGCAGGTCGATGAGTGGGCAGCCTACGGCCGCAAGAACCTGTTCGGACAGACCGTCAAGATTGCCGAGCTGCAATCCGAGTCCGGCGCGGCAGGTACTTTCCACGGTTCCCTGTCCGCAGGCGCCCTGACCACCACCTACACCGCGTCCCAGGGCCTGCTGCTCATGATTCCCAACATGTACAAGATCGCAGGTGAGCTGCTGCCCGGCGTTATGCACGTCAGTGCCCGCAGCCTGGCCACCCACGCGTTGAACATTTTCGGCGACCACTCTGATGTTATGGCCACCCGGCAGACCGGTTTTGCCATGCTGGCATCCAACTCCGTACAGGAGGTCATGGATCTGGCAGCCATCGCCCATCTGTCCGCTATCAAAGGCCGTATCCCGTTCCTGCATTTCTTCGATGGCTTCCGCACCTCCCATGAGATCCAGAAGATCGAAGTGCTGAACTACGATGACCTGGGCAAACTCATCGACATGGACGCCGTGCAGGAGTTCCGCAACCGGGCCCTGAACCCGGAGCACCCGGTGATCCGCGGTACCGCCCAGAATCCGGATATCTTCTTCCAGGTAAGAGAATCCGCCAATAAGTTTTATGATGAGATCCCGGAAGTGGTTGTGCATTATATGAAGGAGCTGGAAAAACTCACCGGCCGCAGCTACAAGCCCTTCGATTACGTGGGTGCCCCCGATGCCGAGAACGTCATCGTTGCCATGGGCTCTGTCTGTGAAACCATCGAGGAAACCATGAACACCCTCATCGCCCAGGGCCACCGGGTCGGCCTCATCAAGGTGCGCCTGTACCGCCCGTTTGTGCGGAAGTATTTCCTGGATGTGCTGCCGAAGACCGTAGAGCGCATCGCTGTGCTTGACCGGACGAAGGAGCCCGGCGCTCTCGGAGAGCCTCTGTACCAGGATGTGCGCACCATGCTTTATGCCCAGAGAAACGCGCCGGAGGTTTACGGCGGTCGCTACGGCCTTGGTTCCAAGGACACCACCCCGGGCATGATCATGTCCATCTACGACAACCTGTACCACAAGCGCCCGAAGGACCACTTCACCATCGGTATCGAGGACGACGTGACCAACCACTCCCTGCCCTTCATCGAAGGCATTGCCAGAGAGCCCGAAGGCACCATCAAATGTAAATTCTGGGGTCTGGGTTCTGACGGAACAGTGGGTGCCAACAAGACAGCCATCAAGATCATCGGTGACAAGACTGACCTGTACGCCCAGGGTTACTTCGACTATGACTCCAAGAAATCCGGCGGCCTGACCGTGTCCCACCTGCGGTTCGGCAAACACCCGATCCAGTCCGCATACCTGATCAACCAGGCAGATTTCGTGGCCTGCCACAATCAGTCCTATATCCGGCAGTACGACATGCTGAAGGATCTGAAAAAAGGCGGCACCTTCCTCTTAAACTGCATCTGGACGGAAAAAGAGCTCAACGACAAGCTGCCGGAGAAAATGAAGCGCATCATTGCCAAGAAAGAGCTGAATTTCTACATTGTGAATGCCACCCAGATCGCCGAGCGCATCGGCCTGGGCAACCGCATCAACATGATCATGCAGGCGGCATTTTTCAAGCTCACCAACGTGATCCCGCTGGATGATGCCATCAAATACCTGAAAGAGGGCATCGAGAAAACCTACCGCAAAAAGGGCGAAAAAGTCGTTGCCATGAACTGTGAGGCCGTGGACTGCGGCATTGACGAGGTGATTCGTGTCACCATCCCCGAGGACTGGAAGCTTCTGGAAAAGCAGAAGGAAAAAGGCACCAACCTGCCGAAATTCATCGACGAGGTACTGCTGCCCATGGCCAAGCGCGAGGGCGACGACCTGCCGGTCAGCGCTTTTGCAGGCATGGAGGACGGCACCTTCCCCACCGGCACCTCCGCTTACGAAAAGCGCGGCGTGGCTTCCCACGTGCCCCAGTGGCAGCCGGATAAATGTATCCAGTGTAACCAGTGTTCCTTCGTATGTCCGCATGCAGCCATCCGTCCGGTGCTGCTGACCAAGGAAGAGAAGATGAAGGCCCCCTACAGCTTCGACACACTGAAGGCCACCGGCAAAAACCTGAACAAATACGAGTACCGGATACAGGTATCTCCGCTGGATTGCTTGGGCTGCGGCAACTGCGCCGACATCTGTAAGGCACCCGAACCCGCACTGGTCATGAAAAAATATGCCGATGTGGTACATGAAAAACAGAACTGGACCTACGCCATGAGCATTCCTTCCAAGGCAAAGGATGCCGACAAGTTCACCGTCAAGGGCAGCCAGTTTGTAAAACCGTACTTTGAATTTTCCGGTGCCTGCGCAGGCTGCGGCGAGACGCCTTACATGAAGCTTCTCACCCAGCTGTACGGCGATCGGATGATTATTGCCAATGCCACCGGATGCTCCTCCATCTGGGGCGCATCCGCACCGTCCATGCCATACACCACAGACGAAAACGGCAGAGGCCCGGCCTGGTCCAACTCCCTGTTCGAGGACAACGCAGAGTTCGGCTACGGCATGCTGCTGGCCGCTGCGCACATGCAGGATAAGATCACCCAGACCATGAAAGACATGCTCCAGCGGGATATCCCCGAGCAATTAAAGGAAGCTGTGGATGAGTGGATCGAGGCAAGAAACGACGGCGAAGCGTCCAAGACCAAGAGCGCACAGCTGCTGCAGGTCATCGACGAGATGGGCACCGTGGACGACGCCATGTTAAAGAAAGATATCGACAACATCCTGGCCCGCAAGGACTACCTGGTGAAGAAATCCATCTGGGCTGTGGGCGGCGACGGCTGGGCTTACGATATCGGCTATGGCGGACTGGATCACGTGCTGGCATCCGGGGAAAACATCAACATCCTCGTATTTGACACGGAAGTATACTCCAACACCGGCGGCCAGGCTTCTAAAGCAACCCCGGCAGCTGCCATCGCCAAATTCTCCGCAGCAGGAAAACGGATCCAGAAAAAGGATCTGGGCATGATGGCCATGTCCTACGGCTACGTGTACGTGGCACAGACCTCCATGGGTGCCGACAAGGAGCAGCTCATCAAAGCCTTCCGCGAGGCAGAGAGCTACGACGGCCCGTCCCTGATCATCTGCTACGCACCGTGCATCAACCACGGCCTGAAAGAGGGCATGGGACACTCCCAGCGCAACGCTGCTGACGCCGTAGAGTCCGGTTACTGGCATCTGTACCGGTACAACCCGCTGCTGAAAGAAGCCGGCAAGAATCCGTTTACCCTGGATTCCAAGAAGCCCACCAAGAGCTTCCGCCAGTACATCATGAACCAGGTGCGTTACTCCTCCCTGGCCAAGGAATTCCCGGATGTTTCCGACAAGCTCTTTGCCATGGCGGAGGAAAATGCCATCGAGCGCTATGAGAAATATGCAAGAATGGCAGCAGAACCCGATGCCATTCCCGAACCCGTGAAAAAAGAGGCGTAAAGTAAAACTGTCACAGATATTCCAACAGATATCTAAATCTGTGGATCGTCTGTGGCAGTTCTTTTATAAAAGAATACTCTTCCAAATCATTCTGATTAAAATTTATTTTTTGTCCTGCGCTGTCTCTTTCTTATAAATATCCACGAACGAAAGTATCAACCGGGCCGTCATGCCCCAGATGACCCGATCCCCGTACTGGTAAAAATATACCTGATGTTTTCCCATTCTCCACGGGTACTCCCGACCGCCCCGGATCCGGTCATAGGGAAACGCCTCGTCGGGTTCCACCCGCAGCTTCGACACATACAGCTCCGGCTCCGTTTCCAGGAAAAACGACAGCGGCACGGTAAATGTCTCCTTCACCTCATCCGGGCTCCACGTATTCTCATAATTTTTCAAAATCATCGCATAGGGAAAAATCAGATTCCCACTATAGTTCAGATACCAGTCCAGCGGCGCGATGAGCTCCATCTGCTCCTGCTGGACACACAGCTCCTCCCGCGTCTCCCGGAAAGCCGCATCCAGCGGGTCTTCCCCCGGTTCCACCGCCCCGCCGGGAAAGCAGACATCCCCGGGCTGGCGGCCGATCTTTTCCGAACGAACCTCAAAAAGCACCTCCCATCCGGCCTTACCGGCCAGAAGGGGGATGCATATTGAGAATTTTCTCTGTTGTTCCAATCCGATAAACGATGGTTTATGTTTTTTCAGGACCTCCAGATCCAACATGTTTTACGCCTCGGTTTTCCAAAGTCCGTGCAGATTGCAGTATGCATATGCGGCAACTACCTTGTCGCCATCTGCCAGGCCGAACACCGTCTCCGGTTTCTCGCCCACGGTCAGATGATGCACCTGGATGCCCTTCTCTGTCTCCAGACATACCCAGTCAATGTAATGCACTTCCACCATGGGATGCTCTACAGAACTCACGGTTACCTTCACCTGATTGCCGTCCACAGCGATCACCGGCAGGTGCTTCTCTACCGCAGCGTCCGTCACATTGCCCTGCAGCTCCTTCAAAGCCTCTCCACAGCAGGTAAGCGGTGCCGGTGCATCCGTCAAAACAGTCACAATCTTTTTGCAGTGTTCACAGATATAAAATTTTACTTTACTCATACGCTCTTCGCTGCAGGTATCTCCCACAGCTACCTCCTTTTCTTTTTCATTGGCCGCCCGCCTCTGTACGCTTCCTATATGATTTCCATTGCTGTACCGGATATCCTCGCATGGAAGCTATGATGTATGATCGATGGAGCGGCTGTTGTTTATGGTTTCCTTTTGTTCTCTTTCGTTTTGTTTTCGATTTGACATTTGGTATGGTTTTATTATAGAATAAGGCATACGCTTATTCTGTTGCAAATGTCACACTTTTAAACTTTTTTCAGAGAAATGGAGGTCTTTTTATGACAGAAGCAGAAAGCCAGCTGTTTGCCGGAATCGCACCTCTGAACCTGGCACAGATGAAAACCTGTTTTCATATCAGCACCCGCAAATACAAGGCCGGCGAGTGGGTCTGTTCCTATGGAAACGGCCCCTGGAAAATCGGCCTGCTCACAGAGGGCGAGGCCGCCATCGTCCGCATTTCCGCTGACGGCACCCAGACCCTCATGGAACAGCTGCTTCCCGGTGATGTTTTCGGGGAAATCTTCTTCCTCCATGCCGGAAATCTGGAAAACTATTCCGTTCTCGCCCATAAAACCTGCCAGATCCATTTTTTTGATTACCGCCACGTTTTCACCCCCTGCGGCAAGGCCTGCGAAGGACACTCCCACCTCATCGAAAATGTTCTGCTGCTCATGTCCCAGAAGGCCACCAAGCTGGGAGAACGGGTGGAAATCTTAAGCCAGCGCAGCATCCGCGGCAAATTAAAGAGCTATTTCCATATCATGTCCATCCGCAGCGGTTCTGATACTTTCCTGCTGCCCTTCACCTTAAGCACCCTGGCCGATTATCTGTCCATCGACCGCAGCGCCATGATGCGGGAGCTGAAAAAACTGCGGGAGGAAGGACTGGTGGACGTCCAGCGGCGAAACGTGCGGGTACTGGTGCCGGAGTGGCTCGTTTCGGAGGAGTGATTACCTTACGCTTTCTGCGGGCCATCACTGTTAATACTTTATCGTTATCTCTCTTCTTCCCATATTTTCTGCGCTGCGTCCGGCACGTACGGCCCGGAGGCACACATCTCTTCCTGCAATCCGGCCACATCCACATCCGGCAAAAACTGTCCTGTCAGCCGCTCTGTGGCCTGTTCCTTTGTCCCCTCGGCCTTATGGCGAAGCTCCCAGGTACATGTCACCGGATTGCCGTCGGCATCCGCCGTCATCTCCAGCGCCTGTACCACCATCCAGTTGCTCTGCTCATCTTTTCCCAGATCCTTCGTGATCTCCTTCAGATAATCTTCGCTGTATGCATAGCGGTAAACGGTCATTCCGCCCCGCGTGGTCACTTCTACGTTGTCCTTCATCCACAGCGGCGAAATCTCCACCGTCCATCCCGTCATACCCTCCAGTTCATAATCCCACATACTCACCGGATAATCCGGATCCTGATGATGCTGGGCAGCCTCAATGTCCTCCATCCGCTCCCAGATGCCATTGTGATACAGGTAGTGCGCCCGCAGATAATCCTCTTCCTCCGGCAGCACATACTCGCTCTGGATCAACTCCGTTCCCACAAAACCAATGCGCATCTGCATCTCATCCGTTTTCAGATACAGACAGCCGCCATCTTCATAAGAAGGATTCTCCTCCGGGAAAAATTTTGCCCGCAGCGCGCCACGGGTCACCAGCGCACAGTCGCCGTCCATCCGCTGCTGCCATTTTTCGACAAGCGTTTCCAGCTCCTGATACTCCGGTGTCCGGGCCGCATCCTCACTGATCTCATACTGCCGCTGCGCATGTCCCATCACCCGGTCTGAAAACACAACGCTCTGCAATAACGCCGGTACAGCCACCGCCGCCAGGAAAAGAACCACACACCAGGCCCGTTTCTTTCGAAAACGCCGAAGTGCCCGTTGTTCCAACACATCCGCATCTGTCGTCTTCACATCTTCTGCGTCCTGTGCCTCCTCCTGCTCTCTCCATAGCGTCTCATATGCACAGTAGGCACTGTTGCACAGCAGATAAAACACCACCGCACCGATCAGCAGAAAATCCACAAAGAAAATACTGCTCTGAAAATATTGACGGATCGGCACCACCATTCCCCAGTGCACCGCCATGGACAACACACCCGCCAGCACCACCAGACGGCCGCTCCACCGGTCAGCCACACGCAAAACACCCCGAAAACAGCAGCTTAACCCCAGGCCTCCCGCCAGAAGCGCCACAATCCCCGTGATCCCGGCCGCCAGCTGGCTCCGGTTCACGTCCTGCCGCACCAGATAATATACCGTCACCCCCAGCAGGAGAAGGCAGCCTGCACCCAGCACCAGAAGCCAGGTACTGCGAAGCTCCTCCTTCGTCCGCTCATCCCGGGTCGTCTCCTCCCCGCTCCACAAGGCTCTCCATAATGTCAGCAATTTTTTCATTCCTTCTCCTCCTTTTGCCCTTTTCAGTCAACGCTCTCACGTACCGGTTTTCATTCTTCCTATCCGTATTCACAAACCGCTCGGCCCCTCTGTGCCTTTCCACATTCCTCTGGCCCTTCTGGTCTCCCGTCGTCCTTCTGCACTCATTTGGCGTCTCTGGTCTTCCTGTGCCTTTCTGTGCTCATTATTTCTCCTGTGATGTTTCATGCTCCGGCCAGAACAGCTCGTCCAACGTTTTCCCCAGCGTCTGACAGATGCTGATGCACAAATGTAACGATGGGTTATAATCCCCCCGCTCGATCATATTCACTGTCTGCCTGGATGCACCAATCCTCCTGGCCAGTTCTTCCTGGGACAGACCTGCATTCTGCCGCGCCTGCCGCATTCGTTCATTTCTTCCCATCTATCATTCCTCTGTTTCTAATCGCTTCTTTATCTGTCACACGCTCCGTTACCACTTGCCCCGTCCACAACATCTCATCCTGTCCATGACTTATTCTTCCAGCCTTTCTGCTCCGACACGTTTTATATCCTTTTTCGTGGACTTATATCCTCTTCTTTTTGTCAATTATATTTTACATTATCTTCTTTGTTGTGTCAAATATATTTTACATAACAATACAAAGCACGTTCGCCACTCGCATCGTTTTTTGTCGAATGATTATAATTGTGAAGTCAAATTCTATCTGTTATAGTCTTTCTATGGGATGCTGCCAATAACGGTAGGCGGTTAGCCCTCTTCGGAGGGTATAAAAAAGCCCTCCAGAAAGGAGGGTGATGTCAATGGTTACATATTCAGATTTGATACAATTCTGTCTTCTAATCGTTGCGATTATAAGTCTTGTCTATAAGATTGCAAAAAAATAACCGCCCCAGCCCGAAAAACTAAGCGGTTATTTTTTTAGCATAAAGGGCTAACCGTCTATCGACAGCATCTCTTTGTTATATTCAGGATAGCAGTCCGCCTGTGAAATGTCAACTCGATTTTTTCGACAAAAGATATAACAAAAAACACCGCCCCCGACGGCTCTTCCGTCGAAAACAGTGCTTATAGTGCGCCTTCAGGGGCTCGAACCCTGGACACCCTGATTAAGAGTCAGGTGCTCTACCAACTGAGCTAAAAGCGCTTATCGTTTGGTGCGTTCCTCAACGCAAGAATTATTATATAATAGCCTTTAGAAAAAAGCAAGCCTTTTTTTTTATTTTTTTAGTTTTGTTAATTTTATATAAAAATCTGTCTATTCGTGTTCCTTCTTATCAACAAATACCCCAACACATGTTTCCCGAGAAGCCCGCATGGCAGATTCCCAGAACATAAATAGTGCGCAGGAGATGCCACTTCTCCTGCGCACATCAGAATCTTATGCGGATTATCATTCCCCCACAGAACTATATAGACTACAACTACAACACCCGCACAAGCACTCTGCCCATCTTGTGAAAAACAAATGTCTGCTAACGCAGCCGCTTATTTTTCCCTGCGTGCACTATTATATCACGAACCCGCGCTAACGCGCTCTATCGCCTGCTACACAGGCTGTTCGTTCATTAATGGCGTAAGAAAAGTAAATGCCGTCTTCGACGTCGCTTCCTTTTCTTTTACGCTCATTATATCATGCTCTGTCAATTTCTGTAAAGCTTCTACCCTCTCATTTCCAGAAGCTTGCCTTTGAGCTCGTTCTCCAGACGGTTGATCTCTGCCTCAGCCTCCTGGCGCTTCTGGTGTCCTTCCTGCTGGATCTTCATGACTTCATCCAGCGTGGAGATCAGGGACTCGTTGGTTGCTTTCAGCGTCTCCATATCCACAATGCCGCGCTCGGACTCTTTGGCAGTCTCGATGGTGGCCATTTTCAGCTTTTCTGCATTTTTCTTCAGCAGCTCGTTGGTCATATCGGTAACTTCCCGCTGGGCTTCTGCGGCCTGATTGGAATGTGCAACGCCCAGAGCCAGCACCATCTGGCTCTTCCACAGCGGAATGGTATTCACAACGGTGGACTGGATCTTCTCCACCATAAGGGTGTCGTTGTTCTGTACGAGACGGATCTGGGGTGCCGTCTGGATGGAGATCATCCGGGTCAGCTCCAGATCGTGGATCTTCTTTTCAAAACGCTCGCATTTGTTTTCCAGATCCTTGGCTGCCTGGGCATCCTCCGGCTGACCGCTGCGCTGTGCCTGCTCCCGCAGCTGGGGCAGCTCCTGTTCCCGCACCTGTGCCAGCTTTTTCTTTCCGGCCAGAATGTACATGGACAGCTCTTTGAAATATGCCAGGTTCTGATCGTACATCTTGTCCAGCATGGCCACATCCTTCATCAGCTGTACCTGATGTCCTTCCAGAACGTCACAGATCTTATTGACATTAACCTCTGTCTTGTCGTATTTTGCCTTCATGGCAGTGATCTTGTTGGACTGCTTTTTGAAAAATCCCAGGAATCCCTTCTCTTCCTCGGCATCAAAGGATTTCAGCTCTGTTACCACACCGGAGAGCAGATCGCCCACCTCGCCAAGATCCTTGGTTCTCACGTTTTTCAGCGCTGTCTCGGAAAAATCAGCCATCTTCTTCTGGGTTCCCACGCCATACTGTAAAATCGCATTGGAATTGTCCAGATCGATCTGTCCCACAAAATTGTCCACCATCTGCCGTTCTTCATCGGACAGCAGGCTGTCATCCCATGCAGGCTCCTGTGCCTCGGCCACCGCTGTCTCCTCTACCACTGCAGGCATCTCTTTTGTCTCCGCACCAAAGGTCAGGGTCGGCACTGTCATATCCTTTACATCAACATCCATGCTTTTATCCTCACTTTCTCTTTTTTCTAAATTTTATTTCTAAAAATCTTTCCCCGTCAACCCTTCCTGGGCCAGCATCGTGTGCAGCACGGAAATGTCCGTGGAAACGTCCCAGGCCGTGTCCTTGAACAGGCCATCCAGCAAATTTTCAAAAGCCACATTCAGCGTATCCAGGGAAGCCTCGATCTCCTTCTTGGAGTTCACGATGTTCTCGCCCTGTACTGGCTGCCGGTCCAGCTCCTCGTAGGCTCCCAGAAGCTTCACCGTGGTGGGCAGATAATATTCCATCAGTCTGCGGATATCTGACAGGTTCTCCGGGTGCTGGGCGATGCGCTCAAAAATCCGCTGCACGATCATTTCCATCCGGGAGATCTTTGCCGAAATCTCCACTCCCGGAATGGCATCATTGCTCTGCCGGATCCGGCGGACGTATGCCTCGCCTTCCTCAATGGCCGCCTGCACCTCCGGCGTCATGCCGCTCTCCTGGGCAGCCTTCTTCGCCGCTTCCTTCTGCTTCTCCAGATCCTTTGCCCGGTTTGCAGTCGCCTGGTATTCCCGGTAAACCTCGTTGGTCACCATGAGGCACATCTTCTTCTCGTCCAGATGTCCCTCCAGGAACCAGTTCTTATCAATCATGTACTGCAGATCCTTCTGCACGTCTTTTACCTGTTTCCCGACAAAACGGGCCAGATCCTCCACATTGGCATAAGTCTTTCCAGCCAGTGCCTTTATGTATTTGGGAAATCTCCGGGCACGCAGGTACTTCTTCGTTCCTTTGACGGCCACAAACAGCACAGCCGCAAACAGCGCCGCCATAATGAGCACCAGCACCACTGCCGCACCATCAAAAAGAACGATCGTCCCAATAAGAAAGATCAGCGTCCAGAACCCAAAGAACGCGACGCCGCACCAGCCCAGGATCATCATGACGATTCCCGCTGCCGCCTGATTGCTCACCGATGCAAACAGCTCTGAGCTTCTGCGCTGGCCGGTGCGCTCTGACGCGCGCCTGGAAGCCGCTGCCTGGGCACCTCTTCCCGACGCGGTTCTCGCATAGCCTTCCGTTCCGGTACCTGTCCCCTGACTGCCTGCGCCGGAAACACCCGATCCGCCATTCTGCCCGGCCTCCTTTTGTGTCCCGTTGGGCTGTCCTGCTGCTGCCTGATCGGCATACCGCGCCGCATCCGGCAAAATCCCGGCATCTTTCAGGCCTTCCTCTGCCGTCTTGATGGCGCCTGTAATGGCGCCGTTGATGGCCTGGTTCAGTTTATCAAAATCCTGGGTATCCACCGCATTCTGCACAATGTCCCGAATATCATTTCCCAGATTATACCAGTCATTTCTTGACATTTTACGCCTCCCAAAATCACGTCAAATCTGCTTCTACTGAAATTATAATAGATTCCCTTTTCAAAAGCAATGGGCTTTCTGACGTCAGGCAAAGAAAAGAAATGCCGGTGAGAAAGTTACCCTTCCGCACCGGCCTCTGCCTATTTCAGCTTTTCAAGAAGATCTTCCTTATCTGTTGCACCGATCACCCGGTCAGTCAGCTGTCCGCCCTTGAAAATCAGGAAAGTCGGAATGCTCACCACCTTATATTTCTGGGCGATATCCATGGCCTGATCCACGTTCAGCTTGCACACCAGCACCTGTCCTTCGGTCTCCTCGGCGATCTCCTCCACAACCGGGGCCATCATCTTGCACGGGCCGCACCAGTCTGCATACATATCCACAAGCACCGGGATTTCAGACAACGTTACATTCTCATCAAAATCTGTACTGCTCAATACTTTTACCATATTCATCTCTCCTTCTCTTCTATGTGTATAGGTTACAGGGAACTGTAACTTATTTTCCGTTTAAAATATTCATTACCTCGTCCAGATGACGCCGCAGGCAGAGCAGCCGCTGATTCCAGCACTTTTCCCTGTGCAGCCACCATCGTCTGCGACAGCATCGGCATCGTTTTCCCATGAAACGCTCCCGTTTTTGTTTATTTTACTCGATAGGCAATGTATTTATGTATGGGATTGCCCAGTGCGGAAAACTTTGCCTCATATTCGGTCATTACATTTCCCTCATTCAGCACCGGATCCCGATGCAGGTCGTAGGTGCTGGCCGACAGCTTCCAGCCCGCTGCCTCCACTTCCTCCAGGGAAAAATCAAACAGAGGCCGGTTATCGGTCTTGAACTCCACCCGGCCCTCCGGCACAAGGATCTGGTCGTAACGCGCCAGGAACTGTCTGGACGTCAGACGCCGTCTGGCATGACGATCCTTCGGCCACGGATCAGAAAAATTCAGATAAATCCGTTCCACCTCGTCCGGCGCAAATACCTCCGCGATCTCCTCCGCATCCATCCGGATAAACTTCAGGTTGTCCCGGGGATCCTCCTGCTGCTTCTCGATGGCCCGCAGCAGCACGCTGGAATATTTCTCAATGCCCACATAATTGATGTCCGGGTGCAGCGCTGCCAGCTCGCTTAAGAAACGTCCCTTTCCCATACCGATCTCTATATGAATGGGGTTTTCGTTTCCAAAGACCTCCCGCCAGGCGCCACGGCACTCTT
This sequence comes from Oscillospiraceae bacterium Marseille-Q3528, assembly GCA_018223385.1. Lineage (GTDB taxonomy): Bacteria > Bacillota > Clostridia > Lachnospirales > Lachnospiraceae > JAGTTR01. The sequence goes on from JAGTTR010000006.1 coordinate 149,969, forward strand.
TTGGCTCATGAATCACAAAGTCACTGGCTCCGATCACTTCTCTGGAGCCTCTGATATTTCTAAGACGCATATTCTTCTTCTCCTGCTATTTTAATGACAGTCTTATTGTACACGATTTCTCCCCGGTTGAAAAGCTTCTGTTTGCCCAATATTGTCTGAATATTCTATAACCTTTTTCCACATTTTGCCGTTTACAAACTATTGAAAAGTCAATAGATTTTCGTATCTTTTCCCCCGGAATCGACATTTTATGATAATCTTACAAAACATTCGTTCCTGATTTTCCCCAAGATCCCCACATTATCCACACGAATTTCTGTGGATAATGTGGATAACTTCGTGTATAACTCGGTTTTATCCCGTTTTCTGCGTTTGTCCATGTGGAAAACTAATCCCCACATTTTGGATAATTAAAAATCGTTTTTTATTGACATTTTATTTTTTGTGCACTTTGCCCTTTCTCAAAATCATTGCCGTGACAGGAGGCGCTTTCCCCATGCCGGATCCTGCATGATGTCCTGCAAACCACTTTTTTATATCATACAAAAAAGAACGCCCGCTGACAATGTCCTACCCAAATGACACTGCCCGCAGGCGTCCTTCTTTGTATAAGGATTAGAATATTCTTCTGATTGCTACGATGGTTCGATAGTTGGCCGGTGAAGAAATCTTGATACCGGTCTTCGGTGAGCTTGCATGGACGATGGTGTTGTTGCCCATGTAGATTGCCACATGTCCGCTGTAGCAGATGATATCTCCGGGCTGTGCCTCGGAAAGACTGCCAACTGCGTATCCGGCGCTTCTCTGCTGACCGGAGGTTCTCGGCAGGCTGATGCCGAAATGCTCATACACTCTCATGACAAAGCCGGAGCAGTCTGTACCGTTCGTCAGGCTGGTGCCGCCGTACACATACGGATTGCCCACAAACTGCTTCGCATAAGCGACCACGGCCTGTCCCTTGCTGCTGCCGGAAGAGGATGCGCTGATCTTCGCGTCACTCTTGGATGCTGCCTTGGATGCGGATTCCCGCTCTGCGGCTTCTCTTGCCAGTCTGGCTTCCTCTTCTGCCTTGGACTCTGCCTCTACAAACTCCAGATGACAGGATACGAAATCCGTGGAAACCCAGCCGTCGCCTTCCTCGATGGATACCTTCACCCAGCCGTCTGTCTCATCGGTGACGGTCAGTTCATCCTCGATGGGAACCAGTCCCAGGACCGGTGCCTCTGTGGAGGGCTCTTTTCTGACTTTCAGGGTGGTGGTCGTTACCACGGCAACCTTACGGCCTACCTGTTTGGCAAGGGCTTCTCCCTCTGCTCCGGTTACCACGTATTCACACTTCACATAGCCGGAAACGCTGCCGGATGTGATCTTGTACCAGCCGTCCTCTTCTCCTTCCACAGTCGCTGCGGAATTGTTATAAAGCTTACCGAGAACCTCTCCCTCTTCACTGGGGATGTCCCGGACATTCACGTAATTGCTTACCTGTGCGATGGCAATGTTGGCATATTCACTGTCTGTCTCCACAGGATCTGCCACGCTCTCCGCCTCTGCCAGTTCATTGCTGTTCAGATCTTCGGTCTGACCTTCCGTCTCTTCCTCGGAAACGGTTTCCTCACCGGTTGCTTCGGTATCTGCCGGTGTGCTCTCATCTGCAGGCGCCTCCGCCTCTGCTTCCACTGCCTGCTCCGGCTGTGCCTCAGGTGCTTCCTCCTGAGCTGGTGCTTCCTCCTGAACAGGTACTTCCTGCGCCGGTACTTCTGTCGCAGTGACATCTGCTGTGGATACCGCGCCTTCTTCCTTTAAAATATCTGCTGCCGCACCGGCACTTAACTTGGCGCCGAAGGTGACAGCGGTGCTCTCTGTGTTTTCCGGCGCTACCGTAGCGTCCTCCAGTGTTTTCTCAATCTCTTTGTCAATCTCATCCGACTTCACGGCATACGCCTGTGTCAGTTTCACAGACATGCCTGCGCCGAAAGAAGATGCCTTCCCTGCAGCCTGTGCATGAATCCCGGTATTTCCCACCAGCAATGCCCCCGCAAGGCAGCACGCCGCAGTTCTGACTACAAATTTATTCATCAGGTCCTCCAATAATCATTTCATTCTCGTTTCGCATTTGTTACGAAATTATTAAATATGTTACACTGATTATAACAATCTCGAGAATTATTGTCAACTACTGGATGTATTTTCCAAAGGCCCTCGAACCTCTATATGTTGTAGCCCCGTTCATTGAGATAAGCTTCCACGCTGTGCACCGCATTGGCGCCGTCCGCTGCAGCCGTAATAATCTGCCGGAATGCTTTCGTGCGGATATCCCCTGCCGCAAACACCCCCGGCGCACTGGTCCGGCCGGTCTCGTCGGCCACGATATAACCCTGCGCATCCAGCTCCACCAGTCCTTCATAAAGGGCACTGTTGGGGGTGATGCCGATGGCCGCAAACACGCCGTCCACCGGAAGCGTCCGTTCCGCTTCGGTGTGCACATCTTTTACGATGAGGCGCTGCGTCATTTCTTCTCCTTCGATGCGTACCGCCTGGCTGTCCCACACCATCTCCACATTGGGAAGCGCGAACAGCTTCTCCTGCAAACTGCCTGCCGCCCGCAGCTCATGTCTTCGATGCACCACGTACACCTTCTCACACATCCGGGCCAGGAAAATGGCATCCTCCACGGCCACATCGCCGCCGCCCACAACCGCTGTCGTCTTTCCCCGGAAAAACGCGCCGTCACAGGTGGCACAGTAGGATACGCCCCGCCCGGCAAATTTCTCTTCCCCGGGAATGCCCAGCTTCCGGTGTCCGGCGCCGGCTGCAATGATCATCGTCTTCGTCCGGTATGTCGCTTTCGCCGTTTCTACTATTATAATAGAAGACTCTCTTCTCACCGCTTTTACCGCACCGATGACAAACACCGCTCCCAGCTGATCCGCGTGCTCCTTCATTTTCATCCCCAGGTCAAATCCGCCGATCCCGGGCAGTCCCGGATAATTATCCACTTCGTAGGTGTTCAGTACCTGTCCGCCGCTCATATATTCTTTTTCCAGCACCAGGGATTCCAGACACGCCCGTCTGGCATAGATCGCCGCCGCCAGCCCCGCCGGGCCCGAACCAATGATGATTACGTCATATAAAGTTTCCATCCGTATTCTCCTTCTTCCTTGTTATTACAGTTCGAATTTCCACTTGCAATATACACTTCCATGTACACCACATTTTTGCAGTTTCTTTTTCCAGCATAAAATATTCCCTTTCCAACTGTATTTTCATTATACCCGGATTTTTCCCAAAATTCATCTTTAAAAATATCGTTCCCATATTTTGATTCATAACAGAAAAAAATATTGACAAATACTCATAACCTCATTAT
>JAGTTR010000007.1 GCA_018223385.1 Oscillospiraceae bacterium Marseille-Q3528
AAGCAGGATAACTTCGTACCGTTGATGATGTATTTAAGACTATCAAAGACAAGATAGAAAATGAATTATAGATAATAAAAGTAAATGGTTGGAATCAGGCCTCCAAGTCCAAAACAGATTTGGAGGTTTTCTTCTGCCCATTTGGGAGGAAAGTGATTTCCAAAACAAAATGATCTGTGATACAATATATGAAAGAAATCTTGGAAGTATTGGATCATAGAGAAAGAGCAGAGTCAATCGTAAGCTGATCTGGCTTACATCTAGAATACAATGCAATCTTTTTCTATGCAGGGACATAAGAGAGTGCATCATGTCAATTCTTTGCAGCCTCGTCACAGAGGATTGCAACATTTTTCACTTCCAGAGAACAGTGAAAACTCTGGAAAGTGCATCTCAATTACCCTATCGACACACGTGGAAACATGCGTTCTCTTAGCGAAGACGAGTGCAACGCACGAAGACTGAGGCTAGAGACGCAGTTGTTCTGCCGAGTGAAGGAGAGGCAGAACTTCCGCTAGAATTGGAATCAGCGTAAGCGAACAAGACTTCAAAACAGCGATTTTGTCTACCACTTGTCAACCGCTTATTATGTTCTTGTAAAAGTGGGGAAATATAGATGTTAGCTGGATTGATAAAAGTATGTGGCATCTGTCAAAAATAGAATCATTATAGAGGTGGAGGAAATCTTATTTTGGCAAAGAAAAAAGATGAAATAACGATCCGTTCCAGCGCAGCGGAATACCTGACCTATGTTGCCTCCGTTGGAGATCAGCAGGACAGTGTTGAGATGCGCTATGAAGATGAAAATATATGGCTGACACAGAAGATGATGGCCACATTGTATGACGTTGGTTTACCTACGATAAATGAACATATTAAAAAAATTTATGCAGATAGTGAATTAGAAGAGACGGCAACTATTCGGAATTTCCGAATAGTTCAAACCGAAGGGTCTCGCCAGGTCACACGTGATACCAAGCATTATAATCTTCAGATGATCATTGCCGTAGGTTTTAAGGTCAATTCCGAGCGTGCAGTACAGTTCCGTAAATGGGTGAATCAAATCGCAAAGGACTACACCATCAAAGGCTGGGTCATGGATGATGAATGGCTGAAATTGCAAAGCTTCATGCCGAGACGGAATTTGAAAAATATCGCGTGATCCAGGATAGATTGTTTATGTCCGACTTTGATAAGTACATGCGGGAGTTGGAAGGAAAGGCGAAGAAATAATGTCTTGCAAAGATAGAGAAGATAAAATATCCAATCGGGAATTGGACAATGCGTGATGGCATACGAGAAAATGCCATTTAAGCTGTGTTGAGCATATTATCGGATACTTATAAAAAAAGAGATTGATTTCAAGGAGATAAGCGCCCCTGCCATTGTGGCAGGGGGCTATTGATGATCAGTGCAGAAGCTGTTTTAAGTCTTCCTCCGGTGTGGTGATGGGAGCGATGCCGAAGTTTTCTACGAGATAGTTCAGCACATTGGGAGAAAGGAACGCTGGCAGTGTGGGGCCGAGGCGGATATTTTTGATGCCCAAATGCAACAGAGTCAGCAGGATGCACACAGCTTTCTGCTCGTACCAGGAGAGCACCATGGACAGGGGCAGGTCGTTTACCCCGCAGCCAAAGGCGTCTGCAAGGGCAACGGCAACCTGAATGGCGCTGTAAGCGTCGTTGCATTGTCCCACATCCATCAGCCGGGGCAGACCGCCGATGGTGCCCAGATCCAGGTCGTTGAACCGGTATTTGCCGCAGGCCAGGGTCAGGATCACGGTGTCTGGCGGCGTCTGTTTTACAAATTCCGTGTAGTAGTTGCGGCCGGGCCGTGCGCCGTCACAGCCGCCCACCAGGAAGAAATGCCGGATCGCACCGGATTTTACCGCTTCAATCACCTTGTCGGCCACACCGAGTACGGTGCCGCGGGCAAAACCGGTGGTCACAGTGCTGCCGTCGTTGATGCCGGTAAATGATTTGTCCTCGGGATATCCGCCCAGTTCCAGTGCCTTTTCGATCACCGGTGTGAAGTCCTTATCCTCCCCGATGTGGGTCATTTCGGGATAGGAAACCACAGCGGTGGTAAATACCCGGTCAGCATAGCTTGCGCGGGGCGGCATCAGGCAGTTGGTGGTAAACAGGATCGGCGCGGGAATATCTGCAAATTCCTTCTGCTGATTCTGCCATGCCGTACCGAAATTGCCTTTGAGATGCGGATATTTTTTCAGTTCGGGATAACCGTGGGCAGGGAGCATTTCACTGTGGGTGTAGATGTTGATGCCTTTGCCTTCGGTCTGCTCCAGCAGCAGTTTCAGGTCGTGGAGATCGTGACCGGAAATCACGATGAACGGCCCTTTTTCTACGGTCAGGGGAACGGTGACCGGTGTGGGGGTGCCGTAGGTCTCGGTGTTTGCCCGGTCAAGAAGCGCCATGCATTTGAGGTTTTTCTCGCCAACCTCCATCACGATGGGCAGCAGTTCGTCCATGTCCCAGTCTTCGCCCACCGCAAAAAGCGCTTTCGCAAAGAAATGATTTAACTCTTCATCGGTATACCCCAGAACCAGGGCATGGTGCGCATAAGCCGCCATACCGCGCACGCCGAAGAGGATGAGTGATTTGAGGCTGCGGATATCCTCCGGCGCATTCCACACTTTTTCCAAATCATAATCATCGGTTTGCCCGCACACAGAGGTACAGGAAGAACAGTTTGGCACCAGCCGTTCTTTTTCCTCATGCACTCGGTCGATCATTTCCCTTACAGTCTTTTCGTAAAAGTTTACGTTTGTGACGGTGGTAAATAATCCCTCGATCATCAGACGCCAGGTGTGGTCGTTAGCGCCCGGGGCGTGATAGGACGCACGCGCCAGCCCGATCAGCGCGCCGGTCAGCTCGTCCTGAAGCTTTGCCACATCGGCAGTTTTTCCGCAGACGCCTGCTTTTCTTGTACAGCCGGAGCAGCCTGCGGTCTGTTCACACTGAAAACAAAACATATTGTGATCCATAAGAAATCCTCGCTTTCTTCTGATTTTTTATCAAATAGTAATAACAGTGTTTCTTGATTCTTCACTTTTATTATAGTTTGGAAAATACGATAAATCGGTTGGATTTCCAACAAAAAAGACCTGGCGAAATTTTCAAAATCCTGCTTATCGTTCCAATTTCTCAACAGAAATTTGATGAAGGTACAGCTGCATCGCATATAAAATGTATCTATAGAAGAGACTTCGCACGGCAAAAGGGGGAAAACTTTGAACACAGAATTGAAAAATGCAGTGGGGGCTACGGATAAAGAGGCGCAGTATGATGAAAGTGCGAAACGCCTGCTGGGACAGAAATGGATACTGGCCCATATTCTGGTAAAGACAGTCGATACGTTTAAGGGCATGCGTCCCGGTGAGGTGATCAGGTACATCGAAGGAACACCGCAGATCAGCACAGTGCCTGCAGAACCGGGGCTTACGAATCAGAAAAAGGAAACGAATGGTCGGAGGATCGTCGGCTTTAACACAGAAAATGGAGAACTGGGCGAAGGACTGGTCAGGTTTGATATTGTTTTTTATGGCAGCAGATTGATTTCGTCACGGAAAGAACGGGATTTTGAAAATTCCAATTATGACGATCTGAAGCAGGTATATTCGATCTGGGTATGCCTGAATATGGATGAAAAATTGAATATCATTGGACAGGAATATGATATTCCGATAGAAGAGAATCTGCGAAAGGATGTGGATGTTATGTGTAACCTGAGTCAGGGGATAAAAGAAGACGGAATTGCGATTGGCCGTGCGGAAGGAGAAGCGGGAATTATCCTGAAAATGTACAAGAATGGTTTTTCGGTGGATCAGATAGCAGTTGCTACAGATAAAAAAGCAGAGGCTGTGAGAGATATGATTGCAGGGAAGAAACTTTGAATTCTTCGGAAACTGGGACTTGCATTTCCGGCGAAGATGAGGTTATAATACTGCTTGATGAATTTTAACTGCATATGGGTTTCATCGGAGGGTTTGTTATAGAAGAATAACGGGCTGGATAAGATGGAAGGCGTTTCGCTTTCTCTTGTTCAGCCCGTTTTTTACAGGAGGAAAAGAAGGATGTCCAGTGATTTTACAAAAGGAAATATCATGAAATCTCTGCTGGGATTTATGGCGCCGGTGCTGGGAGCGCTGTTTTTGCAGGCGATGTACGGTGCGGTGGATCTGCTGGTGGTGGGAAAGTTTGGTACGCCGGTGGATGTGTCCGCGGTGGGAACGGGTTCTCAGATCATGACGACGCTGACGAATCTGCTGGTGAGTTTTTCCATGGGAACGACGATTTTTCTCGGGCAGACGCTGGGAGAGGGGAAGCCGCATAAGGGCGGTGATATCATTGGCAACAGTATTTTGCTGTTTCTGGTGATCGGCGTATGCCTGACGGTGCTGCTGCCTCTGACAGCTGGCGGGATTGCCGGCGTGATGAATGCGCCGGAGGAAGCATTTGCCCGGACGGTGGCGTATATCCGCATCTGCGGGGCCGGTTCCATTGTGATCATTGCTTATAATCTGATCGGCAGTGTGTTTCGCGGCATCGGGGATTCCCGGACACCGCTGGTGACGGTGGCCATTGCCTGTGTCTGCAATATTTTCGGGGATCTTCTGCTGGTGGCCGGTTTTCAGATGGGCGCAGCGGGCGCAGCCATTGCTACGGTGCTTGCACAGCTTGTGAGCGTGGGCATTTCTTTTGCTTTGATCCGGAAAAAGACGCTGCCCTTTTCTTTTTCCAGAAAACAGATCCGGTTTGAAAAAAAGAATGTGAGCAAGATCATTGGCCTGGGATTCCCCATTGCGCTGCAGGATTTTCTGGTGGGGCTTTCCTTTATGATCATTCTGGCGATCGTGAACCGGCTGGGTGTCAGCGCCTCCGCGGGGGTGGGTGTGGCCGAGAAGGTGGTGGCATTTCTCATGCTGATCCCGTCTGCGTTTATGCAGGGCATGGCGGCTTTTGTGGCGCAGAATTACGGCGCGGGCTGCTATGAGCGGGCGCACCGGTCGTTGTTTTATGCCATGGGGCTGTCGCTGGTGTGTGCACTGGTGATGTTTTACCTGGCATTTTTCCGGGGAGATCTTTTGTCCTACATTTTTGCCAGTGATGCGGCAGTGATCGCGGCCAGTGCGGATTATCTGAAAGCTTATGCCATCGACTGTCTGCTGACCTGCTTTTATTTCTGCTTTGTTGGATATTTCAACGGTATCGGCTCCACCCGTTTTGTGATGATCCAGGGCATTCTGGGGGCGTTTGGTATCCGTGTGCCGTTGGCGTTTTTGTTCAGTAGTCGACCGGGGGCAACACTGTTTACCATCGGGCTGGCGACACCCTCCTCCACTATCGTGCAGGTGGTACTGTGCATCATCTGGTTTCTGGTGGAGAAGCGCAAAGAAAAACAGTGGGCAATCAAGCGCGATAGAGCGGGTTCGTGATATAATAAGCACAAAAGAAAAGGAAGCGCCATCGGAGATGGCATTTACTTTTCTTGTGCCATAAGTGAACGAACAGCCTGCGCAGCGGGCAATAGAGCGCGATAGCGCGGGTTCGTGATATAACGAACGGTGAATGTGATCATGTATAATGTGCGTAGAGCAAGGTTGTGCGGGTTTGCGAGATGGAGCAAACAGCGAATTGGATCATGAAAAAGAATACGAGGCAGAAATGAACGAACATAACATACAGGAAAAAGAAACAGAACAGGGGGCAGAGCCCCGGGCAATCCGCATTCGGAATGCCCATGTACACAATCTGAAAAATATTGACGTGGATATTCCCCTGCACAAAATCGTGGGGATCGCCGGGGTGTCGGGCTCGGGAAAATCTTCCCTGGCGCTGGGGGTATTGTATGCGGAGGGCTCCCGCCGGTATCTGGAAGCGCTGTCCACCTACACGCGTCGGCGGATGACCCAGGCGGCGAAGGCCCAGGTGGATGAGGTACTGTATGTGCCTGCCGCGCTGGCACTGCATCAGCGGCCGGGGGTGCCGGGCATCCGCAGTACCTTTGGCACGGGATCGGAGCTTTTGAACAGTCTGCGGCTATTGTTTTCCCGGGCAGCGCACCATCGGTGCCCAAACGGGCATGTACTGGAGCCGTCCCTTCGCGTGGCGGCGGGACACGATCTGGTGTGCCCGGTGTGCGGGGTACATTTTTATGCGCCGTCGGCGGAAGAGCTGGCGTTTAACAGCCAGGGGGCTTGCCGGACGTGCAGCGGCACAGGCGTTGTGCGGACGGTGAATGAGGCGGCGCTGGTGCCGGATGAATCGCTGACCATCGATGAGGGGGCGGTGGCACCCTGGGGTTCTCTCATGTGGTCGCTGATGACGGACGTGTGTCGGGCCATGGGGGTGCGGACGGACGTGCCCTTTCGGGAACTGACGGAGAAAGAGCGGGATATCGTGTATCACGGCCCCGCGGAAAAGAAGCATATTTTTTACAAATCCAAGACGACCAATCAGGCCGGAGAGATGGATTTTACCTATTACAATGCCACCTACACGGTGGAAAATGCCCTGGCAAAGGTGAAGGATGAGAAGGGTATGAAGCGGGTGGAGCGTTTTCTGAAGGAAGGGGTCTGCCCGGACTGCGGCGGCACCCGTCTGTCTGCCCGGGCCCGGGAGCCGAAGGTGCGGGGACTGGGCCTTGCCGAGGTGTGCCAGATGCCCCTTTCGGATCTGGTGGAATGGGTGGCTGGCGTGCCACAGACACTGCCGGAGGAAATGCGGCCCATGGCGGAGAGCATCTGCGATTCTTTTGCCGGGGTGGCGGCGCGGCTTCTGGATCTGGGACTTGGTTACCTGTCACTGGATCGAGCGGCGTCCACCCTGTCCACGGGAGAGCGGCAGCGGATGCAGCTGGCCCGTGCCGTGCGAAACCGCACCACGGGCGTGCTGTACGTGCTGGATGAGCCTTCCATCGGTCTGCATCCGTCCAACATTGTGGGACTGAAAGGTGTCATGCGCGATCTTCTGGCGGACGGCAACTCAGTGATCCTGGTGGATCACGATGTACAGATCCTGTCTGAGGCAGACTGGGTGGTGGAGATGGGGCCGGAAGCGGGGGCGGACGGTGGCCAGGTCATTGCCCAGGGAACGATTCCACAGGTGGCGGAAAACCCAGCCTCCCGGATCGGGCCGTTTCTGGCGGGAAAAATGGTGCAGGTGCGGAAACGGATGCCGCGGGCACAGATGTTTGCCAATAGCGCCATCCACCTGTCCACGGCGGCCATCCACACGGTGAAACCGCTGGAGGTGGACATTCCCAAAGGGCGGCTGACGGCGGTCACCGGCGTGTCGGGCTCGGGCAAAACGACGTTGATTCTGGAAAGCCTGATCCCGGGACTTTCTGCGGCGCTGGAGGGAAAGCCCCTGCCGCCCCATGTGCGCGGTGTGACGGCGAAGGGCATCCGTCAGATCAAGCTCATCGATGCGGCGCCCATCGGCATCAACGTCCGTTCCACGGTTGCCACCTATGCCAACGTCCATGACGAGCTGCGAAAAACGTATGCAAAACTGCCGCTGGCCAGGGAACGAAAAACAACAGCCGGTGCTTTTTCCTATAATACGGGAAACCTGCGGTGCCCCACCTGCGACGGCACCGGCGTGGTGAGCCTGGACGTGCAGTTTTTGCCGGATGTGGATATCCCCTGCCCGGACTGCCGGGGAAGCCGGTACCGGAAAGAGGCTTATGAGATAAAGCGGGAAAATGCTGACGGGGCACTGTATGCGCTGCCGGATCTGATGGCCATGGATGTGAAGCATGCGAAAGCAGCCTGCCAGGATCTGAAAACTGTGCGGCAGCGGCTGCAGGTGCTGGAGGATCTGGGGCTTGGTTATCTGACGCTGGGGGAGGCGACGCCCAGCTTGTCTGGCGGGGAAGCCCAGCGGCTGAAACTGGCATCGGAGATGGGGCGACAGCAGGATACGTCGGTGTTTGTGTTTGACGAGCCCACCATCGGCCTGCATCCGCTGGATGTGCAGACGCTGCTGCAGGTGTTTGACCGGCTGGTGGAGAATGGCGCCACCGTGATCGTCATTGAGCACGATCTGGATGTGATCGCCAATGCGGATTATGTGATCGATATGGGGCCCGGCGGCGGAGAGGCCGGTGGATGGATCGTGGCTGCCGGAACGCCGGAGGAGATCCGAAAGAATCCAGAAAGTGTGACGGGAAAATACCTGCGGCTGTGAAAATGATTTTTGGAGAGAAGAGGGAGTTTTGATGAGAGATACAAAAGTGGACATGCTCCACGGGCCGCTGGCGGGAAAACTGTTCTGGTTTGCCCTGCCCATTGCGGCCAGCAGTATGCTGCAGCAGCTGTTTAACGCAGCGGATACGGCGGTGGTGGGAAAGTTTGAGGATGCCGCGGCACTGGCGGCGGTGGGCACCAACGGAGAGATCGTGGCGTTTATCGTGAGCCTGTCGGCAGGACTGGCGGTGGGCACCAACGTGCTGCTGGGCATGTGTATTGGAAAAGGAGAAAAGAAAGATATTCAGGGCGTGATCCAGACCGCCATGGTGCTGGCGCTGGCGGTGGGACTGGTCGGCCTGCTTCTGGGGCAGGTGGTTGCCAGACCGATTCTGGTGCTGATCCACACGCCGGAGGAAATTCTGGATCTGGCCGTGCAGTATCTGCGGATCTACTGTCTGGGCTATCCGGCGCTGCTGGTCTATGATTTCGGTTCGGCAATCCTGCGCTCCAAGGGGGACAGCCGCAGGCCATTTCTGATCCTGACGTTTTCCGGCTTTATCAATGTGGGCCTGAATCTGTTTTTCGTCATTGTGTGTGGACTGGGTGTGGCCGGTGTTGCCATTGCTACCGATCTTTCCACCCTGTTTTCTGCGGGGATGGTTGTCTGGTGGCTGATCCGGGAGACGGATGAGATCCGTTTATCTGTGGAAAGCCTCTGTTTTTCCGGAAAATTTGTGGGAAAAATCGTGTCTATCGGGCTACCCGCAGGGCTGCAGGGAGCGGTGTTCTGCCTGGCCAATATTTTTATCCAGTCGGCGGTGAACAGCTTTGGCTCCATTGCGGTGGCGGGCAGTGCCATTTCCATGAATTATGAGTATTTTTCCTATTATATCCTCAGCGCCTGCGGGCAGGCGGCGACCACCTTTGTCAGCCAGAACTATGCGGCGGGCAACCGGCAGCGGTGCAGACGGATCCTGGTGCTCTGCCTGGTGGGCTCGGTGCTGTTTGACAGTATCGTCAACACGCCGCTGGTCATCTGGCGGCAGGCATTTTCGGGGATCTTTTCCTCAGAGGCGGCCGTGATCGAGGCTGCCTGCCAGCGGATGCTCATTGTGCTGGCACTGGGGCCGGTGTGCGGCCTGTATGAGGTGCCTGCCGGTGTTATGCGGGGCATGGGATATTCCCTGCGTCCCGCGCTGATGACCATGCTGGGTATCTGCCTTTTCCGCATCGTCTGGGTGGAGACGGTTTTCCGACAGGTGCGGACGCTGCCCTGTCTGTTCATCGTATTTCCCATCACCTGGGCCATCACGCTGGTGCTGATCTGGGGGACTTTCAGGCTTGTGGCCTGGGATAAATTGAAGGGAAACGAGGGATCAGCCGCCTGAATGGCTGTAAAAATATTTCCGAAATAAGAGAAAAATATCAGCACATTGCCCGATTTACACAGGGGATTTTTGCGTGTATAATTTCTCCCGTTCATAAAAAATAAGACTGGCGCAGACCGGGGATGACTGGACGGAAATCCGGGAACGGATGCGCAGATGAACGGGAGTGAAACGTATGAAAGCAGTACAGAATGACATGACTGCGGGAGAGCCGATGAAGCTCATCCTGAGCTTTACGCTGCCGATTTTTATCGGCAATGTCTTCCAGCAGTTTTATAATATGGCAGACGCCGTGATCGTGGGAAAATTTGTGGGCAATCAGGCGCTGGCGGCGGTGGGAAGCACCGGCACGATCATGTTTCTGATCTTTGGCTTTGTGGTGGGCATGACCGCCGGATTTACGGTGCTGACGGCCCAGAAATTCGGCGCCGGGGATATGGCTGGCATGCGGCGGACGGTGGCCGGGGCCGGAATCCTATCTCTGGCTGTGGGCATTTTTCTGACAATCTCGTTTCTGCTGTTTATGAAACCGCTGTTGGTTCTCATGCATACGCCGGAGGATATTTTTGCGGATGCTTATGCGTATATCATGATCATCAGCGGCGGCATTCTGGCCCAGATGCTGTACAATCTGCTGTCCAGCATTTTGCGGGCCATCGGCAACAGCAAGATCCCACTTTATTTTCTGATCTTAAGTGCGCTTTTGAATATTGTGCTGGATCTGGTGTTCATTGTGGTGTTCGGCCTGGGGGCCGCCGGGGCAGCCATTGCCACCGTCATTGCCCAGGGCGTTTCCGGGGTGCTCTGCCTTATTTACATTGCGGCGAAGATCCCGGTGCTGCACCTGAAGCGGGAAGACTTCCATGTGGGAAGCACGATCCTTCTGAGCCAGCTTCATGTGGGCATTCCCATGGCGCTGCAGTATTCCATCACGGCCATCGGTACGATGATGGTGCAGTCGTCCCTGAATATCCTGGGCTCCACGCTGGTGGCGGCGTTCACCGCAGCCGGGAAAATCGAGCAGCTGGTGACCCAGGGCTATGCGGCCATGGGAACGACCATGGCGACCTACGGTGCCCAGAATATGGGAGCCGGTGCGGTGCGGCGGATCCGGCAGGGCTTTCGGGCGTGCACGATCCTAGGCGTGATCTACGCCTTCCTTGCGGCGGGCTTTGCCATGACCGTGGGAAAATATATGACATACCTGTTTGTTTCTCAGGATGTACAACTCATCATGGATTCTGTGGACATTTACCTGAAATGCATCGGCGTGTTTTTCGTTCCGCTGGCGGTGGTGAACATTTACCGCAACGGCATCCAGGGGCTGGGCTATGGCCTGCTGCCTATGATGGCCGGTGTGGCGGAGCTCATCGGCCGGGGCGTGGTGGCGATCCTGGCGGCCCGCAGAAGAAGCTATCTGGGCGTCTGCCTGGCAAGTCCGGCGGCCTGGGTGCTGGCAGGCGGATTGTTGCTGCTCATGTACTACTACATCATGCATGTGGATATGAAGCGGATGTTCGGAGAGAAAGCCGTTTCCGGTGAAAAATAAACATAAAAAGAGAACAGAAAACTCGTTTCTGAGCCTTCTGTTCTCTTTTTTTCTATAGAATGCTTTGCGTAATTAGTCCAGATCCTTGCCGGTGAGCATCTTGTATGCCTGGAGATATTTGGCGATGGTCTTGTCCACGATCTCCTGGGGCAGTGTCCAGTCGTTGCCGGGGTTGGCGGTGAGCCAGTCGCGGGCAAACTGCTTGTCGAAGGACGGCTGGGAATGTCCTGCCTCGTAGCCGTCTGCCGGCCAGAAACGGGAGCTGTCCGGGGTGAGCATCTCATCGCCCAGTACCATGTTGCCGTTCTCATCCAGACCGAACTCGAACTTGGTGTCTGCAATGATGATGCCTTTGTTCAGGGCGTACTCGGCACATTTCTTATAGAGGGCAATGGTGTTGTCGCGGAGCTGTTCAGCAAGCTCACGGCCCTTGCCCGGAAAATATTTTTCAAGGTGATCCACGCTCTGTTCAAAGGAGATGTTCTCGTCGTGGTCGCCGATCTCTGCCTTGGTGGAAGGGGTGTAGATCGGTTCAGGAAGCTTATCGGACTCTTTCAGCCCTTCGGGAAGACGGATGCCGCATACGGTGCCGTTCTTCTGGTAGCTGGCCCAGCCGCTTCCGGTGATGTAGCCGCGGACGATGCACTCGATAGGAAGCATGTTCAGCTTCCGGCACATCATGGACTTGCCCTGGAACTTCTCCTGCTGGAAGAATTCCGGCATATCGGTTGTGTCCACAGAAATCATGTGGTTCGGGATGATATCCTCCGTCAGGTCGAACCAGAACTTGGACATCTGGGTCAGTACCGCACCCTTCTTGGTCACCTCATTGTGGAGGATCACATCGAAGCAGCTGATGCGGTCAGTGGCAACCATGATCAGGCTGTCGCCGTTGTCATAGATCTCACGTACTTTACCTTCTTTGATTGGTTTTAATTCCTGCATGTTTTCACCTCATATTGTATATATTGCAGTTCACCCGCGCCATTCGCAAAACCGTATCTTCGATACTCTCTGCTGCGTTGCAGCTCATTTTTGCTCAACCATTGGCGCTCCCTTCGCATATTCATGTATCCAGATTCCCATGCAAGCATGAAATCTGTCCACAAGAACATGCGAGTGAACTGTTTTGCTGATATTACAGTAACCCTATCACTTGCGACCGGTATCTGTCAAGAGTGAAACGAAAAATGTCGATCCAGCCAGTTGCCGAAGATCCCCACCATTTTGCCCATGGTGAAGGCCGCAGCCACGGTGCCGATGCCAAGACCCTGCAAATGACCGAGGAAGAAGAAGGTCATGCCGCCGGTGACGGCCAGGCAGATGACGTCAAAGGAAATTTTGATCTTCGGGTAGGGAATGCCGGTGATCTGGGACAGCTCCCGGGGAAAGAGGTCCGTGGGAACGATGGGCAGGCCGCACCGGTTGGACAGGGCGATGCCCAGACTGATGAGCAGATAGCTGGCGACAAAATAGATCACCAGAAGCGGCAGACGCTGAGGCAGCACGTCGATCCACAGCTCATGGACATCCAGCAGTTTGCCGAAGATGAAGCCCACAACAAAGCTGAAAAGATAGGACGGAACGAATTTTTTCCGAAGGATCATGAGACTGAGGACGAGAAGCCCCTGAAAAATATACGTCCAGGTGCCTAAGGTCAGAAAAGGCAGGACGAGAGAAAAAGCGTAGGGAACGCTGGAAATGGCGGAAATACCGGCGTTGGAGTGCAGCATCAGGACAACGCCGAAGCTGTTGATGGTGACGGCGATGGCAAGTGCCAGCCAGCCGGGAAAGTGGGTCAGTTGCTTTTGTGATGTGTTTTCTTCCATGATATGTATGCAATCCTTTCTTCCGCCAAAGCGGAACTTTTTCAGATACCTACTATACTACAATCGAAAAAATGTTACAACGTTATATTTATATAGAAGAAACTCATCTCCACATTTACAGTTCACCCGCGCCATTCGCAAAACCGCATCTTTGATGCTTTCCGCTGCTTCGCAGCTCATTTTTGCTCATGACCAGGCGCTCCCTTCGCTGCATTGCATCCGAAAGAAGCTGCCGGTGGCAGGTTCTGTAGGTATGCTCATGCAGCCAGATTTTCATGCAAGCATGGAATCTGTCTACAAGAGCATACGAGTGAACTGTAACGCATATTTTTCCCAAAATAACACATACTGTTTCTGAATACGGGAAAGGAGTGGAAAACAGCATGATTCAACCGGATACGATCAAACTGCTGCGGGAATGTGACGCGGGCATCAAGATGGGCACGGCGTCCATCCACGATGTGATGGACTACGTGAAGGATGAGGAACTGAAAAAGCTGCTGGAGGCGTGCAAGGACAAACACCGGGTGCTGGAGCGGGAGATCGAGGAGCTGCTGGCGTCCTACGGGGATGACGGCAAGGAGCCGAATCCCATGGCCAAGGGTATGTCCTGGATGAAAACCAATGTCCGGCTGGTGATGAACGAGTCGGACGCCACCATCGCCGGGCTGATGACGGATGGCTGCAACATGGGTGTGAAATCCCTGGGGAAATATCTGAACCAGTATGCGGCGGCAGACGAGGAGGCAAAAGATATCACCAGGCGGCTCATGGCGCTGGAGGAGCAGCTGGCAGAGGACGTGAGGCGATTTCTGTGATGCCAGTGAACGTGTATATGTAATACCTTGACTGGTCTTTCGGGATTATGGTAACATGGGATTAGGAAAAAGGCTTAACCCGAAAGAGGAATCAACGAATGAAGCGCACAGATAAAATAGAAGTGGGAGCGTTTGCCAGGACGCTGCGCAGAAGTGGTATTTACGTGTATGCCTACGACAAAGAAGAAGATCGTATGGTATTTTTCAGCGACCAGGAAAACTGCTGTCGGGAGGTTTTGCACTGGCAGGATTCCTCGGAGATCCGCAGCTGGATCCATCCGGAGGACCGGGATATTTTTGCGCAGCTACTGAAAGGCAGCCGGGAGGAATCGGCGGAGATCCGTATGGTGGAAGGAGGTTCCATCAGGCGGAAGCAGGTAGAACTTCAACCGGTGGATGATCGATTTGTGACGGGCATTATCCGTGACGTGACCGTGGAACGGTTGCTGGAAGAGCAGGCACAAAGAGATTCCCTTACCGGCCTGTACAACCGCAGCCGCGGAACGGAGCTGATCAGCACCTATCTTTCTCAGAAA
Organism: Oscillospiraceae bacterium Marseille-Q3528; assembly: GCA_018223385.1. Lineage (GTDB taxonomy): Bacteria > Bacillota > Clostridia > Lachnospirales > Lachnospiraceae > JAGTTR01. The sequence goes on from JAGTTR010000007.1 coordinate 14,333, forward strand.
GATCCTTATGCTTCCTGTGGACTGATGATGCTGGATATTGATTATTTCAAAGGTGTCAATGACAGCTACGGGCACCTGTTTGGGGACCGGGCGCTGGAGACCTTTGCACAGCTTCTGCTGTCCCTGTTCCGCCCCGGAGATGTGATCATGCGTGTCAGTGGAGATGGATTCGTGGTTCTTTTAAAGGATATTGACCACAACAGGCTGGTGAAGAAGGCAGGAGAGCTGGTGGAGGCCACCAGACGGCTTCGTTTTTCGGAAGAAACGTATCATATGACATGCAGTGCAGGGGTGTGTTTTCTGCCGGAAAATATATCCGGTTATACGTATGAGCAGTTGTTCGGCAATGCAGACTGGGCGCTTTGCAGAGCCAAGGAAACCGGACGCAACCGGTATGTATTCTGCGACTGCTTAAGAAGATATGAGACATGGAATCTGGATGATGCGAAGGTGGAGGATGTGGATGCCAGATACCTGCACAACGATATCATATCTACCGCCTTTGAAATCTTCGAGAAAATGAACAATTTCAGTCTGGCCATCCATCTGCTTCTGAAAGTGATCGGTTATCAGTTCGATCTGGATCGGATCACAGTGGTACGCACGGATGTGAAAGGCAGGCTGGCAGGTAAACAGTACCAGTGGTGTGCGGAGGGGATCCCCGGGGCACTGGATGTGCCGGGATCCTTCCGGAAAGAAGATTTCCTGACCCTGTTCCACAGCTATGACGAACACGGCACAACCGTATTGCAGTATGACAGCATGTACAGGTATTCCGATGAGGCCAGAGATCTGCTCATGCAAAGAGATGCCAAGACGGTGCTCTATGCAGCGCTGTACCAGGATGGCAGCTATATCGGTGCCATTTCCTATGTGGTATGTAAGGAGAAGCGTTACTGGTCGGAGAAGGACCGGAAGCAGCTGGGAGAAGTGACGAAGCTCATTTCCATTCACATGGCGAAGAATCCGTCCGTAAATGCGCTGACCAGAGGAGCATCCAACCTGCTGGAATACGATTGCCTCACCGGTCTCATTTCCTTTTCCCGTTTTAAGGAAGAGGTGGAACGCCGGATTGTAGGGGAACTGGCAGGTAGCTATGTGATCATTTACACAGATTTTGAAAATTTCAAATATTTTAACCAGCAGTACGGATATTGCAGCGGCGATCAGCTGTTGAAGGATTTTTGTGATGCCGTTATGGAAAATATGAAGGAAACCGATGTGGGAGATATCTATTTTTCCCGGGTGGTATCGGATCAGTTCATTTTATTCCGCCCTGTCACGGATGTGAATGATACCATGAAGGGTGTAGAGCGGATCAACCGGGAGTTCTGCAGCCGGCAGATGCTCTGGCATCCGGAGGTCCGGGTACGGCTGCGCAGCGGCATCTATGTGATCAATGCCAGCTGTGAAAGTGCTTCTGAGGCCATTGATGCGGCCAATTATGCGAGAAAACAGATTCAGCCCAGTTCTCCCAATATGACTTTTCTGTATGATGAGAATCTGGCAAAGCAGCAGGAACTGGAAATACAGACGTTAAATGGTATTGGGTCGGCGATCAGAAATCATGAGATCGAGGTGTATTTCCAGCCGAAAGTGCGTCTGGAGGATAATACCGTTGCAGGAGCGGAAGCGCTGTCCCGGTGGCGACAGGAGGATGGCACCCTGATGGAGCCGGATCTGTTTATTGCCACGCTGGAAAAGGACGGCCGGATCGTGGATTTGGATTTCTACGTGCTGGAGCAGGTGGCCGCATTTTTAAGCAAATGCCGGGATGAGGGGCGAAAGCTTCTGCCTGTTGCGGTAAATGGTTCCATTCTGCACGCACAGGATGCCGACACGGTGGAAAAATATCGTGCTGTGCTGGAACAGTATGGAGTGGATCCGTCACTCATCGAGGTGGAACTGACAGAAACGGCAACTGTTAATGATTATGATAATATCCGGCGGCTGTTCCAGGACTTTCAGACGGCCGGATTCCACACATCCATGGATGATTTTGGTGCCGGGTATTCGATCCTGAATGTGGTGGTGGATGTGCCGGTGGATGCAGTGAAGCTGGATAAGGCATTTCTCATGAACTGCATGTCGTCTGAAAAGGGAAGGACATTCCTGAAATTTGTGATCCGCGTCATGAAGGGACTGGAATACAAGGTGATCTGTGAGGGGATCGAGACGAAAGAGCAGGCAGAGTTTTTGCGGCAGGCCAGGTGTGATCTGGGGCAGGGATACTGGTTTTCGAAACCCTTACCGGCAGCGGAATATGAGAAGCTTCTGGATCAGGAGAAATAAATACATAAATGAAAAAGAGGAGCAGCTTTTCGGGCATGCTCCTCTTTTTTAAAGAAGAAAGAAATGTGGAAATGCTTTTGTTTACTCTACATCCTTCAGTGCGTCCAGATCTTCCTCTCCGGTACGAACCTTTACCACCTTCTGTACATCGTATACGAAAATCTTGCCGTCGCCGATGTGGCCGGTGTAGAGGGCTTTCTTGGCTGTCTCGATGACTTTTTCCACCGGGATGTTTCCGACGATGACCTCGATCTTCATTTTCGGAAGAACGTTTACGTCCAGCTCAGCACCACGATATTTCTCGCCTGCGCCCTTCTGGATGCCGCAGCCCATCACCTGTGTGACGGTCATGCCGGTAACGCCCAGTTCGTTGAGGGCATTTTTCAGCTTGTCGTAACGGGAATGCTTGGCAATGATGGATACCTTGTACATGCCGGTTGCAGTGCCGCCGATGGATTCGGTGCGGGTCACGCTGACAGCAGCCTCACGTTGTTTCTGGGAAGCTCTTGCGTATTCGCTCTCGCCCAGATCGGTGTTGTCGTTGACTTCCATGCCGGTTGCCACGTCTGTGATGGAGAAACCGGAGTAAGCGCTGACGAGACCGTGCTCGTGGTAGTCCAGACCGTCGATCTCCACATCAGCCGGTACACGAAGGCCGATGACCTTGTCGATGACGCGGAAAATGATGTTCATGCTTACGAGTACCCAGGCAATCACTGCCACAACGCCCAGTACCTGAACGCCCAGGAAATGGAAACCGCCGCCGTAGAACACGCCGCCGTCCAGGGCGAAGAAGCCGGTGAGGATGGTGCCCAGTGCGCCGCACACGCCGTGAACGGAGATGGCGCCCACCGGATCGTCGATTTTTGCTTTGTTATCAAAGAACTCTACGGAAAGGACAATGGCAATACCTGCGATGAGACCAATGAAAAAGGCGCCGGTAACGGATACCATATCGCAGCCTGCAGTGATGGCTACCAGTCCTGCCAGGGAACCGTTTAAGGACATGGAAACATCGGGTTTCTTATAGCGGATCCAGGTAAAGATCATAACGGTGCAGGTAGCAATAGCTGCTGCCATGTTGGTGTTCATGAAGATCTGGCTGGCACTGACCATATCTGCATCAGAGCTCATGGCAACGGTGCTGCAGCCGTTGAAACCGAACCAGCAGAACCAGAGGATGAAGACACCCAGGGCAGCTGCAGTCAGGTTGTGGCCGGGAATCGCACGGGCTCTGCCGTCTTTTCCATATTTTCCAATACGGGGTCCAAGCATCTTGGCGCCAATGCAGGCGGTCACGCCGCCTACCATATGGACTGCGGTGCTTCCTGCGAAATCATGAAAGCCCAGAGCGGAAAGCCAGCCGCCGCCCCAGATCCAGTGACCGGAGATGGGATATACCACGAGGGAGATCAGTGCGCTGTATGCGCAGTATGCTTTGAAATTGGTACGCTCTGCCATGGAACCGGATACGATGGTTGCTGCGGTTGCACAGAACACTGTCTGGAAAATCACGTAGCACATGGTGGGAAGGGTTCCGAAATCGTAGGTGCCGCGGATGAACGGATCAAAACCGCCGATCAGGGCGCCGGTGCCTCCGAACATGATGCCGAAGCCTACCAGCCAGTAACAGGGTGTTCCAATACAGAAATCCATAAGGTTTTTCATCAGAATGTTGCCGGTGTTTTTCGCCCGGGTCATTCCCGCTTCACAGAGAGCGAAGCCGGCCTGCATGAAGAATACCATTGCAGCGCCTAACAGGGTCCAGATGACGTCTACAGATGAATACATAATTTTTTCCTCCTCATTTTCGAACTCGGCGATTCTTTTTCCGGCCTTACCTGTGAAAGGAAAACAGGCAGCATCACGTGATAGAAAAAGAAAAAGGACCCGAGTGATCATCTCGCGTCCTTGCTTATTTCCAGATTATAGTCATCATATCTTGCTCTGTCAACCAAAAAAGGAGAAAAAATTTAACAAAAAATTCACTGGAAAATAGAAAATTTTTCAACTTTTACGAAAAAGAGGAAGGAAAATAACGAAAAATAAGTACAACAGTTCACCCGCGCCATTCGTTGCCTGCTGCGCGGTTTTATGGTAAAATAACGGGAACAGAAGAAAAGATGCGAGGGGATTACCTATGACAAAGAAGGAAATGGCGCTGACTGTCATCGAGCGCCTGAAAGCAGAATACCCGGATGCGGGATGTACGCTGGATTACAACGAAGCCTGGAAGCTTCTGGTGAGCGTGCGCCTGGCAGCCCAGTGTACCGACGCCCGCGTCAACGTGGTGGTGGAGGATTTATATAAGAAGTTCCCGGATGTGGATGCCCTGGCGGCAGCAACGCCGGAGGAGATCGAGGCGATTGTGAAGCCCTGCGGGTTGGGCAAAAGCAAGGCCAGAGACATCAGCGCCTGTATGAAAATATTAAAAGAACAGTACGGCGGCAAGGTGCCGGATGATTTCGACGCGCTGTTAAAGCTGCCCGGTGTGGGCAGAAAGAGTGCCAACCTGATCATGGGGGATGTGTTCGGCAAGCCCGCCATCGTCACAGACACCCACTGCATCCGTCTGGTGAACCGTATGGGGCTGGTGGATCAGATCAAGGAGCCGAAGAAGGTGGAGATGGCGCTGTGGAAGCTGATCCCGCCGGAGGAGGGCAGCGATTTCTGCCATCGGCTGGTGTACCACGGAAGGGAAGTGTGCACGGCCCGGACGAAGCCCTATTGCGACAGATGCTGTCTGAATGACATCTGTCCGAAGATCGGAGTGTAGAAATGGAACTGCCAAAAGCATTTGAGGAACGGATGAGACGGCTCCTCGGGGAAGAATATGAGGATTTCCGGGCGGCTTATGAGCAGCCGGAGGCCCAGGCTCTGCGGGTGAATACCGGGAAGCTTTCAAAAGAAGCCTTCCTTTCGCTGGCTCCCTTTTCTCTGGAACGGGTGCCCTGGACGAGAAACGGCTTTTATTATGGAAAGGAAGACCGGCCTGGTCGGCATGTGTACCACGAGGCGGGACTTTACTATATGCAGGAGCCCAGCGCCATGGCGGTGGGAGAGCTGGCAGGAGCAAGACCCGGGGAGCGGGTGCTGGACCTGTGTGCGGCTCCCGGCGGCAAGACGACCCATCTTGCCTCGGACATGAAGAGCGTGGGTCTGCTGGTGTCCAACGAGATCCACCCGGCCCGGGCGAAGATCCTGGCTCAGAATGTGGAGCGGATGGGCATTGCCCACGCAGTGGTGACCAACGAGACGCCGGATCGGCTGGCGGAGCGGTTTCCGGCATTCTTTCACCGGATCGTGGTGGACGCTCCCTGCTCCGGTGAGGGGATGTTCCGCAAAGACCCGGAGGCGTGTGAACAGTGGAGCCCGGACAATGTGAAGCACTGTGCAGAACGGCAGCAGGGCATTCTGGAAGCGGCGGCCCGGATGCTGCTGCCCGGCGGGACGCTGGTGTACTCCACATGTACGTTTGCACCGGAGGAAAATGAGGGAACCATCGGGGCATTTCTGGAGCTGCATCCCGATTTTCATTTGGTGCGCAAAGCCCCCTTTGACGGCTGGTTCGCGCCGGGACATCCGGAATGGGTGGAACATGCGCTGCAAAGTACAGTAGAAACGTACCGATTGTGGCCCCATAAGCTGCGGGGCGAGGGCCATTTCGCGGCAGTGCTTGTGCGGGACGGCACATACCCGGAGAGTACGCTGCTGGGCGTGCCTGGATCGACAGATGCCGGAAACGAAAGCAAAGTCCCGGCCCGGGAAAAGAAGCAGAAGAAAAACAAAGGCGGCAAGAGCGTGTCTGCGCTGGACGAGGCAAGGCTGTTGTTTTCGCAGTTTGTGAAGGATGCTCTGGTGGAACCGGAAGTTGTGATGCATGGGGCACAGGAGATGCGAAACGGAAATGCAATAGATGAGAAGCGGTCTGCGCAGCCGAAAGATCAGTGCTCTGAGATGGAGAAAACGTCGAAAGGGCAGATACAGATCGAGACAAATGGAGAAAAACTGGCCTTGCTAGTGACTTTGCAAATCCAGGCAGCCCTTGCCGGTGCGCCAGGCAGCGCCCATCTGGAGCTGTTCGGCGATCATCTGTGGCTGGTGCCGTCTGCTGTGGATCTGAATGGCCTCAAGGTATTGCGGGCGGGACTGGAACTGGGAACATTGAAGAAGAACCGGTTTGAACCGGCCCAGGCGCTGGCCCAGGCACTGCGGGCCGAAGAGGCGAAAAGCTGCTGTGACACAAAAGTTTGCGCAGGCGATGACCGGGCGGTGCGGTATCTTAGGGGCGAGAGCCTGCCGGCGGACGCGCCCGGGGCGGATGGCTGGTGTCTGGTGCTGGCGGACGGTTATCCGCTGGGCTGGGGCAAGCGAAGCGGGGATGTGGTGAAAAATCATTATCCCAAGGGCCTGCGGAAAGAAAGAGGATAAACGATGATACGAGAGGTTGATTTACAGGAAATCTCAGATGGAAAGCTGTACACGGCCAACGACCTGGTGAAAGCGGGCTGCAACGACTGCGCGGGCTGTTCTGCCTGCTGCCGGGGCATGGGAAACAGTATCGTGCTGGATCCGCTGGACATGCACCGGCTCTGTCAGGGGCTTTCCCTGCCGCCGGAGGAAGTATTGTCCCGGGCGCTGGAGCTGCACGTGGTGGACGGTCTGATCCTGCCCAACCTGAAAATGGCGGGAGCGGAGGAAGCCTGTGCCTTTTTAAATGAAGAGGGCCGCTGTTCGGTGCATCCGTACCGGCCGGGCATCTGTCGGCTGTTTCCCCTGGGGCGGGTGTACGAAGAGGAATCTTTCCGGTATTTTTTACAGACCGATGAGTGTAAAAAAGAGAAGCGCACGAAGGTAAAGGTGAAGAAATGGCTGGATGTGCCGGATGTGGCCGCCTATGAGCGGTTCGTCTGTATGTGGCATTTTTTCCTGAAACGGATGGGGGAGCTGCTGGCTTCGGGAAATGAGGAGGAGCAAAAGCAGATGAACCTGTATCTGCTGCGGTTATTTTTCCTGACGCCCTATGACGGGGCCCGGGATTTTTACGGACAGGTGGATGCCCGGATCCAGACGGTAAACCGACTGTTCGGAGAGTGAGGAAGAATAGATGAAAAAAAGTTTTGAACGGGACGGTGTGCTGATGCTGGCCTTGCTGTTTGTCGCGGTGCTGGGGGGCTGGGAGCTGTTCCGGCTGCTCAACGGCCTGCTGGGCGGCAGCTACGGCACCAGACCCTGTCTTTTTCTGTTTGCTGTCTTGCTGGTGTGGGCTGCGGTGCTCACCGGGAAAAAGCGGTGGACAGAGGCACGGGCGGTGGACGGCATTTTTGTGGCCAGCCTCTGCCTGAAACTTAATTATATTTTTTATACGAGCTGCTATATGCGGCAGCAGGATACGCTGATCTTTGACTATCCCATGGGCCATCTGGGCTACATCGGCTATCTGTATTACAATCACCATCTGCCAGATTTTGACACCCGAACGGCCTGGAGCTTTTCCCATCCGCCGCTGCACCATGCCATTGCGGCGCTGTGGGTGAAGCTGAATGTGAAGCTGGGCGTGGAGCTGGAGCTGGCCATTGAAAATATCCAGCTGCTGACGGTGTTTTATTCCATGGGCATTCTGCTGTTTGCCTATCTGATTCTGAAAGAATTCGAAGTAAAAGGAAAGGCGCTGTACGCGGGGCTTCTGCTCATCGCCTTTCATCCAACGCTGGTGCTGCTTTCTGGCAGTGTGAACAATGACGAGCTGGCGCTGTTTTTCATGATGGGCGCGGTGCTTTACACCATCCGCTGGTATCGGGACAGTTCCCTGAAAAACATCCTCATTCTGGCGGTGATGATCGGCTGCGCCATGATGGCCAAGGTATCGGCCGGGCTGGTGGCACCGGCGGTGGCGGGGGGTTTCCTTGTGAAGCTGTGGCGGGAGCGGAAAAACTGGAAACGGTATTTCGGCCAGTTTATCCCCTTTGGTCTGGTGGTATTTCCCCTGGGGCTGTGGGCGCCGCTGCGCAACAAGATCCTGTTCGGCGTGCCGTTAAATTATGCGGAAAAACTAAAGCTGGACGATCCCCAGTTCATCGGCAATATTCCGGTGCTGCGGCGGTTCTTTGATTTTTCCCCGTACCAGTTCGCCCATCTGGACGTGCAGTTCGAGGAGGCGGGCACCTACCGGGAATTCAACGTATTTCTGGGACTTTTGAAGACGGCCATCTTCGGACAGACGGATTTTTATCAGGAAAGCAGAGGGCTCACCATCGCCGGGATGGTATTGTTCTGGATGAATGTGGGGCTGGTGGCGCTGGCAGCTTACGCCATTGTCCGCAGCATCGTGACGTACCGGCATCATTTAACTATGGAAAAATGGTTCCTGCTGCTGGGATCTGCAGTGTATCTGCTGTCCTATTTTCAATTTTGTCTGGAATATCCCCATATCTGCACGATGAATGTGCGATACATTCTGCTGCTGCTGTTCACCGGCCTGTTTTTTGCCTGCATCTGGGGGCAGGAGCGGGAAGCGGACGGCCATGGGACCTGGAGCCGGGTGCTGTTTTGGATCTCCGGCGTGTGGGCCTGTGTTTCAGCAGCCATGTTCGTGCTGCTGGGGGCGCTGTGATGGAGATAAGGACATTTTCTTCCTGCTGTCTCTGTCCGAGAGACTGCGGGGCAAAACGAAGTCAGGGACAGCGGGGGCGCTGCGGCGTAACGGAAACGCTGCGGGTGGCCCGGGCGGCGCTGCATTACTGGGAAGAGCCGTGCATTTCCGGGGAAAACGGTTCCGGCGCGGTGTTTTTCTCCGGCTGTAATCTGGGCTGCGTCTTCTGCCAGAACCGGGATATTTCCGATGGAAGGGCGGGCAAAGACATTTCCCCGGAGCGGCTTCTGGAGATTTTCTTTTCTCTGAAAAAACAGGGGGCGGCCAACATCAATCTGGTGACGCCCTCCCATTACCTTCCGGCGCTGGCGCCGGTGCTCCAAGAGGCCCGGGCCAGCGGACTGGATCTGCCCATCGTGTACAACACCGGCGGGTATGAGTACTCGGAGGCACTGCGGCTGCTGGACGGACTGGTGGATATTTACCTGCCGGACTTCAAATATATGGATCCGGCGCTGGCGGCGCGTTACAGTCAGGCGCCGGACTATCCCGACCGGGCAAAGGAAGCGCTGGCGGAAATGGTGCGGCAGACAGGGGAGGCCGTCTTTGACGATGCCGGAATGATGAAGCGGGGCGTTATCGTGCGCCATCTGGCCCTGCCGGGGCAGCTGTCGGATTCCATGTCGGTGCTGGCCTATCTCCATGAGACGTATGGCGAGCAGATATTTTTGAGCATCATGAACCAGTACACGCCCATGCCGGGCATCGAAAAAACATTTCCCGAGTTGGGAAGGAAGCTTTCGGCGGATGAGTATGACACGCTGGTGGACTACGCGGTGCTGCTTGGGGTGGAAAATGGATTTATCCAGGAAGGAGATACCGCCGAGGAAAGCTTTATCCCGCCCTTCGATTTAGAAGGTGTGTAGGAAAGATGGTTTATATGCAAGCATGGAATCTGGACACAAGAACATACGAGTGAACTGTAAAATAAAATGCTTGACACGGGAATTGGCGTTGTGCTACGATACTAAGCGGTAATTGCATGTACGTGTCCAACGGGACTATATATTTTGTTGTTTCTGAGAAAAACAGCGGGTATATGGTCCTTTTTATGTTTGAAAAGAAAGGAAATAAGAATGACAGAAGAAAAGAAACCTGCGGCGAATCCCATGGGGACGAAGCCGGTGATGAGATTGTTGCTGACCATGGCAATACCGCCGATGATTTCCATGTTTACCACATCCATGTATAACATTGTGGACAGCATGTACGTATCTGCCATGGGAGAAAAGGCGCTGACGGCGGTATCCCTTGTTTTTCCGTTACAGAATATCATCCTGTCTGTGGCGGTGGGCGTGGGTGTCGGCATGAACTCCCTCATTTCCCGGGCGGTGGGTGCCGGACGGGGAGAAGAGGCAGATGAGGTGGCCAGTCAGGCCATGCTGGCGGGGCTGCTGCATTTTGTCGGGGTTGTGCTCATCGGCCTGTTTCTGGCAAAGCCGTATCTTGCCATGTACACGAAAGATGCGGAGATCCTTGGCATGAGTACCACTTACGGGCGGATCGTCATGTGTGCCTCCTTCGGGACGCTGATCTATATTGTTCTGGAAAAAATATTCCAGGCAGAAGGCATCATGTATGTGCCCATGGGCTGCCAGCTGGTGGGTGCTGTGGTGAACATCATTCTTGACCCCATTATGATTTTCGGAAAATTCGGCTGTCCGAAAATGGGGGTGGCAGGTGCGGCCATCGCCACAGTCATCGGACAGATCGTTTCCCTTGTGCTCATCGTGCTCCTGTACCGAAGAGGCGTTTCCCAGGTAAAGGTTCGGCTGGAATATATGCGGTTCAACGGCGTCATTATGGGAAATATTTATAAAATCGCCATCCCGTCCACGCTGGTGATGTGTATGCCCTCCATCCTTGTCAGCGTGCTCAACGGCATCCTGACGTCAGCTTCCCAGGTGGGCGTGGCGGCCTTTGGCCTGTATTATAAATTACAGACGTTTGTTTACCAGCCGTCCAGCGGTCTGGTGCAGGCACTGCGTCCCATCGTGGGCTACAACTATGGCGCCCGCAATTACAAGCGGATGAATGAGACGGTGCGCACCGGTCTTCTGGTGGTGGGTGTCATCATGACTGTGGGAACCGTGCTGTTTCTGGCAGTGCCCGGCTTCATCCTGTCCTTCTTCCATGCCCAGGGAGAGCTGCTGACCATCAGTACCGCCTGCCTGCGCATCATCAGCACCGGCTTTATCATTTCTTCCGTGGGTGTGGTGCTGGCCGGAACCTTTGAGGCACTGGGCATCGGCAAATATTCCCTGAGCATTTCCCTGCTCCGGCAGATGACGGTCATCCCGATCCTGGCTCCCGTCATGGTGCGCATTGCGGGATTAAACGGTATTTGGGTCACCTTCCCGCTGGCAGAGATTGCTGCGGCAGTGGCGGGCGGCCTGCTGTACCGAAAGGTGCTGCGGCATTTGCCGGGGAAGAATGCCTGAAAACGTACCAAGATATCGGCATGATTGGACAGTGACAGGTGTTCGGTGTCGGTTGGAAAGAACTTATTCTCAGGTATCATGGATGCAACTACGGGAAGTATCTGCGTAAGTGAGCAACACCAGTGCCGGAATATAGAATATCCAGATCAGTGGACGGCAAACTTCCAGTCCAAGAAAAGACAAAACCACACACAGATCACAGAGCAGCAGAAAGAAAAGCCCCAGGGCAAATGCTTTCTGCTGCTTTTTTGCAAAAAAATCCACCAGAGTCATATACAGGTAAGCGACCGGCGGACAGATCATGGAGAACAGAATCCAGAAGAGCAGGCCGGGAGCATACATAATGCGGCCGTGAAATTTGCTGCGCCAGCACAGCCGGGCCATGCAGTACAGAAAAATGCCGCACCGGTAAATAGCCATCGGTGTCCATGCCAAAAGAAGCCCCAGCGGGTCATTTTTTTCAAAGATTAAAAAATAATCAGCAGCGGCCACGAAACAAAGTCCCCAGGGGAAGGCCGGAACGTTGGATGCGCGCAGCCGATGGATCGCGCACGGAAGGGAGTCACTGTCAGTCGCTCTCGGGCCGTGACTGGATGGCCAGAGATTACGATATGCATGTGATTGTAAAACGAAGCGGCAAATACCGGTAAAAAGGCAGAACAGAACAAAACCATATCGAACCACAGGCAGCACCTTTCTTTACTTTTTAAATCTCTGCCCGTAGTATTCCCACTTGCAAAGAAAAACAAATTATACTAATATACTAAAATGAAAAACAAATTAGATTTTTTTTACAGGAGGTAACAAGATGACCGGGTACGCACAGAGAACGAAGGAAGAATTGCAGCAGTTAAAGAAGGAGCTGGAGAAGCAGTATGAGGATGCCAAGGGCAAGGGCCTGAAGCTGGATATGTCCAGAGGAAAGCCGTCTGCAGCACAGCTTGACCTTTCCATGGGAATCATGGATGTCCTCACCAGCGAGAGTGTCCTGAAGACAGAAGCGGGACTGGACTGCCGCAATTACGGCGTTCTGGACGGTATCCCGGAGGCCAAAAAGCTGATGGCAGATATGATGGAGGTAACGCCGGAGCAGGTGATCGTGTACGGTAATTCCAGCCTGAATATCATGTACGACACCGTATCCCGGTCTGTGACCCATGGCGTATTGGGAAGCACTCCCTGGTGCAAGCTGGATCAGGTGAAGTTCCTCTGCCCGGTGCCCGGCTATGACCGGCACTTTGCCATCACCGGGCATTTTGGCATCGAGATGATCAACGTGCCCATGTCCCCGGAAGGCCCGGATATGGATCTGGTGGAAAAACTGGTGGCAGAGGATGCATCCGTCAAGGGCATCTGGTGTGTGCCGAAATATTCCAATCCCCAGGGCTATTCCTATTCCGATGAGACCATCCGCCGTTTTGCCAATCTGAAGCCTGCGGCAGAGGATTTCCGGATTTACTGGGACAATGCCTACTGTATTCATCATTTATACGACGACAACCAGGTGGAGCAGCCGGAGATTCTGGCAGAATGTGCCAAGGCCGGTAACCCGGATATGGTTTATAAATTCTCTTCCACATCCAAGGTAACCTTCCCCGGCTCCGGTATCGCTGCGCTGGCGGCATCGGAGGCAAACTTAAGCGAGATCCGCAAGCAGATGACCATTCAGACCATCGGCCACGACAAACTCAACCAGCTGCGCCATGTGCGTTTCTTCGGCGATATCGAGGGCATGAAGAAACATATGAGCAAGCAGGCAGCTATCCTGCGTCCGAAATTCGAGGCAGTGACAGATATTCTGGAAAAAGAGCTGGGAGGCCTTGGCATCGGCGAGTGGACAAAGCCGCTGGGAGGCTACTTTATTTCCTTTGACGCGCTCCCGGGCTGCGCAAAGGCCATCGTGGCAAAATGCAAGGAGGCCGGTGTGGTCATGACTGGTGCAGGCGCTACCTTCCCTTACGGAAAGGATCCGAAAGACAGCAACATCCGTATCGCACCCTCCTTCCCCACACCGGAGGAAATGGCGCAGGCCGCAGATCTGTTTGCTCTCTGCGTGAAGCTGGTCAGCGTGGACAAGCTGTTGGAAGCATAAAAAACAGAGAACAGCGTCCCTGCGGTGCATGCGATTTTTCAAACTGGCCTGCATAAAAAACACAAAACTGGATATTTCAAAAAACCACTATATGAAGTATAGTTGGACAAACGAAAAGCAGAAGGAGTGTTTATGATGGATCAGTCTATGAAACAGCTTACCAAGACCGCAATGATGGCGGCAATCATTTTTGTATGTACATACACGTTCAAGATTCCCAATGCGATCACCGGCGGCTACACCCACCTGGGTGACTGTGCGATTTTTATCGGTGTGATGGTGCTGGGAAGAAAGCATGGCACAGCGGCAGCAGCTGTGGGCGCAGCCATGTCTGACCTGCTGGGCGGATTTTTCATGTGGGTCGTGCCCACGTTTCTCATCAAAGGCGTCATGGCCTTTGTCATGGGAACCATCGTGGAGAAAGTACTGCCGGATAAGAACGGCAACTGGCTCATCGGCGCTATTGTGGGCGGCATCTGCCAGATCCTGGGCTACACCATTGCCAAGATCATCCTGTTAAGCCCCGCAGCAGCACTGGCAACCACACCGACCATTACCGCGCAGACCGTCATCGGGATCATCATTGCGTCTGTCGTGATCACCATCCTGCAGTCCTCCAAGGTACTCAACCGCCTGAGACAGATGTGATGATACCAGTGGACAAAGGTCTGAACCCACGCATGCTTGCATGCAGGTGGGTGAAAGACTTTTGGACACGCCCCAACATGAGCATAAAAGGGAAGCGGCAGCTTCACGATATGCGAATGGTGGGCGAGAATTGCGGGAGTGCGAAGCACGGAGCAATTCGAAGGGTATCATAATATGCTTGCGCCATCATCGAGCGAACGGCCTGCGGAGCAGGTGAAGGAGAAATATTTATGAAGAAAATAGATGCACATGCCCATATCGGGCAATTCGGCAGCTGGGCAGGCGTGGAAGGTACGCCGGACGTGCTGCTGTCCTTTATGGATGAATATGAGATCGAGAAAACGGTTCTGTGTGCGAAGGATCACAACGGAAACGAGGGTGTGCTGGAGGCCTGGCGGCAGCATCCTGACCGGTTCTGGCCGCTGGTGTACGTCAATCCCACGGAAGGGGCGGAAGAATGTCGCCGGAAGATTGAGCGTTATGTGGATCAGGAGGGGTTCAAGGGCATCAAGATGAACCCGCTGCGCCATGCGTTCGTGGCAGACGATGAGATGGTAGACCCGGTGATGGAAGAAGCCGAAAAGCGCGGCATCCCGGTGTTTATCCACTCCGGTCATCCCCCGTATTCCCTGCCCTGGAGTATCGCGCTGCTGGCAGAGCGTTTTCCAAAGGTAAAAGTGGTGATGATCCACATGGGTCATGGACACGGCGTATACATCGATGCCGCTATCAAGATGGCAAAGCGCCATCCCAACATTTATCTGGAAATGTCCGGCATGCCCATGGGTGTCAAGATCAAGCAGGCTTATGAGGAGGTGGGTGCTGACCGGATCATGTTCGGTACTGATTTCCCGTTCCATCATCCGTCTGTGGAGATCCAGAAGGTACTGACCTGCGGACTGCCGGAAGCGGCTCAGGAAGATGTGTTCTACAATAATGTGAAAAAATTATTTGGAAATATGTAATTGCTAAAAATATAGAAGAAGCTTACGGGAGATTTCAGGAAAACTCTGCGTAGGCTTCTTTTTTAAAGAAAATGTTATCCTGTGAAATGTATTCGGGTAGAAGCACATCGCGGGATAAATTTTCAATTT
This sequence comes from Oscillospiraceae bacterium Marseille-Q3528, assembly GCA_018223385.1. Classification (GTDB taxonomy): domain Bacteria; phylum Bacillota; class Clostridia; order Lachnospirales; family Lachnospiraceae; genus JAGTTR01. The sequence continues at coordinate 29,552 of JAGTTR010000007.1, forward strand.
ATGTAGTTGTAATCCCGGGAATGCTGTGGTATGATGTCTGTATCTTTTCAGGTGAATACCTGATTCTTATATTTCTATGCCTGTATCAGGCGATACTTCAAACGAACAGAATGAGATTTTATACAGAGCGGCGGGAAAGAAGCTTCTTCTCAAACACAGATAACTGTGCTAAAATAAATGCAGAAAAATTCTCTGTTTCTTTGCTGTTTTGTGTGAGAAAGAAAGGAGAATTTTATGAGTGAGAAAATGGCGGATGATTTCCTCATGTCCCCGATGGTAGATTATTGTTTCAAAGAGCTGCTGGCATATCCGACAGTGAGAAAAGGGTTTCTGGCAGCGATTCTGAACAGAGATCCATCAGAAATTGGAAGCACAGAATTATTGCCGACGATTTTGGAAAAAGAAACAGAAGAGGGGAAATATGGTATTTTGGATGTGCGGATCCGGATGAAGGACGGCTCTCAGATTGATCTGGAAATGCAGGTAGTTCCATTTGCGTTTTGGGAGAGACGGATTCTCTTTTATCTGAGCAGAATGTATACGGAGCAGATCAAAGCAGGCGAAAAAGAAGTATACCGATCTTTTGGAAATTTATGTGCTGGAACTGAAGAAACTTCCGCCGGAGCAGTTGAAGGAGCCAATGATCATCCAGTGGATGCGGTTTCTTTCGGCGCAGAAGAAGGAGGACTTTGAAAAAATGGCAGAGAAAGATGGTTACATAGGAGAGGCCTACGGAGTTCTGAAAAAGCTCAGCGCAGATGAGCAGAAGCGTCTGGAGTATGAAGCGCGGCAGAAAGCGATTCTGGATTACAATTCTCAGGTGATCGGTTATACGGAAAAAGGAGTTCAAATGGGCGAGGAGCGTCTGGGGCGTCTCTGTGAAGCACTGATGGATGCCGGACGGATGGAGGATCTGAAAAAGGCTGTCTCGAATGAAGAATACCGCAAAGAGCTGTATCAGGAATTTGACATATTATAGATGAAGGCAGATATAAAGAAAGCTGTCCTTTGACATCCGGTACGGATGCCCGAGGGCAGCTTTTTCTATAGATTGTTACATCAAGTGCGATATAGGCATGAAACCGTGCCATTGCCGGGCGCAGAAAATGTCAGTTTTCCATGCGGTTGATGCGCTTGCGCAGTGCCGGGCCAACGATGACACTCACGACGATCTTGATGGCGTCGCCCAGCAGGAACGGGATAACGCCTGCCATGAGAGCGGCGCGGGCATCCATATGTGCCTGAAAAGCCAGCCAGCAGGTACCTAAGGTATAAAGCACAGCGGTGGCGATGACCATGCCGACAATGTGCAGGATCTTGTTTTTCGGGAAGCGTTCAATGAACCATCCGCTGATAAAAGCCAGGAACAGATAGCCGAACAGGTAACCGCCGGTGGGGCCGAACAGCTTGGCTGGGCCGGAGGAGAAGCCGGAGTACACCGGAAGTCCCACAAGGCCAAGAAGCAGATAGATGAACGTGCTGACGGTGGCCATGCGGCTACCCAGAATGTAGGCGTCCAGATAGATGACAAAGGTCGCCAGGCTGATGGGGACGATGCCGATGGTGATGGACATGGATGCCAGCGCACAGAGCACGGCGGCCATCAGGGCGGTGGCGGTAAGCTGATAAGTGTTGATGCTGTGTTTTTCTCTTGTTTTCTCGTGAGTCATTTCCATTTTCCATACTCCTCTTAACAAATGATTTACGCGGGCCATGCCTGAAACAGGCTTTCGCGTATTGGTTATCCCGAAGTATAGACAATTTCAAGAGAATTGTCAACTATAAATTCAAAAATAAAGTTGACAATTAAAAATCAGTATCATCTTTTGCAGAGTCATACCAGTTTAGCCGTGCCATTCACAGAAGCGTGCTCGCGCACTTTCCATTGCTTCACAGCTGCTTTCTGCTCATTCCCCGGCGAACTCATCGCAGTTCTTTTGAATGGTGTTCAAAAACAAAGAACTGTGATAGCCGTCCGCCGTCGCGTGGTTGACGGAAATGGAGAAGGGCAGCAGCATCCGGCCGTTCTGCTCGAAATATTTTCCAAACAGGATGATGGGCAGGATCATGCGGGAATCTGAATACGTGTCGCAGCCATAGCCGGTGAAGGACAGCCAGGGCAGACTGGACACCGGGACAAAGTTTTCCGGTCGATCGCCGCGGCCTTTGACACCCTTCACGTCGCCGTAGCGGGCGATATCAGCCACCACGGTTTCAGAAAAGGTGTGAAAATCCTCACTGTAAGGGCTCCAGATATCCGAAAAGGTATGGGTATCCTTGTGGAAAACGGTGTAGGACGGATTGCAGAAATTCCAGTAGCCGGGACGACCTTCCCTGTCCAGGCAGGTGCGGAACTCCCGGAAAGTGTTTACCGTGCGCATGACGATGTACAGCATGGACGGGAAAAATTTCAGATTTTTTTCCTTCAGCACCTGCATGAATCCGGTGATGTCAATGTTGACATTGAGATTGTAGCGGGTTTTGATGAGATCCATGTAGTAGTGAAAATATTCCGCCCGCTCCCAGGTCTCCATATCATAAAGCTGGAACTGCGGCTGTGAAATGCTGTTTCTGGAAATATCAGCCATGAACGATCACCTCCGGAATCTGTGAAAATGTATCGATTTTTGCAGCATAATGCGTGGTTTCCCCAAAGCCGAACCCGGCGAAAATAAAGGGGACACCGGCCTCCTGACAGGCCTGGGCATCGCCGTCGGTGTCTCCGATGTAAACTGGGTGAGAGATGGTGTTGCGTTCTACGATGAGACGGATATTTTCGGCCTTGTATTTGCCGCTGCTGCCCGGACATTCGTGGTCGAGGAAGCAGTCGCCAAGACCAGTGGCCTCCAGAAAGGTCTCGATGTAGCCGGCCTCACAGTTGCTGACGATGTAAAGGGGATACTGCTCCTTCAATGCCAGCAGCGTTTCTCTGACGCCGGAAAACAGCTTCCCGGGGATCTTATGCAGAAATTCGTGCTCGTTGTCGGTGCATTTCTGGATGAGCTCCAGGTATTCCGGTTTGGAAAGCTTTGTGAAAATCATGCTGGCAATGACCGGAAGCGGTCTGCCAAACAGTTTTTTCAGGTTGTCCGGGGTGGCACGGAAGGACACGTCGGGCCGGTGCTCCAGAATTTCGTTCCATGCGGCCGCTACGCTTTCTGTGGAATCCCACAGGGTGCCGTCCACGTCAAAAATAATGCCGTCTGTCTGTATTTTTTTATCCATAGATATTGCCTTTCTTTCTTTACAGTTCACTCATGTGTTCTTGCATGAACAAACATATATATGATCTGTTTTCACTTTCTATCCTACAGGAAAAGAATGGGTCTGGCAAGTAGTTGTTGAGAATGCTATAATACGGCAGGAGGCAAAAACTATGAGATATGAGAGAATGGAAGAGGCTGTTTTTGAGAGCCGTCCGAACCGCTTCATTGCCCATGTGCGCCGGGGCGGCGAGACGCTGGTGTGCCATGTGAAAAACACCGGTCGGTGCCGGGAATTGCTGGTGCCGGGGACAGCCGTTTATATACAGAAAAGTGACAATCCGGCGCGGAAAACTGCCTATGATCTGATCAGTGTGTACAAGCCGGGAACCGATGGGAGGCCGGGTCAGCTGGTCAACATGGATTCCCAAGTGCCAAACGTCATCGTAAAAGAATTGCTGGAGCAGGGCCGTCTGATCGGCGGGGTAAAACTGATCCGGCCCGAGACAAAGTATGGAAATTCCCGGTTTGATTTTTATGCGGAAACAGAAACAGATAAATGGTTCATCGAGGTCAAGGGTGTGACGCTGGAGGCGGACGGCATCGCCCGTTTCCCGGATGCACCCACCGAGCGGGGCGTGCGCCACATGCAGGAGCTGATGGCATGTATGGCGGACGGCTATCGGGCCATGATCTGCTTTGTCATCCAGATGAAGGGTGTGCAGGTTCTGGAAGCTAATGCGGCGATGCATCCGGCCTTTGCGGAAACGCTGGCTGCTGCTGCCCGGGCCGGGGTGGAAGTGCGGGCCTTTGACTGTCTGGTGACGGCGGACAGCCTGACGGCAGACGCCGAGATCCCTGTCAAAACGGAGTGGACGTACAGCCTAGACGATATGACCCGTCCCCTGCTTTCCTGGTTTCGCAGCCACGCCCGGGTGCTGCCCTGGAGGGAAGAAGTGAGCCCTTACCGGGTGTGGATCTCGGAGATCATGCTGCAGCAGACCCGGGTAGAGGCGGTAAAGCCCTATTTTGACCGGTTCACGACAGAGCTGCCGGATGTGAAAAGCCTGGCGGAGGTGCCAGAGGAGCGGCTTATGAAGCTGTGGGAAGGACTGGGCTACTACAGCCGTGCCCGGAATCTGCAAAAAGCAGCCCGGGTGGTGATGGAATCCTGCGGCGGACAGCTGCCGGACACATACGAAGAACTGTTAAAGCTGCCGGGCATCGGCTCTTACACGGCAGGAGCGGTGGCCTCTATCGCCTGCGGACGGCCGGTGCCTGCGGTGGACGGCAACGTGCTGAGGGTATGGTCGCGGCTGTTCTGCCGGGAAGAAGATATTTTAAAACAGTCGGTAAAGACCATGGTGGAGGAAGAGATCACGGCAGTGATTCCCAAAGACTGTCCCGGCGCCTACAATCAGGCGTGGATGGAGCTGGGGGCGCTGGTGTGTGTGCCCAATGGCAAAGCCCACTGCGAGGAGTGCCCGCTGGCGTTCGGCTGCCGGGCAAAAGCGGAAGACAGGATCAATGAATTCCCGAAGAAAACGCCGAAGAAACCCCGGCGCATCGAGGATCTCACGGTGCTGGTTATCTGGAATGGCGAGCGGACGCTCATCCGCAAACGGCCGAAAAAGGGGCTGCTTGCAGGCTTGTATGAGCTGCCCAACGTACCGGGGGCACGAACCCAGGAAGAGGCGCTTGCCCTAGTCAAAGAGATGGGTCTTTCCCCCATTCGAATTACCCCGCTGCCCGATGCAAAACATATTTTTACCCATGTGGAATGGCATATGAAAGGCTTCCTGATCCTGACGGAGGAGCGGGATCCCCAGGCAGGGCCGGAGGAAATCTGGGCGGATGCGGCCAGCGCGGAGGAAAAATATTCCATTCCGTCGGCATTTCACGCGTACTCGGGCAAAATTTATGAAAAATGAAAGTAAATTGTAATTGGATTTAAGGGCAAAAACAGATATAATAATGTTATGATGCCAGGGTCAAAAGGTCTAAGCCCATGTGAGCTTGCTCATAAGTAGGTGAGAGACCTTGGGACCCGCCCCGATATGAGCATAAAAGTGGGATGATAATCCCACAATATGCGAATGTGGTGAGGATTGTGGGAGTGCATAGCACGGAACAATCCGCAGGCATCATATTAAAAAAAAGATAGGAGGTTCCCTGTGTACAATACGATCGTAATAGGGGCGGGGGCAGCAGGAGCGGCCGCTGCGCGTGTGCTGGCGGAAAACGGCAGACAGGTGCTGGTGGTGGAGCGAAGAGACCACGTGGGCGGCAACTGCTATGACTGTCAGGATGCCCATGGCATTCTGGTACAGCCGTATGGCCCTCATATTTTCCATACAGATAATGAGCAGGTGCGGGCATTCCTTTCCCGTTTTACTGCGTGGAGAGATTTTGGACATGAGGTAGTGGCGAAGGTGGGAGAGCAGCTGATCCCGGTGCCCTTCAACCTGAACACCCTGCATCAGGTGTATGACCAGGAGAAAGCAGACCGTCTGGAGAAGCTTCTCGTGGATACTTTTGGCGCGGAAAGCCGGGTGCCGATCCTGAAGCTGCGGCAGCAGGAGCAGGAGGAGATCCGGGAGATTGCGGATTATGTTTATGAAAATATTTTTCTGCATTATACAATGAAGCAGTGGGGACAGACGCCGGAGGAGATTGATCCGGCGGTGACCGGCCGGGTGCCGGTGGTGATCTCCAGAGATAACCGGTATTTTAAAGACAAATATCAGGGCGTTCCGCTGGAAGGCTTTACGGCCATGTATGAGCGGATGCTGGATCACGAAAACATCACCCTGCGGCTTTCCACAGATGCCGACAGCCTGCTGGCATTTTCCGGCAATCAGGTGCTGTTTGAGGGAAAACCGTTTGACGGGGAAGTGATCTATACCGGCCCGGTGGACGAGCTGTTCGGATGCTGCTTCGGGCGGCTGCCGTACCGTTCCCTGGATTTTGTGTTCGAGCATCATGACTGCCCGGATTATCAGGGGCACAGTGTCATCAATTATACCGTCAGCGAGGACTACACCCGGATCACGGAGTTCAAGCATCTGACGGGACAGAAGTGCGAAGGCACCACCATCGTAAAGGAATACCCCATGGCTTACACCGGGGCGGATGGACAGATTCCGTACTACGCCATCATGAATGCGGACAATCAGCAGCTGTATGACCGGTATGCCATGCTGGTAGCGCCCATGGCGCATTTTCATCTGCTGGGCAGACTGGCCGAGTACCGGTATTACAACATCGATGCCATGACGGCCCGGGCGCTGGAACTGGCAGATCAGATTTTACAGAAAAACCATCAGGAGGATAAAAAATTATGAAACTGCTGACGTTTGCAGTGCCATGCTATAATTCAGAGGCATATATGGAGAACTGTATTCGTTCTCTGCTTCCGGGCGGCGAGGATGTGGAAATCATTATCGTAGATGACGGATCGAAGGATGGAACAGCGGCCATTGCAGACCGCTATGCAGCAGAGTATCCGACAATTATCAAGGCCGTACACCAGGAAAACGGCGGTCACGGCGAGGCGGTCAATGCCGGCCTTCGCAATGCCACCGGCCTGTATTTCAAGGTGGTAGACAGTGACGACTGGGTGAATCTGGAAGCTTACCAGAAGGTGCTCCGCACACTGAAGGAGCTCGTACACGCCAAAGAGGTTGTGGACATGATGATCTGCAACTATGTATATGAAAAGCAGGGCGCACTGAAGAAAAAAGTCATGCGCTATAAGACGGCTTTCCCCAGAGAGCAGGTGTTTGGCTGGAATGATGTAAAATTCCTGCACAAGGGTCAGTATATCCTCATGCATTCTGTCATCTACCGCACGAAAATGCTGTGGGACTGTGGACTGGAGCTGCCGAAGCATACTTTCTATGTGGACAACATTTTTGTGTTCCAGCCGTTGCCCCATGTGAAAAAGATGTACTATCTGGACGTGAACTTTTACCGGTATTTTATCGGAAGAGAGGATCAGTCTGTCAATGAGAAGATCATGATCGGCCGCATCGACCAGCAGATCCTTGTGACAAAGATCATCGCAGACGCCATGGTGGAATACATGAAGAAGCCTATGAACGGAAAACTGCGGAAATATATGATCAATTATGTGGATATCATGATGACGGTTTCCTCTGTGCTGCTGTTAAAATCCGGTACCGAGGAAAATCTGGAGAAGAAAAAAGAACTGTGGGAGTATCTGAAAAATGCCTCCCCCAAGCTGTACCGGAAGATCAAGCTGGGCATCCTGGGCAGAACGATGAACCTGCCGGGAAGAAGCGGCAGAAAGATCTCCGTGGCAGCCTATAAGGTGGCGCAGAAGGTCATCGGGTTCAACTAGTCGTCAAAAAGTGAGGCAATTATGGCAGCAAAAGATTTGTCTGAAAGGACAGGAATCAAGCAAAAAGTAATTGACGAAATGATTGCGCTGGCCAGAAGATATGAGGTGGAGAAGTTGATCCTTTTTGGCTCGAGGGCCAGGGGGGATTACAGAGAGCGCAGTGATATTGACCTGGCATTCCGCGGCGGAAAGGGCGATTATTTTACCCTGGATGTGGACGAAACAACCTCCACGTTACTGGAATTTGACATCATCAATCTGGATAAACCGGTCAGGAGCGAATTGTTGGAGTCGATCGAACGGGAGGGAATTGTTCTGTATGAAAAAATTTGAGAATTTTAAATCCGCATTGCTCAATTTGAAGGACATTTATTCCTGCCAGGAACCTTACAGTAATGTGGAAATAGCCGGTATGGTTGGATTGTACGAGATTTGTTTCGGGCAGGCCTGGAAGGCAATGAAAGAAATTCTGCAGAACAGCGGATATGCAGAGGGAGCAACAGGATCTCCGAGAACCATATTAAAGACGGCATATAAAGCCGGAATGCTTGATGATGAAGAACTTTGGATGGCTGCGCTGATTTCCAGAAATAATGTTGCACATGCCTATAATGAAGCGATCGCCATGGATATCATTCGTCAGACAAAGGACAAATATTATGAGATGTTTGTTCAGTTGGAGCAGACAATAGAAAAAGACTGGCTGTAAAAATAAAGCCCACATATCTGATAACCAATGTCAGGTATGTGGGCTTTTTGCCGCTTTGCGACTGCGTTTTCTTATTCTCTGCTCTCGGATGTCTTCACCCGGGGTGCCTGCCGCCAGCTCAGGAGCAACTTTTCATAATACACCGGACATCCGGGCATATAAAATACCGGATAGAGGATGCCTGCCAGGCCGAAGGCCAGAACCACATCCAATACCGAATGCTGCTTGATGAACATGGTGGACAGGATGATCAGGCTGGTCATCACCAGGGATGCCATCCGCAGACGGGGGCGTTCCCGGGTCAGACGGCTGTTCTGGATCGCAAACCAGGCACCAAGGGAGTTGTACACGTGGATGCTTGGCAGGATGTTGTTGGGGCTGTCGGTCTGGTACAGCCGGGCGATCATGGCCGTGAAAATATTATTGTGGTCGAAGGATGCCGGGCGCAGCTGATGGCCGTTGGGGTATAGGGTGGAAACCACCAGGAACAGCGTCATGCCGATGATCAGAAAGGTGATCAGCTGCAGGTATTCCTTTTTATCCTTCCACAGAAGCCACAGCACCGTCGCTGATATGTACCCGAACCACAGCATGTAGGGAATGATAAACACATCGATGAACGGGATGTAGTCGTCAATGGCCAGATGGATGATATGTGTGGGATTTTGGACGGTTCGTTCCAGGTAGTAAAACCAGGGAATATAGATCATTGCATAGATCGGAATGATCAGTCCGTATTTTCGTTTCTTTAACTGTTCAAACAAGGTCTCGCCTCCGGTTTGTTGCGCGGTTTTCATGTCATGTTTTACGGAAGTATACCATAGCCAAACCGAGGGAACAAGACACTTCCGTATATTGTAAGAATTATTTCACGGTTCTTTAGATTTTTTTCTAAAATTGTTTAGAACCACCGCAGATCACCGCGATCTGGGCTCCGGAAGCAGCCATACGGACGGTCTTGCATGTGCCGAAGCTTTCTCCGTCGGTGTGCACCGGAAGGAGCCGGTCCGCGTAAATGCGCACAGACTGGCAGCGATGGATGGTGACAAAACGCCGGAAATATACATGCTTTCCGAAAAATGCGGTGGGCAGCAGCAAAAGCAGCAGTGCCGTGGGCAGCCCGTTGACGATACAGACATCCAGAAAACCGTCACTGCCGTCGGCCACGGGTGTCAGCTTCAGGCCGCCACCTTCGCTGGGCAGGTTCATGACGCTGATAAAGAGCGTTTTGGAAAAACGGCACGTTTTGTGGGGCTCCCCGTCAAATACCACCTTGGCCCTAAACGGTGCGGAAGAAAAAATCTGGTGCAGGGCGATGCCCACATAGGTAAATTTTCCCAGATGGATCCGATTGAGAAACCGTTTGATGGGAGAGTCCAGTGCCTCCGCACATACCGCAGCGTCGAAACCGATGCCGGCGCTGACGAGAAAGGAGCGACTGGATTTCCGGGCAGTATGCATGGGCGCGGAAAACTGTCGGGCATTTTTGCAGGACAGATCTTGAATCTGCCCGATGTCCAGCTGTTTTACATACTTGTGGGACAGAATATTCTGCACCGCATGCCGCACATCCAGCGGCATCTGGCATCCCTTGGCAAAATCATTGCCGGAGCCGGTGGGAATGTAGCCAAGCGTCACCAGTGACGGCTCTGTAATCCCCTGGAGCACCTCATTGAGGGTGCCGTCTCCGCCCAAGACCACCAGGGTAAACGGTTCCCCTTTGGCACAGAGCGTGCGGGTCAGCTCGCTGGCGTGGTATTTGTGATCGGTAAAATGAACCTCATAGGAGATGCGTTTCTCTGTGAGAATGGCTTCGGTCTCCTGCCAGATCTTTCGTCCTTCTCCGGTTCTGGAACCCGGATTTACAATAAAATAGTACATGGAAATCCCCCCAACTATGATACCTGCGAATCCTGGTATCATCATTTATTTTAACAGCAATGGGGTGGAGTGACAAGGAAAGAAGTGCAGAAAATGGAATCAGGAAAAATTTTCTGCAAAGTTTGGAAATTAAGTATTGTATAAAATGGGTAAAAATAGGGATTGCAAGATTGACAATTTTGTGCGTTTGCCACATAATTAAAAAAAGTAATATTTACTTATGTAGGAGGGATCTCAAAATGGATTCTATGTTGTATTTAGCTCCCGTTATGGGTATTGTGGCATTGCTGTTTGCCTTCTACCTTGCGTCCAAGGTGGGAAAACAGGATGCCGGAACTGACCGGATGAAAGAGATTGCAGCAGCGATCAGCGACGGCGCACATGCTTTCCTGATGTCTGAGTACAAGATTCTGGTTATTTTCGTGATCGTGCTGTTCGTGCTGATCGGCGTGGGCATCGGCAACTGGGTTACTGCCGTATGCTTCCTGTTAGGCGGAATTTTCTCCACAGCAGCCGGTTACTGTGGTATGAGTGTGGCAACCAAGGCCAATGTCCGTACTGCCAACGCTGCCAAGACCGGCGGAATGAACAAAGCGTTATCCATCGCTTTCTCCGGCGGCGCAGTTATGGGTATGTGCGTAGCTGGTCTGGGCGTGCTGGGTGTAGGCGCTGTTTACATGGTAACGAAGAACGTGGACGTTCTGTCCGGCTTCAGCCTTGGCGCATCTTCCATCGCTCTGTTTGCCCGTGTTGGCGGCGGTATTTATACGAAGGCTGCTGACGTAGGTGCTGACCTGGTAGGTAAGGTTGAGGCAGGCATCCCGGAGGATGACCCGAGAAACCCGGCTGTTATCGCTGATAACGTAGGTGATAACGTAGGCGACGTTGCCGGCATGGGCGCTGACCTGTTCGAGTCTTATGTTGGCTCCCTGGTATCTGCGATCACCCTTGGTATCGTATATTATCAGGCAGCAGGTGCTGTTTTCCCGCTTCTGCTTGCAGCAGCAGGACTTCTGGCATCCATCATCGGTACTTTCTTTGTAAAAGGCGATGAGAATTCCAACCCGCACAAGGCACTGAAGGCAGGTACTTACACCGCCAGCGTGCTGGTGATCATCGTGGCATTTGTTTTAAGCAAAATGATCTTTGGTGGATATGCAGCAGCAATCTCCATTATCGCAGGTCTGATCGTAGGCCTGATCATCGGTATCGTTACAGAGATTTATACTTCCGGTGATTACAATTCTGTAAAGAAGATCGCAGAGCAGTCTGAGACTGGCGCTGCAACAACCATCATCAGTGGTTTGGCAGTTGGTATGCTTTCCACAGGTATCCCGATCATCCTGATCTGCGTGGGTATCCTCGTATCCTTCCAGGTATGCGGCCTGTACGGTATCGCGCTGGCAGCAGTCGGCATGCTTTCCACCACAGGTATCACCGTAGCCGTTGACGCTTACGGTCCCATCGCAGACAATGCAGGCGGTATCGCCGAGATGTCCGGTCTGGAAGAGCATGTCCGTGAGATCACAGATAAGCTGGACGCTGTTGGTAACACAACCGCAGCTATGGGTAAAGGTTTTGCCATCGGTTCTGCAGCCCTGACTGCACTGGCACTGTTCGTATCCTATGCTGAGGCAGTAAAACTGCAGAGCATTGATATCCTGAATCCGAAGGTAATCGTAGGCCTGTTCATCGGCGGTATGCTTCCGTTCCTGTTCTCCGCTTTAACAATGGAGTCCGTATCCAAGGCAGCATATCAGATGATCGAGGAAGTTCGTCGTCAGTTCCGCACCATTCCTGGAATCATGGAAGGAACCGGCAAACCGGATTACAAGTCCTGCGTAGCTATTTCCACAACCGCAGCATTAAAAGAAATGCTCGTTCCCGGCGTGATGGCAGTTGCCGCTCCGCTGGTGGTTGGTATTCTGCTTGGCACAGACGCACTGGGCGGCCTGCTGGCTGGTTCTCTCGTAACTGGTGTTCTGATGGCAATCTTCATGTCCAATGCCGGCGGTGCATGGGATAACGCGAAGAAATACATCGAGGAAGGCAACCATGGCGGAAAGGGAAGCGAAGCCCACAAGGCAGCTGTTGTTGGCGATACGGTAGGTGACCCGTTCAAGGATACATCAGGCCCGTCCATCAACATCCTCATCAAGCTGATGACCATCGTGTCTCTCGTATTCGCACCGCTGTTCATCGCGATCGGCGGCATCCTGTAAGAGGAAGCTCTGACAGAAGAGAGAACAATCACATAAAAAATAACGAAGGCTGTGTTCTGCAGCGGAGAGATCCGCTGCGGGATGCAGCCTTTTTGGTTACAGTTCACTGCAAAAATCCTTCACATATCTTGGAACAAAACAAACTTTGTGATATACTGGCTGCAAGCAGACGGTAAAGCGCGATCAGCGCGGGTTTGTGAGGCTGGAAAAGGAAGGGAACAGATATAGATATGCAGGAACGGGTATTGGGATATGAGAACAGGCGGGAACTGACGCTGGTGGGCAAAGCCCTGTCCTCGGAGGTACGTCTGGATATTTTGAAAATGCTGGATGGCCGACAGATGAATGTGAATGAGATCGCAGAGCAGCTGCACATCCCGGCGTCCTCGGCAGCTATGCATGTGAAGGTGCTGGAGGAGGCGGGATTGTTGTCCTGTGAACTGAAACCGGGGGTGCGCGGCTCCATGAAAATGTGCAGCCGGCAGGTGGATGCGCTGTCCATACGCCTGGCAGCAGAGGAGGAAAAGCAGGAGCAGGTGGAGACCATCAGCATGCCGGTGGGCAATTTTGTGGATCACGACGTGAAGCCGTGCTGCGGCATTGTCAGTGACAAAGAGTTCATTGATGAGGAGGACGAGCCGCGGGGATTTTACAATCCCAACCGCACTCAGGCGCAGCTCATCTGGTTTGAAGCCGGATATGTGGAGTACCGTTTTCCAAATCTGGGCCTGAAAAATCGGACGCTGAAAAGTGTGGAATTTTCCGCAGAGCTTTGTTCAGAGACGCAGTTTTACAATATGGACTGTCCCTCGGACATTACGCTGTGGATCAATGGCTGCGAAGCCGGTACCTGGCGCTGTCCCAGTGATTTTGGCGGGCGAAGAGGGAAGCTGAATCCGGACTGGTGGCCGGATCGGAACACCCAGTACGGGAAGCTGAAAACCTGGCGCTTCACCGGAAAAGGTACTTATATCAATGGGAAAAAGGTATCTGACCGAGTACTGGAAGATTATGGATGGAGGGAACATCCGTATATTTCGGTGCGCATTGGCATCAGAGACGATGCACAGTGCGTGGGCGGCATCAATATCTTTGGCGAGCGGTTCGGGGACTATCCGCAAAATCTGGTGCTGAAGTTAATCTATGCAGAGGCAGTAGAATGATTCGAAAAAGTGGTTTACAAGCAGAGCTGTGTTTGCTATAATCAAAACAGAAAACATGATTTAAAACAATTTTATTAAAATAATAAAGTATAAAGGGGAAACGGGTATGAAGAAAGAAGAACTGATCCAGAAGTTTCAGGAATTATATGGCGCGGAGGGCGATATTCGCACCTATTTTGCACCGGGCCGGGTAAATCTGATCGGCGAGCACACCGATTATAACGGCGGACATGTGTTCCCGTGTGCGCTGACCATCGGCACCTACGCGGTGGCAAGAAAGAGAACCGACCGGAAGCTGCGGTTTTTCTCTGTGAATTTTGAGCGGCTGGGCATCATTGAATCCAGTTTGGATGACCTGGTGCCGTCGCGCAGCGCAGGATGGACCAATTATCCCAAGGGCGTCATGTGGACATTCGGCAAGCGGGGCATGGAGATCTCCAACGGTGTGGATATCCTTCTTTATGGAAATATTCCCAACGGCTCCGGCCTTTCCTCCTCCGCTTCTGTGGAGGTGGTTACCGGCGTGATGCTGCGTGATCTGTTTGGGTTTGATTCTCTGACCAACATTGATCTGGCGCTCATCGGCCAGCAGTCCGAGAACGAGTACAATGGCGTCAACTGCGGGATCATGGATCAGTTTGCGGTTGCCATGGGCAAGAAAGATTATGCGATTTTCCTGGATACCAGCGATCTGAGCTATACCTACGCACCGATCAAGCTGGATCACGCAAGAATTGTCATCGCTTCCAGCAACAAGAAGAGAGGGCTGGGCGATTCCAAATACAACGAGCGCCGGGCAGAGTGCGAGGCCGCACTGGCAGAATTACAGAAAGTGGTGGACATTAAGAGCCTGGGCGACCTGACAGAGGAAGCTTTTGAGCAGTACAAGGATGCCATCAAGGATGAGACCCGGAAAAAGCGGGCGAAGCATGCGGTCTATGAAAACCGGAGAACCATCCAGGCGGTGGCAGCACTGGAGGCCAACGATATTGCAAAATTTGGCCAGCTGATGAACGCTTCCCATGTTTCCCTGCGGGATGATTACGAGGTGACCGGCAAAGAACTGGATACGCTGGTGGAAGAGGCGTGGAAGATCCCGGGTGTCATCGGTTCCCGCATGACCGGCGCCGGTTTCGGCGGCTGCACGGTCAGCATTGTAGAAAACGACGCGGTGGAACCCTTTATCAGCAAAGTGGGCGAAGCTTATAAGAAAGCCATCGGCTATGCGGCAGATTTCTATGTGATTGATGTGGGTGAGGGCGCAGGCGTTCTGTAAGAACACCGGAAAGTGCGGCAGAATCCACACAAAAAAGAGATAGAAAAGCACACGCGACAGAAAGAGTTTGTGCTATAATGTAACGATACCAGTGTGCAAAGGTCTGAGCCCACGCATGCTTGCATGCAGGTGGGTGAAAGAACTTGACACACGCCCCGATATGAGCATAAAAGTGAAGAGATAAGCTTCACGATATGCGGATGTTGGGGAGAATTGTGAGAGCGCGAAGCACGGAACAATTCGTAAGGTATCGTAAGAACTAAGCGAGAATATGAACAGAAAGGATGAAGCAAAATGACAATTTTAGTAACAGGCGGTGCCGGTTTTATCGGAAGCCATACATGTGTGGAGCTTTTAAATGCAGGTTATGAGGTTGTGGTTGTGGATAATCTGTACAACGCCAGCGAGAAAGCGCTGGAGCGCGTGGAGCAGATCACAGGCAAGAGCCTGAAATTCTACAAGGTGGATCTGCTGGATGCACCAGCACTGACGAAGGTGTTTGATGAAGAGAAGATTGATGCGGTCATCCATTTCGCAGGCCTGAAGGCTGTGGGCGAATCCGTGGCAAAGCCGCTGGAATATTATCACAACAACATCACCGGTACGCTGATCCTGTGTGATGTCATGAGAAAACATGGCGTGAAGAACATTATTTTCAGCTCTTCCGCAACGGTTTACGGCGATCCGGCATTTATCCCGATTACCGAAGAGTGCCCCAAGGGCAAGATTACGAACCCTTACGGCCAGACAAAGGGCATGCTGGAGCAGATCCTCACTGACCTGCATGTGGCAGATCCGGAATGGAATGTAATTTTGCTTCGTTATTTCAATCCCATCGGCGCACACAAGAGCGGCCTCATCGGCGAGAATCCCAAGGGCATTCCCAACAACCTGCTCCCCTACGTGGCACAGGTGGCTGTGGGCAAGTTGAAATGCCTGGGCGTATTTGGTAATGACTATGACACTCCGGACGGCACCGGCGTGCGCGATTACATCCATGTGGTAGACCTGGCCATCGGCCATGTGAAGGCCATTGATAAACTGAAAGACAAAGAGGGTGTCAGCATTTACAATCTGGGAACGGGCGTCGGCTACAGCGTGCTCCAGGTGGTGGCTGCCTTTGAAAAAGCCTGCGGCAAGAAGATCCCTTATGAGATCAAACCCCGCCGGGCAGGCGATATCGCAACATGTTATTCTGACGCTTCCAAGGCGAAAAGAGAGCTTGGCTGGGTAGCAGAGCGCGGACTGGACGAAATGTGCGAGGACGCATGGAGATGGCAGTCCATGAACCCCAACGGTTTCGAAGACTAAGAAACCCGGGAGAAAAGGAGAGCGGACATGGTTTATGACAGTATCAAAAAACTGGTTGCATACGGCGTAAACACCGGATTGGTGGAGCCGGAGGACGAGATTTATGTGACCAACCGGCTTCTGGAAGTGATGGAGCTGGACGAATACGAGGAACCGGAAGAGATCGAGGACGATACACCCTTAGAGGAAATCCTGAAAGATCTGCTGGATGAGGCGTATGCCTCCGGCGTTCTGGAGGACAACGGCATTGCCAGCAGAGACCTGTTTGACACGAAGCTGATGGGATGCCTGGTGGCGCGGCCTTCCGAGGTGATCCGGGCGTTCATGGACCATTATGCGAAAAGCCCCGTGGAGGCAACGGATTTCTTTTACAAATTCAGTCAGGATACGGATTACATCCGCCGCTACCGGATCTGCAGGGACATCCGCTGGGTGACGAAAAGTGTCTATGGAGACATTGATATCACCATCAACCTTTCCAAGCCGGAGAAGGATCCCAAGGCCATCGCGGCAGCCCGTCTGGCGAAACAGAGCAGCTATCCGAAATGCCAGCTCTGCAAGGAAAATGAAGGGTACGCGGGGCGGCTGGATCATCCGGCCAGAGAAAATCACCGGATCATTCCCATCACCATCAACGGCGGCGAGTGGGGCTTCCAGTATTCTCCTTATGTGTATTACAACGAGCACTGCATCGTTTTCAACGGTGAGCATGTGCCCATGAAGATCAACCGGGAAACCTTTGTCAAGCTGTTTGATTTTATCCGGCTGTTTCCCCATTATTTCATCGGTTCCAACGCAGATCTGCCCATCGTGGGCGGCTCCATCTTAAGCCACGACCATTTCCAGGGCGGCAATTATACGTTTGCCATGGCAAAAGCGCCGGTGGAAAAGACGTTTACGATTCCGGGCTATGAGGATGTGGAGGCAGGCATCGTGCACTGGCCTCTGTCCGTCATCCGTATCCGCAGCAAAGAGGCGGAGCGGCTCATTGACCTGGCAGACCATATTCTGACGTGCTGGCGGGGCTACACCGACGAGGCGGCATTTATTTTTGCCGAGACGGACGGGGAGCGTCACAACACCATCACCCCCATTGCGCGGATGCGGGACGGCAAGTTCGAGCTGGATCTGGCGCTGCGCAACAACATCACCACCGAAGAACATCCCCTGGGCGTATACCATCCCCATGCGGAGCTGCATCACATCAAAAAGGAAAACATCGGCCTCATCGAGGTGATGGGTCTGGCGGTACTGCCATCCCGCTTAAAGGACGAGATGCAGCAGCTGGCGGACTGCCTCCTGACCGGAAAAGACGTGAGAAGCAATCCGGCCATCGAAAAACATGCCGACTGGGTGGAAGGTTTTCTGCCGCACTATGACAGTATCACGGAAGAAAATGTCATGGATATTTTAAAAGAAGAGATCGGCCGTGTGTTCGTCCGGGTGCTGGAGGACGCCGGTGTGTACAAGTGTACGGAAGAGGGGCGTCAGGCTTTCGGGCGATTTATGGCGTCACTTTGATAGAAAAACGAAAAGAGAAGCTTATCCTGTGCCGTGTGGCTGCCGGGAGAAAGCTTCTCTTTTTTGCGGAACTTTATTCTTCCCACTGGAATTGCTTCATGTCCACACAGCCATTATCACGAAATGTAACACCTTCTGCTTCCAGCAGCTCCCGCTGGTGCCGCCAGCCAGGGGCCGTGCGTCCGGCATGATTCACCACCCGATGACACGGGTAGTTTCCATAATATTCTGCGTGGGAAAGAATCCGTCCTACCAGTCTTGCATTCTTCTCCCGCCCGATGAGCCGGGCGATCTGGCCGTAAGAGGCCACCTTCCCTTCCGGAATTTCTTCTACCACAGACAGCACTTCATAGATCAGATCCTCGCCGAGAACATGGGACATGGAATGGACACCTCCTTTTCAAACTTAAAAAACAGTATAGCATATTTAAAAAACGAGGGATAGTGTGCTATACTGATACCAGTGGACAAAGGTCTGAGCCCACGCGTGCTTGCATGCTGGTGGGTGAAAGAACTTGGGACACGCCCCAACATGAGCATAAAAGTGAAGTGATAACTTCACGATATGCGAATGGTGGGAGAATTGTGAGAGTGCGAAGCACGGAACAATTCGTAAGGTATCAAGAGAGAGACGGAGCGACAAAGGATGAGTTACTGTGAGAAATGCGGAACGCTTCTGGTGGAGCGTTTTCTGGAAAATGAGGGAATGATCCCCTACTGTGAGCACTGCGGCCAGTACCGGTTTCCCATGTTCAACACGGCGGTGAGCATGGTGGTGTACAGCCCGGATCACAGCAAAATTCTGCTGATCCAGCAGTACGGCAAGGCCCGGAATATTCTGGTGGCCGGGTATGTGAACAAGGGCGAGAGCGCCGAGGAGGCGGTTGTCCGGGAAGTGAAGGAGGAAACGGGCCTCACGGTGGTGGACTATCGGTTCAATAAGAGCGAGTATTTTGCAAAAAGCAATACCCTGATGGTGAATTTTGCCTGCACCGTGGACAGCGAGAATTTTACGCTGCGAAAAGGGGAGGTAGACCGGGCCGGGTGGTTTTCTGTGGAAGAGGCCCGGGCGCAGATCTATCACGACAGCCTGGCGGAGAAATTTCTGCTCAGCGCCATAGAGAAAAGGCTGTATCAGGCATAAAAAGATCAAATTTTTGTGGGAGGATAAGACAATGGCAGCAGGAGAAGTGGTGCTCATGTATCGCCTGGAAGGGGATCGCGGGCGAAAACTGAAAATGATTTTTGTACAGAACGGACTGCGGATCCGGCAGATACCCCGGGAGGAATATAACCAGCCCATCGGGGCGCTGGCCGGGATCAAAGAAATTCCCCGGGTGGAGGAAGTCTACGACGGGGACGAGCTGGCAGAGGAAATGCTGGTTTTCCGGGGGGTCTATGGCAAGCGGCTGGATCTTTTGCTGGCACAGATGCGCAAGAACAAAGTGGCGGTGAATCTGAAAGCGATCCTAACCGAACACAATGTAGGGTGGAGCGGTCTGCAGCTTTATGAGGAACTGAAAAAAGAGCACGAGCAGATGCATTCGTAAAAACATAAAAGGACAGGGAAGGGGAACGACGATATGAAAGAGACAAGACCGTATGTGAGTTGGGAGCTCATCGGAAATTTTATGACAACTGTTTTTGAAAAGGCTGGAGTACCGGCGGCGGACGCCAAAGTGTGCGCGGAGATTCTGATGGAAAGTGACCGCAGGGGCATTGAGAGCCACGGCTGCAACCGGTTCAAACCCATTTACATCGACCGTATCCGCCAGGGCATTTTAAATCCGGTGACGGAATTTGAGATCATCAAAGAGACACCGACTACCGCGGTGGTGGACGGACACAACGGCATGGGCATGGTCATCGGAAAACGGGCCATGGAAATGGCCATCGACAAGGCAAAGAAGTGCGGCATGGGCATGGTTGCAGTGCGAAATTCAACCCATTATGGAATTGCAGGATATTATGCAACAATGTGCACGGCGCAGGACTGCATCGGCATCACCGGTACCAATGCCCGGCCTTCCATTGCACCCACCAACGGCGTGGAGAACATGCTGGGCACCAATCCGCTGACCTTTGGCATTCCCACGGATGAGGAATTCCCCTTCGTGCTGGACTGCGCCACCTCCATTTCTCAGCGGGGCAAGATTGAATACTTTGCCCGGAACGGCATGCCTACACCGGCGGGCATGGTCATCGGAGAAAACGGAGAGACGCTGACGGACAGCCAGCAGATTCTGAAAGACCTTACCACCGGCAAGGCAGCGCTGGCGCCCATCGGCGGTGTGGGCGAAGGGCTGGCAGGCTACAAGGGCTACGGCTATGCCACTGTGGTGGAAATCCTCTGTGCGGCTTTACAGGCGGGCAGCTTCCTGAAAATGCTTACAGGCAGAGGCAGCGAGGGCCATGCCCTTCCGTATCCCCTGGGCCCTTTCTTCATCGCCATTGATACAGAGGCGTTCATGGGGGCGGAGAGCTTCAAGAAAACCACCGGCGAGAACCTGCGGGAACTGCGGGGATCGAAAAAAGCGCCGGGCTGCGACCGGATCTACACGGCGGGAGAGAAGGAGCACGATGTCTGGATGGAGCGAAAGGACAAAGGCGTGCCCATGGCAGAAAACGTGCAGCGGGAATTTGCGCAGCTGCGGGAGGAATATGGACTGCCTAAAGAGCAGTTTTTGTTCCCATTTGAAAAATAAGAACATGCCGATCCCCCGGTGGACATTGTTAATAAAGCTTTACGGTGCGGGCGGTTGACAGTAAAAAATAGGATAAGTTATACTGGAAAAAAACAAAGAGGTGGTTGCTTGAATGTAAAGCTGAAGGAAAAAATAAGGGAGTCCCTGTCGGCAGTGCTGCCGATCACGGGAATCGTGCTGCTCTTAAGTAGTGTGCTGATTCCGCTGGAAATCGGTGTGATGGCCATGTTCTTTGCAGGGGCCTTTATGCTGATCATCGGAATGGGCATGTTTCAGCTGGGTGTGGAGATGTCCATGAGCCCGCTGGGAGAGGGTATGGGTGCTTCCCTTGCAAAATCCTGTAAGCTTGGGCTGGCCACAGTGGTGTCGCTGGCCATGGGAGTTCTTGTGACAATTGCGGAGCCGGACCTGCAGATTTTATCCCGGCAGGTTCCGGCCATTCCAAATATGGTTCTGATCCTGACAGTTGCAGCAGGCGTTGGGATCTGCCTTTGCATTGCTGTTCTTCGGATTGTTTTACATATCAATCTGTCTCTGATGCTGATCTTTTTTTATACGATCCTGATTTTGTTTTCTTTTTTTGTGCCCGGAGATTTTCTGGCGGTAGCTTTTGACTCCGGCGGTGTGACCACCGGTCCCATCACGGTACCGTTTATTATGGCACTGGGCGTTGGCCTGTCGGCGGTGCGCGGGGACAGGAATGCCTCCGGTGACAGCTTTGGTCTGGTGGCACTTTCCAGTGTGGGGCCGATCATGGCGGTGATGGTGCTGGGCTGCTGCTATGCGCCGGAAGAGGCATTGTATACACCGGCAGAGGTGGCAAGGGTTGTGACAATGAAGGATGTGTCCCACGCTTTTGCTGTGGAAATCCCCAAATATGCCAGGGAGGTGGCAGTCGCGGTTGGCCCCATTCTGGTGGTATTTGTCATATTTCAGCTGCTGGCCAGACGGTATCAGAAACGGCAGATCAAGAGAATGTGTGTGGGATTTGGTTATACATACGTGGGACTCGTACTGTTTTTGTGCGGCGTCAACGAGGGCTTTGCACCGGTGGGGACCATGCTGGGCCGGGAGCTGGCAGGGTCGGCACACAAATGGATGCTTGTGCCCATTGGGATGGTCATCGGATATTTTATTGTCAAGGCAGAACCGGCCATCCAGATTCTGAACCATCAGGTGCAGACCGTTTCCAATGGAACGGTATCAGCGAAAGCGATGAATACCTGCCTGTCCATCGGTGTTGCGGTCAGTATCGGCCTGGCGGTTCTTCGGATCCTTACCGGGATTCCCATTCAGTGGATCCTTTTGCCGGGATATTTCCTTGCGCTGATGCTGTCAAGATTTGTGCCGGCTTTGTTTGTCGGTATTGCCTTTGATTCCGGTGGTGTGGCCAGTGGCCCTATGACATCCACGTTTTTGCTTCCGTTGTGCATCGGCGCCTGCGAGGCCGTGGGAGGAAATATCATGACGGATGCCTTTGGGGTGGTGGCACTGGTGGCACTGACACCGCTCATTGCCGTGCAGCTCATGGGACTTGCCTGCGGACGAAGAGCGTGGAAGGAAGAACTGTCAAAAATCAGTGAAAGCATACCGGAGGATGCAGATACTATTGTGGAGATTATGGAGGATTGACGGATGCTTTTGAATGAAAAAACAGTACCACTGCGCATTTTGGTGGTGATTACCATGCCGCGGCTTGCGAAAAAAGCCGTGAACCTGTTTCACGAAGGGAATATTACCTTACAGTATGAGTGGAATGCGTCCGGAACGGCATCCAGCGAAATGATGGATATTCTGGGGCTGGGGACGCCGGAAAAACGTGTGCTGCTGACGGTGCTCCCGAAGCCGTTTGCAGACCGGATGGGAAGAAAATTAAAAGAGGCCGCCGTCATCGGCACGAAAAACAGTGGGATAGCTTTTACACTGCCCATGTCAGGGGCCAATCACCTGCTTTTGCAGATGCTGGAAGCTTTGCAGGGGGAAGAGACGAACGAGAGGGGGAAGTCCGGGATGGAAGATATGAAATATGCGCTGATCGCGGCGGTTGTCAATCAGGGATACAGTGAAAATGTGATGGAGGCGGCCAGAGGTGCCGGGGCAGGCGGCGGAACCGTGATCCCGGGCAGAAGGACCGGCAGCGAGGAGGCCATTCAGTTCTGGGGCATGAGCATCCAAGAAGAAAAAGAGATGATCCTGATCATCACGGAACAGGAGAACAAACTGAAAATCATGCAGGCCATCAGTGCAAAATGCGGACTGCACAGCGAGGCGGACGGGCTGGTGCTCTCTCTGCCCATTGATACGGTGATCGGCGGAAACGGCGGCAGATAGCACAAAATCAGTTTTCCTTCATAAGATAAAAAGAGAACTCGTAGGGGAGGAAAACAGTTTTGACAAAAATCATGATAGATGCCGGACATGGCGGCGCAGATCCCGGGGCCGTGTACAACGGCAGGCAGGAGAAGGATGACAACCTGAATCTGGCGCTGGCGGTGGGGCGCATCTTGGAGGAGGACGGCTACGAGGTGGAATATACCCGGACGAAGGATCTGTACCAGACGCCTTATGAGAAGGCAGAGCTGGGCAATGGCTCCGGGGCGGATCTGTTTGTGTCCATTCACCGCAATTCCAGCGTATTTCCAGACCAGTATAGCGGCGTGGAAACGCTTGTTTTTGATAACAGCGGGCAGAAAGCCCGGGCGGCGGCCAACATCAATGAGCGGCTGGAGCAGCTGGGCTTTCGCAACATCGGCGTCATTGAGCGTCCCAATCTGGTGGTGCTCAACAGTACGGACATCCCGGCGCTTCTGGTGGAGGCCGGATTCATCAACAACAGTGAGGACAATCGGCGGTTTGACGAGCAGTTCGACGCCATTGCCCGGGCCATCGCCAAAGGCATCGAGGACGCCTATCCGGCAGTGAAGCCGGAGGTCTATTACCGGGTGCAGACCGGCATGTTCAAAAATCGGGATAACGCGGAACGGATGCTGTACCGTCTCCAGGCGGACGGTTTTCCCGTATTTCTCACCTACCGGGACGGCCTGTTCCGGGTACAGGTGGGCGCTTTCCGGGAACTGGAAAATGCCGTGCAGATGGAGCAGCGGCTCAGACGGAAGGGCTATGAGACGTGGATCGTGAGCGAATGACATAGAGAACCATCCACAGAAGGTTTACCCAGATCCAGCCAAGGCCGGTGGCCACGGCGACGGTATTCAGGCCAAACCGGCGGATGAACAGCCAGGAGAGAACCGCACGCAGGCTGATATGGCTTGCCGCGCCGATAAAGGGGATCAGAACCTGTCCGGTGCCGTCAAAATATCCGGCAAACGTATTGCCGAGAAAGCAGAGCGGGTAGAAGAAGGTAATCAGATGCAGGTAAGAAACGGCCTGTTCCAGTGCCTCGGGATCGTCTGCTCCGAGAAAAATCGTGCAGGCAGGGCGGGCCAGCAGGAAAAGAGCGGCGGAACAGAGAAGGCCAAAGAGCAGAAGCAGTTTTGCACTCTCCCGAAAGGTCTTCCGTACCCGCTCTTTTTTCTGTGCGCCCACATTCTGTGCCACCACGATGGAGGTGGCCGCCGCGCTGCTGTCCCCGAAGGAATTGATAAAGCCCTCTGTCCGTGTGGCCGCCGTGTAGGCGGAGATAGCGGCAGCGGGATGGGGTTCGCCCCACCGCCGCGTGTGAGCAGCTGCTTCCGGCGGTGCAGGAGCTGCTGCACTGCCAGAACGTGTGCCAGCAGATTTCTGCGGGTATCCGCGGATTGCAGACGGGTTCTGTCACTGTTGGGACAGCTTACAGTGCGTCCTATGCCTGGATATCGGAGGCGGCCTCTGATTTTCACAGCCAGTATCCGGGGATTGAGCTGCAGATCCGGGGCGGGTACAGTACGCAGCTGCTGGAAGCGCTGCGCGCCAGGAAGGTGGATCTGTGCTTCATCAGTGAGCGGGAGGGGGATCACCGCTGGATTCCCCTGCAGGAAGACCAGGTCATGGCCTGGATCCCGAAGGACAGCGATCTGGATAAAAACGGTGCGGTGCCGGTGGCGGCTTTTGCCAGGGAACCGTATATTGAAATTTATCCGGGGATGGACATTGACAATCTCCGGGTGCTGAAAGCCTGCAAGGTGCAGCCCAACACCCGGTTTTCCACCATGGACAGCTATGCGGCCTGTGCTATGGTGGAAGCGGGACTTGGCATCACCATGAACAACGGGATGAACCGGCCAACGGTGGACGACGGCATCAAGATCGTTCCCCTGGATCCGCCCCAGAAGGTCATGGTGGGCATTGCGGCTATGCGGGATCTCTCGCCCGCAGCGGAACGGTTTCTTGATTTTTTGCTGAAAAAACAGCGATAAAATCTGTCCGCAGGAATCGGAATAGAAAGCATTGACTTTGTGAAAAATAAAAAGTATAATAAGAAAACAAACACATGTTCGATTTTATGGAGGAGGCAGAGAATGAAAGAGCGCACGTATATTTCTATTGATCTGAAGTCTTTCTATGCCTCTGTGGAGTGTAAAGATCGGGAACTGGATCCCATGGACACGAATCTGGTGGTGGCAGACGAGAGCCGGACGGACAAGACCATCTGCCTGGCGGTGACGCCTTCCCTGAAAAGTTACGGGATTTCCGGGCGGGGGCGGCTCTTTGAGGTGCGCCAGCGGGTCAGGGAGGCCAATGCCGCAAGGCAGCAGGCCGCGCCGGGCCATCGGCTGACCGGGGCTTCCTGCTCTGCCGCAGAACTGGCGGCTGATCCATCCCTGGCGGTGGATTTCATCATTGCGCCGCCGCGGATGGCCTTCTATATGGAGTGCAGCAGGCAGGTTTACAGCGTTTATCTGAAATATGTGGCGCCGGAGGATATGGTGGTCTATTCCATCGACGAGGTGTTCATGGATGTGACGGATTATCTTCATACCTATGGTCTTTCCCCTCGGGAGCTGGCCCGGAAGATCATCCTGGATGTGCTGGATACCACTGGTCTGACTGCCACGGCAGGTATCGGCACCAATCTTTTTCTCAGTAAGGTGGCCATGGATATTGTGGCAAAACATATCCCGGCGGATGAGAAGGGCGTGCGTATTGCGGAGCTGACGGAGGCCGCGTTTCGGGAAAAACTGTGGGATCATCGGCCCCTCACGGATTTTTGGCGGGTAGGCCCCGGGATTGCGAAAAAGCTGTCAGTCTACGGGATTTTCACCATGGGGGATATTGCCCTCTGTTCTGAGCAGGACGAAGAACTTTTGTATCAGCTGTTTGGAAAAAACGCGGAGCTGCTCATTGATCATGCCTGGGGCTGGGAGCCCTGTACCGTTGCGGCCATCAAAGCCTATCGTCCCGCCAGCAGCAGTCTGACCTCCGGGCAGGTGCTGCCCTGCGCCTATGAGGCAGAGCAGGCCAGGCTGGTGATCAAGGAGATGGCGGACGCGCTGGCACTGGATCTGGTGGACAAAGGGCTTGTCTGTGATCAGATCGTCCTCACTGTCGGCTATGATATAGAGAACCTCACAGATCCGGCGCGGAGTGCCAGGTATCGCGGTGAAGTGGAGAAAGACCGCTATGGGCGGCGTGTGCCCAAACCGGCCCACGGCACGGAGAATCTGGACAGCTACACCTCCTCGGCCCGGAAGATCATGGATGCTGCGACGGCACTGTTTGACCGGATCATCCACCGGGGACTGCTGGTGCGGCGCATGTATGTGGTAGCCAATCATGTGGTGCCGGAGGCAGAGGCACCGAAGAAGAACGAGGACTTTGTGCAGATGGATCTCTTCACCGATTACGGCGCACAGGAGGTGCGGCAGCGGGAGGAAGAGGCTGCCCTTTCCCGGGAGCGTAAGCTCCAGGAGGCGGCCTTGGCCATCAAGAAGAAATATGGGAAAAATGCACTTTTGAAGGGGATGAACCTGGAAGAAGGGGCCACGGCCCGGACACGCAATGCACAGATCGGAGGACATAGAGCGTAGCTATGGATGCTGTCTGCGATTTCAGGGAAAAGAGAAGCTTAAGATGTCTTTCATGGAGGGAACGGAACAGCTTTTGGCAGATAAAGGGATAGAAGATTTTGGAGGGGAGAGGTGAACAATATGGATAAAAAATATGCTGCCATTGCGGGAGTGCCGCATCACGTTTCCCGTGTGCATCCGCAGATGTCCATGGAAGACCGGGCGGCGCAGTTTTCTCCTTTTGCAGCTCTCACCGGCTACGGGGACGTCATTTTGGAAACCCAGCGTCTCACCGATGAGAAGGTAGAACTGGATGAGGAAGCACTGGCGCTTCTGAATGAAAAATATCAGATGCTGATGCGCAGAATGGACGAACAGCCCGTGGTGCAGATCACTTATTTTCAGCCGGATGAGCGCAAAGAAGGCGGCTCGTATGTGACGGTGACTGGGGTGGTCAGAAGGGTGGATGATGTGATGAAGAAGATTACCATGCAGGATGGAAACGAGATTGAGATGGGGAAAATTTTAAATGTGGAGGAGGTTTCTTATCAGGACAGAGTGGATATTGCAAAATCTTTGTTTGGAATTATATCAGATGATGTAACTTTGGAGGATGCAAAAGAAGAACAGATAAAGAGATGGTAAAAGTGTTTGTGTGAGACAGGGGGTGATTGTTTAAAATTAAGTCTTTACAAAACAGATAAAAGTGAGTATGATAAACCGTATCGGAACTCAATTTCCAGACCGGAAGCGTCTGCTTTCGGAAGTCCAGCTGCCGTTCCAGGCAGAGATTCAGGACGAAGTTCAGGAATGATTTTGCACCTTGACAATTACATAAGGGATACCTGTATATATGTTGCCTCTTACGAATGAAAGAGATGAGGTGGAACATTTGATAAAAAAATACAGAAAAATGATATTGGCAGGGCTGTTGACGCTGTGCTTTTTCGGGCAGTGCATGGCTGTGGGAGCAGCGCCCGTGGAAGCCGTGTCAAAGGAAACGAAACTTGCCAGGGAGTCTGCGCAGGATGCACAGACAGCGATGCAAAGTGATATGCAGAATGACATACATCATGTGGTTTCGGAAGAGGAAAATCAGGAAAAAGATTCTTCGCAGGAAACATCTTCCAAAGACAACACTCTTGCGGATGAAATGACGGAAGACGCACCCTCCGAAGACGAAATCTCGTGGGATGAGGAGGGAGAAAAGAACGGCACAGAGGAAAGCTATTTGGAAGATGAAGTTTCCACAGATACCGTGCAGGAGAAGGCGGTTCTCGAAGGTGAGGCCTCTGAAAATGCACTTTCCGAAGGTGCGGATTCGGAAGCAGAGCTGCCTACACGTCCTCTGTCGGAGGTGGAACAGGAGATGGATGCTGCGCTGTCGCCTCCTTCTACGGCAAAGGTCACAAGACAGGCAGCAGGTGCGGGCCGGGCAGCTTCCGGGGAACCCACGGCGTCGATCACCAAGACGGCCCAGTGGGTGGATATTGAGCGGGGTATCGCCCGGATTGATCTGACGGAGACGGATACGCCGGGCGCGACGAACCAGGGGATGGATTACATCATCATTCTGGATCGGACGAGAACCATGTCGCTGAACGATCGGAATTTTCAGGGCAACGAATCTGATCATGTGGGTGCGTCCAATTCGCCCTGCCTGAACCGGGATCATTATTATGAATACGACGGGAAACAGCTGGATCTGTACGACTATACCAGCGGTCTGATCCGGGGAACGAACACAGTGGTGACACTGCCCCAGGATGCCGGACTTTACCGTTATCACAAAAATGGCGCCGGGCAGAGCATTGGCGTGGACTATGGAAACGGCTGTCAGGATCGTCTTTCCCTGTCCAAGCAGACGATCTGCGGGCTCATTGACCGGATTGCGGCCAATTCCCCCAAGGATGCTGTTGTGGGCAATCGGGTGAGCTACTGGAGCTTTGCCGGGACATACTGGCCGGAGCAGGAGGGTGAGCTGGACACTGATCCGGAGAAAGGGATTTACAACTACATTCCGCTGACTGGGGATTTTGCAGCGGTGAAAAATAAAGTCAATGAAACGATGACCTATGCGGGCACTTATTATCAGGAATCCATGAAGCGGGCTTACGAGCAGCTGTCTGCCAGAACCGGCAATCATAAAAATGCACCGTCCAAGGTCATTTTTATTTCTGATGGCAAGTGTTCAGATGACTGGGATCAGGTGACATACTGGAATGAAAAGCTGCGGCAGATCCCGGGCTGTACCATCTATATGCTGGCAGTGGGGATGCCGGTGGCTTCTGACGGCGCGGTATTTCTGAAAAATCTGTCCACGAATCGGGACAGCAGCACTTTTGCGGCTTTTACCACGAACCTGAACACGTCCAACCCGGCTTTTGCCAACACGTTGGCGGCCATTGAAGCGGCAACGGTGAAAACCAGTGCGGTGAAAAAAGTGCTGACAGACAAATTGCAGACAAAGTACTGGAATTTTGACAAGGTGTTGTCGGTGGATGGCAGTGCCCAGTGTAAGGATGGGGTGCTCACCTGGCAGGTGCCGGATGGCGAGAATCGCACGTGGCGGTGCAGTATCCAGGTGCGCTTAAAGGATGCCTACCGGTATCTGGTGTCGGATACGTCCTATGACACCAATGCGGATACGGCCCAGGAAAAGGGTTGCCGCCTGGATTATGAGATCAGCGGCGGCGCTTCCAACGGGCAGAAGAGAAAGACGGAAGCGGCAACGCCGGTTTTAAAGTACGGCGCCGTGGAGGTGAAGGGCATCAAGAAATGGGCGGTGAAAAACGCCGAAGGAGAAGGCGTTCTTTTTCGGCTGGGCAGACGTCTTCCCGGAGCGGGGCAGGATACCTGGCTGGCAGAACAGGAGGTTACGGCTGTCAATGGCTGGCAGTATGTATTCCAGACCCGGCTGGAGGGGGCGGAACAGCTGCCGCTGGTGCTTTACAACAATGCACAGCAGAAATACACCTATGCCTTGAAAGAGGAGGTGCCTTTTTACGAGAACACGAATGTAACCCGGCAGGAAAATGGCGGAAAGCTGGAAGTGACACTGGAAAATACGCCTTACCGGATCCGCCTGCAGGTGGAGAAGAAGGCGGCAGATACGAAGGAACCATTGGATGGTGCCAGTTTCGGCGTGTATGTTTACAGCAAAAAGACCCAGGATTACGAGCCCTATACCGGAGATGACACCAGTGCGTCCGGGAAAACGCACATGCAGCTGATCCCGAAGCAGGGAGAGAAGGGGGTGTATGTGACACCTGCCTGGCTCTATTATACGCCGGACAATGACGGGCGCTTCCGGGTGGTGGAAGAGCGGGCTCCGGAAGGCTTTGTGGGGGATTACACCGATGATACGTACCAGGAAAAGCATACCTATGACGTGCGGATCACGGAAGAAAATACCGGCACGGAGGTGGCAAAGACGGTGGATGGCGCCGCCCTTTGTGTGGAAAACGAGCCGGTGAAAGGGGAAATCTGTGTATACAAGCGGGATGCGGATTCCGGCCTGGGAGCACCCCAGGGCAATGCAAAGCTTTTCTACGAAGATACGCAGAAAAATGCCCGTTATGGGCTGTTTGACGCTGCCGGGGAGCAGGTTGCCGACGGCAGGATCGGCAGTGACGGGAAACTGACCTTTGCGGATGTGCCCCTGGGAACGTATACGGTCCGGGAACTGGATACGCCGCCGGAAGGGTATCTTCTGGACGACACCGCCTATCCGGTGACACTTCTGTGGGAAGGGGAGGACAAGCCGCTGGTGAAGGTGCAGCTGGAGGTGTCCGAACCGGTGAAAAAACAGAAGCAGGTGATCTACAAGGTGGGCGGAGACGACGATGCCACTGTGATGGAGTGGATCAAAGATGCGGGATTCATGGTATTTTCCTATCAGGATCTGGAATTGTACGAGCAGACAGAAAATGGCAGAGCACCTCTTTCTGACGAGCAGGTGCGGGCAATCCTGAAAGAAAAGTATCAGAACCCGAAGAATCTGACGTACACAATTATGAAAACCTTGCCGGGCGTGTTGCTTTTTGAAACGGGAAGTCCATATCGGCTGGAAGAATTTTATGGAAAGGACGGCATTCTGGAGACACCGCTGCTTCCCTATGGCGATTACGTGCTGGTGGAGACGACTGTGCCGAAGGGTAAGCGAAGCGTGGAACCGGTGCTGCTGCATATCCGGGAAGATGAGACTGACGGCGAGAAGAAAGGAGACGGGAAAGGAACGAAACGGGAGCCCATTATTTTGCGGGACCGGGACGTGAAAGCCAATGTGCAGATCATCAAGAAAGACGCTGTTTCCGGCCTTCCGGTGCAGGATGGCGAGGCGGCCTATGTCATTCATGATGTGGAGGGTGCCTGGAGAAAACAGTATTTTGCCAAAGCAACGCTGGCAGAAAAGGCCGCGTACCTGCTGCGGGGTGATGGCCTGGTGCTGGAATACGATCAGGCCACCGGCAGCTGGCGGGGCACCAGAAGCAATCCGTACCGCACGCAGCGGGTGCAGACGGATGCACTGGCGGCTTTTACAAAAGAAGGGCTGCCGGAAGGTTTATATGAGCTGGAAGAGGTGACAGCGCCCGCAGGTTACGTCCTGTCGGGGCAGGAGGGCGTGATCTCCCGCTCGGATGCGGTGACAACCGGCAACCATACCTATTATGAAACGGAAGCCGCAGGACAGTGGACACCGGCAGGAAAAGCCAGAGCAAGATTTGTTGTCACGGCGGACAATGCAGCCTATGATGCTGCGGCCAACCGCTGGACGGTGACGGCAGAGCAGTATAACGACCCGGGGATCGGCAAGCTGTCCATTGTTGCCATGGCTGAAAAAACAGAACCAAACATCCGGGTGCCGCAGAAGGGGGCGGCGTTTGCCCTGTATGCAGAGGCGGATATCCGGGATGGCAGCGGCAGGCTGCTCTATGAGAAAGACGCCCTGGTGCGCACCTTTGTGACGGATGCGAAGGGGCAGGCCTGGAGCGGCGATACCGACGGAACGGACGGCAACCCGGCAGGACTGCCCATGGGCACGTACCGGCTGGTACAGACAAAGGCAGGAGAAGGATTTGCGCTGGATGAGGCGGCAACCCGGCCTCGGATCATCACGTTTTCTTATAAAGACAGCCATACGCCGGTGATCTACCGGGATGAGAGTTATCTGCTTCTGGCAGAAAAGAAAACGGTGGAGCTCCCGGAGAAAGAGCGCCCTTCTGTGCCGCAGCCCGCACCGGCCTCCAATCCCAAGACCGGGGATGTGGCGCGGCCGGAAGCGCTGGCTTTTCTGGGGTTATGCAGTCTGGCAATTATCATCAGAAGGAGAAAAAACAGGTGAGCATTGTATTGTGGGGAGAATCAAAGGAAGAAGAACGTCTGAAAGAGATCAGAAGAGGCCTTCTGTGTATGCAGCGGCAGCAGCTGTTGGCATCTGGAGAGATCCATGTGTGCACAGGTGCTTATGAATCTTTTTATGGCAGCCGGGAATTTCGGCAGGCGGAACTGATCTTTGTCTATTTTGCGGAACCGGGGGAGGATTTCTGCCGGTTCTTCATTTCACACAGGCGGTATACACAGAAAACCGTCTTTCTGTTCGGGCAGTCCTATGGCTGCTTTGATCCGGGAAAACTGCGGGATTATTACCGGGTATCGGAAAAAGAATATGTGATGGTGCCGGGAAGGAGGGATTATTTTTACGAGGCGGGCATCAAACAGCTGCTCTGCCTGATCCGGAAAAACCGGGAACGGCAGGAGCTGTTCACTGCATAAGCGTCAGCAGTTCATAGACAGAAATTCACTCTTATGCTATGATAAAGTCATAACTTCGCAGAAGGAGTGAATCAAATGGATGAAAAATTAAAGTTTCGGGAAGCGCTGAACGAGCTGGTGGCCCGGGCGACCGCGGATGGCGGCAGGATTTCCAGAGAAGAACTGGAAAAGCGTGTGCAGGAGTTTGGATTTACGGAAGAACAGCTGGACATGGTGGGCCGGTATCTGAAAGCGATGAACATTGAGATAGACGGAATGGAAGCCGTTGGCGGTGAGGCGTTTGCAGGATCGAATGCAGAA
Organism: Oscillospiraceae bacterium Marseille-Q3528; assembly: GCA_018223385.1. Taxonomy (GTDB): domain Bacteria; phylum Bacillota; class Clostridia; order Lachnospirales; family Lachnospiraceae; genus JAGTTR01. Next base: position 61,926 of record JAGTTR010000007.1, read on the forward strand.
AACGGGACAGATAGAGAGCCTGCGGATCTGGCAGGAGGAAACGATGGCGGGGAAGATGCAGATATGACGCTGCTGGAAGCCCTGTCGGAAGAGGATCGCCAGATGCTTGGGGACTATCTGGAATCACTGGAAGATTTGGCTCAGGACGCGGCAATGGCAGGGCACATGCGGTTAAGCGCCCAGCTGGCTCTTTCCTATGCAGGAAAAGGCATTCCGCTGGAAGACCTGATCCAGGAGGGCAATGTGGGCCTGATCATGGCACTGGACACACTGGAATTAAGGGAAGATGGCATTTCAGAGGCAGAATATATACGGGAAGGGATCCGTGGCGCGATGGAAAACCTGCTGGAGGAAGAGGCAGGGCTGCAGAAATCAGACGGCCAGATTCTGGAGCGGATCAATTATATCGGCGAGGCGATCCGTAACCTTTCCGAGGAGTTGGAGCGGAAGGTAACGCTGGAAGAGCTGTCCGCGTATCTGGACATGCCGGAGGCGGAGATCGCAGACGTTCTGCGGCTGACCGGAGAGGACATCAAGACCGAAGAGGAAGCCATGGAAGAGCAGGAGGCGCAGGCGAAGGAGAACGGTGGACAGGGAACCGTCGGCTACGCGTCTGTGGAGGATTTCAAGATTTTTTAGCCCATGGTATCCTCGTGATTTTGAATGACGCATGGGAAGTACGGATGAGATAGAAATAACGGGGCAGGAGCCATGGATGAACAGAGGAAGATATAATGGCAGAGCGTGAAAATACAGGAGCAAAAATACAAAGTGGAAATGGCGGTTTATCTGTCAGGAGCGGCCTTTCCGGCAATGAGCTGAAGGTCATTGCCATTATTGCCATGGCGGCGGATCATTTGGCGTGGACGCTGTGGCCGGGCTATGCCAACAAGGAATGGTGGCTGATCGCACTTCATCTGTTTGGCCGTCTGGCCGCGCCTACCATGTGGTTCATGATCGCGGAGGGCTATACGCACACCAGCAATCTGAAAAAATATTTGCAGCGGCTGTTTGTATTTGCGGTGCTTTCGCATTTTGCCTATAATTTCTGCTTTGGGATTTCCTTCGTGCCGTTCCGGCACTCTTTTCTGAACCAGACCAGCGTGATCTGGGCACTTTTCTGTGCGGCACTGGCGCTGTACATCAACGATGATCAGCGGAGAGCGTTTCCGTTACAGAGCTGGCAGAAGACCGCGCTCCTTCTTGTGCTCTGTCTGCTGGCCTTTCCGTCGGACTGGTCCTGTTTTCCGGTGCTGTGTACGTTACATATTTACAACAACCGGGGCAATTTAACAAAACAGGTGGTGGGCATGACTGCCTATATCTCCATGTATGTCATCGTCTGGTGCCTGTGCATTGACGTGGTGTACGGCCTGGTACAGTTTGGCATCATTCTCATCTGGCCGTTGATGGCCCGCTACAATGGAACAAGGGGCACCTGGAAGGGCATGAAGTGGTTTTTCTATTTCTTCTACGTGGGTCATCTGGTGCTGTTCGGATTGCTGCGGCTGTGGCTCAACGGCAACGTGGCCACCATCGTTGGCTGAGGCCGGAAACAAGGCGGGTATTACGCTACCCAGTTTTATGAAAAGAAAGCTGCTCTTTGCGGAAAAGAAAATTCCTACAAAGAACAGCTTTAAAATGTTTGTAAGATTTTTTGACAGTTTATATTTCTTCGGTATTTTCCTGGGGCAGATACATATGCACCTTCTCAATCCGGTTCTTGTCCAGAGAATCCACCACCAGGCGGATGCCGTCTGCTGTGGTGACGGATTCCCCAATCTGAGGCAGGTGATCCAGCAGTTCGATGATCAGGCCGCCTATGGAGTCGTAGTCCTCGGAATCCAGGGAAAGCTCCAGCGCATCGTTGATGTCGTCCAGCTTCATGGAACCTTCAATGATGTACTCATTGGGGCCAACCTGCTGGATGAGCTCTTCCTCGGCACTGTCGTATTCGTCCCGGATCTCGCCCACGATCTCCTCCAGCAGATCCTCAAAGGTGATCAGCCCGGCAGTGGAGCCGTACTCGTCCAGAACGATGGTGAAATTCACAGAATAATCCTTCATCTCCAGCATGAGCTCGGAGATTTTCTTGTATTCATAGGTAAAGTGTGCTTCCCGCAAAATATTGCGGATATGAAAATCTTCCTTCGGCCCCTCATGGAGAAGCAGATCTTTCATATTGATGATACCGATGACATTGTCCGTCGTATTTTCGTAGACAGGAAGCCGGGTAAACATTTCTTTCTTGAAAATTTCCAGCAGGTCATCGTAGCTGTCATCAATATTGGCAAATACCATATCGGCCCGGGGGATCATGATATCCTTGGCCTGGGTATCTCCGAAATCAAATACGTTGTTGATCATGACCTTCTCTTCATTTTCCAGAACACCCTCCTCATGGCTGACTTCCATGATGGTACGCAGCTCATTGGTGGTGAAGTTGCCGTTTTTCTTATCCGGGTCGATCCGCAGAAGCAGCATCAGCCCCCGGGAAAGAACATTCACGATAAAGATCACCGGTGTCAGAAGCCAAATCAGGGCACTGACGGGAGCGGAGTATAAAAGGGCGATCCGCTCCGCATGGCCAGAGGCCATCGTCTTGGGGCTGATCTCGCCGAAAATGAGAACAAGCAGTGTCAGCACACCGGTGGCAACGCCCACTGAGCGGCTGCCGAACACGTTTGTAGAAAAAATCGTCATCAGTGAAGATGCGGAAAGGTTGACAATGTTGTTGCCGATCAGGATTGCACTGAGCATTTTGCCCGGGTTGTGGATGATCCGTTCCACCCGTTTGGCAGAGGTGTTGCCTTCCTCAATGAGGGTGCGCAGCCGGATACGGTTGATGGTTGTATAAGCAGTTTCAGCCGATGAAAAAAATGCAGAAAGGGCAAGCAGAACGATAATCGTGCCCAACTGTATGGCGTCGCCAGAATCCAAATAAATCACTCCCTGTAAAATAATATTGTCTATCATTCTACCATACATAGAACTCATAGACAATTAAATTTCTGTTAATAATAAGCAAAAATGAGCTGCGATAGCAGCGGAAAGCGTGAAACGCGATTTTGCGAATGTTCAAGGGACGCGTGTGAACTGTTATCACGACTCAAGCAGCTGTATCCCCGAAATATCCGTCCCGATACTCATGGAGTAATTGGTGTAATACACGACGAATCCGGGCCGTGCGCCTGCGGGCTTTTTCACATGCTTTTTCTCAATATAATCCACCTCGGCCTTTTCGCTTCCCCGGGCGCCGGAGTAGTAAGCGGCCAGCGCAGCGGCTTCCTCGAAGGTGCGGTCGGGCAGCGGCTTGCCCTCGGTTTTGACAACCACATGGGAGCCGGGGATGCCTTTGGCGTGGAACCACCAGTCGCCGCCGGAGGCAAACTTGAATGTCAGGGTGTCGTTCTGCAGGTTGTTTTTTCCTACATAGATGTGGAAACCATCACTGGACAGATAGTGGAACGGGCGGGAGGTGATCTTTACCTTTTTCTGTCCCCCTTTGCGGCGGATGTAGCCGCTCTCTGCCAGTTCCTCCCGGATCTGCACCAGGTCTTCTTCCGCCAGCGCAATGTTCAGGGCGGTGAGGATGGATTCCAGATGGTCGATGGTGTCCTTTGTCTCCTGGGTCAGGGTGGTCAGTGCCTCGTAAGTCCGTTTCAGTTTGCCGTAGCGGTCAAAATATTTCTTGGCGTTTTCCGTGGCGGTGAGCGTTTCGTCCAGCGGAATGGTGATCATCTCGTTGGTGTAGTAATTCAGCGCTTCCAGAGATTTCGCTCCGGGTGCGGCGCTGTAGCCGTAGGTGTTCAGCAGCTCTCCGTAAATGCGGTACTTGTCCCGCTTTTCCGTGTCTTTCAGCTGTTTGAGCTGCAGGTCATATTTTTTGCGGCTGCGGTCAAGAGCCGTCTGCACCAGATGGCGCAGGTCTGCGGATTTCTGCCGGATGCGGGTAATCGTGTTTTTCTCCGCGTAATACTGCTCCAGCAGGGCAGAAATGCTCTCTACAGGAACGATGCGCATGTCGGCATACTGTTCCAGATGAAAGGCGGCATATTCCACAGGATCGTCCTTGTCATAGACGATGCAGGGGGAGAAGCTGCCGTTTTCCGTGTCTTCCATGAGCCGGGAAAAGACGCCGTACAAATGCAGCTGCTCATTTTCACCAAATTCCAGCGCCGACTGGGTGGGCTCCAGGGATGCCCGGAAGCAGAGCTCCTCCGCCATGCACGGGCTGAAACCGGTGAGGGTGGAGTAGATGGCCTTGGAGAGGGGCATGGGCCGGGAAAAAACACCCGCCATAAAGTCTTCCCGGGAAAGCTGCACCGGGTTCCGTTTGTGCTGGGTCTCGGGGATGAAATAGGTGCGGCCCGGCAATACCTCCCGGACGGAGCTCATCTGGGCAGACACATGCTTGATACTGTCCAGAATCTTGTTTTCATCGTCACAGAAAATGATGTTGCTGTGTTTGCCCATCAGCTCAATGATGAGAAATTTCCGGCAAAGATCGCCCATGTCGTTCAGGTGCTCGATCTCAAAAGAAATGATGCGCTCCAGGCCGGGCTGGGTGACGGACACGATGCGGCCGCCGCCGATGTGCTTGCGCAGCAGCATGCAGAAATTGGGCGCCGTCATGGGGCTGGGTTTGTTCTGGGAGGTAAGATACGCCAGAGGCAGGGAGGCACTGGCTGACAGGAGCAGCCGGTATTGTCCTTCGCTTCCTTTTACTGTCAGCAGCAGCTCATCGTTCTCCGGCTGGGCGATCTTGCTGATCCTTCCGTTTTCAATCGTATGTTTTAACTCGCGGACGATGGCCGCGACTGTAAAGCCGTCTAAAGCCATAAGATTTCCTTCTTTCCTGGCCTGATGCCATATTTGTATCCTTTTCGGTGTTCAACTGTCCGATTTTTTATTATAACATAGAAAGAAACAGGTATCATGTAAAAGTTTTATTTTATCCCGGATCCACCACCGAATTTCGTGCAAATATCCATTTGACTAGTGTTACGCAATGATTTATAATAAATCTAATTATGGGCAGATACAGAAAAGAGGGGTAACATGATCAAGAGCATGACGGGCTTCGGAAGATGCGAGATTGCGGAAGGTGAGCGGAAGTTCACGGTAGAGATGAAGTCGGTGAACCACCGGTATCTGGATATCAACATCAAGATGCCCAAGAAGCTGAACTTTTTTGAGTCCGCGATCAGGAATTTCCTGAAGACCTATATGGAGCGCGGTAAGGTAGATATGTTTATCACCTATGAGGATCTGACAGAGAGTCATATGGTGCTTAAATATAATGAAGATATTGCGGCCGGTTACATGAAGTACATGGCGCAGATGGCCGAGCAGTTTGACTTGGAGAACGATATGACGGTGTCCAGGCTGGCCAGATACCCGGATGTCTTCGTGATGGAAGAGCAGACGGTGGATGAGAAGGAGATCTGGGCGCTGCTGGAGAAGGCGCTGAAAGGTGCCTGCGAGCAGTTTGTGCAGACCCGCATCACCGAGGGTGAGAACCTGAAGACGGATATTCTGGGCAAGCTGGACGATATGGTTTCCAAGGTGGATTTCATCGAGGAGCGTTCTCCGCAGATCGTGGAGGAGTATCGGACAAAGCTGACGGATAAGGTGCAGGAGCTTCTGACGGACGGCACGGTGGATGAGAGCAGAATTGCCACAGAGGTGACGATTTATGCGGATAAGATCTGTACCGATGAGGAGACCGTGCGTCTGCGCAGCCATATCGAGCATATGCGTTCCACCCTTCTGGAGGGCGGCAGCATCGGCCGGAAGCTGGATTTCATCGCGCAGGAGATGAACCGGGAGGCCAACACCACGCTCTCCAAGGCCAATGATATTCAGGTGTCCAATGTGGCCATTGATCTGAAGACGGAGATCGAGAAGATCCGGGAACAGATCCAGAATCTTGAATAAGCAGGTGAGAACATGTCCAGACTGTTGAATATTGGTTTTGGAAATTGTGTGAATACAGGAAAGATCACGGCGGTTGTGTCGCCGGAGGCGGCTCCGGTGAAGCGCCTGGTGCAGGTTGCCAAGGAGGATGGGCGAATCATTGATGCAACCCTGGGGCGCAGGACAAAGGCGGTGCTTGTCATGGATGACGGGCACGTGGTACTGTCGGCACTGCAGCCGGAGACCCTAGCAAGACGGTTTTCATCGGATGGAGATTACGAGGGGAAAGAGGAAGAGGAATGAAACGAGAGGGAATACTCGTCGTTGTTTCGGGATTTTCCGGAGCAGGCAAGGGAACGGTAATGAAGGAACTGGTGCGCAGATATGACTGTTACGCACTGAGTGTTTCTGCAACGACCAGAGGCCCCAGAGCCGGAGAAGTGGAAGGAATCGACTATTTTTATAAAACAGAGGAGCAGTTCCGTGCCATGATCGAGCAAGGGGAGCTGGTGGAATATGCCAGATATGTGGATCATTTTTACGGGACACCGAAGGCATACGTGGAAGAACAGCTGGCTGCCGGGAAGGATGTGATTCTGGAGATCGAGATCCAGGGCGCCCTGAAGATCAAGAAGCAGTTTCCGGATACGCTTCTTCTGTTTATCACACCGCCCAGTGCGCAGGAGCTGGTGCGCAGGCTCACCGACCGCGGTACCGAGGATCATGAGACGATCCTTGCCAGACTGCAGCGGGCCAGTGAAGAGGCAGAGGGCATCGACTGTTACGACTACCTGGTGATGAATGATGATCTGGATACCTGTGTGGAACAGACTCATGAACTGATCCAGCTGCAGCACCGCCGGGCATCCAAAAATATGGAACTGATCAATCAGATCCGCACGGATCTTGGCAATTTATCGAAAGGAGAATAGAATATGTTACATCCATCTTATACAGACCTGATGAAGGTCGTAAACGCCGGCGTTGAGGAAGGAGAGACTCCTGTTGTCAACAGCCGTTATTCTATCGTAATGGCAACATCCAAGAGAGCAAGACAGATTATCGGAGGTGCAGAACCGCTGGTAGACGGAAGAGGAAAGAAGCCCCTTTCCATTGCTGTGGAGGAGCTCAACAGGGGTAAGGTAAAGATCATGCCGGAAATGCCGGAAGAGGAAGACGCAGAGGAATAACAGAACCCTGCAAAGAGGATGCAGGAAGTGGCATCCTCTTCGTTTATATAATCTTATGGGGGGAAAATAGGATAGGAGATAAGAGCTATGGAGAAGATCAGTCTAGAAGACAAGGGGATTTACGATGTATCCAGCGCCAGAGGCTCTCAGATTTATCTGATTGTGGGGAGCGAGAAGACTGCAGTGGTGGATACGGGTATGGCTTACAGTGCAGAAGGAACAGTGGAAAACATCCGGAAGATCCTGGGGGACCGGCCGTTGGACATGATTCTTCTGACCCATTCGCATTATGATCATGTGAGTGGCATTCCTGCCATGGAAAAGGCCTGGCCGAATGTACAGGTATACGGCGGTGCATATGTGAAGCATGTATTTGAAAGTGACAAGGCGAAATCGGTGATCACGGAACTGAATAGAGATGCGGTTGCCAAGTATCATGTGAGCGGTTTCGGCGATTTTGATGCAGATAAGCTGGTTATTGACCATCTGATAGCAGAGGGCAGTACGATCTCTCTGGGAGATCATGTTCTTAAGGCATATGAGATGCCGGGACATTCCCGTTGTTCTATGGCATTCCTGATGGATGAGACGTATCTGTTTGCCAGTGAGACGACTTGCGTGACTTCCAGATATGGGACATTTGTTCCCAACTATCTCATCAGTTACAAAGAAAGCGAGGAATCCATCCGTAAATGCGCATCACTTCCCATGCGTTATGTGCTGGTGCCGCATTCGAATATTTATGATCTTGAAAAGACACCGGATTTCTGGCAGTTCTGCATGAAAGAAATGAAAGGCAGCAAGGATCTGATCATGAGTATGCACTGTGGCGGAGCATCTTCGGATGAGATTATAAAGGAGCTTGACCGGCGGTACCGGGATCCGGATACGAAGAAGGAATGGCCCAATGAGGCGTTCATGATCAATCAGAAAAGTATGATCAAAACTGTGCTTCGGGAGTTCGGAGAAAATTGACAATTTTCAAAAAATACTGTACAATATAAATATGAACGAATTGAATTCAGACAGAAGACGGGGAGGGAACTGTATGGATAAGTTTGTGATTACCATTTCCAGATGTTGTGGTGCAGGTGGAACGACCATCGGAAAAAGGCTGGCGGCAGACCTGGGGGTAAGCTTTTATGACAAGAACCTGCTGCATCTGGCATCGGAAGACAGCGGGATCAACGAGGATCTGTTTGCCAATGCGGACGAGAAGCTGAAAGGCAGCCTTCTTTATAAGGTGTCCAGAAAGGTTTACCAGGGAGAACTGATCCCTCCGGAGAGTGAGGATTTCACCACCAATGAGAACCTGTTCAACTACCAGGCCAAGGTGCTTAAGGAGCTGGCTGCTTCGGAATCCTATGTGGTCATTGGCCGGTGTGCCGATTTCATTCTGAAGGATCATCCCAAGCTGATCCGTATCTTCCTCTATGCGCCTTATGAGGACTGTGTGGCCCATGAGATGGAAAAGCACAGCATCAGCGCCAAGGAAGCTCAGTGGCACATCGACCGGATGGACAAGTACCGCAGCGCTTTCCATAAATATCACACCGGACACGACTGGATGGAGATGGAGAATTACGATATCTGCATCAACACCGGCGCGGTGGATTACGAGAAGACTGTGGAGATCATTGAGTTCTACGTGCACAGCATGCTGGGATTACAGTAAAAAATAAAAAGAGAGCCGATCACAGGAAAGCGAGGCATTGCCTGATCCCGTGTTCGGCTCTTTCTTTTTTAATCTAATTCGATGAGTTCGTACTCTCTGGAACCGCAGCCCAGTGCAGCAGCACACTCGATGGTGTGTACGCCGTTGCGGGACTCGATCCGCTCGATGAGATGATCGCGGCCCGGGTCATCCTTGGCAGCGTAAACAAGATCCAGGCAGGCCTGGTCGATGGCTACCGGATCGTCGGATGCCAGAATACCGATGTCCTTCATGCACGGATCTTCGGCAACTGCACAGCAGTCACAGTCCACGGACATATTTTTCATTACGTTGATGTATACCGCATTGCCCTTGAAGTAGTCGATGACGGAGGAAGCAGCGTCAGCCATGGAAGCCAGGAAGGAATCATGGTCTGCGGTCCACAGCTTGGCCGGATCGCCCACGCCGTGAATATATGCTTTTCCGTAGGAGGAAGCGATGCCGATGGACAGCTGTTTCAGTGCGCCGCCGTATCCGCCCATGGGATGTCCCTTGAAGTGGGAGAGTACCAGAAGAGCGTTATAGTTCGCCAGATCCTTGCCTACGAAGTTCTTCTTGATCATCTTGCCGCCAGGAATAGCAAGCTCCATGTCCGGACCTTCCGCATCCAGCAGATCTACGTCAAAATACTGGCTCCAGCCATGCTTTTTCAGCGTTTCCAGATGCTTCTCGGTGGTATTTCTGCCGCCTTCATATGCAGTGTTGCACTCGGTAACAGTGCCGCCTACCTCTTCAATGACGGGTTTCCAGAATTCCGGTTTCAGGAAGTTCTGGTTGCCCGGCTCGCCGGAGTGCAGTTTGATGGCCACATTGCCGGAAAGCGGTTTTCCAACTTTATGATATAATTCGGTCACTTTGTCAGAAGTGATGGTTCTGGTAAAATAAACCTTTGATTTCATGAAAAATCCTCCATTCTGCGCGATATTTGCTTTGTGACAGCATTTACGCTGTTATTATAGCACAATCCTGAAAACGGGGGAAGCAAAAAATGAAGACGGAAAGCAACAGAGGGCATGGAAATGGATCTTTCACCGTTCACGGAAATTTGACTTTTGTATAGAGGAAATGGTACAATAAACTGATATATTTACATGAGACTGTAAAGGAGTTTATATTTGTATGAAAATATTGTTTGTTTCCCTGGGATGTGACAAGAATCTGGTGGATTCCGAGACGATGCTGGGGATTCTCGGCAGCCGCGGCTACACCTTCACGGACGATGAGACGGAGGCGGATGTGATCGTCGTCAACACGTGCTGCTTTATCAATGATGCCAAGGAGGAGAGCATCAACACCATTCTCCAGATGGCGGAGTACCGGAAAACCGGCCCGTGCAAGGCGCTGATCGTGGCAGGATGTCTTGCCCAGCGGTATAAGGAGGAGATCACCCGGGAGATTGAAGAGGTGGATGCGGTGCTGGGAACCGCTTCCTATGAAAATATCGCTGAAGCCATTGAGGAAGCGCTGGGCGGGCAGCATCCCATGATCATGGATCCGCTGGATGTGCCGGTGCATACGGGCAAGCGGATGCTCACCACCGGCGGCCATTATGCGTATCTGAAAATCGCGGAAGGGTGCGACAAGCACTGTACCTACTGCATTATCCCCAAGGTGCGGGGGGCTTACCGCAGCGTACCCATGGAGGAACTGATCGACCAGGCGAGAGAACTGGCAGAGCAGGGGGTGAAGGAGCTTATCCTGGTGGCCCAGGAGACGACGCTGTACGGCGTGGATCTGTATGGCCGAAAACGGCTGCATGAGCTGCTGCGGGAGCTGTGCCGCATCGACGGCATTTACTGGATCCGGATCCAGTACTGTTATCCCGAGGAGATCTATGAGGAACTCATTCAGGTGATGAAGGAAGAGGAAAAGATCTGCCATTATCTGGATCTGCCGATCCAGCACGCGTCCGATGATATTTTGCGGCGGATGGGCAGAAAGACGACGAAAGCCCAGCTGCTGGCGGTGGTGGATCACCTGCGGGAGGAGATCCCGGATATCTGCCTGCGGACAACGCTGATCGCCGGTTTCCCGGGGGAGACCCAGGAAGAACACGAGGAGCTCATGGAGTTCATCGATACGTGCGAGTTCGACCGGCTGGGGGTATTTACCTATTCTCCGGAGGAGGACACGCCGGCGGCTGTCATGGACAACCAGATCGAGGAAGAACAGAAGGAGCTGTGGCGGGATGAACTGATGGAGCTGCAGCAGGAGATTTCCATGGATAAGGCCGAAGAAATGATCGGCCGGGAACTTCTGTGCATGGTGGAGGGCAGCGTGGCAGACGAGAATGCCTACGTGACCCGTACCTATAAGGATGCGCCAAATGTGGACGGCTACCTGTTCCTGCAGACAGCGGAGACACTGATGACCGGTGATTTTGTACGCGCCCGGGTGACCGGAGCGATGGAATATGATTTGATAGGAGAGATGGCAGATGAATTTACCGAATAAGCTGACGCTGCTCAGAGTGTTTATGATCCCGTTTTTCGTGGTGTTTATGCTGACGGATCTGGGTGGCAGTTATGGAAAATATATCGCGCTGGCAATCTTCATTGCGGCCAGCCTGACAGATATGCTGGATGGCAAGATCGCCAGAAAGTACAACCTGGTGACCAATTTTGGGAAATTTATGGATCCGCTGGCGGATAAGCTGCTGGTGTGCTCGGCCATGATCTGTCTGGTGGACAAGGGACGTCTGGCTTCCTGGATCGTCATCATCATCATCAGCCGGGAATTTATCATCAGTGGGTTCCGGCTCATCGCATCAGACAACGGTGTGGTCATTGCGGCCAGCTACTGGGGCAAGTTCAAGACCGTTTTCCAGATGCTCATGATCATTGTGCTCATTCTGGATCTGGGCGGCAGCTTTGTGCTGCTGGAGCAGATTCTCATCTACGTGGCGCTGATCCTTACCGTGGTGTCACTGGTGGATTACCTGATGAAAAACAAAGACGTCTTAAAGGATGGGGGAAAATAACATGACAGCGGAAATTATTTCAGTGGGAACGGAACTGTTGCTTGGCAACATTGTCAATACCAATGCGGCTTATCTGGCAGAGCAGTGCGCCATGCTCGGTCTGTCGGTTTACTACCAGAGTGTGGTCGGCGATAATGCGGGACGGCTGGCAGATACAATCCGCCAGGCCATGGACCGTTCAGACATCGTGTTCCTGGGCGGCGGCCTGGGGCCCACAGAGGATGACCTGACCAAGGAGACCGTGGCAGAGGTGCTGGGCAGAAAGCTGGTGGAGGACGTCCACAGCCGGGAGCGGATCGCTGAGTTTTTCCGCCGCATCGGCAAGGAGCCCACAGAGAACAACTGGAAGCAGGCCCAAGTCATTGAGGACTGTATCGTGCTGGACAATGCCAACGGCTCTGCGCCGGGCATCATCGTGGAGGATGAGAAGGCAACCCTGATCCTGCTGCCGGGCCCGCCCATTGAGATGATCCCCATGTTTGAAACCCATGTTTTTCCCTATCTGCGGGAAAAAGAGCCGGATGTGATCGTGTCGAAGATGCTGAAGATCTGCGGCGTGGGCGAGAGCTCTGTGGAAAACGATGTGAAGGATCTCATCCACCAGTATACGAATCCGACCATCGCCACCTATGCCAAGACCGGCGAGGTGCATATCCGCGTGACTGCCAAGGCGGAGACAGAGGCGGAGGCCAAGAAGCTGTTAAAGCCCGTGGTGCGGGAGCTGAAATGTCGTTTCTGCAACAAGATTTACAGCACCGATGAAAATGTGGAGCTGGAGGACGTGGTTGTGGCTCTGTTAAAGGAGCAGAATCTGTCCATCACCACCGTGGAATCCTGTACCGGCGGCCTGCTGGCAGGACGGCTGGTGAACGTGCCCGGTGTTTCCGATGTGTTCAAGCAGGGCTATGTGACCTACTCCAACAAGGCAAAGCGCAAGCTGGTGGGCGTCAAGAAGGATACCCTGTCGGTAAACGGCGCAGTCAGTGAGAAGACAGCCAAGGAGATGGCCAAGGGTGCCATGATGATGACCGGTTCCGACATTGCGGTTTCTGTCACCGGTATCGCAGGGCCCGACGGCGGCTCCGAGGAAAAACCGGTGGGTCTGGTGTATATTGCCTGCAATTTCAAGGGCAAGGTGACGGTGAAGAAATGCCAGTTCAGCGGCGGCAGAAGAAAGGTGCGAGAGTCGTCTGTGGCAGCGGCGCTGGTGCTGCTGCGGGACTGCCTGCTGGAAAATATAAAATTGTAGATTACAATGTTCCAAAGTCTGAACCTGCCTGTGCTTGCACATGGGCAGGTGATAGACCTTGGAACATGCCCGGACATGAGCATAGAAGGGAAGCGTGAGCTTTCCGATATGCGAATGGCAGATAAATTGTGAGAGTGCGAAGCACGGAACAATTTATTGTAATCTAAATAGGAATACCTGTAACATCCCTCCCATATATTTTTGTATGGGAGGGATGTTTTTATGGAAATGAGGCAGGGGCAGAGGCGGTTCCCGATCTTTTCTGTGGTAAAAGTGCTCATCGCGGCCTACCTGGTGACGATGGTCATTCTGCTGGTGCTGGCGGGGCTTTTATATAAGCTGGAGCTGTCAGAACCGGTGGTGGACGGCGGCATCATTGCGGCCTATGTGCTGTCCTGTTTTCTGGGCGGTTTCCTTATGGGAAAGCTGCAGAAAACGCGGAAATTTATGTGGGGGATGATCATCGGCCTGCTGTATTATGCGGTGCTGTTTGGCGTGTCCTTCTGTATGAAACAGAGCAGTGCCCAGGTGACCGGGGATGTGTTTACGTCGCTGGTGCTGTGCGTGGCCAGCGGCATGCTGGGCGGGATGGTGGCGTGAGACGAAACGGCCGGATGTGCGGACAGTGGCGGCATTCAGGCACAGGAGCAGAGAATGTCTTTGCAATCCGGGAGAATTCATGTATAATAGCGATTAGAATGGGAGGAACAAATGATGACGAAACTCATACTGGCGTCGGCCTCTCCGAGACGGCGGGAGATTTTGGATATGGCGGGTTTTGCCTTTGCCGTTTGCCCGGCCCGGGGAGAAGAAGTGCGTGTCGGCGCAGATCCGGTGGAGATTGTGGAAAATCTGGCGAAAGCCAAAGCCCGGGAGGTGGCTGGATCACAGAAGGAAGACTGCCTTGTGCTGGGTGCAGATACCATTGTGGTGCTGGACGGCGAGATCATGGGAAAACCGGCAGACCGGGCGGATGCCAGCCGTATGCTGCATGCGCTGCAGGGTAGATCTCACCAGGTGTATACCGGCGTGGCGCTGGATGCGGTGCGGCAGGGCGTGTACACTGTGCACAGTTTCGTGCAGCGGACAGACGTGTTTGTCTATCCGATGACGGACGCGGAGATCGAAGCCTATATGGACACCGGGGAACCCTTTGACAAGGCCGGGGCCTACGGCATCCAGGGACGGTTTGGCAAATACATTGAGAAAATAAACGGAGACTACCTGAACGTGGTGGGGCTGCCACTGGGAAGACTTTATCAGGAGATGAAGCGGCTGGGACTGACCGAAGATGCCAGATGATGGCAGGCAGCAGCCGCAGGACATACAAAAAGGAGCGAAGACAGATGACTTACAAAGCAGCGATTTTTGACCTGGATGGAACACTGGCGGATACGCTGGCTTCCATTGCCCACAGTGCCAACATGGCACTGGAGCAGCTGGGATTTCCGGCATTGCCGCTGGATAATTACCGTTATTATGCGGGAGACGGGGCGCAGGAGCTGATGAAGCGGGCACTTGCCGCCTGCGGGGATACCGCCTGTTCCAGACTGGAGGAGATCATGCCGGTCTATGCAGCGATTTTTGAAAAGGAATGCATGTATCAGGTGCACCCCTACGACGGCATTCCGGAGGTGCTGGAAGCGTTGAAGCAGCAAGGCTTGAAGATAGCGGTACTGTCCAACAAGCCGGATGCCAGAACCCATGATGTGATCCGGGATCTGTTCGGCACGGAACTGTTTGACTATGTGCAGGGCCAGACCGAGAAGATCCGCAGAAAACCGTGCCCGGACGGGGCGTTGGAGATCGCACGGGTATTTGATGTGAAGCCGGAGGAGTGCCTGTACTGCGGTGATACGAACACGGACATGCAGACGGCAGTGGCGGCAGGCATGTTCCCCATCGGTGTATTATGGGGCTTCCGTGACCGGCAGGAGCTGCTTGACAACGGTGCGAAGGTGCTGGCAGAGGTGCCTGCGGATATTTTAAAACAGCTGAGATAGACTGCGGTTGGGATGATTTGTAAAATTGCCCGCGCAGTGCGGATAAATGGGAAGTACCAGGCGATTATGCGCAGGTTCAGGTGAAAACGAAACGCAGACGAAAAAGGAGTGTAGCGCAATGTACGAGTACGAAGAGGAGATTCTGGAGATTTTTCTGAAAATGCAGGGACAGTTATTTGATGAGCCGGTGGCGGAGACGCTGGAGGAAGCGGACGAGTTTCTGGACGACTGCATGGCAGCTGTGGTGGACAGCGTGGCAGAGGTGCGGGAATATTTTGAGGAAAGCGGTGCGGATGTGGACGGCATGTCCGATGAAGAGCTGCTGGATGCGGCAGAAGTGTTTGCCATTCCGGATGGCAGATTTCTGATTGTTGAGGGATAAGAAGCATATATGAGAAAAAAGAAAAAGACGGTGGCCGTCTGCGGTGTTTTGCTGGCGGCAGCGCTGTCTCTTGGCGGCTGCAGTACGAAGGGCGGCTTAAAAGTCGTGCTTACCGGCGGCCTTTCCCGGAATGAATTATTTTCTGTGAACAAAGCGGCCATGACGCTGCCGGAGGCAAAGCTTCTGCTCATGACGGAGTTGGCCCGGTACCGGAATCTGTACGGGGAAGAAATGCTGAGCCGGCAGTTCGGCGGGCAGACGCTGGAGGAATCGGTGAAGGAAAGCACCCTGGATCTGATGGGAAAGCTTCTGGTCATGGATGAGATGGCGGACAAGTACCAGATCCGGCTGAATGAGGAAGATACGGCCAACATTCTGTCGGCCAGCGCCGAATATATGGACACGCTGACAGAAACGGAAAAGGCGTTTACCGGGGCGTCGGAAAGTGATGTGCAGCACCTGTTTGAAAAAGCACTGCTGGCGGACCGGGTTTATGCGGAGCTCACCGGGGAGCAGACCATTGAGGTCAGCGATGATGAGGCCCGTGTGGTAACTGTGCGCCATATTTTTATCAGCACAGCAGGCAGCGGGCAGACGGGTAATGCGGGGGAAGAAGCATCTGCAGATGAAAGTCAGGCGATCGCAGCCGCGGGCGATGCTTACAACCGTGCTATGTCGGCGTACGACCAGCTGCGGCAGGGCGCAGACTTTGATTCCATGGCCCAGCAGTACAGTGATGACGCCCAGGAAGAATATCAGGTGGCAAGAGGTGACGTGGAGCAGAAGCTGGAGGAGGCGCTGTTTTCTCTGGATACCGGGGAACTGAGCACTGTCATGCAGAACAGCACGGGCTACCATATTTTCCTCTGTGTCAACAATTTTGACCGGGAAGCCACCGATCAGAATAAGCAGAAGCTCCTGGAGGAGCGGCGCTGGGAGGCGTTCGAACAGACGTATAATGCGTTTGCCAGAGATCAGGTCTGCCAGTTTTCCCAGAGAAAATGGGATGCCATCACACTGGATGGCGAAGAGATTACAAATACCGGGCTGTATGACGTATACCGGAGCCGGTTCGGCGGATGATACGGCCAGATGGAGAAGAAACATGAATGAACAGGATTTGACAAAATATATACCGAGCAATACGGAGATCGCAGAGAATCTGGACTATTTTGCGGGACAGCTGCGGGAATTCCAGGAGCTGATGATGATGTACAACTGTGCCATCCGGGAGGTGCGCACGAAGCTGGATGTGCTCAACGATGAGATGGCAGTGTGCAGCCCCCACAATCCCATTGAGATGATCAAGTCCCGGGTAAAAAAGCCCAGGAGCATCGTGGAAAAGCTGCAGCGCCGGGGATATCCGATCTCTGTGGATTCCGTGCTGGACAACCTGCACGATGTGGCAGGCGTACGTGTCATCTGTTCCTTTATCGATGATATTTACAAGATCGCGGCGATTCTGGGGGCGCAGGACGATGTAACTGTGCTGGAGATCAAGGATTATATCAAGAATCCCAAGCCCAACGGATACCGCAGTTATCATATGATCGTGGAGATTCCGGTGTTCTTCTCAGACCGGAAGCAGCCGATGAAGGTGGAGGTGCAGATCCGCACCATCGCCATGGACTTCTGGGCAAGTCTGGAGCACCAGATGAAGTACAAGAAGGATGTGCCGGGATCAGAGGATCTGGTCAACCGGCTGTCCCAGATCGCAGACCGGATCAACCAGACGGATATGGAAATGCAGGAGATCCGGGAAGAAATTCAGAGCAGATAAAAAAGAAAACAGCAAAGGCGTCGGAAGAGGAAAACCTCAACCGGCGCCTTTAACGTCGTATATTTTATTTTGTTAATTCCATCATGATCTCGTTGCTTCTGCTGATGAACTTGGTCATTTCCTCCGGGCTCAGCGGTTTGTGGGCCAGCATTGCCAGATCATACAGCTGCTCGCAGAACATGGGAACCTTCTCGGAATCCTTGTGCTCGAAGATGTATTTTACCAGCGGATGTTTCACATTCAGGACAAGGGCTGCCTGGCTGCCGAACATGGAAGCGTCCATGCCGGTCATGCCGTACATGCGCATCATTTCCTGCATCCGGCGGCTCTCCTCGGACAGAACCATCATGGAAGCGGTCTTCTCATCCTTGAGGGACATGGTGCGGACTTCCAGTTTGTCATTGCCAACGGCCTTGCGGAACACTTCGGTCAGCGTATCCTTGTAGCTCTCGGCATCTGCCTGGGATTCATCCTGCAGGCTGTCGGTGACATCCGCATCAATTCTCTGGAAGCGGACATTTTCATTCTGGCTTTCCAGATGGGTGATGAACGGGCTGTCGATGTTGTGTTTCAGGATCACAGCATCCATGCCATTCTCCCGGAACATGTTGATATACTGGCTCTGCTGGATCTCGTCGGTGACATAGTAGATTGTTGTCTTCTCCGGCTCTTTGTCCCCGGCGTCTTTCTTTTCTGCGTCAGAAGCGTTCTCTGTCTGGGAAGCCTCCTCGGCCTTGGTCTCCCCGGAGTTCTCAGAAGCGGCTTCTTCGGTTCCTTCGGCGGGTGCCTTGGCAACCTCGGCTTTCTCGATGCAGTCCTTCAGCGTCAGATACTTGCCGTCCAGATCCTTGAACAGCACGTAATCGGAAATCTTCTCACAGAACTTGGCATCCTTGATGCAGCCAAATTTGATGAAGGGGCTGATGTCGTCCCAGTATTTCTCATAATTCTCACGGTCAGTCTTGCACATGCCGCTGAGCTTGTCAGCAACTTTTTTCGTGATATAATCGGAAATCTTCTTCACAAAGCCGTCATTCTGCAGCGCACTTCTGGATACGTTCAGCGGCAGATCCGGGCAGTCGATGACGCCCTTTAAGAGCATCAGGAATTCCGGAATGACTTCCTTAATATTATCGGCGATAAATACCTGGTTGTTGTACAGCTTGATGGTGCCCTCGATGGAATCGTACTCCGTGTTGATCTTCGGGAAGTAGAGGATACCTTTCAGGTTGAACGGATAGTCCATGTTCAGATGGATCCAGAACAGGGGCTCCTTGTAATCATGGAAAACATCCCGGTAAAACTGCTTGTATTCCTCATCGGTGCATTCGTTGGGATGCTTCGTCCACAACGGCGTGGTGACGCTTAAGGAAACCGGACGCTTGTTGATCTTTGCCTTCTCTTTGGCAGGGGAAATCTCGATGACTTCCTTGGTGCCGTCCTCATTTTCTTTCTCCTCGGTCTTGGCTTCCTCGGTGAAGCGCTCTACCACCACGTCGTCCTCTTTGATGTCGGCGGCGTCGATGGTCTCATATTCCTGCTCGGCGCCTGCTTTTTCCAGGAAAATCTCTACCGGCATGAAGGAGCAGTACTTGGTGATGACTTCTCTAGCCCGGTATTCGTTGGAAAACTCCACGCTGTCCTCGTTCAGGAACAGGGTGATGGTGGTGCCGACGCTGTCCTTGGTGCCCTCGGTCATGGAAAATTCGGTGCCGCCGTCACATTCCCAGTGTACCGGTGTCGCACCCGGCTGATAGGAAAGGGTGTCGATGTGTACCTCATCCGCAACCATGAAAGCGGAGTAAAAGCCCAGGCCGAAGTGGCCGATGATCTGATCCTCGTTGGTCTTGTCCTTGTATTTTGCCAGGAAATCGGTGGCGCCGGAGAAAGCGATCTGGTTGATATACTCCTCCACCTCGTCAGCGGTCATACCAAGGCCGTTGTCGCAGAAAGTCAGCGTCTTCTTCTCAGGGTCAACAATGACGTGTATTTCCGGTTTGTATTTGTCCGGGAACTGGTACTCGCCCATCATCTCCAGCTTCTTCAGCTTGGTGATGGCGTCGCAGCCGTTGGAAATGAGCTCACGGAAGAAGATATCGTGATCCGAATAGAGCCACTTCTTGATGATCGGGAAAATATTTTCACTGTTAATGGAAAGACTTCCATGTTTTTCTGCCATATTAAACATCTCCATTTCAAAAATTAATACAAATGAAAATACGGATATTTCCGTATACCAGTAATATTAATACCGCAAAAATGGAATGTCAAGAGAAAATCAGCACTCAAATGCGTTGAGTGCTAACAAAAATTTTATAAAAAATCTAAAGAAAGTATAAAACTGCCAAATTATATCTTGTCAAATTCAAGACTTTGCCGGAGAAAGAATGCCGTCACCGCTTTTTCCCACGTTTCTTCCAGAGATCTGTCCAGGGTGAACAGGTTCATGGAGGTGGCGGTGGTGCAGGTCAGTGTCCCATTGTCATAGCGGATGTTCAGAAACAGAGCGCGGACGTCCTCGGGTCGGAACGACAGGGAAGCATCTGCCAGAAGCTTCTGGATCTGGCTGGTGTCCAGACAGAAAATAAAGGAAAAGGACAGGGGCGTATGCTTGCCCCGGATCAGCTGAAAACACGTAGGACGCAGCTGTTCCCAGTAGATAAGCCCACGGTCGGCGCGGACAGGGGCATTCTCTTCCTCATCCGCCTCCGGGTAAAAATCTGGATGAAAATGCCCGTCAATAGAGACCGTGGCAGCCGTGGTGATGGATGCCTCGGATAAGAGAAAACGGTCAAAGGCCGGGGACAGGAGCAGACGCTCCATAAAGTTTTTCGTCTGTGTAAATCGTAATGCCAGCATAGAGGTGCTCCTTCTTATTATGATGCGGCCATAATCTCACGAACACGCACGAACGTGCTTTATCGCCTGCTATCGCAGGCAGTTCGTTCGATAATGACGCAAGAAAAGTAAATGCCATCTTTAATGGCGCTTCCTTTTCTTTTGCGTCTATTATATCATGAAAAGTATAAGAAAGTTTGAAAATTTTATTTTAGAGGCAATGTTCCGACCATTTTTGTCAGTGTAAACCTTTCCATTTTTATGATAATATAAATTCATGAACTGCACAGAAATAGGGTATGACATTTGCCATATTGAAAAGACGTGGCTTGAAAGGATGTATATATGGGTGGAAATATGAAATTTGAACGATTGGCAAGTAACATTAAAGATATAAACATGAAAGCCGGGAATGCGGCAAAAAGTGCTGTGAATCAGCTAATGACGCTGCGAAATTGGGCTATTGGATATTATATTGTAGAATACGAACAAGGCGGAAGTGACAGAGCAAAATATGGCGTCAATTTATTAAAAAATCTTGAAAATCAAATTTCAGAGAAAGGTATGAATTCAACGCTTTTTAAATGGTGTCGTCAGTTCTATTTGTTATACCCTCAAATTGGTGCGACAGTGTCGAACCAATTCGGATTACCAGGTTTTGAAAAAAGTGCGACAGTGTCGCACGAATTCATGACACAGCCTGAGCTGCTTATAAACAATTTATCTTTTTCTCATATAAGAGAAATAATGGTGATTGATGATGCCTTTGAAAGATTTTTCTACGAAACAGAATGTATGAAGTGTAACTGGAGTGTGCGAGAGCTGCGCAGACAGATAAAAACGAATCTTTACGTCAGAGCAGGTATCAGTAGAAAACCGGAATTGTTGATACATCCGTCAGAAGATAATAAGAATACGACAATGATGACAATCAAGGATCCATTTACCTTTGAGTTTCTGGGATTGGATGCAAAGGATGCAGTTTCTGAATCGGATTTAGAACAGGCACTTATGGATCATTTGCAGGAATTTATGCTTGAGCTTGGCGAAGGATTTTGCTTTGAGGCAAGACAAAAACGTATTATTATTGATGACAAATACTACTTTATAGACCTGGTATTCTATAACAGATTGCTGCACTGCAATGTAATAATTGAGCTGAAAAATGATGAGTTTAAACATGAAGATTTAGGACAGTTAAATGCTTATGTCGGGTATTATAAGAAAAATGAGATGACAGAGGGTGATAATCCACCTGTGGGAATTTTGCTGTGTACGGATAAAGGGTCTGAAATGGTAGAATATGCCTTGTCAGGAATGGATAACCGATTATTTGTTTCAACATATATGTTGCATTTACCAAATAAAAATAAATTAAAAGAATTTATGTTAAAAGAAATGCGAGAAATGGGAATTTAGAAGTTTTTATTTAAACGCAAAAATTCCACGTGACCTTTTACCGGTTGTGTGGAATTTTTGTTTTACTTTATATTAATCTTTCTGCTCTTCTGACAGCAGCATATCCTGCTGTTCTATCAGTGCATCCAGTATTTTGCTTACTGTTATCAATGTGGTTGCGTTGCATTGATTTAATTTATTGGCAATTTCTGAGTTTATGATGCTTTCGCGCTTTGCATATGGTGTATCTAATAGAAAATAATCAAAATTTTTTTCCAAAATATACGCTAGTTTCAAAAGCATTGGCAAAGAAACTTTTGTTTGTCCTACCTCAACATGGCTCATATGATTATTCGAGCAACCAATCAACGCACCTAATTCTGCCTGGCTGTATCCATGTTCCAAACGTGCAGACTTAATTCGCTGGCCGATTTTTATATAATCAATTTCCGGTTGCAGTTCAATCACCTCCATGTTTTTTATTTTAGATTATGCGCATTTTTACAACAACCAACTATAAATGCAGATTGCATTTATAGATGCAATCTGCTATAATTTTATAGGCAAGTTGCATTGAATGATACAAAAATGAATGCTGACTAGTTGGCAAAGAGGGGAATAAGGGGAAAAATGAACGAATATTCACAACAGATGAAACGTGAATTAGAAGAATTCCAGGCTTCTGTTCAAAAGTTGGGAACTGGGATCAAAACAGCTTCTTTATTATGGAAAGATCCAAAGTATGCTGTTTTATCCTCGGAAATGACACAAATAGCCAATTTATCAAAGAATGTGTTGGTATCAGGAGATAAGAGTTGTGAAATGATTGATAAATTTTTCAAAGCAGCAAATGAACAATATTAGTATTCCTTGTGAAAGGTGGGAGTAGATTGGCAGATGTATCAGTTGAAGCATTACAAAAAGTAAAATCAGCATTAACCATCTTTCAAAGTGACATTACCGGGATTTCTTCCCGCGTGACGGCACAGGCGCAGAATTGCCTGGAAGCATGTTATCGAAAAGTAAATGAGACACAGACAAAAATTGATGAACTTGATTCTGAAATTGCAATGCGAAATACTAAAATTTCAGATTTAGACAGTCAGATTCACACTTTTTTAGGCCAGATACAGCAATTGGAAAATTCCATACCTCGTATGGAAAAACAACTTCAAGATATAGAAAACAATATTACTAATTGTCAACGACAGCTTTCATCTTTACAGGCGCAGTTAGCAGATGATGAGGACGATGGAACAAGGCAGCAGTTGCAAGTGCAAATCGGCAGGGTTACACAGCAGTTGAATTCTTTGTATTGTGAACGATCCGCGTTGGAATGCGAGATACGAAATTCGGAAAAACAAAAAGATTCCTTGCATCAGAAAGTAAGTGGATTAAAAAGTGAGAAGGCACGGTGCGAAGAATCCTTGTTGATTGCCCAAAAGCGAAGGTCTCAGTATCAGCAGAAATTTGATCAGCTTAAATCATTATTAGAAATGGTAAAAGCAAACCTTGATGATTATATACGTGCAACAAGAAGGTTTGAGAACTCTTCTTCTGCCAGTGCTGGTCAAAATATGCAGGCTATTGATCGTTGTATTACGCAGATAGAAGAATATTTATCAACCATTTTATAAAGTGATTTTGGAGAGCAGTCTCCTAAAAATAGAAAAATAAGGAGGAATTGAATATGGCAAGCGGTGTATCGGTTGAACGTAATGCGTTACAATCTGGTATTCAGGTATGCAGACTTTGTATTCATGAATTGGGCGGTGCGTCCCGCACATTGAAAAGGGACTATCAGAGTGCTGGATCGGGATGGAAAGACCAGCAGTATGCAAGACTTGGCGGCATTATTGAAGAGTGTTGTTCTGCCCTGGAAAAACCCATCAGTGAACTTGAAGACTGCCAGGCCAGTCTCGAAAAACTTCTGAGCACAGTTTCTGCTTATGAAGAAGTCAACCTATAAGGAGGTCAAGTATGGCAGTAAGAGCATCTGCGGAAACAATCCGCGAAATGAAAAAACAAATTGCGCAGACAACAAAAGATATTGAGCAGATCAATCAGGAAATCAAAAATGGCATCCGCGCAACTGGTTCCTGGGATGATGCCAAAGCAGCAGAGTTTAATATGCTCATGCAGAAAATTGCGAGACTTACAGTATCTCCCGCAGAGACATTAAAGGCAGCACTTCCTAAGTTGGAGAGGCTTGCGCAGACACTTGATAACTACAATTCACAGAGAATTGGCAGATAAACTTAAGATTAAGGAGGATTGTCATGGACAACAAAAGTAAAACCCAAGAAATTCCTACATTTACCCCGCCGGAGGATGGCGCACCTGTTTTCACACCACCAAGGACCCCGCAACACGATGGCCCTGTGTGCTATCACCATCCGTCTGAACCTGCGGTTGCCCGATGTGCAAGATGTGGTAAGTATATTTGTAAGGATTGTGCCGAAACATACACGGTTACAGCAGGCGAATATGCCAACAAATGTCTGTGTTTTGACTGTTGTGAACAACTCGTTGCTGAGAACGTTGCCGAACTGACCAAAAATAAAAATAAAATTAAGGGACAGTTTATTTTGCAGATTATCGGTATCGTAATCGGGTTTATTTTTGGGATCAGTATGGGAGGAGGACTTGCGCCGGGGCTGGTTTGCGCTTGCATTGGCGGCGTATTCCTCAGTGCATTAAAATTGTTTGGTTCTCTTGCCTTGGAGGCTGTCAAGATTGCTTTCTCCGGTAATTTCGGTTGGCTGACGGTCTTTTCTGTTATTTTTCAGATAGTAGGTATCATATTAAAATGTATCAAAGATACGATCAGCAACACGATTCAATACATATGTTACCTCAAGCGGACGCAAGGGTTTATCGAATCTGACTCTGCGGCCTTACAGCAGATGAGAGATTATATGGCATACACATTGGTTCGTAACCAGAATAAAGGCATTGATCTGGAAGATCTGATGAAGGAAGGCAGTGAACTCTATAATAACTCTTATGCCCGGGCCGTCAGGGAAAATGGTGAAGCAGCAGCTGATGCGGTTCTCCGTCAGGCAGCAACACGAATTGCTGAAAATGGTGAGATCATCAGAGATTTCCCGGGAGCTGCTAATGCTTAAAAACAGCAATGTGATGAAAAGAGAATGGGAGGATTGTTATGGAAAATAATCAGAATAATGATGCAATTGCTGCTCGCCGCAGAGCTTTGGCGGAAGCACTCAGACAAGGTGACCCCGTAGTGGTTTCTCCTACTGGTGAAGTAGGTATCCGGGAAGAAATGCAGGACAATGGTTTGTCCGGTATTCAGGTTCCTGATGGTAAATTGGCAGGGGAGGACTGAATATGGCATTTTACTGGTATCAAAGCGACCCTCAGTTATATCAGGCAGAAGTAGCTGCCATGCAGAAATTTTTCCCGTCTTTCAGGATCAACCAGCTTCAGGATGGCTCCGGCAGATTATACTGGCGTGGCAAAGTGCAGCCGATGGGGGAAGGTGGAATGGTCTGGGATTTAATGCTGATCTATAAAAACGATCATCCGCACGCATCTGAAGGAGAATATGGTGGTTCTATTCAGATCCTGCCTGTTCAACCGAGACTGAAAGACATTGCACAGAAGATGATGCCTCTTCTTGAGCAAACCTATGGTTCTTATGAAAACTGTGTAAAGCGAGGATTCGGATTAGGTCTGCCACATATTTACCGAAATAATTTCGGCAGGAATGAAGAATATTTTATTTGTACGGCTGATCCTAAATATTTTAAAGCAGGACAATCTCGTTCTACCTCCGCAGCATCTGCACTCAGCTGGGCCTGCAAATGGATTATGCTCTGTGAAATGTGGCTGAACGGCGAAATTAGTGATGATGTCGCATTAGAAGGAAATTACTAGTTATTTCAAGAGCGTCTAGCTTCGTGATTTGAAGTTGGGCGTTTTTGTATTTTAAATTGGAGGGATGTCCATGAAAGTAGTATTTTCAGACAGAGCTTTTGCAGCAATAATGGCTGAAACCACAGAAAAAATAAAGACAGAAACGGGCGGATTGTTTCTTGGCTCTTTGAAAGACGGAATATGGTATGTGATTGAAGCGATTGATCCGGGACCGAAATCTGTTTTTGAAGTTGCATATTTTGAATATGACCAACAGTATACGCAGCATTTAATCAATAAAATTGCAAATCTATATGATAAAAAACTGGAACTGATAGGATTATGGCATCGACATCCGGGTTCCTTTGATCGGTTTTCTGCAACGGATGATGGCACGAATTCTAAATATGCGCGGATGCGCAGGGAAGGGGCAATATCTGCGCTTGTAAATATTGACCCGAAATTCAGATTGACGATGTACCATGTAGACCAGCCTTGCAGATACTCGGTGGTGGCATATGCTGTTGGTGATCATTTGATTCCAGATGAAATGCTGCAATATAAATCCCCTGAAAAATTCAAAAGTCTTATGGCAGGAATAATCAGTGATAAATACAAAGACTTTCATCCATCGGTCAGCCTTCATGGATTTTTGAAAAGTGTTTTACCTTACATGAAACGTATAAAGATAAATGAGCCTTTCGCAGAAATGAAAAACAGTGAGATTGCAATCGAACGCATTCTCGATGCGCTTGTTGAAGATTCTGCATTTTTAGCTGACGAACAGGGGATTGCATATGCTATCTCCCGAGCAGAGCAGTTCATTTGTTTATCACAGGATGCCATTGATGTACCCGTAAAGCTTTATTTCCGTTATATAGCAGAAAAAGACATCGTTGTTTTTTCTTATAAAAATAATTGCTATTTATACGAGAGTAACGCATTTAGGCGAGCTTTTGAGCAAGCAAAACGAGGACGGTGAATCATGGATAATTTTTTTAACGATGAAATTGAAAGAACCGTATTTATCTCAGACGAGCAGATGAAAAATGCTGTGCCTGGGAAATTGTATGGCAAATATTATGAAGATACAAGAATCTACAATGTTTTTCCACAGGAGTTGTCTGACAGAGGTGATTATTTAGGAAAATTATTGCAACCCGGAAGCATTCCCAGTAATGGATTCTGTGGAGTTATCAGTGATAATAAAATTACCTTTTATTATGACGGCGAGGTAATTCAGGTTGAATCTTATGGCCTTTATCAAAGTATATTCTCCCGCAATAAGGGGATT
This sequence comes from Oscillospiraceae bacterium Marseille-Q3528, assembly GCA_018223385.1. Taxonomy (GTDB): domain Bacteria; phylum Bacillota; class Clostridia; order Lachnospirales; family Lachnospiraceae; genus JAGTTR01. Next base: position 88,552 of record JAGTTR010000007.1, read on the forward strand.
TTGGAAACATCTGTGATGAACACCAAACGTGTCGTTATTTTAGGATGTGGTTCTGTTGGCAGCCTGGTTGCGATGGAGCTCGCCCGTGCCGGTGTTGGACATTTCCTTCTCACCGACCCTGATATCATGGAGTACCACAATATCTGCCGCCATCAATGTGGTATTGAAGATGTCGGTGATTTGAAAATCAACGCGCTTTCCCGCAGATTGAAAAATATCAACCCCAAGGTTCATATTGAAAAATTTGAAGGCATTGTGCAGAACTTACCGAAAATGATGCTCGATGCGTTTTGTGTCGCCAATGAAACCATATTCGTGGGATGTGCAGACAACAGAGCTGCAGATGTTTATGCCAATCGGATCAGCATTTACTATACTGCTTCTTTCATTTCCATTGGTTTCTGGGAAAGAGCGTATGCAGGAGAAATTTTCTACCATATTCCAGGAAGAAATATGCCCTGCTACGAGTGTGCGCTTGGAGATGGTGGAAATATTTCCGCACGGGCTCAGGCAAATCACCACATTTATTCCAATCAGGAAAATACAGAAGGATTAAAGTTTGAGCCGGGAATTTCGGTTGATATTAATTTTATTACAAGCATCGGAATTAAATTGATACTTGATATTTTGAACGTAGCTAATCTCGGATATATTCCTCGCTTGTTGGACGATTTAAAGCAATACACGTTGGTATGTAACACAAGTAACCCTGAAATTGGTGGAGAAATGGTTGAAATCTTCAGTTATCCACTTCAGGTAACAACATCTCTCGTTGTCGGCTTTGGAAGTAAGTGTTCTGATCAGTGTAAATACGAGTTAGAAGATAAATAAAAAGAAGCCTGTTTAGAAGAAAGGATGGAAACTATGAACGCTGTTACCCAATCGGAGATATTTGCCCTGATTTCGGAAATAAACACTTTTGCAGATAATGCGGAGATGCTTATCAATCATAGCCGCTCGGCTTATGAACAAAACAAACAAGCTATCTTAAGCAGGCATAATTCTTCTCTTACACAATTAGAAAAAGACTATAAGAGCAATTGTGATGCTATTTCCAGAAAATCTGAAAGAACCATTCAGGAAGCGCAGCAGATGCTGCATGATATTGACGCTCTTGATGCACGGCTTTCACAGGTGGATAAGTACTACCGCAAAACAAAGGAGAAAAAAGAAGCTGAGTTATCGGGTAAAACCAGTGACCGGTATCAGGATGTAAACGATTATTTTACAATTTTAGAGAAAATCAGAGAAGATTATGCAGCCATATCTAAAAAGTATTCAGAAGATATTCTGCCGGCTTTGATTAATGGGCTTAACTACTTTTTTTCCGGCAAGAGAAAGAAAGACTATGAGGAGTTAATCATTCTCCGTAATACCTTGAGATCGTTTGAACAGGAAATAGAAGACGTTCTTCCTGCGCTCACCACAGAGGAGCTGGATCGACAAAAAGAGGGATATTTTGCAAATAGAGCAGCACTTTTGGATAGTAACAACAGAGAATCAGCTGATTTAGAAGAAAACTATCGAACCTGTCTGGATAATATTGCCGATAAGCTTTGTGCATCTCTTGACGAAATATTGCCGGATGTTCTGGTTGATTTTCTCCATTTCCAGATGACAGAACATTCTAAGTTAAGAGATAAAGTCAACACAAATCATCAAATCGAAGATGGCATTCTTTATATGTGCTATGTAGATTATCCTGTGGATTTTTTTGTACAATCTTCGATTGTTTCATCTTTCATCAAAGAAAAATGTGTGCCGCTTTTAGTTGAAGGCAATATCCGCATGCCGATTACACTTACGATTCAAAATGCGCCGTCATGGTTTGTTGTTTCTGATAACAGCAACAATACTGCATTACAGGCGTTTTCGCACGCTGTTATGTTTAGTTTCTTGTCTGCCTGCCCTGTGGCAAAGCTTGCATTTTCCATAGTAGATCCTGAAAATCGTGGAAATAGCGTAGCGCCTTATTTTGATGCGAAGAAAAAGCTTCCAGAACTATTTGGGGAACAGATGATTATCGAACGAGAGCATATCTTAGAGAAAATCAATTTATTGAATACGAAAATTGAAGATATTCTCCAGGATAAACTGGGAACTCGCTTCGATACTATTTATGACTACGCAAAAGAGAATCCATCTTACGATATGAACTTGGAATTGTTCGTATTGTATGATTTCCCTAAGGGGATTGACGAGCAGGGACTAGCTGGATTACGTAATATACTGAGAAACGGAAGTAAGTGCGGAATTTACACACTTATTCTTTACACACCAACGGCAGTTAATGGGCGTGATGAATTTGTCCAAAATCTTAAGACAATAGAATCTCTCTCTGTCGTAATAAAGCAGCAGGGTGAGAATTTTATCATGAGAGGTATGCCTCTTCTCTATTCACCTATGCCCGACAAAGTCAATTTTGCAAAATTCTTTAGCAAATATATGCTTATTTTTGAAGGAATAAAAAATAGAGGGATTGCATTCTCTCCCCTTGTCAAAAAACTTGTCGATGCTGAAACTATGGATGAATTGGAGCAGCATATGAAGTTCATCGGACAAATGATAGATGACTATCAGAAGGAATATGCACATGTTCCTGAAATTGACAGAAAATTCCCTCAGAATGTAACATTTGGAGAAGTATCTTATCCTTCGGATATTTTTTCTGATAGTATCGGTTACAACCGAATCTGCAAAGCTTTCGGTGAAAAAAACGGGGACAATGTTATTTCTTTGGACCACATCGAATTACCGTTGTCTTTTGACCTGCGCAATTCTTTTAATGTATTGCTAAATGTATCTGAAACAAATAGCTCTGCAATAAGAACTTTTACGCATCATGTAATGTGGACTATGCTGTCGAGCGTCCCTGTAACGAAGGTCAATTTTTGCATCATAGATAGTGAACAACGAGGAAATAGTATTCTTCCCTTTTTGGATTTCATAAAACGACTTCCTGAAATTTTTGGTAAAAAAATATATACCAGCCAGGACATGATCTATGAAAAGCTGCAGGCGATGAACGACCAGATAGATGACTTTATCTTAAATAAACTTGGAACGAAATATAGAAACCTTTTGGAATACAATTTGAATACGCCAAACCGAGCGGAACCGATTACTTTGCTTGTTGTTTATGATTTCCCTGGTGGAATGGATGGCAGATGTATTGATATCCTCATCAATATTTTACGAAATGGCGGTAAATGTGGCATTTATACTTTGATCTGTTACAATCCCGGTGTCACTTTTTCCAGATATGAGAGCATGGAAGATCGTATGGAGCAAATTCCCAAATACTGTGTGTCCATAGACTATAAAGACAATCAGTATGTTCTTCTTCCATATAATCTTCCAATGAAACTGCCTCAGATGATGGATGCTAAGGCTGCTGACATCTTTACAGAGACATACTTCAAATCTGCGGAGGTAATCAAAAACAAAGGGTTGTCCTTTGCTGACATTCTGGATACGAAATTGTTTTCTCGTGACTCTGCCCATGTACTTGACATTCCGATAGGGCTTGGAGATGAAGATGCGGTTATTAGTCTGAGACTGGGTGAGGGAACTTCTCACCACGGATTAATTGGTGGTGGTACAGGAGGTGGTAAATCAACATTACTTCATACGATCATCATGAGCAGTATGCTCCATTATAGCCCTGACCAGCTTCATCTCTATATGATGGACTTTAAAGGCGGCACTGAATTTAAAATCTATGAATCGGAGCGATTGCCGCATATTCAGTTATTGGCATTGGATGCTATGCAGGAGTTTGGCGAAAGTATTCTCCAAAATCTGATTGAGGAGATGGAAAGACGCTCCAATGCATTCAAAAACGCTGGCGGATATACGAAAATTGAGGATTATGTCAGGGGAACAGGCAAGCCTATGCCTCGTATTTTGGTAATCATGGATGAGTTTCAAATTTTGTTCGATGATTCCACCAATAGAAAGGTTGCCATGAGAAGTGCCAATCATGCCAAACGGATCGTGACGGAAGGCCGCGCGTATGGTGTGCATTTGTTAATGGCTACACAGTCCACCAATATCATCAGCACGCTCACCCTGGACAGAGGAACGATCGAACAAATGCGTGTGCGTATCGGTTTAAAATGCGGTGAAGATGATGCCCGATACTTATTCTCTGACCGTTATGAAAGAGATGCCTTAGATAAAATGGTTGGGCCGAAAGGTACTGCGGTAATGAATCCCGACTATACTGAGCAGTATGGCAATACCGGCCTGCGTGTGGCCTTTTGCGATAATGAAAGTAAAGCAAAATATCTCAAGCGAATCAGTGAAACTTTTGCCAATGCTCCCTGTACAACACAGATATTTGAGGGAAGCCGTACGGAACGGCTGTTGGACTACTTTTCAAGTCATAGCATTGGGCAGACAAGCGATCTGCCTGTGCGTATTCATATGGGCAACACCATTAAAGTCGCTGATCCGTTTGAAATTGTAGTTGACAGAAAACGCAAACATAATCTTCTGGTCTGCGGTTCAGATGAGCGGATGGCAAATAACATTGTCAATGAATATATAGTATCTGCTGCAATTAATACAGGCACATCTATTTATTGTATGGATGGAGATTCCCTTGTCGGTGATGACGTGTCTGGAGATTTTTACAGTGTGCTGCAATCGCATTGTCCTAATTTTCATCTCGCTGTTTCCTGTACAGATATTGTGCAGTTTATTCATGATATATATGAAATTTACAGTGCCAGAAAGAAAAATAACGAAAGTGGAATGCTCTTTATAATGATCAAGAATCTTCAGTTCCTGGACATTATCAAGTCGATGTTGAAAGGCGAGACAGTCGAGGAATCCGAATATATTGAGACGGAAGAGGACAGTGCTCCGGCGGTAGATAACAGCGATCCATTTGCCTCGCTCAATAACTTTCTATCAAGCCGCAGCAGCAGTTCAGGTAACTTGAGCAATTCTAATGAAAAGTTACTTAAATTAATTGAGGATGGCTCTGGATTTGGCATCCACTTTGTTATCAGTTCGCTTGAATACCAGACGGTAAAGGATTGTATGCATTACGGAGAAAATTCGCTGGCGAAATTCCCGGAAAGAATCATTTTCTCATTAAACGACAACGATGCTGATAATCTGGTAGAAAATGTTTCTGTGACTGGGCTGCGAGACAACACCGTGTATTTCACAGATGGCGTGAAAGATACCTATCAGATGAAACCATACATCGCTCCAACTGCAATAGAATTGGAACATTTCCTTTCTTCTCTTAACTGACTTTTTTACAGAATACTACTTGAAAAGAGGTGATTGTTTGAAGGGGGTAAATGCTGATTCCATTCAGCTATTGGTAATTTTGAAAAACATACAGAATTCCATTTCTTCCATTGAAATCACAAAAAATTCTGTTAAATTAAAGTATCAGCAGTTGGAAAGCGAATGGAATGATAAGAAATATCATGAGCTCGGTACTATTGTAAGAGATTGTAACAAAGCGTTAAATGATCTCTTGCAAATGATGCTCCAAACTGAAAAATACGTTGCTTCACTGATCAAAAGCCTGAGTACATATGAAAGTGTTCAACTGGGATCTGCAAATTGGGGAGGTGCGAATGCAGTTCAGACCGATAATTTTATTGTTACACCATCCAGTACAGCCTCAACCACCTTCGACTCCAGTACGTTTGGTCCTGATCTCGTATTTGCTCAAGACAATCTATCAACAGAACGATATTTTTCCCGTGGAAACCATTATGAAGAATATCTGGATTATTGGGAGAATGGGAATTATATTTTTTCTCGAAATGACAACCCAGAGCTCATTTATATTAAAGCAAGGGATATTGAGGGTGTTTATCTCAATGACAGGGAACTTGAAAACCCGGAAGGCTTTTGGACACGAAATGGGCGGGCAGGCTGGTCAAGGGAAAATATCTTAAGACGGGCTTCACATATCCAGGATGTTCGTCAGAATATTGAGTCTGGGATATCTTTAGATGAGCTTTTGCAGCATCCGGTATTAGCTGATACTATTTATAGTTATTATAATAATCCTGTTCGAGTTGCGCAAATAGGTTCCTATTATGTGTTCCAAAGTGATGGGCGCCATCGAACCCTTGCAGCGCAATCGTTGGATATATATATCCCCGTTTTAGTGACCGGTAACTATACCCGAAATATGTAACAAAGATTTCTATATATTTAAACAGCAGATAACGATCATGGCACTGACAGGAGGTGACAATATGGATATGTGGCATCGTTTAGGCAGAATCATTCGAATATCAAACTTAGGAACTGTGATATTTTTTGTTTTGAACATTCTTCTGATCATTGCTGTGTTTGGCTCGTCTGGGAATATATTTGAGCTTATTTTGATTTATTTTATCACAGTTGCAATCAGCTTATCTCCGATAGGTGAGATGTGCCTGGCTGCTTTTGCCGGAGCAGGAAATATCAAGCGGGCAGATATAAAACTTCGGATCATTCCGCTGGTTCAGTATGTTTTAGATAAAGCAAATGAGAATACCCAATATTGTCCTGAAAGAGTGAAAGTATTACTTGTGCATGATCCTGCTCCAAATGCATATGCTCTTGGAAAACAAACTTTGTGTATAACCGATGGATTGCTGACTCTTTCCGACGACATGATACTTGGCGTTCTTGCACATGAAATTGGGCATCTTTCATACGGACATACGGTAATTCAATTACTGATTGGCGGTGGTAATCTTTTTATCTCAGGATGTCTCCTGTTAATCAAACTTTCCTGTTGGATTTTCTCTGCAATTATGGGGGTGTTTGCAATAGGTTCCCGGAGCGGCATCATGGGATTTATAGCCGGTTTATTTGCGGGAATATCGACGATGCTTTCATGGTTATGGGTAAGATTTTGTATGCTTTTTCTAATGTGGTCTATGAGACAAAACGAATATCAGGCGGATGAATTTGCATACAAAATTGGGTTCGGTCTTGAATTAGCAACCGTATTAGACCAGCATCTTTCTGATGTCCCCAAAGATGGCTTTCTTAAAGCATTATACGCAACGCACCCGTGTAATGATGATAGAGTTGCTGCATTGCAAAACTTAGGTGTGCGTTATTCGCGGTATTCCTATTGACGCTTTTTTAAATTTTCCCCTTTTCAAACGTCTGTGTTTATGTTAGTATTACATAGTATTAAAAACTACATCATAAAGTATTTTTGCAAAGATCAGTGCTTTGCGGAAATGACAGATATAGAGGAATAACCGGCACAGGGAGTCGGTACAAAGGGGATAGAAAAGATGAGTTATAAGATTGTTGTGGACAGCTGCGGGGAGATTCCGAAGGAGAAGCTTGCGGGCGGCTTTTATGAAAATGTGCCGTTGGAGCTGGATGTGGACGGTGAGCGGATCGTGGATGACGAGACGTTCGACCAGGCGGATTTCCTGAAAAAGGTGGCAGCAAGCCCGAATTGTCCGAAGTCCTCCTGCCCGTCACCCAAGCGGTATATGCAGGCCTATGAGGACGGCGGCGCAGATCATATTTATGTGGTGACGCTGTCTGAGCAGCTCAGCGGTTCCTATAACAGTGCCAGACTGGGACAGCAGCTGTTTGAGGAGAAGCATCCTGAAGGGAAGGTACATGTATTCAATTCCAGGAGTGCGTCCATCGGGCAGACGTTGGTGGCCATGAAGGCGGAGGAATATGAGCTGGCCGGCTGTTCTTTTGAGGAAGTGGTGGAGAAGACGGAACAGTTTGTGGACGGTCTGGATACGTATTTCGTGCTGGAGAGTCTGGAAACGCTGCGCAAGAACGGACGTCTGTCCGGCATCAAGGCTTTTGTGGCATCGGCACTGAACATCAAACCGGTGATGGGTGCAACGCCGGAGGGAAGCATCTGTCAGCTGGGCCAGGCCCGGGGTATCAACAAAGCCATTCACAAGATGGTGGAGGCGGTGGTGCAGAATGTAAAGAATCCGGCAGAGAAGATCCTGGCGATCTCTCACTGCAACTGCTACGAGCGGGCACTGATGGCCAAGAAGCTGCTGGAAGAGAAGACCACCTTTAAGGACATCATGATCCTGGATACCAACGGCATCAGCAGTCTGTATGCCAACGACGGCGGTGTGATCATCGCAGTATAAGGGAAAAGTGTTCTGTATCAGAATATGATGAAATAAAAAATCCTTCTGTATCTGTCTGGAATTTGTAGCAATCCCGGACTGTGCAGAAGGATTTTTGTCACATTGCATTTCAATCCTTGCGTCAACGGATGGATTTGGATGGTATTATAATCGGAAAGAAGCAGCGGTATGTGATCAGGCATGCAGCAGCTCCTCCAGCCGTCTGGCAGAAGACTCCGGTGATTCATGCAAAGCGATGGCAAATTCTTCACTGAGCAGGTGTGCTACTTTCTTCATAAATTGCTGTTCTGTCGCTCCAATTTTCTTCCCGTTTTTGACGGCCAGGGCCTCTTTTTCATAAATTTCTTTATATAACCGTAAATGATCGGAGACGTTACAGGAAGACAGGAGCTCCCGGTAGTGGGCGGCAAGCATGGGCGCTTTGTTGGTCAGCGTCGGTTTTACCTGCATTTTTCCGAAATTTTCCAGATATGTCTGCGCTTCCTTTTCTGTCATGACATTTTTCAGCGATGCGTCAGCCTTTTCCACAGGAACATAAACACGCTCACTGCTGTCTGAAAAGGAGGGGCGCAATGTGTAATAGGTACGTTCTGCACCTGGTGAAAATGCCCAAACAAGTCTGCCCATTGACAGAAAGCGGGCGGAATGGTATCCTTTTCACATAGTGTGAGTATCGGAGTCGCGGATTCCGTTTTCCATGCAGGAGGATACAGGGAACAGTTTCTCTGTATGGCAGAAATGGAGGAAAGAAGTATGAAGATCGGTTTTGGCTGTGACCACGCCGCTGTGGAATTGAAGGATGCACTGCTGGAGCATCTGAAGGAGCAGGGATATGAGTGCGTGGATTACGGCGCACATAGCCCGGAAGATAAAGTGGATTATCCGGTGCAGGGCCAGAAGGTGGCAGAGGCCATTGTCAGCGGAGAGATTGACAGAGGCGTGCTGGTGTGCGGAACCGGCATCGGGATTTCTCTGGCGGCCAACAAGGTACCGGGGATCCGTGCGGCGGTGTGCAGTGAGCCGTATTCCGCGCAGATGTCCGTCCGGCACAACAATGCGAATATCATTGCCATGGGCGCCCGTGTGGTGGGAACAGAGCTTGGCAAGATGATCGTGGATGCCTTTTTCGGAGCCAGCTTCGAGGGCGGCAGACATGAGCGGCGGGTGAATATGCTCACCGATATTGAGAAAAAATACAGCAAAGAACAGGGAGCAGATGTGAAATGAGCCAGGCAAAGGTAGATCGTTATAAAGAACAGAAATCAAAGCGCAAGGAGACGATACAGAAGGAGAAACGGCAGGCGGGCATCCGTAAGGGCGTTGTCGCTGTGATCTGTGCAGCGTGCCTGTGCTGGATCGGTTATTCTGTATGGGGCGTGGTGAATCGTCCGGATACGACAGCATCCGAGGTGAATCTGGATGCGTATTCCGAGTATCTGAACGGGCTGGCTGAGGAGGAATAGAACAGCGATGAAGTGTCCGTTTTGCGGGGAAGATAATACAAGAGTCATTGATTCCAGACCTGCGGATGACAACAGCTCTATCCGCCGCCGCAGACTGTGTGATGCCTGCCAGAAGCGTTTTACCACCTATGAGAAGGTGGAGACGATCCCTCTCGTTGTGATCAAGAAGGATAACAACCGGGAGCAGTACGATCGGTCCAAGATCGAGGCCGGGGTGCTTCGGGCGTGTCACAAGCGGCCCATCTCCATCAATCAGATCAATGAGCTGGTGGATGCCGTGGAGACCGAGATCTTCAACCGGGAAGAGCGGGAGATCAGCAGCAAAGAGATCGGCGAGATGGTCATGGAGCGGCTGAAGAATCTGGAAGCGGTGGCGTACGTCCGTTTTGCTTCCGTTTACCGGGAGTTCAAGGACGTCAACACATTTATGGATGAATTGAAGAAATTTCTTGTCTGAGGGTGCAGGTGCTGTACCCTCTTTTTAGCTGTTTTGCAGGGATTATCATGTGCGTAGCTGCGTGTGATCATGATAGCTGCAAGATAATGTCAGGCACGGAAAATGCGAATCATGTAAAGACAAAGGAATATAATTATGAAATATGAAATCACAGACGGCAACCTGACCTTTGGCGCCCGGTGCATCCTGTCCCATGTGCAGTTTGCCATCCGGGGCACAGAGAAGATCGCCCTGGTGGGACCCAACGGCGCGGGCAAAACCACCCTTCTGCGGGTCATCGCCGGGGAACTTTCTCTGGATGCGGACGACCGGCGGCAGGGGCCGGGTATCATCATGGATCGGGATCTGACCATCGGCATGCTGCATCAGCACAGCTTCGCGGATGTCTCCCGGACGGTGGAGGAGGAGCTGGCATCGCATGCGCCTGCTGGGGCCGGGAGAACCTTTGACCGGGAGCGGTTCTGGTATGAGAAGGAATACGACACGCTGTTTACCGGTTTTGGATTTGAAAAAAAGGATAAGAAGCGGAAGCTTTCGGAATTTTCCGGCGGGGAGCAGACGAAGATCGCCCTGATCTCTCTGCTGCTGGATCATCCCGACCTGCTGCTGCTGGATGAACCCACGAACCACCTGGATGTGCACACGGTGGAGTGGCTGGAGCAGTATCTGAAAACCTATGACCGGGCGGTGGTGATGGTATCTCACGACCGTTTTTTTCTGGACGAGACGGCGGAGATTGTCTATGAGCTGGAGGCGGGGAAGCTGACCCGTTATCCCGGCAATTACACGGCGTACCGGCAGGAAAAGAAGAAACGGCTGCGGCAGCAGGCCAAGGCCTATGAGCGATATATGGAAGAGAAAGAGCGGCTGGAGGAGCTGATCCGTCGGTTTAAGAACAAACCGCGGAAGGCGGCCTTTGCCCGGGCCAAGAGAAAAGAGCTGGAGCGGCTGCCTGTGGTGGAGAAGCCGGAGCTGGCGGAGAAAACAGCGGCCATCGGCACACTGGAACCGCTACTGCCGGGCAGCAAACGGGTGCTGGAAGCAGAGCGGCTGCAGGTGGGCTATGAGAAGACGCTGTTGGAAATCACGCTGCACATCCGAAAGGGGCAGAAGATTGCCATTCTGGGCAACAACGGCACCGGCAAGACCACGTTTTTGAAGACCGTGGCGGGCCTGCTGCCGCCCAGAGGCGGCAAGTATCACCTGGGAAATAACATCATGCTGGGCTATTTTGACCAGCATTCGGCGGAGATCGCTTCGGAGAAAAGTGTGCTGGAGCATTTTCATGACCTGTTTCCGGCGCTGACGGAGAAGGAAGCCAGAGGCATTCTGGGGGCGTATCTTTTCGGCGGAAAAGAGGCGGCGAAAAAGGTGGACAGCCTGTCCGGCGGGGAGAAAGCGAGACTGGTACTGGCGGAGCTGCTGCAGAGCCGTCCCAATTTCCTGCTGCTGGATGAGCCCACGAACCATATGGATATCCAGGCGAAAGAGCGGCTGGAGGAGGCCTTTGCCGGGTATCAGGGAACCATGCTTTTTATTTCTCATGACCGGTATTTCATCCAGCAGCTGGCGGATGCGGTGCTGATCTTTGAGGGGCAGGAGGTATTTTACTATCCCTTCGGTTACCGGCACTACGTGGAGCACTGCGTCCGAAAGGGCAGCGGCGATCTGTCGGCCAAACTGCGGGCGGAGGAACAGGCGCTCATCGACGGTATGCGGGCGGTGCCAAAGGCAGAGCGGCACCGGCTGCGGGAGCTGTCCACGGAGGAAATCTACGAGGACTGGCGGCTTCAACCGGCGCGGGAGGCGCTGGAAGAGGCGGCCAGAAAGTATGAGAAAGCACTGGAAGACGAAGAGATTCAGAAGGAAATATACGAAGCGTCGGAGGAATTCTGGGCAGAAAATGGAATCCTGCAAACGGTAGGATTGTCAGAGGCACAGGACGGCGAAATGCTGGACTTCCATGCGGTTCATACGCACGTACATTCAAGAAATGAAGACGGTTATACGGATGCAGTGGTGGCGCTTGCGTCCGCCTGGCAGAACTGGCACGATGCCTGCCTGGCCTGGTATGAACAATATAGGGAATTAGAGGAGGAAGAAACAGATGCTGTTTTTTGAAAATGATTACGGAGAGGGCGCCCATCCAGCGGTGCTGGCTCATCTGGCGGAGACGAATATGGAACACCTGTCCGGTTACGGGGTGGATCCTTACTGCGCATCAGCAAAAGAAAAGATTCTGAACGCCTGCGGCTGTCCCGGGGGAAACGTATTTTTCCTGGTGGGCGGCACCCAGACCAATGCGGTGGTCATCGGCAGCCTGCTGCGGCGGCACGAGGGCGTGGTGGCAGCCAACAGCGGCCATGTCAGCGTCCATGAGGCAGGGGCCATCGAGTATACCGGCCACAAAGTGCTGGAGATCGGCCAGGAGAACGGCAAGATCAACGCCGGGGAGCTGCGGGCCTATATGGAGCGGTTTTACGGGGATGGCAACCATGAGCACATGGTTTTCCCGGGCATGGTATACATTTCCCATCCAACGGAATACGGTACACTGTATACAAAAACGGAGCTGGAGGCCATTTCCGGCGTGTGCCGGGCCTGGAAGATTCCGCTCTATGTGGACGGGGCCCGTCTGGGCTATGGCCTGGCCAGTGAGGAGACGGACGTGACGCTGGAGGACATGGCACGATATGCAGACGTGTTCTACATCGGCGGCACAAAGGTGGGAGCGCTGTGCGGCGAGGCAGTCGTGTTTCCTCACGGTGCACCTGTTTATTTTATGACAATGGTCAAACAGCAGGGAGCGCTGCTGGCGAAGGGCCGCCTTTTGGGAGTACAGTTCGATGCCCTGTTTACGGACAACCTTTATTTACAGATCAGTAAAAATGCAATTCAGACGGCAGATCGGCTGAAACAGGCGCTAAAAGAGAAAAATTATCAGCTTCTTCTCGATTCTCCAACAAATCAGATTTTTGTCATTCTGGAGGATGAAAAGCTGGAAGAACTGAAAAAACATGTACGGTACAGCTTCTGGGAAAAGTCCGACGACACCCACACGGTGATCCGTCTGGCCACCAGCTGGGCAACCACCATGGAGGATGTGGAAAAACTGATTGAAACATTGTGAAAAACTTGACGAAAAGCATTGATTATTCTTTCACAATCTGTTACTATAGATGTGTTATATGATTTACAACATCAAGATATGTGATAGAGAGGAGATCAGGAGTATGGGATTTTTAACAGGTAAGACAGCGATCATTACCGGAGGAGGACGGGCAGTCTTAAGCGATGGCAGATGCGGTTCCATCGGATACGGCATTGCAACTGCTTATGCTAAGGAGGGCGCGAACCTGGTGCTGACCGGAAGAAACGTACAGAAGCTGACAGATGCCAAGGAGGAGCTGGAGCGTCTGTACGGTGTGAAGGTGCTGGCTGTGCAGGCAGATGTCAGCGCGGGCGCAGACAATGCAGCAGTGGTGGCAAACGTGGTGAAGCAGGCCATGGACGCTTTCGGAAGAATCGATGTCCTCATCAACAATGCCCAGGCATCCGCATCCGGCGTGACGCTGGTGGATCACACCCAGGAGCAGTTTGATCTGGCTCTGTACTCCGGTCTCTATGCAATCTATTATTATATGCAGGCATGCTACCCGTACTTGAAAGAGACAGAGGGCACCGTCATCAACTTCGGTTCTGGTGCAGGCCTGTTCGGCAACTACGGACAGTGCGCTTACGCAGCAGCCAAGGAAGGCATCCGTGGCCTGTCCCGGGTGGCAGCCACCGAGTGGGGCCGCGACAACATCAACGTGAACGTCATCTGCCCGCTGGCATGGACAACCCAGCTGGAAGGCTTTGAGAAGGCTTATCCGGAAGCCTTCAAGGCAAACGTGAAGATGCCGCCGGCAGGTCATTACGGCGATGCGGAGAAGGAGATCGGCCGCGTATGCGTACAGCTGGCATCCCCGGACTTCAAGTACATGAATGGTGAGACCATCACGCTGGAAGGCGGCATGGGACTTCGCCCGTAATTTTGACAAAGTAAGAGTGCAATAAAATAGCCCCTGGCAGGAAATAAATGATATCTTCCCTACATGGCTTTCCAGGTTTTCATTCACTGGTTGCTATAGAGGGACATATTGAGGTTTCCTGTCAGGGGTTTTTCTGTCTGGACGGTCAGCAAACGGGCCAAATTACACCGGCGGATGGAATGTTGATGCAGAATGGATGGTGCGGAATGATAGGAAAAGGATGGAAAAACCATCCCGTCTGTGTTAGAATGCAAAGAAGTAACATGACGGGGAACAAAGACAGAAGCGTGCGCAAAGTGCGTCATGAATGACAGGAGGAAACACTGCATGGAACAGGGAACACAGCCGGAGCACAAGCGGCGGGTGCGCTATAAAGGAAAATATCCGAAGAAATTTGAGGAAAAATATAAGGAACTGCAGCCGGAAAAATATCAGGACACGGTGGCCCATGTGATCAGCAAGGGCAATACCCCGGCGGGGATGCACATTTCCATTATGGTAAAGGAGATCCTGGATTTTCTCGATATCCAGCCGGGGCAGACAGGATTTGATGCCACGTTAGGGTATGGGGGCCACACGAAAGCCATGCTGGAATGCCTGAAAGGACAGGGACATATGTATGCCACGGACGTGGACCCGGAGGAGTCTGCTCGGACGAAAAAACGGCTGGAAGACCTGGGCTTCGGGGAGGATATGCTGACCATCCGCCTGCAGAATTTCTGTACGGTGGATGAGATCGCCAGAGAGGCCGGGGGCTTTGATTTCCTGTTGGCAGACCTTGGCGTGTCTTCCATGCAGATCGACAATCCGAAGCGGGGCTTTTCTTTCAAGGTGGACGGGCCGCTGGATCTGCGGCTGAACCAGGAGGCGGGCATCAGCGCGGCGGAGCGGCTGGATACCATTTCCCGGGAGGAACTGGCCGGAATGCTCTATGAAAATTCTGATGAGCCCTATTGTGAAGAGCTGGCGGCGGCCATCACCGGACAGATCCGCAAAGGGCACCGCATCGACACCACGGAGAAGCTGCGGGCGGTTATTGAACAGACGCTGTCCTTCCTGCCGGAAAAGGAGCGGAAGGAGGCAGTGAAAAAGACGTGCCAGCGCACGTTCCAGGCGCTGCGCATCGACGTGAACCATGAGTTTGAGGTGCTGTATGAATTTATGGAAAAGCTGCCCACGGTGCTGAAGCCGGGCGGCAGGGCGGCCATCCTCACCTTCCATTCCGGGGAGGATCGACTGGTGAAGCAGGCGTTGAAGGATGGCTACCGGGCGGGCGTCTATTCCGCCTATGCGAAGGATGTGATCCGGCCCTCGGCCCAGGAGTGCGTGCAGAATCCCAGAGCCCGTTCCACCAAGATGCGGTGGGCCGTTCGCGCAGAGTAAAGCGGATGTTTGGAAAAACAGAGCGGATGACTGAATTCTGCGCATATCCAGAACAGTATGGATCAGCGAAAGCAAATGCGCACCTGATATAGCGGTTTTGGGGAAGAAGGAAAGTCAATGTGAGGTACATCTGTAAATAGTAATCATTGATAGAAATAGTAAAAGTGAGAAACAAAGAGAGAAGATAAAATAGATGAACGGAAAACAAACAACAGAGAAACTGGCGGTATTGTCCCTGTCGCTGATGCTGACTTCGGCCTATGCGGTATCCACGGTACTGCCGCAGATGCTGGGATTTTTTGACGGCTACCGGCGGGATCAGGTGGAGCTTCTGATCTCGGTACCGTCCTTTGCGGTGACGGCGATGATCATCCTGAATGCGTGGCTGGCCCGGCTGCTCAGGGAGCGGATGGCCATTGTCACCGGCCTGTTGCTGCTGACGCTGGGCGGCATTGCACCGGTGTTTACCAGCAGCTACTGGCTCATCTTCGGTTCCCGGATCCTGCTGGGGACAGGAATTGGGATGATCAACGCCCGGGCCATCAGTATCATCAGTGAGCGATATCAGGGGCAGGAAAAATCCGCCCTTCTGGGATACCGAGGCTCTGCCGAGGTGCTGGGCAATGCGCTGATGACGCTGGCTGCGGGGCAGCTGTTAAAAATCCGCTGGAACGCCGCGTTCTGGGTGTACGCCCTGGGTTTTGGTATTCTGGTGCTGTACCTGCTGTTTGTGCCGGTGAAGGCACCTGCCGGGATTTCCCACGCAGAAGAGACAGAGATCAGACAGAAATCTTTTTCCGGGAGAGAGTTTCTTTTCACCCTGCCCTACGCGCTGCTGGGATTTACGGTGATCTGTATCAACGTTTCTAACACCATGCGCATTCCCACGCTGGTGCTGGAAAAACAGTTTACCACGGAATCCGGTGCCAGTGTGATCTTAAGCGTCATGCTGGCCATGGGCATTTTTTCAGGCTTAAGTTTCGGGCGGCTGCAGAAGCTGTTCCGGGAAAAACTGACGGCCATCAGTATGCTGCTGGTGGGACTGGGGCTGCTGCTCATCGCGCTGGCGGGCAATCTGGCGCTGGTGGTGGCAGGGGCCGTTCTCTGCGGATTTTTCTACACAGTGGTGCTGACGTGCATCTTCAATACCGTTTCTGACCGGCTGCCGCTGGCACTGGTGAATACGGCCACTTCGGAAGTGCTGGTGGGCTGCAACCTGGGGGCGGCGTTGGCTCCGGTGGTGCTGCGGGTGATCGGTTTTTGCAGCGGCGCTTCCGTTGCTCCGTTTTTTGCCTACGCGGTGGCAGCGGCGATCATTGGAGGAATACTGTTTATGAAGCGAGGGTGATTCGTTCATCTTCGCTTTTTGGTGTATTTTGCAGGCTTTCCGGGCGGTTTTTTCTTGCATTTTTGGCGATCTGTAGTATAATGATGGGGACAATCTAATAATGAGAGAATATTAGAAGAATGAGGTATTCAATTATGAAAAAGAAATCCGTGAAAAGGATTCTCTCAGGAGTAATGGTACTCGCTGTATCTATTGCACTCTGCGCATGCGGAGGCGACAAGAACGCAGACAAAGATGCTGCTAATAATTCTCAGGAAACAGCAGAAGACACGACGGAAGAGAAGTCGGAGGATTCTGCGGCAGGTGAACCAACACAGGGTGGAAGTGTCGTAGTCGGTATGACACAGGACCTGGTTAGTCTTGACCCCCATGCAGTAACGGACGCAGGAACTAGAAATGTTGTATTCAACCTTTATGAAGGACTGGTAAAAGCAACGCCGGCCGGTGAACTGGCCCCGGCAGTGGCAAGTGATTACACGATTTCCGATGATGCAAAGGTATATACCTTTACACTCAGAGATGGTGTGACCTTCCATGATGGCAGTGCGGTTACCGTGGATGACATTAAGTATTCTATCGAACGTTATGCGGAGGAACAGGGCGATTCCTCCGCTTTTTCTATTGTAGACGAGGTGGTAACCCCGGATGACAAGACAGTGGAGGTTCATCTGAAGGAGGCAAATTCAGAGTTTATCTCTGAACTGACTCTGGGAATCATTCCGGCATCCAATGAGGATCCGGCAGGAACCCCTGTCGGAACCGGCCCCTTCAAGTTTGTATCTTACACACCGGGACAGAATATTGTTCTGGAGAGATATGACGGATACTGGGGTACGCCGGCTTATCTGGATCAGGTGACCTTTAAATTTGTGGCAGATGTGGAGACTGCGTTCACAGAGCTGCAGGCAGGCACCCTGGATATCCTGAATTATCTGACGGCCGATCAGGTGAGTGTTCTCAGTGATGACTTTACCATTGTGGACGGCAGCATGAATCTGGTACATGCGCTGTATCTGAACAATGATTATGAACCACTGTCCAACCCGCTTGTCCGCCAGGCACTGAATTACGCTGTTGACCGTGCATCCATCAATGACTTCCTGTTCGGTGGCGCCAGTCATCTCATTGGCACCCATATGCTGCCGGCGCTGGAGAGATACTACAACGCAGATACGGAAGGTCTTTACAGCTATGATCCGGAGAAGGCAAAGGAGCTGCTGGCCGAAGCTGGCTATGCAGATGGATTTGAACTGTCTATCATGGTTCCCAGCGCTTACAGCCAGCATGTGAGCACCGCTGAGATCATTGTAGAGAATCTGAAGGCAGTAGGGATTGATGCAAAGCTGGATCTGGTAGAATGGAGCACCTGGCTGTCTGAATGCTATCAGGGCAGAAAATATGAGGCAACCGTTATCGGTGTGGACGGTAAGCTGGCTCCCAGCGACTGGCTGACCAAGTATGTGAGCACAGATGCCAAGAACTTTATGAATTACAAGAGCGACAAATTTGATGAACTGTTTGCACAGGCCAAAGCAACGGTGGATGATACCGAGAAGGCCAATCTGTACAAAGAGGCAGAGATGGTACTGGCAGAGGATGCTGTCAATGTATTCATCGAGGATCCGGCCGACTTTGTTGCTGTGAACAGCAAGCTGGCAGGCTATCAGTTCTATCCGATCGCCGCACAGGATATGTCCTGTGTATATTATAAGTAATATCAGGAAAAAAGAAGAAATTTAAAAAGACCGTGGAGGTAACTATGAAATACGTTGGAAAAAGATTTATTACTCTCATTATCACATTGTTGTGTATTTCAGCGGTTACCTTCGCGGCTTTTTCTGTCATTCCGGGCAATGCGTCGCTGACGCGGCTGGGAACAGACGCCACACCGGAGCAGGTGGCGGCCCTGGAGCATGAACTGGGGCTGGATCAGCCGGTGACAACCCGTTACATCCAATGGATCTCCGGTGTCGTGCGCGGAGACTTTGGTATGTCCTACAAGTACGATAATACAACGGTGGCAAGTCTTCTGACTTCCCGCCTTGCGGTCACGGTTCTGCTGGCCGCCATGTCCTTTTTACTGATTCTGATCGTATCGATCCCGTTGGGGATCCTTTCGGCTCGCTTTTCGGGGAAATTCCCGGATGCGGCCATCAATATCATTACGCAGATAACAATGGCGATCCCGTCGTTTTTTCTCGGGATCATCCTTACTTATATATTTGGCCTGGTGCTGAAATGGTTTCAGCCGGGCAAATTCGTGCAGCTGGATGAAAGCTTTTCCGGCTGTGTCAGATATCTGATCTTTCCGGCTATTGCCGTGGCCCTGCCGAAGATCGCCATGGTCGTAAAGTTCCTGCGCAATTCTGTCCTGAGCGAGATGGGACAGGATTATGTGCGGACGGCTTACAGCCGGGGCAACAATGACCGTGCCGTGTTGTACCGGCATGTGTTGAAGAATGCATTCATCCCGGTGGTTACTTTTATGGCGCTGATCATCGCGGAGATCCTGGCGGGCAGCATCATTGTAGAGCAGGTGTTTTCCGTGCCGGGTGTGGGCAGACTGCTGATCACAGCCATCTCAGACCGGGATTATCCGGTGGTGCAGGCCATTGTCACCTATGTGACGGCATTGGTGGTGATCATCAATTTCCTGGTGGATGTTGTGTATCAGCTCATCGATCCGCGGGTGCGCATGGGAGCCTAGGAGGAACGTAAGATGAAGAAAAAGAAAAACTGGAGTTTGCTCATCGGTTGTATTCTGGGTGGCGGCATACTGCTTCTGGCAGTGATCGGGCAATTCTGGACGCCCTATGATCCCACGGCCATGAATGCGATGTTGAAAAATCAGGCGCCTACCATGGCGCATATCATGGGAACGGACAACTTCGGCAGAGATATTTTCAGCCGGATCATGAGCGGCGCATGGACAACCTGTTTCGTGGCGGTCTGCACGGTTTTCATCGGTGCAGCCATCGGAACTGTCATCGGTGCGGTGACAGGATATGTTGGCGGGGTACTGGACAATGTGATCATGCGGATCAATGACGTCATTTTATCGTTTCCCAGTGTGTTGCTGGCGCTGGTGTTGATCAGTCTACTGGGATCTGGCAAAAGAAACATTATTCTTGCTTTAGGAATTGTTTTCATTCCCAGCTTTGCCCGGATTGTGCGCAGCGAATTCATTCGCCTGAAGCAGCAGGACTTCGTGTGGAGCGCAAGGATCATGGGGGCAGGACCACTGCGGATCATGTTTGTACACATTTTGCCGAACAGCTTTGTGAGTATGCTGACGGCGGCAGCCATCGGCTTTAACAATGCAGTGCTGGCGGAGGCCAGCATGAGCTATCTGGGGTTGGGCGTACAGCCTCCGGAGACCAGCCTTGGCCGGATGCTCTATGATGCCCAGGCGTATCTGTATCTGGATCCGTGGTATGCGGTTTTTCCGGGTATTACCATTATCTGTATCGTACTGGGATTTGCGCTGATCAGCGAAGGCCTGCGTGCAAAATCTGTGAAGAAATAACCAGGGAAGGGAAAAACAATGGAACTTCTGAATGTAAAGGATCTTACGCTTTCTTTCTGTGAGAACGGGGAAAGACAGCAGGTGGTGGATCATGTGTCATTTGGTGTGCAGCAGGGAGAAATTTTAGGGATTGTGGGAGAGTCCGGATCCGGAAAAAGTATGGTGGTACACTGTATCATGGGACTGCGCAAGCGTGATCAGGTGATTGACAGCGGCAGCGTCACCTTTGACGGGAAAGAACTGTTTTCCCTTACGGCGGAGGAGATGCGGGGGCTGCAGGGGCAGGATATGAGCATCGTGTTTCAGGAGCCCATGACTTCCCTCAATCCGGTGATGAAAATTGGCCCTCAGGTGGAGGAAAGCCTGTTCATTCACCAGAAGGAGCTGTCGGCAGCGGAGCGGAAGGCGAGAGCCATCCGGGCCATGAAGGATGTGGAGCTTCCCAATGCGGAGGAATTATACAACAGTTATCCCCATGAGCTGTCCGGCGGTATGCGCCAGCGTGTCATGATCGCATCGGCCATCATCTGTAATCCGAAGCTGCTCATTGCGGACGAGGCTACAACGGCGCTGGATGTGACCATTCAGGCACAGATCATCCGGCTGCTGAAGCGGCTCAATGAGACGACAGGCATGACCATTCTGTTCATTTCCCACAACCTGCGGGTGGTGAAAGAGATCTGCAGCCGGGCTATCGTCATGAAGGACGGCCGGATCGTGGAAGAGGGAACCATCGAAGAGATTTTCCGGGCACCGAAAGAGGAGTATACGAAGAATCTCATTGCAGCCATTCCCACGCGAAAGAAGAGGAGGAACTCCTGATGGCAGACAGAGTACTGGAGGTAGAAGGTCTCAGTGCCTGGTATATGGTGAAGAAGACACCGTTTTCTCCAAAGGAGAAGAAGGTGGTGCTTCACGACCTGAGTTTTTATATAGAAAAAAATGAGATCCTGGGACTGGTGGGAGAGAGCGGTTGCGGCAAGTCCAGCCTGTGCAAGGTGATCCTGGGCATGCTGAACAGCTATGAAGGCACCGTGAAGCATTACACAAAGCGCCCACAGGTTGTTTTTCAGGATCCTTTTGGTTCCTTAAATCCGGTAAAACGAGTGGGCTGGATCCTGGAAGAACCGCTGCGTCTGGCAGGTGGCTATACAAAGGAAGAACGGCAGAAGAAGGTGTGTGAGATGCTGGAAGCGGTGGGGCTTTCCCCGGAGTATCGGAAACGCTATCCGAGGGAGCTGTCCGGCGGTCAGCGGCAGCGCATCAGCATTGCAGCGGCTCTCATTTCCGGGGCAAAGTTTATCATCGCCGACGAACCGGTGTCTGCCCTGGACGTGACGGTACAGGCACAGATCCTGGATCTGCTTCTGAAATTAAAGCAGGAGTTTGGCCTGTCCATCCTGTTCATTTCCCATGATCTGAACGTGGTCTACCAGCTCTGTTCCCGGGTGTTGGTCATGCAGAAGGGGCGGATCGTGGAGCAGGGAGACATCGATGATATCTATGATCATCCGCAGGAAGCGTACACGAAGGAGCTACTGGATGCGGCCATGGCTTTTGACGAGGAGTAAGGCATGAATCACAATTATCGGCTGACGCTGGCCTTTGATGGCACGTCCTATCAGGGCTGGCAGCGGCAGAATTCCACGGATCAGACGATACAGGGAACGCTGGAGCGGACATGCGCCGCTATTTTGCGGGAACCGGTGCGTCTCATCGGGAGCGGCAGGACAGATGCGGGAGTACACGCGGAAGCCATGACCGCTCATTTTTTTACAAAGAAGCCCATTTTGGACGGAGCTGCATTCCGGCAGCTGATGAATGGCACCCTCCCGGAGGACATCCGGCTTCTGGCTATCCGCCCGGTGGCGGCAGATTTCCACAGCCGGTACAGCGCTGTGGGGAAAATTTACCGGTATCAGATCGATACGGGGGAAAAGATGGACGTATTTCGGAGAAAATATGCCTGTCACTATACGGCACCGCTGGATCTGGCGGCCATGGAGCGGGCGGCCCGGTATCTGGAGGGCACCAACGATTTTTCTTCCTTTACCATCGACCGGACGCCTGGCAAATCCAAAGTGCGCACGATCCGGGCCATCCGCATGGAGCAGCAGGGCAATCTGCTGTTGATCCGGTATGAGGGCGACGGTTTTCTATATAATATGGTAAGGATCCTGACGGGGACGCTGCTGGAGGTGGGAGACGGGCGCAAACGGGCGGAGGATATCCCGGCCATTCTGGAGAAAAAGCAGCGTGCGGCAGCCGGGTTTACGGCACCGGCCCAGGGGCTGTTTCTGGAACGGGTGCTCTATGAAGAAGCAGACATACAGGAACAGTGTTAGATATATTTATGACTGAAAAAGTTTGGAAATAGTCGAAGAGAAACGGGGAGAGAACAAATGGAATATCGAAAATTACCTCATGGAGAGGAACAGATCAGTGTGATCGGCATGGGTTCTTCCGTTGTGGGAGAACAGAAAGAGAAGGATATCATTCAAACAGTGGAGTATGCGCTGGAGCAGGGGGTCAATTTCTTTGATATGGCGGGCGGCCATGCTTCTATTTTTCCGGCCTACGGAAAGGCCTTGCAGGGACAGCGGGACAAAGCGCTGCTGCAGGTACATTTCGGGGCGGACTACACTTCCGGGGAATATGGATGGACGACCAGCCTGGAGGCGGTGAAGCGCTCCGTGGACTGGCAGTTGAAAATGCTGAAAACAGATTATATTGATTTTGGTTTTATCCATTGTCTGGATGAGAAGAGAGATCTGGAGATTTATGAACGAAATGGCGTGCTGGATTATCTGCTGCAGATGAAGGAGCAGGGCGTCGTGCGCCACATCGGTCTTTCCACCCATGCGCCGGAGCTGGCCAATCTGGTGCTGGATATGGGCATTCTGGATATGCTCATGTTTTCCATCAATCCCATGTACGATTACGGGCAGGGGGATTTTGCCATCGGAAGCGGCAGTGAAAGACAGCGGCTGTACCGCCGGTGCGAGCAGGAGGGCGTGGGCATCTCTGTCATGAAGCCCTTCAATGCCGGACAGCTGCTGGATGCCAGACAGTCGCCGTTTCATCAGGCGCTGACCGTACCCCAGTGTATCCAGTATGCGCTGGATAAGCCTGCGGTGCTGACGGTTCTTGGCGGGCCGGGGAATATCCCACAGCTGAAGGATGCGCTGGCCTATCTGGATGCCACCCCGGAGGAACGGGATTATTCCATCATTGGTTTCTTTACCCCGGATGACGCGGTGGGCAAGTGCGTGTACTGCAGACATTGCCATCCCTGTCCGGCAGGGATGGATATCGGCCTGATCAACAAATACTACGATCTGTCTGTGCAGGGAGATATTCTGGCAACAGAGCATTATGAGACACTGGAGAAAAGGGCGTCCGACTGTATCGCCTGCGGACACTGCGACAGCCGATGTCCCTTCCAGGTAAAACAGACAGAGCGCATGCGTGAGATCGCAGCATATTTCGGATGTTAGATGAAGGAGGATAAGCATATGATTTATGAGACATTTCAGGAATTAAAGCTTTCTGCACTGGGAATGGGATGTATGCGTCTGCCGCAGGGGGATGCGTATGCGGATATCAACGTTCCGGAAGTGAAGAGAATGGTTGCCCTTGCCATGGAGAAGGGCGTGAATTATTATGACACTGCCTGGGGATACCATGATGGAAATTCAGAGCGGGTGATGGGCGAGGTGCTGTCGGCGTATCCGAGAGAGAACTTCTATCTTGCAACCAAATTTCCCGGATATGATCTGAGCAATATGGGAAAAGTGAAGGAAATTTTTGAAGAGCAGCTGGAACGCTGCCGGGTGGATTACTTTGATTTTTATCTGTTTCACAATGTGTGCGAGATGAATATTGAACAGTATCTGGATCCGAAATATGGTATTTTCGAGTATCTGATGGAACAGAAGAAAAATGGACGCATCCGTCATCTGGGATTTTCCGTTCATGGCAATCTGGAAACCATGCAGCGTTTTCTGGATGCGTATGGGAAGGACATGGAATTCTGCCAGATTCAGCTGAACTGGCTGGACTATGACTTCCAGGATGCAAAAGCAAAATGCAGGGTGCTGAATGCATGGAACATTCCCATCTGGGTCATGGAACCGCTGCGCGGCGGAAGTCTGTGCAAGTTGTCACCGGAATATGAAGAAAAGCTTCACAGTCTGCGCCCGGGCGTATCTATGACAGAGTGGGCATTCCGTTTCCTACAGTCCGTTCCGGGGGTGACGGTAACGCTCTCCGGCATGTCTGATTTCCGGCAGATGCAGGAAAACATCGCGATGTTTGAAAAACAGGCGCCTTTGAATGAGGCAGAAATGAAGGCGCTGATGGAAATTGCCGGGAAAATGACAGCAGGAAATACGCTTCCCTGTACCTCCTGCCGGTACTGTACTTCCCATTGTCCCAAAGAACTGGATATTCCCTGGCTGATCTCTCTTTATAATGAGCACACATACAGCGGAGGTGGATTCATTGCCCCTATGGCGCTGGGGGCGCTGGAGGATGACAAGAAGCCGTCAGCCTGCATCGGGTGCCGTGCCTGTGAGGCTGTCTGTCCGCAGCAGATCAAGATCAGTGAAATGATGAAGGATTTTGCGGAGAAAACCAGTCTCTGATGAAAAATAGGGATGAGAAAATACCTACTTTCTCTGCAGCGCCGCTGCCGCTTTCTTGATAACAGATAACTGGGAACGGATGGCCAGCAAAACGGCGGTGAGGCTGATGGTAAGCTGCAGAGCAGCGGTGACGGTGTCGGTGTGGGCGGCTACCCAGCTACGCAATTTTTCCATGAAAGATCAACTCCTAGCAAGTATATTTTTATCTTTATTGTGCCTGCTTTGACCGGGAAAGTCAAGCAGGCACCTTGCTTTTTCACAGGTTCCTTGCTACAATAAACAGCAGAAAAACGCAGGAGGAAAGAGGATGTTTGCATGCTTTTATCCCGGGGAATACGTGGATTCCACCTATGGGATTGATTTCGGGGCGCTCTATGCACAGGGCTACCGCGGGATCATTTTTGATATCGACAATACGCTGGTGCCCCACGGCGCCCCGGCAGACGCGCGGGCGAAGGCTTTGTTCGCAAAGTTAAAGGAGCTGGGATTTTCCTGCTGTCTGCTTTCCAATAATAAGGAAGGGCGGGTGAAGATGTTCAACGAGGACATCGGCGTTTCCTATATTTACAATGCCCACAAGCCGTCCACAGGCAATTACCGGAAGGCCTGTGAGATCATGCACACGGACGAGAAGACGACGATCTTCATCGGCGATCAGCTATTTACTGATGTGTGGGGAGCGAACCGGGCGGGCATTCGCACCATTCTCGTCAAGCCCATTGATCCGAAGGAGGAGATCCAGATCGTGCTGAAACGATATCTGGAACGGATCGTTCTGTGGGCCTATGAGCGGAAAAAGAAAAAGGAAGGGGTTTGACTATGACAGACAGAATTGAGCGGCTGTACCGCTGCATGGAAGAACAGCAGGCGGAGGCAGTCATCGTTTCAGATGGGTGCAATATGCGCTATCTCAGCGGATTTTCAGGAGCGACAGGCTACCTGTACGTGAGCCGGGCGCGTCGGGTGATCCTGACGGATTCCCGGTATACGACCCAGGCTCAGGAGGAGAGCACGGATTTTGAGGTGCTGGAGATCAACCGGCAGGCCGGTTACCCGGTGAGCCTGGCGAAAATGGTGTCCGAGGACGGGGTAAAAAGCATTGGCTTCGAGGATCGGGTGATGATCTATTCCGACGCAGTGGAATTACAGAAGGAACTGCCGCCGGTGACCTGGCTTCCCCTGGGTGAGGCGTTAAATAATCTTCGGAAAATCAAGACGGCAGAGGAGCTGCGGTGCATCGCCCAGGCAGAGCACATCGGGGATCTGGCATTTTCTCATATCCTCACCGTGTTAAAACCCGGCATCACGGAGCTGGAAGTGGCTGCGGAGCTGGAAGGGTATATGAAGCGCTGCGGCGCGGAGGCACTGTCCTTTGATACCATCGTGGCTTCCGGTTATCATTCCGCCATGCCCCATGCGGCGCCGTCTGCGAAAAAGATCGAGGCCGGAGATTTTGTCACCATGGATTACGGCTGCAAATACAACGGTTACTGTTCGGATATGACCCGTACCGTGGTGGTGGGAAAAGCCAGTGAAAAACAGAAAGAAATTTACAATATTGTGCTGGAAGCGCAGCTGACGTCCCTGGCAGCGGTGCAGCCGGGCAAAACCGGGGCTGAGATCGATAAGATCGCCCGGGATATCATCGGCAAAGCCGGATACGGCGACTATTTTGGCCACGGACTGGGGCACAGCGTGGGCCTGTTTATCCATGAGGAGCCCAGACTTTCCCCGGCAGGCAATGAAATCCTGCAGCCGGGCATGACCGTGACTGTGGAACCCGGCATTTATCTTCCGGGCGTGGGCGGTGTGCGGATCGAGGATCTGACAGCTGTGACGGAAAACGGATATGAGAATTTCGCATCTTCCCCGAAAGAACTGATCGAGATTTAAGAGGAAAGCTTCCCCGTATCTTTTTGCAGACAGATTTCGTGCGTGTGGGAAAATTTGGCTGCCGAAATCTGTGAATGACGCGGGAAAAGGGGAACGTTTTTGGGCGGACAGCGAAAAAATGGTTGAAAAAGCAGGGATTTTATTATAGTATATTATAAGATGTGGAGTGTAGCTGGCATTCCAGTGTAAGCACATAATTCAAGGAGGAATATCTTTATGGTATCAGCAGGTGATTTTAGAAATGGTATGACAATCGAAATGGACAATAATATATACCAGATTATTGAGTTTCAGCATGTAAAACCCGGTAAGGGCGCAGCTTTCGTTCGTACAAAGCTGAAAAACATCAAGAACGGCGGCGTGGTTGAGAAGACCTTCCGTCCGACTGAAAAGTTCCCGCCGGCACGTATCGATCGCAATGACATGCAGTATTTATACAATGATGGTGATTTATACTACTTCATGGATGTGAACACCTACGAGCAGATCGGCCTGAGCGCAGATCAGATCGGTGATGCACTGAAGTTCGTCAAAGAGAACGAGATGGTAAAAATGTGTGCACACAACGGCAACGTATTCGCTGTTGAGCCGCCGCTCTTCGTAGAGCTGGAGATCACCGAGACAGAGCCTGGCTTCAAGGGCGACACCGCTACAGGCGCAAGCAAACCGGCTGTTGTTGAGACCGGCGCTACCGTATATGTACCGCTGTTCGTTGAGCAGGGCGAGAAGATCAAGATCGACACCAGAACTGGTGAGTATCTGTCCAGAGCATAATCAATGATAACGGAAAAATGAAGGGAAGTCCCGTATGTACGGGGCTTCTTTTTGTATCTGTTCAGGCCGGGTTTTTGAAGCGGCTGTTTTCGGGGCTGGATGAAGATCCACCCGTGAAGCGGCGGAGGGCGCAGTATGCAGCATGTGCAGCCCTATGAATGGCGCCTGCGGCAGGGATGGGGGATGATCGAAAAATGTCGAAGGGGTTTTCTTGCGATTCATCTTTTATGGGAGTATGATAAATCTATCTTTATTCATTCTATTTTAACATCCACAGGATGTTCTGTATTTTCTGGCACGGTCGTGCCGTGAAAACCACTGATTTATTTTATTTATTTGAAGCTTTCTGCCAGCGCAATGTGTGAGAGGGTGATACTGTTGGAGGAAGGTAGTGACATCAGGATCGGGTGACGTTATTGTGATTGAAAGACGTTATTGGGATCGAGAGACGTTATTGGGATCGAGAGACGTTATTGGGCTCGGGTGACGTTATTGGGATCAGGTGCGTTATTGGAAGTTGATGATGTTGTCCGAAACAGATGACAGTAATTGCAAGATTATGAAAAAGATTAAAGTGTGCGCGGCAGAAGGGGTAAGGAGGATTTTGTATGGATTATGAACAGTTTAAAGTGTACATGAAGGAGAGCGTGGAGACGGTGACCGGCAGAAAAGTGACTGTACATCCGCTGCTGCACAACAATTCCCTGGTGCGGGACAGTCTGTCTATTGATACGCCATTGGGGGCACCGGCAGGGCCTGCCCCTGTTCTGTGGGATTACTATCAGCAGTATGAGAAAGGGGCTTCTCCGGGCATGCTGGTGAACGATGTGATCCGTGCCTGTGAGGACAGGAACCAGCAGCTGCAGGTCAACCCCGATCTGCTGCAGGATTTTTCACAGCTGCAGAACAGGATCTGTGCACGGCTGGTCAGCAGGGAACGAAACGGGGAACTGCTGAAACGAGCGCCCCACAGAGGGTTTCTGGATCTGGAGATCATTTATTATGTGCTGTTTTTGGAAGCGCCGATGGGGATGCTGAGCATGCGGGTGGAGAATACGCATCTGCATATGTGGGGTGTGACGGAGGAAGCGGTCTATGAGGCGGCCATGAAAAATACGCCCAGACTGCTGCCATACCGGCTGCACCCGATGCAGGCACTGCTGGAACAGATGGAGAAGACAGAAGCGTACCGCCATCTGAAGGAAGAAGAGCGCCGGGCGGTGGCGTTGGCGCGTGCCCGGGAGGATATGCCGCTGTATGTGCTGACGAACACCAGGGGGTTCTATGGTGCTGCTGCCATTTTGTACGAAGGCCTGCTGGAGCAGTGTGTCCGGAAGTTCCCGGGAGATGTATTCGTGATCCCAAGCAGTGTGCATGAACTGCTGCTTGTTTCCGCAGAGGATGTATGGAGTGCACAGGAAATGACCGAAATGATCCGCTGCGTCAATCAAACAGGGGTGGCGCCGGAAGAAATTTTGTCTGATCATGTGTATATTTACCGGAAAAATCTGGGTAAACTTACGATGTGAAAATTTTTTTAAAATTAGGCATTGCCTAAAATGGAATTTTATAGTATGATATCCTTTGTTAGTGAAGATGTGCATCCGTAGCTCAGGGGATAGAGCAGTGGTTTCCGGTACCACGTGTCGGGGGTTCGAATCCCTCCGGATGCGCTTTTTTCATACCCTGATTCGGGTTGTAAGGAGGAATCGTTTTTTTATGGACAGTATCAAGAACTTCATCCTTGATAATATTCGCTATATCATATCAGGGATTTTGCTTATACTGATAATTGTCATTCTGGTACAGTGTACCGGTAAAGAGAAGAAAGAAGATACACAGGAAAATACAGACCAGGTGGTGGCAGCGCAGGATCAGGAACAGCCCCAGGAGGAGCCCAATGACCTGCAGCAGGATGCATACCCGGAGGTCAACACGCTGGTACAGTCCTACTTTGATGCTAGAGCCAACGGCGATGTGGATGCGCTGCGTGCGACGGTGAGCGAGCTTGACGATGAGGAGGCAGATTCTGTCACGAAGATGTCCCAGCATATCGAGAGCTATAACAATATTACCTGCTATACGAAGCGGGGCCCGGCAGAGAATTCTTATGTTGTATATGTGTGCTATGATATCAAGTTCCAGAATGTGGACACGATGGCGCCTTCCCTGAACATGCTCTATGTGTGTACGGCAGAGGACGGCAGCCTTTATATCAACAACGGCACATGGGATGCCGATACTGAGAGTGCCATCAGCGAACTGAACGCGGGCGCTGATGTGCAGGCGCTGGTAAGTCAGGTGGAAGATGCCTACAGCGCAGCACTGGCACAGGATGAGAAGCTGAGCAATCTGGCATCCACCATCCAGTCTGCGTCCACATCTGCCGAGGAGAGCAGTGAGGAAGCTTCTTCTGAGGAAGAGCAGCAGACAGAGGGAGAAGCAGAGGCAGAACAGCCTGCTGAGGACACTTCCGCCGGCCAGGAGACGGTATATGCCAAAGAGACGGTCAATGTGCGCAGCCAGGCGGATGAGAATTCCGACCGTGTGGGCCAGATCGCCAGAGGTGACAGTGCTGTGCGTATTTCCGAGGATGAGAACGGCTGGAGTCAGATCTCTTACAACAATGCAACGGCATATGTGAAGAGTGAATTTCTGACGACCAATCCGGACGAGGTGACAGCAGCAGCGGCAACCGCATCCGAGGCGCCGGATTCCGGCAGTGCACGGATCGTGGAGACTGCCAAGATGCGTTCCGGTGAGGACACCAGCAGCGAGCTGATCGCTACCCTGTACGAGGGAACGCAGATCGAGGTGTTGGAGAAGCTTTCCAGCGGCAGAATCAAGATCAAATACGACGGCAAGACCGGTTATGTGAACAGCGAGTGTGTTGGCAAATAAAAGAAAACAGGAATAAATATGCAATGAAAGGGGAACTCTGGAGACAGGGTTCCTTTTTTGTATGATAGGAAAGTTCGTCCTATTATATAAAAAAACGCTCCGCGAGGGTGCAAAGCGGCGGTACTGAATTATGTCGCAGGTATTCTATCATACAAAAACCTCCGGAGGGGTGCAGAGCGCCGATCGGAGTGGAACGGAGACGTCCCCAGTGCCATGGCAGATGATTGATGAAAATATCATGGATATGTACGTTTTGTTTTCTGCGGGTGGGGCATGCTATAAGCAGAAAACTGTGGAGGATTCTATGCCCCTCAAAAATGGTGCGAAGCACGGTGGACGGGAGCGGGAAAGGAGAAGATGTATGCTGACGGAAGCGGACAGAAGTGTATTAAATGAGGTATACAGGAGCAGCAAGGCAGGCGTGGATGCGGTGCATGCAGTGATCGCGAAGGTGTATGACGATGATCTGGCGCTGGATCTGAACCGGCTGGCCTATGAATATTCCAAGATCGAGGAGCGGGCGTCCAGCCGCCTGTACGAAAACGGATTCCGTCCAAAGGGGGACGGTCTCATGGAGCAGGCTGTCCAGTGGGGAAATCTGCAGCTTAACACGCTGACCAATATCAGCACGGAACACATTGCACGGCTGATGATCCAGGACAGCGCCGGAAAAATGCTGGCGATGAAGCAGATGATGCGTGACCAGACTGCCTGCGGGAAAATGAGCATGGAGCTGGCGGAGGAACTGACCGGGTTTGAGAAAAAAGCCATCCGCAGATTGAAGGCTTATGTTGAAGAGTAGACGCAGTTCACCTGCGCCATTCGCAAAATCGCATCTGCGATGCTCTCCGCTGCGTTGCAGCTCATTTTTGCTCATTAGACGGCGCTTCTTTCGAATATTTATGAAGTCAGATTTTCGTGCAAGCATGGATAACAGGCATTCAGTTCACCCGCGCCATTCGCAAAACCGCATCTGCGATGCTTTCCGCTGCGTTGCAGCTCATTTTGCTCATTAGATGGCGCTCCCTTCGTCTATTCCCGCAAACAAATTTTTATGCGAGCATAAAATTTGCCTGCAGGAACAGACGAGTGAACTGAAATAATAAAATTTAAGTAGATTTTTCTTGAAATTGTAATAACCCGGTAGTATAATAATGCACAGACAAAGGCGTCGAATTCAGTATGGGAGTGAGATATCTCATGCTTGATTTTGGCGCATTTTTTGTTTTATAGCTTTACAGCTATTTTTCATGACAAACAATAGGAAAAGACCCCGGAAGGTGGAGTATTTAAGGAGGAGAAAGAAATGTCATACGTTGATGAGGTAATTGAGCAGGTAATCAAACAGAATCCCGCAGAGCCGGAGTTCCATCAGGCAGTGAAAGAGGTTCTGGAGTCCCTTCGTCCGGTAGTGGATGCAAATGAGGAGAAATTCCGCAGAGAAGCTCTGCTGGAGAGAATCGTTAATCCGGAGAGACAGCTGAAATTCCGTGTTCCGTGGGTAGATGACAAGGGACAGGTACAGGTAAATACCGGATACCGTGTACAGTTCAACAGCGCCATCGGACCTTACAAGGGAGGCTTAAGACTTCATCCTTCCGTAAACCTTGGTATCATCAAATTCCTGGGCTTTGAGCAGGTATTCAAAAACTCCCTGACAGGCCTGCCGATCGGTGGCGGCAAGGGCGGCTCCGATTTCGATCCCAAGGGAAAATCTGACCGCGAGGTTATGGCATTCTGCCAGAGCTTTATGACAGAGCTCTGCAAATATATCGGCGCAGACACAGACGTACCGGCTGGTGACATCGGAACCGGCGCAAGAGAGATCGGTTATCTGTTCGGTCAGTACAAGAGAATCAAAGGCGTATATGAGGGTGTTCTGACAGGAAAAGGCCTGACCTACGGCGGATCTCTGGCACGTACAGAGGCTACCGGCTATGGTCTTCTGTATTTCACAAAAGAAATGCTCTCCTGCAATAACATTGACATCGCAGGCAAGACAGTCGTTATCTCCGGTGCAGGAAATGTAGCAATTTACGCAGCAGAGAAAGCACAGCAGATGGGCGCAAAGGTTGTCACCATGTCTGATTCCACAGGCTGGATTTACGATGCAGAGGGCATCGACCTGGCAGCAATCAAGGAGATCAAGGAAGTAAAACGTGCAAGACTGACCGAGTACAAGAACTATCGTCCGAACAGCGAGTACCATGAGGGCAGAGGTGTTTGGAGCGTGAAGTGTGACATCGCTCTTCCTTGCGCAACCCAGAACGAGCTGCTCCTGGATGATGCAAAACAGCTTGTTGCCAACGGCTGTATCGCAGTTGCAGAGGGCGCAAACATGCCTACCACCATCGAGGCAACTCAGTACCTGCAGGAGAACAAGGTTCTGTTCGCACCTGGTAAAGCATCCAACGCAGGCGGTGTTGCAACATCCGCACTGGAGATGTCCCAGAACAGCGAGCGTCTGAGCTGGACTTTCGAAGAGGTGGATGCAAAGCTGCATGACATCATGGTAAACATCTTCCACAACCTGGATGACGCTGCAAAGCGTTACGGCTTCGAGGGCAACTACGTAGTAGGTGCCAACATCGCCGGTTTTGAGAAAGTTGCCAATGCTATGCTGGCTCAGGGGATCTGCTAGTGCGAACTTAGTGGAGTGGAAGACATTGAGCAACTTCTAAAATGAGCATATAGGAAAGTCCCGGAGATCTGTTTCTCCGGGACTTTATTTCTCTCTGCATCGCATACAAAAAATGGTGCACATCACGCCCGCCGCAAATGCGGCCACGCCCACGACGATATAGGGGCTTACGTCGTTTCGCAGCAGCACGGCGCCATAGGCGTTGGCTGCAGCAAAGATGCCCGGTGTCTGTACCTTTTTCAGGAGAGTGGTGATGCAGGCCAGCAAAAACAGGCTGCATACGGACAGAATGGAAAGCATGTGGCGTTCGTACTGCTGTCGGTACTGCCGGGCTCTGCGGCAGATTTCCTGTATGTGGATTTCGGTTCTGGTGGTCATCATCAGGGCCTCCTTTTTGACGGATGATGGAAGAGCGAATACGCCCGACACTTTATAAAAGCCCTGAAAATAAAAATCCTTTCACCCCAAAGCAGAATTTATCCATATTTTTATAAAGGAATCGTAAACTTTAACTTCGGCAAAAGCTGTTTCAGCACAAAGAGGCAGGCGATGAGCAGGGAGGGAAACAGGCAGGCCGCCATCCGCCAGGGGCCACCCGCAGTGATGAGCAGGTTGTAAATGGCGTGAAAGCCCACGCAGGTGCCCAGGATTCCCACAGCACCGGTCAGTGCCAGCCAGCGGCGGCGGAACACGTAGGAAATGCCAAATCCCGTGAGAATGCCGCAGAGGATGTGCAGCGCACCGGCGGAAATGCCGCGGATGAGCAGAAAATGAAAGTCTTCCGCACCGTTTTCTGTCAGGTAGCAGACATTTTCGAAGGTGGCGAAACCCACAGCGATGGCAATGGCCATGCCGGGCAGCTCCTTCGGCTCCGGCTCAAAGATGAGAAAATAGAACAGCAGGGGCAGAAGCTTCATGATTTCCTCGCAGACCGGTGCGATTTCAATGGCGGTCAGGGTGGCGTCACAACCATAATAGCCCATGAAAAAGCTGCTCACGTAGGCGGCCAGCAGGCAGACGGCCATGCCGATCACGGTGAACAGGGCAAAACGGCGGGTGCGGCCTTTTGTGAAAAACACGGACAGCAGCAGAGGGATGGCAAGACAGATGAAAATGTTTTCAATATAGGTCATGACGGTTTCACCTCCCGGAATGTCAGGGGCAGCAGGGCGACAAAGGCACAGGTCAGAGTAATGTTCACTGCGAAATACAGGTTAAAATGGGTGTAATCACTGAAAAAAGAAGAGACGGCATACAGAGCCACCTGCAAAACGACGCAGAGGAACAGAACCGCGTCGGTCTGCCGGCAGCGGGGCGAAATGGATGGACAGATGTTCTGACCGGAGCGCCTGCAGCGACAGATAGAAGAAATAAGCGGCCAGCCAGGAAATCTCTGCCACGTAGAAGACCTGGGGAAACATACCGAGGATGGCCAGATACAGCACCCAGTAAAGGGTTCCCATGGAAAAGCAGGCGTAAGCCAGGGCGAGGATCAGAAAACGGCGTTCCCGATACCGGATGGAAAGACCGGTGGCGGTCAGTGCCGCGCACCAGAGAACGAGGATCTGAAAACAATTATCAATGACTTCAAAGTTCATCTTCCCTGTCCTCCTGTTTTTTGCGGTCATTGTGCCTGCGCAGGCGGTAGAGCAGGATCGTGACACTCACCCCCAGCAGAAAGGAGAGCAGACCCATGAGAATATAGCCCAGTGCGGCATGACTTGCTACGAGACTTGCTGTCCCGGCAGTGTGGCTGACAGTTCCGGCGGCCGCACCGTGTATGAAGCCTGGCATCAGGATGCCGATGCCGACCACAAGAAGCAGACAGGCTGCCATGCAGACTGCGGTTCGCAGCTGTCGGCGTCTGTTTTTTTGTTCTTTTCTGATTTCTGCCGTCCGCTCATGGATGAGACGGATGCGCTCCTCATTTGTCCGCATAGGAAAATCCCTCCTGCTCTAACATGGTTTTCAGACTCTGCTTGCCCCGGTGGATCAGGTTCGTGATCTGCTGTTCACTTTTGCCCATGATGGCTCCGGCGCCGCGGTAGCTCATTCCTTCAAAATAGACGAGATACAGCGCTTCCCGGTACCGGACGTTGATCTTTCCCAGGGCAGCATACAGCTGACGCTTGCGCTCGTTTTGGATCAGCGCGGTGTCCGCCATCACAGTGTCCGACGGTTCGAAATCCAGATCTTCCAGTCGAAGGGAGAGAAGCCGGTGTTTTCTTGCGTGGCGCAGGGCCAGATGCCTTGCGGTCTTGTAAAGATATGCCTTGAAGCTGCCTTCACTGCTCAGCGGGCGTTCTTTTGCAAAAATCCGGGCAAAAGCTTCGATCATCAGGTCTTCCGCCTCGTGCATGTCCCGGATATAGCCGTTGATGTAGAAGGTCAGCGCATCGCTGTATTTTTCCACGAGAAGGTTGGCAGCACGCTCTTCCCCGTCCACGTATCGCCGGTATGCTGTTTCATCGGCAATGGCTTCTGTGCTTGGTATGGAATTGTCGTCTCCGTTTCTGGCCATTCGTTTCCTCCGTAGGTGTCTGATGATACTGAGGGTATCATGTTTGACACTATTATATATACATTTGGGCAGAAAAACAAGAAACTTTCATAGGTAAAAAAAGGTATCCACCGCCGGAGATTTGGTGTAGAATAAAAGTAATTGTGATAAGATTGGGGATACTTTCATGGAAGAGATCAGACTGAACAAATTTATCAGCGAGGCGGGGGTGTGTTCCCGGCGGGAGGCCGACCGGCGCATCGAGGAAGGCCGGGTGCGGGTGGACGGCATCGTGGCAGCTGTGGGTACACGCATTCATCCCGGGCAGCGGGTGGAAGTGGATGGACAGCTGATTTCCAGGGAAGAGGAACGGATTTTTCTGGCAGTGCACAAGCCGAAAGGGATTGTATGCACGGCAGATCCCAGAGAGAAAGACAATCTGATCAATTTTCTGCATTTTCCGAAGAAGATCACCTATCTGGGGCGGCTGGACAAGGATTCCACCGGACTGATCCTTATGACCAACGACGGGGAGATCAACAACCGGATGATGCGGGCCAGGAATCATCATGAGAAAGAATATCAGGTAACGGTGGACAGACCGGTGACGGAGGCATTCCTGGAAGGGATGGCCGCCGGGGTGCCCATTCTGGACACGGTGACGCGCAGGTGCCGGATCTGGAAAACCGGGGAGAAGTCTTTTCAGATCGTACTGACCCAGGGGCTGAACCGGCAGATCCGTCGGATGTGTGAGTATTTCGGCTACCGGGTAAAGCGGCTGCATCGGGTGCGGGTGATGAATGTTACGCTGGGCGATCTGCCCGTGGGGGCATACCGGTATCTGACGGCGGAGGAGATCGCGGAGCTGGAGCGGCTGACCGCAGCAGATACAGAAAAACAGGGAGCAGGCAGATCAGGTGCCAGCCAGAACAGGAGTTAAAATAGATGGCAGATCAGAAAATGGAACGGATGAAGGAACTTGTGACGAGGCTTCGGGCAGCTTCCCGGGCATATTATCAGGAGAGCCGGGAGCTGATGAGCAATTATGAATACGACAGCCTGTACGATGAGCTGACGGCGCTGGAGAAGGAGACCGGCACGGTGCTGGCGGGAAGCCCCACGGTCAATGTGGGATATGAGGTGGTGTCAGAGCTTCCCAAGGAACGTCATGAGCAGCCCATGCTGTCTCTGGACAAGACGAAAAGTGTGGAAGAGCTGGCGGCTTTTGCAGGAGAACACAGAAGCCTGCTGTCCTGGAAGCTGGATGGCCTGACCATCGTGCTTACTTATCGGGATGGCGCCCTTTTTAAGGCCGTTACCCGGGGAAACGGGGAAGTGGGAGAGGTCATCACGGGCAATGCCCGGGTATTTTGCAACATCCCGCTGCATATCGCCTATGAGGGCGAGCTGATCCTCCGGGGCGAGGCGGTGATCCGCTACTCGGATTTTGAAAAAATCAACGAGGCCATCCCGGATGTGGATGCCAAATATAAGAACCCGCGGAATCTGTGCAGCGGTTCCGTGCGGCAGCTGAACAGCCAGATCACAGCCGAGCGGAATGTGAATTTCTTCGCCTTTTCTCTTGTGAAAGCGGACGGTGTGGATTTTGAAAATTCCCGGGAAAAGCAGTTCCTCTGGCTGAAGGAGCAGGGCTTTGAGGTGGTGGAATACCAGGTGGTGACCGCAGAAAATATGCAGGAGACGGTACAGTGGTTTGCCGGGAAAATCCAGGATAACGATTTTCCGTCGGACGGTCTGGTGCTTCTGTATGACGATATCACCTACGGGGATTCCCTGGGGCGCACGGCCAAGTTCCCACGGAATTCCATCGCTTTCAAATGGCAGGATGAGACAGAGAAAACCCACCTGCTGGAGATGGAGTGGAGTGCATCCCGAACGGGACTGATCAATCCGGTGGCGATCTTTGAGCCGGTACAGCTGGAGGGCACCAGTGTTTCCCGGGCGTCCGTTCACAATGTGAGCATCGTGAAAAGCCTGGAGCTGGGCATCGGGGATGAGCTGGAAGTATATAAGGCCAACATGATCATTCCCCAGATCGCGGAAAATCTGACGAGAAGCGGTACCCTGGAGATCCCGAAGGTCTGTCCGGTGTGCGGCGGTGAGGCGGTGATCCGCCAGGCCAACGATGTGGAGGTGCTTTACTGCACGAACCCGGCCTGCCAGGCCAAGAAGATCAAGCTGTTTGCCCTGATGGCCAGCCGAGATGCGCTGAACATCGACGGCCTTTCCGAGGCAACGCTGGAAAAATTCATCGGCAGGGGATTTATCCACGAGGCGGCCGACCTGTTCCACCTGGATCGGCACCGGGAAGATATTATAAATATGGAAGGATTTGGTGAAAAATCCTACAACAACCTGATGGAAAGTGTGGATCGCGCCAGACACACGACACTGGCCCGGGTGATCTACAGCCTGGGCATTGAAAATGTGGGGCTGTCCAACGCGAAGCTGCTGTGCCGGGCCTTTGGCAACGATCTGGAAGCGCTGAAAAACGCGGACGAGGAAGTCTTAAGCGGTGTGCCGGGCATCGGCGGCGTCATCGCAGGCTCCATCCGCAGCTTTTTTGCGGATGCTGGGCAGATGGAACGGCTGGATCACCTGCTGGCGGAGCTGACGCTGGAGGAAGAGGCGACAGAACAGCAGGAGCAGGTGCTGGCAGGGAAGACCTTTGTTATCACCGGCAGTGTGCACCATTTCGCCAACCGGAATGAACTGAAGGCGAAGATCGAGTCTCTGGGAGGCAAGGCCACCGGCTCGGTAACGTCCAAGACCGATTACCTGATCAACAACGATACCCAGTCTTCCTCTTCCAAGAATAAGAAGGCGAAGGAGCTGGGCGTGCCGATTTTATCCGAAGAAGCGTTTCTGGAGCTGATAGGAGAAGGATAAGTATGAGAGATCTGCGAATGAAGAGAAGAAGGGAGGGGGTACCTCCCATGGAACACAGAGGAAAGCGCAAGCTGCTGCGGTTCGTGTTTGGACGGACGATGATCCTGGTGATCATGCTGCTGCTGCAGCTGCTGGTGCTGGTGGCCTCGGCCAGATGGCTCCAGGATTACCGGGGCGTCTTTAATTTTGCCATGACGGTGTTCGGCGTGCTGGCGATTATCTGGGTGGTGAATGAGAGGGCAGAGCCGTCGTTTCGGATCATGTGGCTTGTCATCATTGCGGCGGCGCCGGTGTTCGGTGTGCTGCTGTACATATTTGTCAAGATGCAGATTGGCACGAAAATGACCAATCAACGGCTGGGCAGCATCATCCGGGAGACGAGAAGCCTGTTGAAGCAGGATCCGGACGTGAAGCGGGATCTGGTGGAGGTCAGCCCCCTGACCGCCCGGTTTTCTACCTATATGAGCGAGTATGCGGGATTTCCCATTTATCGGAATACAGAGGCGAAATATTTTCCCCTGGGAGATGACGCTTTCGAGGAAATGAAGATCCAGCTG
The DNA here is from genome assembly GCA_018223385.1 of Oscillospiraceae bacterium Marseille-Q3528. Classification (GTDB taxonomy): domain Bacteria; phylum Bacillota; class Clostridia; order Lachnospirales; family Lachnospiraceae; genus JAGTTR01. The sequence continues at coordinate 127,705 of JAGTTR010000007.1, forward strand.
GAAAAAGCGGAAAAATTTATTTTCCTGGAATATTTTATCCTGGCACCCGGTGTCATGTGGGATGCTATTTTGGAAATCCTGGAGCGGAAGGTGAAGGAGGGCGTGGAGGTGCGGCTTATGTACGACGGCACCTGCTGTTTTTCACTGCTGCCCCATGATTATCCGAAGGAAATGGAAAAACGGGGCATCCAGTGCAAGGTGTTCATGCCGTTGAAGCCCGTGCTTTCCACCAGCCAGAACAACCGGGATCACCGGAAAATCCTCATCGTGGACGGCAAGGTGGCGTTCACCGGCGGCATCAATCTGGCCGACGAGTACATCAACCAGAAGGTGCGTTTCGGCCACTGGAAGGATACGGCGGTGATGATCCACGGCGATGCGGTCATGAGCTTTACGTTGATGTTTTTGCAGGTGTGGGATATCACGGAAAAATATTTGGATTCCTTCGAAAATTATATTGTAAAGGATCTGAAAAAAATCGCTCTGCAGTCCGACGGTTACGTGCTGCCCTACTCCGACAGCCCGCTGGATGACGAGCGGGTGGGTGAGGAAGTGTACCTGAACATGATCCATACGGCCACCCGCTATGTGCACATCATGACGCCGTATCTGATCCTGGATCACGAGATGCTGGATTCCCTGCAGCACGCCGGGAAAAAGGGACTGGACGTGAAGATCATCATGCCCCACATTCCGGACAAGTGGTACGCGTTCTGGCTGGCCAAGACGTATTACGAGGAGCTGATCCGGGCAGGCGTGGAGATTTACGAGTACACGCCGGGATTTGTACATGCCAAGAGCTTTGTCACCGATGACAAAAAAGCAGCGGTGGGTACCATAAACCTGGACTTTCGCAGCCTGTATCTTCATTTTGAGTGCGGCATCTTTTTCTATAAAAATAAGATTGTCAAAGAAGTAGAAGAAGATTTTTCCCGGACATTGAAAAGCTGCCAGCGGGTGACTCTGACAGACTGCAGGAATCTGGCCTGGTACAAAAAGCTGGTGGGCAGTCTGCTTCGGATTGTCGCACCTTTAATGTAAATTTCTTGTCGATTTTACAAAAGGGTGCTATAATAGCGAACATAAACGTTTAGAAAAGACAGGTGGAGAGTTTTTATGCCAATCAGAGTTCAGGGAGACCTGCCCGTAAAAGAAATACTGGAAGAAGAAAATATATTTGTCATGGATGAGCACCGGGCCATGCACCAGGACATCCGACCGCTTCAGATTGCGATTCTGAATCTGATGCCCATTAAGGAGGACACGGAGCTGCAGCTGCTGCGTTCCCTGTCCAATACCCCGCTGCAGGTGGATATCACGTTCGTGACGGTCAGCAGTCATGAATCCAAGAATACGTCTATGAGCCATCTGAATAAATTTTATGTGACCTTTGATGAGATCCGTAAGAAAAAATTCGACGGCATGATCATCACCGGTGCCCCGGTGGAGCAGATGGAATATGAGGAAGTGGACTACTGGGAAGAGATCACGAAGATCATGGAGTGGACGAAGACCCATGTCACTTCCACCATGCATCTGTGCTGGGCGGCCCAGGCCGGTCTGTACTATCACTACGGCATTCCCAAATATCAGCTGCCCCAGAAGATGTTCGGTCTGTTCTGGCATAAGGTATATAACCGGAAGGTGCCGCTGGTACGGGGATTTGACGATGTATTCCTGGCCCCTCATTCCCGCCACACGGAGGTGCGGATGGAGGATGTCCGGGCGTGTGAGGCACTGACCGTGCTGGCAGAATCCGACGAGGCCGGGCTGTTCTTGGCCATGGCCGGGGACGGCAAGCAGATTTTTGTCATGGGACATCCGGAATATGACCGGGTAACCCTGGATCAGGAATATCACCGCGACCTGGAAAAAGGTCTTGACATTCAACTTCCTAAGAACTATTATCAAAATGGTGACTCGGAAGTAAAACCGCTGCTCCGGTGGAGAGCCCATGCCAACAACCTGTATACGAACTGGCTGAACTACTATGTATACCAGGTAACGCCATATGAGCTTCCAGATGATGAGACAGCAGAATCATAGAAAGTATGCCGGGTGTTTTGCACAGGCAGCGCCATGGCGAAGATGGATCGGGAGGATCATACGTTGAGAAAAAAATCACATATTTCTCTGGCACAGTACATTGTCAGAAACATGGAAGAGCAGAAGCTGGCAGACCACAGAAAGGCATTTTATCTTGGAAGTATTTTGCCGGACTGCAAGCCTTCCTTTCTGAGCACAAAGCACGAGTTTAACGGAACTTTTCTGAAAGTGAAACAGGACATCCGTGCACTGGTGGAGGATCTGGAGCTTTATGAGAATAACCAGCGGGCGTTCATGCGCCACCTGGGTGAGGTGATCCATTATCTGGCGGACTATTTTACCTTCCCCCACAACACGATCTACCCCGGCAACCTGAAAGATCACTGCGTATACGAAGGCGAGATGAAGCTTTACCTGCGGCAGTACCTGCTGGATGGCAGAGCAAGAGCCGAGCAGAAAGCACCGGTGAAGCTTGCTTCCCTGGAACAGCTGTATGCGTTCATCCAGAGGACCCACGATGAGTACCTGCAGATGAAGCATTCCATCGAGGAAGACTGCCGCTACATTGTAAACCTGTGCTATCAGGTGGTGACGACGATCATCGAGCTGTTCACCGCCAACTGCCATCAGGCAGCCCTTGCGCAGAATGATATGTTTTCTGGCCATCTGCTGGGTGGTACTATATAATGAGCGCAGGGAAAAACAAGCGGCTGCGATAGCAGACATTTGTTTTTCACAAGCCATCAACGAAGGTTCCGCCTGCGATAGCAGGCAGTAGAGCGCGATAGCGCGGGAACCTGAGTTTAAGAGGCAGCGCGGGTTTGTGATATAAAACAAGAATAACGAGTGGCCCCTTCTGTCATACAACTGGCGGGAGGGGTCTTATTATATAATGATATAATATAGAAGAAACGGAGACAGCCATGAAATTAATTCGAGGGAAATATCTATTTGCAGACATAACCGATGAGAAAAACGGCATCCTGACAGACGGTGCGGTTCTGGTGGATGGGGAAAAGATCGCGGAGGTGGGAAGCTATAGCGACCTGAAACAGCGTTTCCCCCAGGCGGAAGAACTGGGCGGGGAGAAGGATCTGGTGATGCCCGGCGTCATTGACGCCCACACCCATGGCCGGGGACTCTCCTATATCCAGAAAGGCATTCCCTTTGATTATCTGGAAAACTGCATTTTCTCCTGGATGGGGGCGGTGGATCTTCCGGCAGATCTGAATGCCCAGCTTATGGCGGTGCGCCATATCCGAAACGGCAGCACCATGATGAATATGATCGACAATCTGCCTTTATTTGACGGGAAAGTGCTTGACCGGGCGAAAACTACTGTGGAAAACTATGGGAAAACCGGCATCCGCTGTGCCTATGCGCCGGGCATCAAGGACGTAAATGCGCTGGCCAACGATGATGAAGCCTTTTATGAGACATTGCCGCCGCATTTGCAGAAAACGGTACATGATATGGTGTTTTTTGATAAAACAGCAGCTCAGGATTATTTTGTGGAAGCTTTTCGGGGCATGCGGAACAGTCTGCACAGCGACATGACCAATATCATTCTTGGACCCACCTGGGCCCACGGCTGTACGGACGTTTTCTATGAGAAGCTGCGTCGCCTGTCTGAGGAATACGGCGGTCTGCCCATGCATATCCACACCCTCCAGACGCCTTACCAGCGGGAATATGGGGAGCGAAAATATGGAAAAAGCCTGCTGGCACATATGAAGGACTGCGGCATTGTGGACGAACATCTGGTGCTGGGACATGCGGTATACCTGAAAGAAAGTGATATGGAGCTGCTGGGGGAGGCACATGCCTCTGTTACCCATCATCCAAGCTGTAATCTGCTGATGCGAAATGGGATTGCACCGGTATGGCATATGTTGAAGCATGGGGTCAATGTGGCTCTGGGGATTGATGAAAAGCAGCTGGCGGATGATGAAGATGTGCTGGAAGAACTGCGGATGATCTATGCGCTTCATCGGGTACCGGACTATGACATGGCCCATACTCCGGCGCTGACTCCATTTCAGGTTCTTGCCATGGGTACCACCAACGCCGCCCGCACGGTAGGGTTAGATGGAAAACTGGGCAAACTGCAGAAGGGCCAGCTGGCTGACCTGATCGTTGTGGACACCCATCACATGACGGAAGATCCCTGGGCAGCGCCGGATGCAGATATCCGAAGCCTCTTTATCCATCGTGCCCAAGGCCGTTTTGTGAAAGATGTGATCATCAACGGGGAGATCGTCATGCGTGACCGAAAGCTGACGAAAATTGACGTAGATGGTCTTTACGGAGAAGTCCGGGCATACATGGAGCATGCCTGGAGAAAAGATCCCACGCAGTATCAGCTGGATATGCGGGAAGTCCGGGAATATTACCACAAATGGGTGGAAGGAAAGGTACAGATCAGCGATGACGTGTTCTACCAGGTGAATGCGCGGTAGAGCATGGAAGCAGCAATCAAAATGATAGAGATCCAGGCCAGTCGATTGACCATTGGCCGGGTCTCTGTTTTTACACATAGGAAAACAAGAAGTGTATACATGCCGATGAGCAGCAGGGTATACAGAAAATGCACTGTAAAAGACAGGGTGGACGGAAATACGTAATAATATTGCAAAGCGATCATCAGAAGGATCATAAGAAAAAACTTGAGTTTATGCATAAAATACCTCCATCAAAATAGAATCGATCTGTTTGAAAGGATGGTAAGGACAGGCTTAGTTTTTTGCAAGGTGTTTCCTTCTGTAAAAATAAACAAAGAAAGACTGGAAGAATCCCCAGATCACAAAGGGTAAGGTGAGGCCATAGTTAATGCCTTTCTCCGGCTGCGTCAGGTACTGGATCAGTGGTACGATGGCGCCGATCAGCCAGGTCAGGAAAAAAGAGACCTTGTAAGAACGGAGGATGAAAACCGTGGCATCCGTTTCTTCCTGCCCTTTGCCTTTCATCATGCAGAACAGGGCGTGCAGCGGAACAACCGCCATTGCGCATGCATCCGGGGAAGCCGGAAGCTTGCAGATGTGGATGATGGCGGCAGAAATGCCTCCGGTGATCAGGAGAAAAAGAAAATAAAGGGTCATGGCAGGTGCCTCCTTTCCAGAAAGAAAATCGTTTTTGTCTGATTTTATTTTATATAAAATGCTGAAATTTGACAATGAAAAAAGGATAAGATGCTGATTTTAGAGGATATCCGGTTTTATTATCTGTAAAAGCTTTTCATAATTTAAAATTCGTTTTATAATATACAAAATATATGTATAGAAGAAATGAGGGATAGAAAATAGAACTGGGGTTTTCCATTTTTGAAAACAGCATGATGATTTGGTTCCTGAATGCCATGTTTGAGAAGAAAAGACCGAAAAAATGGGTTTATACGGACATGGTGATCTGTGTGGGGATTCTATCTGCATTGAATATATGGGCGGTCAGTCTTTTCCAAAATGCAACTTTTCCCGGAGAAGCGGCGGCTATGCTGGTAATGTATATTTATTTATGGAGAAATATGGAAGGTCCTATGCAGAAGAAAGCACTGTACAGCGTCATGGCTATGCTCATTGTGATGGGGGTTGCGGTTGCTTTTTCCGCAGTGTTGGGTATCGTGGCCGGGGATATCCGGGCATATTCTTCCTGGGAGATGAGCGGTATCCGTTTTCTGGGACTGGTATTGACAAAACTGCTTTGTCTGTTGATTTATGCCGCAATCATTTACAGACATAAGTCAGGCAGAGGTCTGTATCATCTGGAGAAAAGGGAATGGGGATTCCTGATTTTGTGCAACATTTTTCTGTATGGAGCTGTTTCTGTCCTAAATCTCTATGTATGGAAAAAACAGACGCGCGAGGGAAGGTTTCTGGTGTTACTGTGTGTGCTGCTGTTGCTGATCTTTGATCTGGGATTCATTCTTTTACTCCACTGGGTCAATGAAAAAAATCTGGAATTGTGGAAGTCGTCTGCACTGTCTGAGCGTTTTCAGCAAATGGAAGAAAACTCCGGACAGGAGAGTGCGCTGACCCTGCGGAAATTGAAGCATAATCTGCGAAACGAATATTTGTATATTTTACTGGCTTTAAGAGAACATCGGGAAAAGGAAATTATGGATGTGATCCATGAAAAATTGCAGGTCCTGGATACGATGGATACGGTGATTTCGCTGCAGTCCAATCCTATATTGGGAAGAGTGTTATCCTATTATGTCAATCAGCTGAAAATGAGAAATGTGACATGTCAGGTGCGCGTGCAGGATCATTTTCAGGAACAGCATACCCATGACCTGTATCTGATTCTGATGTTGCTGCTGGACAATGTGGTGGAATATTATGAGGAAAATCCAGGAGGCCTGCGGCAGGCGGAAATTGAGATACAGGAATTTGCAGGAGTGGTATCTTGGAAAATAAAAAATACACGCATCCGTCCTGCAAAAGAAAGTAGTCCCGCCTTTCTGACCTGGAAAACAGACCGGGAAAATCATGGCATGGGCTTGGAGATCGTAAAAGAAATTGCAAAACAGAGGAAGGGAACGGTACAGATAGAAAAAACAGAAGAAGCATTTTGTGTGAAGGGAGAGATCAATGAAAATACTGATTTGTGATGATGAGGCATCCTATGGAAAATGGCTGGGACAGCAGATTTCAGCATATGAAGATGCACACCGGGAACCCTGTGAGGTCGTTGTGTCCTGTGACTGCCGGAAATTATATGAAGAAATAGAAAAGTACCGGGGATTTGATGTGGCATTTTTTGATATTGAGATGCCAGGCGTCTGCCATTCTTCCTCTAAAGAGGAGCAGAGGGCACCAAGTACGTCCGGCGGTTTTATGTTGGCAGAGAAATGCAGATGGCTTTGCCCGGGGATGCGGATTGTGTTCGTATCTTCTCATGAGGAGCTGGTCTTTTCTTCATTTGCATATCGTCCTTTTTATTTTTTGCGAAAATCAAAAGAGGCAGAGGAGCTTCCGGAAATTCTGGACAGGATTTGCACGGACATTCGGCAGCAAAAAGGTGCTTATCTGACTTTAAAAACAGAAAATGAGTATGTCAGGATTTATTTTCGTGAGATTTATTATATGGAAAGCGAGAGAAATCGGCTGCACATTCATACTGCCGCGCGGGAATATCTCTGCTATAAGAGCATGAAAGCATTGCAGGAGCAGCTTCCAGAGCGGGAATTTTTGAAATGTCATGGCAGTTTTCTTGTGAATGTCTACTGTATTAAAGAAGTGAGGGAAAAAGACCTTCTCCTGCTGAATGGAGAATCGATTCCTGTGAGCAGAATGTATCGGAAGGAATTGCTTGCAGGTATGCGCCGGGGAGCATTTATGTGAGATTTTCTGGCGATAATATAGTATAATAGGAATAGATTAGTTAGCGAGGTGAAAATACGGATGCTGGAAAATAAACTGGGACTGACAACTTCTGCGGATCTTGCCAGAGAGGAAGAGCGGATCAGTAAGAAAAAGGCAATAGAATTATTCGAACAGGGAATGTTGGATGCACTTCCGGCAGGAAGATTTTCTACCTTGCAGGCGATTCATCGATATTTATTTTCAGAGATTTATGATTTCGCAGGGAAGATTCGGACAGTCAATCTTGCCAAAGGGAACTTTCGGTTTGCACCGCTGATGTATCTGGAGGCCGCACTGGTCAATATTGATCAGATGCCGCAGGCCAATTTTGATGAAATCGTAGAGAAATACGTGGAAATGAACATTGCCCATCCTTTTCGGGAAGGGAATGGACGCAGTATGCGGATCTGGCTGGATCATTTATTCAAAGCAGAGATTGGCCGAGTGGTTGACTGGAGCCGGGTGGATAAGGAAGACTATCTGCTGGCAATGGAACGCAGCCCCATCCGAGATATCGAAATCAAATACCTGCTGAAGAATGCCCTGACAGATGAAATCCACAGCCGGGAGATGTATAGGAAAGGCATTGACCACAGCTATTATTATGAAGGATATACGACGTTCAAAGCAGAAGAACTTTAAAAACAGTTGTATTTTATTTATTTAAAATTCTTCTTCGCCTGAAAGATCACCGCAATCCCGGCCACGCAATTCCAGATCAGAACAAGAAAGATGACAAAAGTGGTGTCCCGATGCAGTCCCAGATAGAACAGGAACACGAAGATGATGGGGAGCATCTGTCCCAGCTGGAAAATAAGCTGCGGCACATTGACAGAACCATCCTCCCGTACAAGGGGGACAGAATCCGGAACAATGGTCTTCTGCTCGGCCAGGCGGTTGACGCGAACCAACCGGTAATCGGTGCGCACAAAATAATCCGGGTGCTGTCCGGCAAAGAGCAGCTGTAATCCGGGGATCGCCAGCAGAAAGGCGCATTCCACATACACCGGAATGGAAAACAACCGGCAGACAATCATCAGAATCAGAAATGAAACAATCTGTAAAATAGAAAACGCACGCAGCGGCATGAGAAATCCCCTCCTTTTGAGTTGATTATCGCATGCCGCTGATTTTTTTGCAATATAAATGAAAAACCAGTTGACATTCTCTTTTAGATACTATATTATAATAACAGGAACTATTACTGATAATAATTTAAGATAAACTGCAAAGAATATAGGAAACGAGAGAAAGGATGGAATGACTTATGGCAAACAAATATGCAGGAACACAGACAGAGAAGAATTTAAGAGCAGCTTTTTCAGGAGAATCTGAGGCAAGAAACAAATATACATTCTTTGCTTCCGTAGCGAAGAAAGAGGGATATGAGCAGATTTCCGCCCTGTTCCAGAAGACCGCAGACAACGAGAAGGAGCATGCGAAGATGTGGTTCAAGGAGCTGCAGGGCATCGGGGATACCGCACAGAATCTGCTTCACGCCGCAGAGGGTGAGAACTATGAGTGGACAGATATGTATGATGATTTTGCCAGGACCGCAGAGGCAGAAGGTTTCCCGGAGCTGGCGAATAAGTTCCGCATGGTAGGCGAGATCGAGAAGCATCACGAGGAGCGGTATCGCGCACTGCTGCACAATGTGGAGATGAAGGAAGTATTTGCCAAGAGCGAAGTGAAGGTATGGGAGTGCCGCAACTGCGGACATATCGTGGTTGGCACAGCTGCACCGGAGGTTTGCCCGGTATGTGCGCATCCCCAGAGCTACTTTGAGGTACATGCAGAGAACTATTAAGGTAATGCGCGCAGGGAAAAACAAGTGTATTTATAAAAAATGAAACAGCGGTAAGAACCGGAATGGGTATCTTGCCGCTGTTTTTCTATGCAATGGTTTAAGCTTCTTCGTCGTTTTCCTCCGGCTCCACATCGTCGGTATTTTCCACGGTGTAGGTCGTTCTCTTTCTTGCCATCTCGTCGCTTTCCAGATACTCGTCGTATGTGGTGATCTTGTCGATGATGCGGCCGTTGGGCAGGATCTCGATGATCCGGTTTGCGGTGGTCTGGACGATCTGGTGGTCACGGGAGGAGAACAGCAGCACGCCCGGGAACTTGATGAGGCCGTTGTTCAAGGCAGTGATGGACTCCATGTCCAGATGGTCGGTGGGCTCGTCGAGGAGCAGGCAGTTGGCACCGGAGATCATGAGTTTGCTGAGCATACAGCGCACTTTCTCGCCACCGGAGAGTACCTTTACCTTCTTCACGCCGTCTTCTCCGGCGAAAAGCATACGGCCCAGGAAGCCGCGGACATAGGTGGCATCCTTGATCTCGGAGTACTGGGTCAGCCAGTCAACGATGGTATCGTCGTTGTTGAACTCGTGGGAGTTATCCTTGGGGAAATAGCACTGGCTGGTGGTCACGCCCCATTTGTATGTGCCCTCATCCGGCTCCAGCTCTCCGGCCAGAATGCGGAACAGCGTTGTCTTGGCAAACTCGTTGCTGCCGACGAAAGCAATCTTGTCGTCGTGGCCCATGATAAAGGAAATGTTATCCAGCACTTTCACGCCGTCAATGGTCTTACTTAAGTTCTCGACAGTCAGCACTTCGTTGCCGATCTCGCGGTTGGGACGGAAATCAATGTAAGGATATTTCCGGCTGGAAGGTTTGATCTCATCCAGCTGGATTTTCTCCAGGGCTTTTTTACGGGAGGTTGCCTGTTTGGACTTGGAAGCATTGGCGCTGAACCGGGAGATGAACTCCTGCAGCTCCTTGATCTTCTCTTCCTTCTTCTTGTTGGCTTCCTTCATCTGCTTGATCATCAGCTGGCTGGACTCGTACCAGAAGTCGTAGTTGCCGGCGTAAAGCTGGATCTTGGCATAGTCGATATCGGCGATCTGGGTACAAACCTTGTTCAAGAAGTAACGGTCGTGGGAAACGACAATGACCGTGTTCTCAAAGTTGATGAGGAACTCTTCCAGCCAGGCGATGGCGTCCAGATCCAGGTGGTTGGTAGGCTCATCCAGCAGAAGGATGTCCGGGTTGCCGAACAGCGCCTGGGCCAGCAGTACCTTCACTTTCAGGTTGCCGGGCATATCGGCCATCTGATTGTAATGAAGCTCGGTGTCCACACCGAGGCCGTTTAACAGGGTGGCAGCGTCAGACTCTGCTTCCCAGCCGTTCATGTCGGCGAATTCGCCCTCCAGCTCACTGGCACGGATGCCGTCCTCGTCGCTGAAATCCTCCTTCATGTAGATGGCTTCTTTTTCTTTCATGATCTCATACAGACGGGCATTTCCCATGATAACGGTATCCATAACGGAATACTGGTCATATTTGAAATGGTCCTGCTGTAAAAAGGAAAGCCGCTGACCGGGCGTGATGATGACTTCGCCGCTTGTGGGCTCCAGCTGACCGGACAGGATCCGTAAAAATGTGGATTTTCCGGCACCGTTTGCACCGATGAGGCCATAGCAGTTGCCTTCCGTGAACTTGATATTAACATCTTCAAAAAGCGCTTTTTTGCCTACGCGCAGGGTAACGTTGCTTGTACTTATCATATTTGCAGCCTTTCTTCTTATTTTAAATAATATATGGTCAAAAACATATCATTTCTATTGTATCGTAATCGTTAGATTTTGCAAGTGCTTTTTTTATTACAGTTTACTCGCATGTGTTTTCAAAAAAACGGGAATATGGTATGATAGGCAAAGAAGTATGACAGACTTTGAAGGAGGACAGCGTATGAACCTTTTTGACATTGTGGGGCCGGTGATGGTGGGGCCGTCCAGCTCCCACACGGCCGGGGCGGTGCGTATCGGATATATTTCCAGAAGACTGCTGGGGGAGCCGGTGAAGAAAGCACAGATCCTGCTGTATGGGTCTTTTCTGGCAACGGGGAAGGGCCATGGCACGGACCGGGCCATCATTGCCGGGCTTCTGGGCATGAAGCCGGACGATATGCGCATCCCGGACAGCATGGAGCTGGCCGAAAAGGCGGGCATGGAGGTTTCCTTCGGGGAGGCCAAGTGTAAGGACGCCCATCCCAATACGGCGCAGCTCATCCTCACCGGCACCGACGGCAATACGCTGGAGATAGAGGCTGCTTCTCTGGGCGGCGGCCGGATCCAGGTCTGTAAGATCGACGGCATCGAGACGAATTTCTGCGGCGATTATCCGACGCTCATCGTGCACAATCTGGATCAGCCGGGGCATGTGACAGAGGTGACGTCCATGCTGGCCCACAAGGCGGTGAACATCGCCACCATGCAGCTGTACCGGGACGCCCGGGGCGGCAACGCGGTGATGGTGCTGGAATGTGACCAGGAGATTCCGGAGGAATCCGTGCGGTGGCTGCGGCATCTGGAAGGGATCATGAAGGTGACCTATCTGAGTCTGGAGGAAGAGAAAGATGAGTTTTGATGCACTGGAACAGATCGTAAAACAGGCAGGCGCAGACGGCCATGGATTCTTCCGGGCAATTCTGGAGGAGGATATGGAGGAACGGCAGGTGTCCAGGGAGGAATCCTTTGGAAAAATGCAGCAGATGTATGCGGCCATGCGTGCCTCGGATGCCGCATATGACCGGAAGCGGAAATCGGCCAGCGGATTTGTGGGAACGGACGGGGACAAGCTGGAGCAGCTTGTGGACCGGGGCCAGGGGATCTGCGGCAGCTTTATGGATCAGGTCATGACACGGGCGCTGAAAATGGGTGAAAACAACGCCTGTATGGGCCGAATCGTGGCGGCGCCCACAGCCGGTTCCTGCGGCGTGCTTCCGGCGGTGCTGCTGACCTGGCAGGATCTTTACGAAGAAAAACAAGAACGGATGGTGGAAGCACTTTATGTGGCAGCCGGAATCGGGGAGGTCATTGCTTCCCGGGCGTCCATTTCCGGTGCGGAGGGCGGCTGTCAGGCAGAGATCGGTTCCGCATCTGCCATGGCGGCAGGGGCACTGACCTATTTGCGGGGCGGTGATCCCGGAGCTATTACCCATGCAGCGGCCATGGCGCTGAAAAATCTGCTGGGACTGGCCTGTGACCCGGTGGCGGGACTGGTGGAGGTGCCCTGTGTGAAGCGAAACGTCATCGGCGCAGTGGGGGCGGCGGCAGCCTCGGAGATGGCCATGGCGGGGATACGCAGTGTGATTCCGCCGGATGAGGTCATTGATGCCATGCAGGCCATCGGCCGACGGATGGATGTTTCCATCCGAGAGACCGGAGAGGGCGGTCTGGCGGTAACCCCCACGGGCATACGTCTGACAGAAAAACTGCGGGAATTGTAGGAGGATACTTTCGATGAAAAAGATATACGGCATTTTGAGTATCGTATCGGCGCTGGCTTTGATCGTGTGTATGCTGATCTCCAGCCTGGATCTGGTGGCATATTATGAACCGGGCTTTTATGAGAAGGAGTACCGGAAATATAACGTGCAGGAACCATTGAAAATGGAAATGACGGATATTCTCTATGTGACCGATGAAATGATGGATTACCTGAAGGGCTACCGGGCAGACCTGGTGGTGGAGACAACGGTAGACGGGAAAGAGCGGGAGTTTTTCAATGACCGGGAGAAGTCCCACATGGCGGATGTGCGGGATCTGTTTCTGGGTGGGATCCGCCTGCGCCGCCTGTTGCTTTTGCTGGTGATCGCCATTGTGGGAACACTTGTGTGTATGGACGAGCATCCGTTCCGGCGGCTGTCGAAAGGGTATCTCATCGGCAGCGGGGTATTTCTGGCGGCGCTGGGGGCGTTTGCGGCCTATGCCAGTCAGGATTTTACCCGGGCATTTACCCAGTTTCACCACGTTTTTTTCAACAATGACCTGTGGCTGCTGGATCCGAAGACCGATCTGCTCATCAACATGCTGCCGGAAGGCTTTTTCACGGATTTTGCCATCCACATGGGCGTGATATTTGCGGGCATGCTGGTGGTGCTGGCCGTTGTGTGCATCGTTTTTCTGATCGTGACCCGGCAGAAAAAGGGTGTGGCAAAGGAAGATATTTATTAGAATAAGAAATAAACACAATAAGAT
>JAGTTR010000008.1 GCA_018223385.1 Oscillospiraceae bacterium Marseille-Q3528
GGCTGCAACCGGCTCATTCGGCAGGGGGCAGGGCTGGCGGAAAGCCCGGAGGAATTTGTTGCGGAGCTTGGTTTAAATTCTTTACAAACCGTGAATAAATGTAAAAAAAATAAGAATTCGCTTGCAAAGGAAGAGAACATGTTGTATAGTTGTGTGGATTTGAAACCGAAAAACCTGGAAGAAATTTTGGCGGAATCGCCGTTTTCTGCGGAAAAAACCATGGAATTGCTATTGAATCTACTGGTTCGCGGTGTGATTCGGGAGATTTCCAGGGGGCTTTACGTCCGGGAACGCCTGTAAGAGGGATGTTATTTGCAGGGATAAAAGGCCGGACGAGAGGGTGGATAAGACAATGGAGGGGCATATATGGCAAAGTATCTGGTGATTGTGGAGTCACCGGCAAAGGTTAAGACAATAAAAAAATTTCTTGGGGCAAATTACGAGGTGGCTGCATCCAATGGCCATGTGCGGGATCTGCCCAAGAGTCAGCTGGGTATCGATGTGGAACATGATTTCGAACCCAAATATATCACGATCCGCGGAAAGGGAGACATTCTGGCGAACCTGCGCAAGCTGGTGAAGAAGGCAGACAAAGTGTATCTGGCAACTGACCCGGACCGTGAAGGAGAGGCGATCTCCTGGCATCTGTCCAAGGCGCTGAAGCTGGAGGACAAGAAGGCATGCCGGATCACCTTCAATGAAATTACGAAGACGGCGGTGAAAGCATCCTTAAAGGCACCGCGGGAAATTGATATGAATCTGGTGGATGCGCAGCAGACGAGAAGAATTCTTGACCGTATGGTTGGTTACATGATTTCTCCGCTGCTGTGGGAAAAGGTGAAGAGGGGGTTGAGTGCTGGCCGTGTACAGTCGGTGGCTCTCCGTATCATCGCGGACCGGGAGGAAGAGATCAACAGCTTTATCCCGGAGGAATACTGGAGCCTGGATGCCCAGTTTGCGTTAAAGGGCGAGAAGAAGCCGTTGACAGCCAAGTTTTACGGAACGCCGGAGGGCAAGATGGATATTCACAGCCAGGAGGAGCTGAACCAGATCTTAAAAACACTGGACGGCGCCGATTATCAGGTGTCAGAGGTGCGGATGGGCGAACGCACCAAGAAAGCGCCGCTGCCGTTTACCACCAGTACGCTGCAGCAGGAGGCTTCCAAGGCGCTGAACTTTTCCACCCAGAAAACCATGCGTCTGGCCCAGCAGTTATATGAGGGCGTGGACATCAAGGGCAGCGGTACCGTCGGTATCATCACCTATCTGCGTACCGATTCCGTCCGTATTTCCGATGAGGCCCAGGCGGCAGCCCGCGCATACATCACCGAGCGTTTCGGGGAAGCGTATGCGGCTGTGCAGGAGGCAACGCGAAAGGACGGCAAGAAGATCCAGGATGCCCATGAGGCCATCCGTCCCACGGACATCAGCCGGACACCTGAGCAGATCAAGGATTCCTTAAGCCGGGATCAGTACCGTCTGTATCAGCTCATCTGGAAGCGGTTTGCGGCCAGCCGGATGAATGCGGCTGTGTTTGAGACAACCTCCGTGAAGATCGACGGCGGCGGGTACCGTTTTGCCGTGTCCGCATCCCGGGTGAAGTTTGACGGTTACCGCAGTGTCTACATGTCCGAGGACGAGGTAAAAGTGGACAGCAATACGCTGGTCAGCAGCATCGATAAGGATTCCCAGCTGACCTTCAAAGATTTTGATTATAAACAGCATTTCACCCAGCCACCGGCCCATTATACAGAGGCATCCCTGGTCAAGACGCTGGAGGAGCTGGGCATCGGCCGGCCGAGTACCTACTCCCCGACCATCACCACCATCATTGCCAGACGGTACGTGGCCAAGGAGAATAAGAACCTGTACATCACCGAGCTGGGCGAGGTGGTCAATTCCATCATGGTGGAGGCTTTCCCCAGCATTGTGGATGTGAATTTCACTGCCACCATGGAGTCGCTGCTGGACGGCATCGGCGACGGGCTCATCCCGTGGAAAACCGTGGTGAAGAACTTCTATCCGGATCTGGCTAAGTCCGTGAACCGGGCCAAGGAGGAGCTGGAGCAGGTGAAGATCGAGGACGAGGTCACCGATGTGGTCTGCGAGCAGTGCGGCAGAAATATGGTGGTCAAATATGGCCCCCACGGCAAGTTCCTGGCCTGCCCGGGATTCCCGGAGTGCCGCAACACGAAGCCCTATCTGGAAAAAACAGGTGTGCCCTGTCCCAAGTGCGGTAAGGAGATCGTCATCCGAAAGACGAAGAAAGGCCGCCGGTATTACGGCTGCGAGGCTGCGCCGGAGTGTGATTTCATGTCCTGGCAGAAGCCTTCCAGAGAGAAATGCCCCCAGTGCGGCAGTATTTTGCTGGAGAAGGGCAACAAGCTGGTGTGCTCCAAGGAGGACTGCGGCTACGTGCGGCCCGCCAAGGAAGAGGAAAAAGAAGCTTAGTATAGAAAGAATTCATCCCGCGCCATTTGGAAGAATGCGTATGAGCACAACAGTTCAGCCGCGCCATTCGCAGAACCGCGCATCCTGCGCTCTTCATCAAAGAATTGCTGAACTGTTGTAGAATAGTCTGATAAAACGTGAAATAGGACTTGCTTATTCGGAAATTGCGTGATAAACTCTAATAAAGGATGAAAAATCCGAAAATTCCGAATTGATAGATTTATTTGAGGCAGTGAAGAGACGGGCAAAGTCAGAAGCGGAAATATTTGTTACAGTTCACTCGTATGTTCTTGCGGACAGATTTCATGTTTGCATGAAAATCTGGATACATGAACAGACGAAGGGAGCGCCCCGTAATGAGCAAAAATGAGCTGCAAGGCAGCGGAGAGCATCGAAGATGCGGTTTTGCGAATGGCGCGAGTGAACAGTAACAAAAAAATATCAGTACGAAAGGACAGGGATGAAATGAGTGTACAATTATTAGACAAGACGAGAAAGATCAACAAGCTTCTGCACAACAATAACTCCAGTAAGGTAGTATTTAACGACATCTGTGAGGTTCTGACAGAAATCTTGCTGTCCAATGTGCTGGTGATCAGCCGTAAGGGCAAGATTCTCGGTGTCAGTGAATGTGAAGGTGTGGAAGAGATCACGGAGCTCATTTCCGATAAAGTGGGCGGCTATATCGATCCGCTTTTGAATGAGCGGCTGCTGGGTGTGCTTTCCACCAAAGAAAATGTGAATCTGGAAACGCTTGGCTTCGGGCCTGAGGTGAAGAAGTACCAGGCCATCATCACCCCCATTGACATTGCCGGTGAGCGGCTGGGTACGCTGTTCCTGTACAAATGCGGCGAGCAGTATGAGATTGATGATATTATTTTAAGCGAGTATGGCACGACGGTGGTCGGCCTGGAGATGATGCGCTCCGTGAATGAGGAGAACGCAGAGGAGAACCGGAAGATCCAGATTGTAAAATCTGCCATCAGCACGTTGTCCTTCTCCGAGCTGGAAGCCATCATCCATATTTTTGACGAGCTGGACGGCAAGGAAGGCATCCTCGTTGCCAGCAAGATCGCAGACCGGGTGGGCATTACCCGTTCCGTGATCGTCAATGCCCTGCGCAAGTTCGAGAGCGCCGGTGTCATTGAATCCCGTTCCTCCGGTATGAAGGGAACGTATATCAAGGTCATCAACGATGTGGTATTTGATGAGCTGGAAGACATCAAGAAGCAGAAAAAACACTAGAATCATTGTCTGCGTGAAACTGTTGAACATGGATGCAATAGAAAAGAGTCAAGGCACACCCGCTGCTTTGACTCTTTATTATGGCAGCGGCTGACGAAGAGGAAAATATGAATAAAAAAGCGGTATTTTTTGACATTGATGGAACACTGTACGATCACGAGACGGGGATCAGTGACAGTACGAAAGAGGGCATTGCCCGGTTAAAGGAAAACGGACACTATGCGTTTATCTGCACAGGCAGGAGCATGGCGGCGGTGTTTGATCCCGAGCTTCTCGGCATGGGATTTGACGGCATCGTGGCGGGCTGCGGCACCTATGTAAAGCTGGGGGAGGAGCTGCTCCTGAATGCGGAGATCTCCCAGGAAAAGCTGTGCGGACTGCTGGATCTTCTGCAGGCGCACCGCATCATCCCGGTGCTGGAGGGCTGCGATTATCTGTATTACCACAGAAAGGATTATGAGATCGGCGACACCGATCTTTATATCCGGTCACTGAAAAAATACATTCCCGACCGGCTGGTGGAGATCGAAGATCACGAAGGGGATCTTCATGTGAACAAATTCAGTATCCAGTGTCAGGATCCTGCGCTGCAGCCGGAGGCACTGGAGCGGCTGGCAGAGGATTACTGCATCCTGCCCTTCTCCGCGCATCAGATGGAGCTCATTCCGCTGGGCCACACGAAAGCCACCGGCATGGGCGTGGTGTGCAGCCGCCTGTCTATTGAGCGGAACGATGTGTACGCCTTTGGTGACAGCGGCAACGATGTGGACATGCTGCGGTATGCAGGCTGCGGCATCGCCATGGGAAATGGTTCCGGGAAGGCCAAAGAGGCGGCGGACTATGTCACCAGAGGCATCCGGGACCACGGCATCTACATGGGCCTGAAGGAATTCGGGCTCATCTAAAATATAACGGATCTTGCGTATCTCCAGACGGTTTGCTGCCTGATTTGAAAAATGATCATTCCGGTGCTTGACAGTCCGTGGCTGATACGGTAAGATTGACACGAAAATACAATAAAGCAACAGAAACAACGCTAGGGGAGCGCATTGCTGAGACAGGCCACAAGGCCTACACCCTCATTACTTGACCCGGATAATACCGGCGGAAGGAAGCGAAAGCAGCAGACACTCCCTCCTTGCGTAGACAAAGGAGGATTTTTTTATGTCAAAACCGAACACAACGAAGAAACTGGTCTTTTCTGCAGCGGCCATCGCGCTGGCAACGGTGATCTCCGTTGTCATCAAACTGCCGTCCCTGCCCAACGGCGGCTCTGTCACCCTGTTTTCTATGCTCTGCATCTGCCTGGTTGGTTACTGGTATGGCCTGAAAACCGGCCTGACCGCGGCAGTGGCCTACGGCATTCTGCAGTTCATCACCGGCCCTTATGTGGTGCATCCGGCTCAGGTACTTCTGGACTACCCGCTGGCATTCGGCGCCCTGGGATTGTCCGGCCTTTTCTCCAATGCCAAGAACGGTCTGGTGAAGGGCTATATCGTCGGTGTGCTGGGAAGATATGTGATGCACATGATCTCCGGCCTGATTTTCTACACCGCCTACACCGGAGATTTCGCCGGAAATGCTGCAGCCATCTGGGCATCCACGCTGTATAACATGTCCTACATATTCCCGGAAGCGATCCTGACCCTCATTCTGCTGGCCATCCCGGCTGTGCGCAAAGGTCTGGACAGTGTGAAACGGATGGCTGTCGGTGCATAATCTGACGCGGATATCATACAATTTTAATGAGGTGTTCTATTGACTTTACTTTTTGTATTTGTTAGTATGTAGATACAGAGAAAGTTTACCACTGACCGATATGTGGTATATAAATGGTCGGGTTGTAAGTTTACCGCTGACCAATATGCGGTATATAAATGGTTGGCTCGAAAGTATAGTCCTTCGCCGTAAGGCGGGGGACTTTTTACATAATGAGGATGATAGATGAAAAGAACGGGCCGGAAATCATTTGATGTTGACAAGTGAACATACAGCGAAAGAAATTGAACGGAAAGCGAGAAAAGTATTGGGTATGTTAAAGCGTGGCACAAAATTCACTCCAACGCAGCCGGATGTTATGGCGATACTGCGGAAATTAAAAGAGCAGAGATAGGTTATTATTTTGTGAAAATAACAAAAAAGGGAATTGACTTTTTTCAAAAACCGTATTAGAATAACTTCATCCAATTAAATTATGAAAGCAAACAAACCAGTGAGCAGGAGAAGTAGCTGACGGAAAGTCACCAGAGAGCCGTAGGTGGGTGGAAATACGGCAGGCGGGAACTCAGTGAATGGACCTGTGAGGGCAGCTTGAAACCGGTGAAAAGGGAGTAGACGCTGACGGGGACTTCGTCCGTTATCAGAGAAGGGCATATGATGGTATGTCAGAAGAGTGGATATACAACGTATATCAATTTGGGTGGTACCGCAGGAGAATACAGGAGCTCCTGCCCCATATTTTTCCAACAGGAAAATGTGGGGCAGGGGCTCTTACTATTTTGATGAAAAAGTTCAGCCATCGATGATGAGGACGGATGTGTGCTTGCACAGAGATCCGTCTGAGGTCATCGATGAGCGGAGCGCCAGATCATGATCAGAAAGTAGCTGTGTAAGCAGCGAAGAGCGTGGAACACGCGGTTCTGCGAATGGCGCGGCTGAACGGTGCAAATGGCGGAAACTGTTACTTAAATGAAAGAAAGGAATCGGTGCATGATATGATCAGACCGGACACAGGACAGATTGAAAAGCTGGCAAAGGAATACCCGATCTTGCCGGTGTGCAGAGAGATTTACGCAGATGTGACGACAACGATGACGCTGCTTCGCAGGCTGTCAGCCATCAGCAGCCGCTATTTTCTGCTGGAAAGCGTGGAGGGCGGAGAAACCTGGGGCAGGTATTCCTTTCTGGGATACAATCCGATCTTGCGGGTGACATGCAAAGACAAAAAGGTGACCATTGAAGAAAATCATAAAAAGCGTTTCGTGGAAACGGGCAAGCCGCTGGAGGTGCTGCGAGGAATTTTGAAGGAATACCGTTCCCCGCGGATCGAAGGGATGCCGCCCTTTACCGGCGGATTTGTGGGATATTTTGCCTATTCCATGATCGGATACGCGGAACCGGTGCTCTCCATTTCCGGCGGGGATTTCGATGACTACGACCTGATGCTGTTTGACCGGGTCATTGCCTACAATCATCTGCGTCAGAAGATATGCCTGGTGGTGAACATGAAGACCGATAAGGTGCTGGAAAATTACGGAAAAGCGGCAGCACAGCTGGAAGCCATGGCAGGGGTCATCCGCAGCAATGCGCCGCTTCCGGTGCTTACCACAGACAGCCAGGTGGATTTCACATGCAGTGTGTCCAAGGAAGAATATTGCCGGGTGGTGGAGAAGACGAAGGAATACATCCGGGAGGGCGATATTTTCCAGGCAGTCATTTCCAGACAGTTTACCAGCCCCTACGAGGGTAGCCTGCTGAACGCTTACCGGGTGCTGCGCACTACCAACCCGTCCCCTTACATGGTGTACATGCACATTGACGGGGAGGAGATCATGAGCACTTCGCCGGAGACGCTGGTGCGGCTGCAGAACGGGCGGCTGACCACCTTCCCGGTGGCCGGTTCCCGACCGCGGGGCAAGACCGTTGCCGAGGATGAACAGCTGGAGCGGGAGCTGCTGGCAGATGAAAAAGAGCTGGCAGAGCACAACATGTTGGTGGATCTGGGCAGAAACGATCTGGGTAGGATTTCCACCTACGGTTCCGTGGAAGTGACCCGTTACCAGATGATCCACAAATATTCGAAAATCATGCATATCTGCTCTCAGGTGGAGAGCAACATCCGGGAGGACGCGGATGCGCTGGATGCGGTGGAGGCCGTGCTTCCGGCAGGTACCCTTTCCGGAGCGCCCAAGATCCGGGCCTGCCAGATCATTGAAGAGCTGGAGTCCTGTCCCAGAGGCATTTACGGCGGGGCGCTGGGCTATGTGGATTTCACCGGCAATCTGGATACGTGTATTGCCATCCGCATGGCGGTGAAAAAGAACGGAACTGTGTATGTCCAGTCCGGCGGCGGTATCGTGGCGGACAGCGTGCCGGAAAAAGAATACGAAGAGTCGGCCAACAAGGCAGCAGCTGTGATCTATGCCATTGAACATGCCGGGGAGGTGGAAGAATGATTTTACTCATTGATAATTATGACAGCTTTTCCTACAATCTGGTGCAGCTGGCGGGAAGCCTGCGGCAGGATGTGAAGGTCGTTCGAAACGATGTCCTGACGGTGGAAGAGGTGGAAGCGCTCTCCCCGGAGCGGATCATTTTATCCCCAGGGCCGGGATACCCGAAGGACGCGGGCATCTGTGAGGATGTGGTGCGCTGCCTGGGAGATCACATTCCGATCCTGGGCGTCTGCCTGGGCCATCAGGCCATCTGCGAGGTGTACGGCGCCACCATCAGCCATGCCAGGTGCCTCATGCACGGCAAACAGAGCTGCATTAAGATCAATACGGACAGCTTGATCTTTCGGGGGCTGCCGGAGGAAGTACCGGTGGCCAGATACCATTCCCTGGCGGCCCAGCGGGACACCATGCTGGACTGCCTCACCATCATCGGCGAGGATGCCTACGGAGAGGTCATGGCGGTGAAACACAGAGATTTCCCTGTGTATGGATTGCAGTTCCACCCCGAATCCATCCTCACCCCGGATGGAAAGAAAATGATGAGAAACTTTTTGCTATTACAGTGACAGAAAGTCTGAATCTGCTCGTGCTTGCACGAAAGCAGGTGAAAGACCTTCTGGCACGCCGCGACATGAGCATAAAAGTGGAGCGTAGCTACACGATATGCGAATTTTTATACAACAAAGGAGGACACACAGATGATCCAGGAAGCATTGAATGAAGTATTGAATAAAAAAGATTTAAGCTACGAGATGGCCCACGCGGTGATGGCGGAGATCATGGACGGAACGGCCACCAACGCTCAGATGGGCGCTTTTCTGGCAGCCCTGCGGATGAAGGGCGAGACGGTGACGGAGATTACAGCCTGCGCGGAGGTGATGCGGGAGAAAGGCCTGAAGGTGGAGGTTCCCTTTGACGTGATGGAGATCGTGGGCACCGGCGGCGACGAGGTGGGCACCTTCAACATTTCCACCACCTCTGCTTTCGTGGTGGCAGCAGGCGGCGTGCCGGTGGCAAAACACGGCAACCGCAGCGTTTCCAGCAAGAGCGGTGCTGCTGACGTGCTGGAGCGGCTGGGTGCCCGACTGGATCTGACACCGGAACAGAACGTAGAGGTATTAAAGAAAGCCAACATGTGCTTCATGTTCGCTCAGGTGTACCATACATCCATGAAAAATGTAGGTCCGGTGAGAAAAGAGATGGGCGCCCGGACGATCTTCAATATTTTGGGGCCGCTGACCAACCCGGCCAGAGCCAACATGCAGCTCATGGGTGTGTACCGGGAGGATCTGGTGGAGCCCATGGCGCAGGTGCTGTCCAACTTAGGGGTTGTGAGAGGGCTGGTGGTCAATGGTTCTGACGGCCTGGACGAGGCGACCATGACCGGTGCCACCCATATGTGTGAGATCCGGGAAGGAAAATTCCGCACCTATGATCTGACGCCGGAGGCGCTGGGTATGCGTCGCTGCACGTTACAGGATCTGGTGGGCGGCACGCCGGAGGAAAACGCCCGGATTTCCAGAGATATCCTCACCGGCAAGCTGAAAGGGCCCAAGCGGGATGCGGTGATCTTAAATTCCGCCCTGAGCCTGTACTTAGGCATTGACGACTGCTCCATCCCGGAGTGTGTGAAGATGGCAAACGAGATCATCGACAGCGGCAAGGCCGGAGACAAGCTGGAGCAGTTTGTGGCAGCAACGAAGGAAGTATAGGAGACAGCATATGATTTTACAGCAGCTGGCAGACACGGCCAGAAAACGTGTGGCAGAGGATCAGAAAAATATCACGACGGTGCAGATGCGCGCCATGGCAGAGGCGCTGGCAGCAGAGCAAAAAGAGCCCTTCCGGTTTTATCAGTCCTTATCCCATCCGGGGATGCGCTTTATCTGTGAGGTGAAGAAGGCATCCCCCAGCAAGGGGCTCATTGCGGCAGATTTTCCCTATCTGTCCATTGCCCGGGAATATGAGGAAGCCGGGGCGGCGGCCATTTCCGTGCTGACGGAGCCCTCCCGGTTTCTGGGCAGCGACGCCTATCTGCAGGAGATCGCAGCCCAGGCGGGCATTCCGGTATTGCGCAAAGATTTTACGGTGGATGCCTACCAGATTTACCAGGCGAAGGTACTGGGGGCGGAGGCGGTGCTGCTCATCTGTGCTCTGCTGGATACCGAAGAGATCCGGGAGGATCTGGCCATCTGCCGATCCCTTGGCATCAACGCCATTGTGGAGGCCCATGACGCCGCGGAAGTTTCCTCTGCGGTAAACGCCGGGGCGGACATCATCGGCGTCAACAATCGGAATCTGAAGGATTTCACCGTGGACATCCACAACGGGCTGCGGCTGCGCAGCCTCGTGCCGGAGGGTGTGCTTTTCATCGCAGAGAGCGGGATAAAGACCCGGGAGGACATCCGCCAGTTGGAGGAAGGCCATGTGGATGCGGTGCTCATCGGGGAGACGCTCATGCGCCAGCCGGATAAGAAGAAAGCCCTTGCCGTTTTGCGGGGAAGCGAGGAAAGCCTATGACCAGGATTAAGATCTGCGGCCTGAAACGGCCGGAGGATGTGGCGGCGGTGAACGCTGTGCTGCCGGATTACATCGGATTTGTTTTCGCGGGAGAAAAGCGGCGGATCAGCCGGGAGACCGCCCGGCAGCTGAAAGCCCTGCTGGATCCCCGGATCGCCAGTGTGGGGGTGTTTGTCAACGAGGCGCCGGAAAACATCGCCGCTATCGTAAATGACGGCACGCTGGATCTGGTGCAGCTCCACGGGGATGAGGACGGGGCCTATATACAGTGGCTACGGCAGCTGGTGGACGTGCCCCTCATCAAAGCTGTGCGGGTGCAGACCAGGGAACAGATCCTGGAGGCGGAGCAGCTGCCCTGCGACTATCTGCTGCTGGACACCTTTGTGAAGGACGCCTACGGCGGCAGCGGAAA
The DNA here is from genome assembly GCA_018223385.1 of Oscillospiraceae bacterium Marseille-Q3528. Classification (GTDB taxonomy): domain Bacteria; phylum Bacillota; class Clostridia; order Lachnospirales; family Lachnospiraceae; genus JAGTTR01. The sequence continues at coordinate 10,804 of JAGTTR010000008.1, forward strand.
GACCTTCGACCTGGGGCTGATCCCGGCACTGTCCAAGCCGTTTTTCCTGGCAGGCGGGTTAAACGGGGACAATGTGGCGACGGTCATTGCGGCAGGCCATCCCTGGTGCGTGGATATCAGCAGCGGCGCGGAGACCGACGGATACAAGGATCCGGAAAAAATCAGAAGATTAACAGAGATTGTGAGGATACAAGGATGAAAAAAGGAAGATTTGCAGAGTATGGCGGGCAGTACATTCCCGAGACGCTCATGAGCGCCGTGCAGGAAGTGGAAGAAGCCTATGAATATTACAAAAACGACCCGGCCTTTCAAGCGGAGCTGACAGACCTGCTGGAAAACTATGCCGGACGTCCATCCCTTTTATATTATGCGGAAAAGATGACCAGGGATCTGGGCGGCGCGAAAATTTACCTGAAACGGGAGGATCTGAACCACACCGGTTCCCACAAGATCAACAACGTGCTGGGACAGGTGCTGCTGGCAAAGAAAATGGGCAAGACGAGAGTCATTGCCGAGACCGGCGCCGGACAGCATGGTGTCGCCACCGCCACGGCAGCAGCCCTCATGGACATGGAGTGCGAGATCTTCATGGGAAAAGAGGACACCGACCGGCAGGCGCTGAATGTGTTCCGCATGGAGCTGCTGGGCGCCAAGGTACATGCGGTGACCAGCGGAACGATGACTCTGAAAGACGCTGTCAATGAGACCATGCGGGAATGGGCTTCCCGGATGGACGACACCCTGTATGTGCTGGGTTCCGTCATGGGCCCCCACCCGTTCCCCACCATCGTCCGGGATTTCCAGAAGATCATCGGCAAGGAGATCAAGGAACAGTTACAGGCAAAGGAGGGACGGCTCCCCGATGCGGTCATCGCCTGCGTGGGCGGCGGCAGCAATGCCATGGGCGCTTTTTATGAATTTATCCCGGATACATCCGTACAGCTTATCGGCTGTGAGGCGGCCGGTCTGGGCGTGGATAACCCCAAGAATGCAGCCACCATCGCCAACGGCACCGTGGGCATTTTCCACGGCATGAAATCCTATTTCTGTCAGGATGAGTACGGACAGATCGCACCGGTGTACTCCATTTCCGCAGGTCTGGACTACCCGGGCATCGGGCCGGAGCACGCCATGTTGTCCGACACCGGCCGGGCGAAATATGTGCCGGTGACCGACGAGGAGGCGGTGGAAGCCTTTGAGTACCTGTCCCGCACCGAGGGCATCATCCCGGCGGTGGAGAGCGCCCACGCGGTGGCTTATGCGAAAAAGCTGGCGCCCACCATGGGAAAGGATCAGATCATCGTCGTCAATATTTCCGGCCGCGGAGACAAGGACGTGGCGGCCATCGCAAGATATCGGGGGGTACAGATCTATGAGTAGAATTCACGAGGCATTTGAAAATAAGAAAGCATTCATTCCTTTTATCACCGCAGGAGACCCGGATCTTAACACCACCGCAGAGCTTCTGGTGGCCGTGGCAGAGGCCGGGGCCGATCTCATCGAGGTGGGCATTCCCTTCTCCGATCCCACGGCGGAGGGCCCTGTCATCCAGGAGGCGGACGAGCGGGCGCTGGCAGCAGGCTGCACCACGGACAAGCTGTTTGCCATGCTCTCCCAGGTGCGGCCCAAACTGGACATCCCGGTGGTATTTATGACGTACATGAACCCGGTGTTCACCTACGGCAAGGAGCGGTTTCTGCAGAAATGCGTGGAAGTGGGCATGGACGGCATCATCATCCCGGATCTGCCCTACGAGGAAAAGGACGAGATGTCCGGCCTGTGCGACACCTATGGCGTGGATCTGATCTCCCTGGTGGCTCCCACCTCCCATGAGCGCATCCGCATGATCGCAGGGGAGGCGAAGGGCTTCCTTTATCTGGTGTCCTCCCTGGGCGTCACCGGCGTGCGAAAAGAGATCACCACCGACATCGGCGAGATGGTGGCGCTGGCAAGAGAAGCATCGGATGTGCCCTGCGCGGTGGGCTTTGGCATCTCCACCCCGGAGCAGGCGAAGAAAATGGCTGCCGTGTCGGATGGAGCCATTGTGGGAAGCGCCATCGTGCGCATGATCGGGCAGTACGGAAAAGACTGCGTGGAGCCTGTGCGCCAGTATGTAAAAGAGATGAAGGCGGCAGTGAACGAGGCATAAAGAAACAGAGGCAGACAGGAAATGTGAGAAATACAAATCCTGCCTGCCTCTGTTTTGTATGCTAGAAAACGGCGTCCTGTCATATCAACGGAAGCAAAAGCAATCAATATTATTTACCAGCCTGCTCCTCGTGGATGAACAGGTTCCCGGGAATGGCGGGTTCTTCTTCCGGGATGACGGAGGGCTCGCAGAAGGTGTTGGGCTTTAAAAATCCTGACAGCACCGCATACAGCACGATGGAGACGATGCCTCCGGCGAAACCGTTGTTGTACAGGTTCAATCCCGAGTATCCGGCGCCTGCGTACAGTGCCACGCAGGAGTGCAGGAATCCGGCGGCCAGTCCGGCGGCGATGCCGTAGGTGCCCGCCACCGGCGCCAGGGTGGTGGAGAATAGCAGTGCCAGCTGGGAGGCCGGGCTTAAAGCACGGCCTGTGACGGCCACGGAGATCAGGACGCCGAACATCACCGGCGCAATGTTGCCCACATGCTTTCCCTTGGCGCTGAAACCGGCGATGGTCAGCAGGGCGCCGATGGTGGCGCCGTTTAAGTCTCCGCCCACCAGGAGAAGGAGGGTGACGGAAAATGCCAGATTGACGCCGATGTTGATGCACACCGCGCCGATGCCGTCCAGCTCAATGAAATCATGGGCGGAGACGCCGGGGCGGCGCAGCAGCGTCCGGTAGCGGCGGCGAACATCTGTGGGATCGTGGTACAGGCCGTACAAAATGGTAGCGGCGGCAATGAGGTACAGGCCGATGGCAAATTCCAGATTGTGGCCGGTGTACCAGTGCAGCTCCGTCTCGAAGGTGTAGCCGAAGCATTTGCACACGGAACCCAGCAGCATGGCCAGCAGCCCGATGGCGAAGCCGCCGTTGTACAGGTTCAGGCCATGGAGCAGCGTGTTTGTGTGGAGACACAGCGGCGGTGCCACAAAGCCGATGAGCGTGCCGACGATCAGTGCCAGCAGAAAGCTTTTCGGGGAAAATCCGTTGGCGAACAGGAGGGAACTGATCAGCGGCCCCAGAGAGGTGGACATGAGGCTGAAGGTCAGGTATTTGGACAGTGGCTCCTTTCGGATGCGGGCGTAGAGAATGGTGCCCGGCAGCATGAACCACATGTTGACGATATTTTTTCCAAAGAAGGAAAAGCCTGCCATCAGGCTGGCTGTAGAAATGCCGTTGCCATGCATGGGAAGCTTGCACAGCCGCATGAGCAGCAGGGTGATGAGCGTCACGCAGCCTGCGTTGAAAAAAGCAGCGCCCACACCGGCGATCTCCATATAATCGGTAATGAGAATGTCGCTGGCAAAGGTGATACGAAGCATGCCGTTGATTAGATCTTCCACGGTCGAGAGAAAGAAGCTGACGGTGATCAGCACCGCTGAGATCATGTACATCAGGCGGTAAGAAATCTGGGACTGGCGGTCTAAAGAAGCCATGGGGTGTCCTCCTTCAAGATGTCAGATTTATGATGCCAGGGTCAAAAGTCCCAGACGTTGATGCCTGCGGATTGTTACGTGCTACGCAAGCTCATGTGGGCCTAGACCTTTTGACCCTGGCATCAGATTGATATAATTATAACATTCTCCCCTTTTGACGCACAACTTCCTTTTACTTTAGAAAGAGATAAATAAGTTCAATAAGGCTTTTACAAAGTTTATAAACAAATTATTAAATCCACAATTCCGGGTAAATATATAAAAATCAGAGATTTTGAGAGAATAGACGAATAAAATAGAGAAAAAAAGAGAATAACATGTAAAAAATGGGTTTGCTAAATTTGTGAAAAATCACTACTATATGACTATCAGTTAGCACTCAATGAAGGTGAGTGCTAGCACAGAAAAAGAAAGAAGTTCATATCAGATAAAGGAGGACTTTACTATGAAATTAGTACCGTTAGGTGACAGAGTCGTAATCAAACAGTTAGAGGAAGAGGCTACAACCAAATCCGGAATCGTTCTTCCGGGACAGTCCAAAGAGAAACCGCAGCAGGCAGAAGTTGTCGCTGTAGGCCCTGGCGGAAATGTAGACGGCAAGGAGATTACCATGCAGGTAAAACCTGGTGATCATGTCATCTATTCCAAATATGCAGGAACAGAAGTAAAGATCGACGAGGATACCCTCATCGTGGTAAGACAGGCAGATATTCTTGCAATCGTAGAGTAAGAGACTGAATCGTTTAGGAGGAATTTATCATGGCAAAAGAGATTAAATATGGTGCAGAGGCAAGAAAAGCACTGGAGTCCGGCGTCAACCAGCTGGCAGATACCGTAAGAGTAACCCTTGGACCGAAAGGAAGAAACGTCGTACTTGACAAATCCTACGGCGCTCCGCTGATCACCAACGACGGTGTTACCATCGCAAAAGAAATCGAGCTGGAAGATCCGTTTGAGAACATGGGCGCACAGCTGGTCAAAGAAGTAGCTACCAAGACCAACGATGTAGCAGGTGACGGAACAACCACAGCAACCGTTCTTGCACAGGCAATGATCAACGAAGGTATGAAGAATCTGGCAGCAGGTGCCAACCCCATCGTCCTGAGAAAGGGCATGAAGAAAGCAACTGACGCAGCAGTTGCAGCCATCGCAAAGATGAGCCAGCCGGTAGACGGCAAGAAGCATATCGCAAGAGTAGCAGCAATCTCTGCCGGCGATGATGAGGTAGGCGCAATGGTAGCAGACGCTATGGAGAAGGTTTCCAAAGACGGCGTTATCACCATCGAGGAGTCCAAGACCATGAAGACCGAGTTGGATCTAGTAGAAGGTATGCAGTTCGACCGTGGATATCTTTCCGCTTACATGTGCACAGATATGGAGAAGATGGAGGCAACTCTGGAGGAGCCTTACATCCTCATTACCGATAAGAAGATCAGCAACATTCAGGAGATCCTTCCTCTGCTGGAGGAGATCGTGAAGACCGGCAGAAAGCTGCTCATCATCGCTGAGGACATCGAGGGCGAGGCTCTGACCACCCTGATCGTCAACAAGTTAAGAGGTACCTTCACCGTTGTAGGTGTCAAGGCTCCGGGCTACGGCGACAGAAGAAAAGCAATGCTGCAGGATATCGCTATCCTGACAGGCGGCCAGGTGATCTCCGATGAGTTAGGCCTTGACCTGAAAGAGACCACACTGGATCAGCTGGGCCGTGCAAAATCCGTGAAAGTTCAGAAAGAGAACACCATCATCGTTGACGGTGAGGGTTCCAGAGAAGCAATCGATGCAAGAATCGGTCAGATCCGTGCACAGCTGGAGGAGAGCACCTCTGAGTTTGATAAAGAGAAATTACAGGAGAGACTTGCAAAACTGGCAGGCGGCGTTGCTGTTATCCGCGTAGGTGCAGCTACAGAGCCTGAGATGCAGGAAGCAAAGCTTCGTATGGAAGATGCTCTGGCAGCTACCAAGGCAGCTGTTGAGGAAGGTATCATCGCAGGCGGCGGATCTTCTTACATCCATGCATCCAAAGAGGTTGCAAAGCTTGTAAACGATCTGGAGGGCGACGAGAAGACAGGTGCGAAGATCATCCTGAAAGCACTGGAGGCTCCTCTGTTCCACATCGCAGCAAATGCAGGTCTGGAAGGTTCCGTTATCGTTAATAAGGTAAGAGAGTCCGAGGTTGGTGTCGGCTTCGACGCTTATAACGAGGAGTACGTGAAGATGGTAGACGCAGGTATCCTGGATCCGGCGAAGGTTTCCAGAAGCGCTCTGCAGAACGCAACCAGCGTTGCTTCCACACTGCTTACCACCGAGTCCGTAGTCGCAACCATCAAAGAGCCAATCCCGACCCTTCCCACCGGTGCAGGCGCAGGCGGCATGGGCGGAATGATGTAATGAGCGCAAAAGAAAAAGGAGCGCTGCGCAGCAGCATTCATTTTTCTTGCGCCATCAACGAGTGACCCGTCTGCGTAAGCAGACAGTAGAGTGCGTCAGCACGAGGTCACGAGTCTGGGCAGCTACATTCACAAGATAAAAATTTAACCGAAAACCAGTTGTAAGGCAGGCCGTGGGTAGGGAGCAATCCTTTTCCACGGTCTGTTTTTTTACTTTCAAATTCTTGCTTTTTTCCATACATCCGCTACTATAGATAAGATAGAAGGAAGAAACCAGATAACAAGCTCCCGGTTAGCCGGGCTGACAGGAGGAAACATATGGTCAGAAAGAAGGATCCTGAATTCACGCTGGATCGAGATGTGATTTTTAATACGCTGGAAGAAGGAATCATTGCCATCAACACGCAGGCAGAAGTGATCTATATCAACCGGTCTGCCGCAGAGATGCTGAATACGACAGAGGAGGCGGCAATTGGGCTGCCGCTGTCCGTTGTCTATCCGGCATCTAAGATGGCGCGGCTTCTGGAGACAGGGCAGGCAGAGAATAATGTCCCCATGCTTTCCCTGAAAAATGTGCGCATCCTGTCAGACCGGATGCCGATTCGGGAAGACGGGAAGATTGTGGGTGTGGTAGCGATTTTCCGCAACAAGACGGAGGTCAGCCGGATGGCAGAGGAACTCACCGGTGTGCACTATATGGTGGATGCCCTGCGGGCCAACAATCATGAATTCATCAACAAGCTGCATGTGCTTCTGGGACTGATCCAGATGGAACAGTATGAGGAAGCGTGCAATTATATTCTGAAAACAGCCATGCTCCAGAAGGAAGTCATCCGTTTTGTCATGGACAGCATCGAGGTGCCGGAGCTGGCAGCCCTGTTGATCGGCAAGATCAGCAGGGGCAGTGAACTTGGGATCCGGGTGCAGTTAGATCCGGGTACCCACCTGGATAAGGAGGGAAATATGGCCTACGGACAGGCACTGGTCACCATCGTGGGAAACCTTCTGGAGAATGCCATGGAGGCGCTGGATCATTATGAAGAAGAGGATAAGCAGATCACGGTGGGGATCTATGGCGGAGAATCGGACATTCTGGTGACGGTATTTGACAATGGGCCGGGGATTCCGGAAAATATCCGGGAGAAGATTTTTGAGGAAGGATTCTCCACGAAAGGGACAGGAAGAGGTATCGGCCTTGCTACCCTGCGGAAGATTACCCGGAGCTATGGCGGAGACATCACCGTGGATTCGGAAGAAGGCGCGGGCACATATTTTTATGCAAATATCAAGAAAGAGGGATAGCGGGATGACGACATATCGAGTAGTACTGGTGGAGGACGACCCCATGGTGCTGTCCATCAACCGGAGATATCTGGAAAAAGACAGCCGCTTTGAGGTGTGCGCGGCATTCCGGGACGGACGGAGCGCACTGGAATATCTGGAAAACAACCCGGCAGACCTGTTGCTGCTGGATATTTACATGCCGGTATTCACCGGGCTGGACCTTCTGAAGGCATTGCGGCTGCGGGGCATTGGCGTCCAGGTCATCATGATCACGGCGGCCAATGACAGCCAGAGCCTGGAGATCGCCATGAGCTTGGGCATCATGGATTATCTCATGAAGCCCTTCGAGTATACGCGTCTGAAAAAGGCGCTGGATATGTTCGTGTACCAGGCATCTGTCCGGAAACGGCTGGAGAAGGGGCCAAAGATGCACCAGCAGGATATCGACAAGGTATTTCTGGATGTGCCGGCCACCGATGCGGTGCAGAAGGGCATCCAGGAGAAAACGCTGCAGATGATCCGGCTGTATGTGGATGCGGCAGGCGACCGGCCGTTGAGCAGTGAGGAAGTGGCCGAGCAGAACGGGCTCTCCGTGGTCACTGCCAGAAAGTATATGAATTATCTGGCGGAAAATCACGAGGTGATCAGCACCGTGGATTACAAGACCGGCGGACGGCCGTGTATTCTCTACCGGAAAACCACAGATTGAAAATAAATTAACAAAAAAACAGAGCAATATGGAAAGCAAAGATCCCGACAGTGACTGAACCGCCGGGATCTTTGCTTTTTTGGATTTGTTCTAAGCAAGAGTTCTTTGCGTGATTGTAAAAACGGGGAATGTTTTTACAATCCGTATCATATCGCAGTTTTCTGACAGATGCAAGGATAGGCAATTTAAAAAAACATAATAAAACAGCCCCTGGTTTCCTTAGTTTTCTTACCGTTTTTTAAGTTTGATAAAAACAAGACAATCTTTTTGTATGTTATATTCTTGTTATCAGTTTAACAATGAGCGTGGAGGAAACAAGACATGGGAGAAAATAATCTGAAAAAAAGAATACGAAATGCGCAGTGCAGAGAAAAAATCATGTCCGCGGAGGAAGCGGCATCGTTCATCCGCCCGGGTATGACCATCGGTTCCAGCGGTTTCACCCCGGCAGGATATCCAAAGATGATCCCGGCAGCCCTTGCCAAACGGGCAGAGGCGGGCGAAAAACTGGATCTGACCCTTCTCACAGGCGCATCCACAGGAGATGAGATGGATGGTGTGCTGGCCAGAGCAGGTGTGATCAGGAGAAGAATTCCGTACCAGACCAACAAGGATCTGCGGGACGCCATCAACCGGGGCGAGATTTCCTATATGGATATGCATTTAAGCCAGCTGCCCAACTGGGTAAAGAACGGGTATCTCGGCAAGGTGCATGTGGCAGTTGTGGAAGCCACGGCCATTGATGAGAACGGAAATATCATCCCCACCACTTCTGTGGGATGCGCCAACACGTATGTGGCATGTGCAGATCAGGTGATCGTAGAGATCAATACCACACAGCCGCTGGAGCTGGAAGGCATCCATGATATTTATTCTCCGAAGAAAGCGCCGGACACTGAGCCGATCCCCATCACAAAGACAGAAGACCGGATCGGAACGACCTATATCCCGTGCACCCCGGATAAGATCCGTGCCATCGTCATCAGCGATATTCCGGACAATGGCCGCCCGGTGGCAACCATTGATGAGACTTCCCAGAAGATCGCAGACAATCTGGTACAGTTTTTGAAGGACGAGACGAAAGCAGGAAGACTTCCCGCACAGCTGCCGCCGCTGCAGTCCGGCGTGGGAAGCGTGGCAAATGCAGTGCTGGCAGGCCTGAAGGATTCCGATTTTGAGAACATCAATATTTATTCCGAGGTGCTGCAGGATGCCGTGTTTGATTTGATGGACGCAGGAAAAGTTGCCTGTGCATCGGGAACTTCCCTGACCATTTCTCCGGCAAAGAGAGAAGAATTTTATGCGAAGTTCCCTGCATACCGGGATAAGATCCTGTTACGGCCCCAGGAGATCAGCAATTCTCCGGAGGTCATCCGCAGACTGGGTGTCATTGCCGTGAATACGGTGATCGAGGCAGATATCTATGGCAACACCAATTCCTCCCACATCGGCGGCAGCCGTCTGATGAACGGCCTGGGCGGCAGCGGTGACTTCGGAACCAATGCAGGTCTGTCCATTTACATCACACCGGCCACAGCCAAGAAGGGAACCGTGTCCAGTATTGTGCCGTTCGTAACCCATGTGGATCACACCGAGCATGATATCCATGTACTGATCACAGAATACGGTGTGGCAGATATCCGGGGACTTTCGCCCATTGAGCGTGCCCATCAGATCATTGATAACTGTGCGGCACCCAAATTCCGTGATGAACTGAACGCTTATCTGGAAGAGGCCATCGCACAGTCCACGCACAAACAGACACCGCATGTGCTGCACAAAGTATTCAAGTAACACCTTCCTGAGGAAATACAGGATATAGTAAGGAGAGGATGAAAACTTATGGGATTGGAAGAAAAGAAACAGGTTCCGTTTCGGGGTACCGCTGAACAGGAACGACAGCTTTTGGATTTTATAGAAGAACACAAACAGGTGGGCGGATGCCTGATGCCGATCATGCAGAAGGCACAGGAGATTTACGGATATCTTCCGGAAGAGGTTCAGAAAATGATCGCAGACGCTATGGGGATTCCCATGGAAGAGGTGTACGGCGTATCTACCTTCTATTCCCAGTTCCATCTGATGCCAAAAGGAAAATATGAGATTTCGGTTTGCCTTGGCACAGCCTGTTATGTCAAAGGGGCAGGAGATATTTACAATAAGTTTATGGAACAGCTGGGCATCGTCGGCGGCGAGTGCACGCCGGACGGAAAGTTTTCCCTGGATGCCTGTCGATGTGTAGGCGCCTGTGGACTGGCACCGGTGGTTCTCGTAAACGATGAAGTGTACGGCCGTCTTCGGGTGGATGACGTACCGGGTATTCTTGCAAAGTATGAGACAGAGGATGAAGGAGGAGCGCAGAAATGAAATCACTGGAAGAACTAAAACAGATCCGTGACAGAGTAAAGGATCAGGTGGATATCCGGGAAGGCTCCGCCGGAAAAATCCGTGTCGTTGTGGGAATGGCTACGTGCGGAATCGCCAGCGGCGCAAAGCCGGTTCTTTCCGCACTGGCAGACGAGGTGCAGAGACGGCATCTGAAAAACGTGATCGTGACACAGACAGGATGTATCGGGCTGTGCCAGTACGAGCCGATCGTAGAGGTGTATGAGCCGGGAAGAGGCAAGACCACCTATATCAAAATGAATGCGGAAAAAGCAAAGGAAGTTGCAGATAAGCATCTGGAGCACGGCCTGGTACTGAACAAGTACACGCTGGCTTCCGAGGGACTGTAGGAAAGGGGGGAATGGAATGTTTCGAAGTCATATACTGGTCTGCGGAGGTACGGGATGTACATCTGCAAAGAGTATGGAAATCATTGCACGGCTGGAAGAAGAGCTGAAGGAGCATGGACTCGACCAGGAAATCGCCGTGGTAAAGACCGGGTGTTTTGGTCTGTGTGCCATGGGGCCGATCATGGTGCTGTACCCGGAACAGGTCTTCTACTGTATGGTAACCCCTGACGACGTGCCGGAGATCGTGGAAGAACATCTGGTAAAGGGCCGTCCGGTACAGCGGCTGATCTACGACGAGACGCTGCGCACGGACGGGGAGACGGTTCATCTGGAGGATACAGACTTTTACCGCAAGCAGAAACGGATCGCCTTACGTAACTGCGGCGTGATCAATCCGGAAAACATCGAGGAGTACATTGCCAGAGACGGTTATGAAGCGCTGGGCAAGGTGCTGACGGAGATGACGCCGGATCAGGTCATCCAGACTATTCTGGACAGCGGCATCCGTGGACGTGGAGGTGCAGGCTTCCCCACCGGCCTGAAATGGAAGTTCGCTTCCGGCAATCGTGGAAAAGTAGAGAAATATGTATGCTGTAATGCGGATGAAGGAGACCCAGGTGCTTTCATGGACCGTTCGGTGCTGGAAGGTGACCCCCATGTGGTACTGGAGGCCATGGCCATCGCCGGTTATGCCATCGGTGCATCCCAGGGATTTATCTACGTGCGTGCGGAGTATCCCATCGCTGTAGAACGATTGCAGATTGCCATTGGACAGGCGCGAGAGTATGGCCTCTTAGGTAAAAATATTTTTGACACCGATTTCTGCTTTGACGTGGAGCTGCGGCTGGGTGCCGGCGCTTTCGTCTGTGGAGAAGAGACGGCCCTGATGACCTCCATCGAAGGAAAACGGGGAGAGCCCAGACCACGACCGCCGTTCCCGGCAGTGAAGGGTCTGTTCGGCAAACCGACCATCCTGAACAACGTGGAGACCTACGCCAATATTCCACAGATCATTTTGAAGGGGGCAGACTGGTTTGCTTCCATGGGAACCGAGAAGTCCAAAGGAACGAAGGTATTCGCTCTGGGCGGCAAGATCAACAATACCGGTCTGGTGGAGATCCCCATGGGAACGACGCTCCGGACCGTCATTGAGGAGATCGGCGGCGGTATTCCGAATGGAAAGCATTTCAAAGCGGCACAGACCGGCGGCCCGTCCGGCGGGTGTATTCCGGCCTCCCATATGGATATCCCCATCGATTATGACAACCTGATCTCCATCGGCTCCATGATGGGCTCCGGCGGACTCATTGTTATGGATGAAGATACGTGTATGGTGGATATCGCCAAGTTTTTCCTGGAATTCACGGTAGATGAATCCTGCGGCAAATGTACGCCGTGCCGGATCGGTACCAAGCGGATGTACGAGATCCTGGATAAGATCACCAAAGGAAACGGGACGCTGGAGGATATCGACGAGCTGGAAGAGCTGGCTTACTACATCAAGGACAACGCCCTGTGCGGCCTGGGACAGACAGCGCCGAACCCGGTATTATCCACGCTCCGTTATTTCAAAGACGAGTATATCGCACACGTAACGGAAAAGAAATGTCCGGCCAAGGTATGTAAAGACCTGCTCGTATACAAAATCGATTCTGAAAAATGTAAGGGCTGTACCCTCTGCCGCAGAGGCTGTCCGGTACAGGCCATTGAAGGTAAGGTAAAAGAACCACACACCATCGATATCGACAAGTGTATCAAGTGCGATGCCTGCCGTTCCTGCTGCCGATTCGGCGCAATTTACAAAGATTAAGGAGGGGAGAACAGCATGGGAGAGATAACAATCAAATTAAACGGCATCAAGACAACTGTCCCGGAGGGGATCACCATCCTGGAGGCGGCAGCCATGTCTCATATCCGGATCCCGACCCTCTGTTATATGAAGGATCTCAATGAGATCGGCGCCTGCCGGATCTGCGTGGTAGAGGTAAAGGGCGCCAAAACACTGGTGGCATCCTGTGTATATCCGGTCAGCGACGGCATGGAGGTGTGGACCAACACGCCGAGAGTGCGGGAATCCCGGAAAAAGACGCTGCAGCTTATTTTATCCAATCACAGAAAAGACTGTCTGGCCTGTGTGAGAAACGGCAACTGTGAGCTGATGAAGCTCTGCCGGGAGCTGGGCGTCAATACAACGGAGAAATACAACGGCAGCATGACACCGTCGGTGGTGGATGACAGTGCGGTACATATGATCCGTGACAACAGCAAATGTGTGCTGTGCAGACGCTGTACAGCCGTGTGTGCCAAGGTACAGGGCATCGGCGTCATCGGTGTCAATCACAGAGGTTTTGCCACATCCATCGGTTCCCCTTATGAAAAGGGGCTGGCAACCACAAGCTGTGTGGGCTGCGGACAGTGTATCGCCGTATGTCCCACAGGCGCCATCACAGAGAAAGACAGTACCGGCAGAGTATTCGATGCCATTGCCGATCCCGATAAATTTGTGGCAGTGCAGACCGCACCTTCTGTCCGGGCAGCGCTGGGAGAAGAATTTGGCCTTCCTATGGGAATGCCGGTGGAGGGAAAGATGGTCACCGCCCTGCGGATGCTGGGCTTTGACAGGGTATTCGATACGGACTTCGGCGCAGACCTGACCATCATGGAAGAGGCTCACGAGTTCCTGGATCGGGTGCAGAATGACGGCGTCCTGCCCATGATCACTTCCTGTTCTCCGGGCTGGGTAAAATACTGTGAGAACTACTATCCGGATCTGATCCCGCATCTGTCCACGTGCAAATCGCCGCAGCAGATGTTCGGCGCCGTGCTGAAAACCTACTTCGCAGAGAAGCAGGGAATCGATCCCTCGGAGATCATGAGTGTCAGCATCATGCCCTGTACGGCAAAGAAAAATGAGATCGGACGGCCGCATCAGGATGCCTCCGGTTACCCGGATGTGGACGTATCTCTGACGACGAGGGAGCTGGCCCGGATGATCCGGACCGCAGGCATTGATTTTGCCAACCTCCCTGACGGAACCTTCGACCATCCGCTGGGAGAATCCACAGGCGCCGGCGTCATCTTCGGCGCCACCGGAGGTGTCATGGAAGCAGCGCTTCGGACCGCAGTGGAGACCCTTTCCGGTGAAGAACTGACCCACCTGGAATTCCAGGCGGTGCGGGGAACGGAAGGCATCAAGGAAGCCGAGTACGGTGCAGCCGGAAGAAAGATCCGCGTGGCAGTGGCCTCCGGTCTTTCCCATGCGAAGATCTTGCTGGATCGGGTGAAAAACAAAGAGGCAGAATATGATTTTATTGAGATCATGGGATGCCCCGGCGGCTGTGTCAACGGCGGCGGACAGCCCTTCGTATCTCCCACAGAGCGAGAACATGTGGACGTCCGGGGCCTGCGGGCAAAAGCCCTCTATACGCTGGATGCCAACATGCCGGTGCGCAAATCCCATGAGAATCCTTCGGTGAAGACCCTTTATCGGGAATATCTGGGAACGCCGGGCAGCATGATTTCCCACAAGCTGTTACATACGACTTATACACCGGGGGAAGTTCACCGGTTGAAATAAGAAGGGAGCACTTTTTATGAAGCAGTTAGAAGAAATGACCCATGAGAGAAAAATACCGATCGGCATTTCTGCCAGACATGTGCATCTGTCAGAACAGGATTTGGAGGTACTGTTTGGCAAGGGAGCGAAGCTCACACCCTACAAGCCCCTAAGCCAGCCCGGACAGTTTGCTTCTGTAGAATGTGTGGATATCATCACCTCCAGGGGCATGCTCCGGGGCGTGCGGATCCTGGGGCCGGTGCGAAAGAAAACCCAGGTGGAGATATCCAAGACGGACTGCTACACCCTGGGCATTGATGCACCGGTGCGGGCGTCCGGGGATATTGAAGGAACGCCGGGCGCGATCCTGCGGGGGCCGGAAGGCATCCTGCAGATTCCAAAAGGGGTAATCATTCCTGACCGCCATATTCATATGACGCCGGAGGATGCCGCGCAGTATGGTGTGAAAAACGGAGACCGGGTACACGTTCTCGTAGAAGGAGAGCGGGGCGGTATTCTGGATCGGGTGCTCATCCGGGTCAGCGAAACCAGCAGGCTGGATTTTCACGTGGATACGGATGATGCCAATGCCTTTGACCTGCATCAGGGACAGTGGGTCAGAATTTTCAAAAGCAATCCTTATGAAAAATAGAAGCAAAAAATAGAAGCTGCCGGAAAGACAGCCCGGTGAAAGGAGGAATCTTCTATGAAAATAGCAGTGATCGGAAAAGGAAAACAGGCGGCACATACCGCTGCGGCATTTGCACTTTGCAAAGATTGTCAGGTATTTTTTTATAATACATCCGAGGGCGTATCCCGAACGGTTGAGGGCAGAACAGAGGATGTCCTCCTGGATCGGGTGGAGCGGAAACGCCTTTCCATGGAAGAGGCCGCGCAGGCGATCACAAGACTGGTGATCTGTCCGGAGGAGACAGCGCTTTACGACTGTGACCTTGTCGTGGAGATGTCCCGGGAGTCAAGACGTGAGAGACGAAAGGAACTGAAAAAGTTGGCCGGGATCTGCAGCCCGAAAACCGTATTTGCCATTGGCACGTTTTCCCTGGATGCGGACTGGGAGCGCAGTGAGATCGGCCGTGAAGTGATTGGTATGGGATTTTTCCGGGAACGGTTCGTGTCAGATGCGGTGGAATTGATTGTCAGTGAAAAAATTCACAGAGATCTGGTCGCAGAAACGTCCGGAATCCTGAGAAGGCTGGGAAAACGGACCATTCTGGGCCGGGATCGGGGCGGGATTTTTTACAACCGCTTTATCGCACCATTGCAATATGTGGGAGAAACTGTGTATTTTCGGGCATTTGGGAGATAGATGGTTATCTAACTTATCTATAGGTTTTCTAAGTTTCATAAGGTTGCCATAGAGCACTGTAAAGGTTAAAATATTAACATGAAAAGCGGAAACGCAAAAAAGGAAAAGGAGAACGGAAACTATGAGTACAGTAAGCGAATTAGTGGAACGCGCAAGAGCAGCACAGGCAGTGCTGGAAGGATACTCTCAGGAGCAGGTAGATACTCTGGTACGTGCCATCGGCAAATTTGTCTATGACAATGCAGAGGATCTGGCAAAGAGAGCAGTGGAAGAGTCCGGTATGGGTGTTTACGAGGATAAGGTGGCAAAATGTTATGGCAAGTCCAAGAACATCTGGAACAGCCTGAAGGGCAAGAAGTCCGTAGGTGTGATAGAAGTGAATGAAGAGACCGGTATCATGAAGGTTGGTAAGCCCAAGGGAATCGTGGCAGCAGTGACCCCGGTAACGAACCCGGTTGTGACCCCCATGTGTAATGCCATGTTTGCCATCAAGGGCAGAAACGCCATCATCATCGCTCCGCATCCGAAGACAAAGAAGGTCAACAAATATGTGGTTGACAGTTTCCGGGATATCCTTGTAAGCCTGGGCGCACCGGCAGATGCCATCCAGACCATTGAGGAGCCTTCTCTTGACCTGACAGATGAGCTCATGGCTTCCGTTGATGTGGTTATCGCAACCGGCGGCGGCTCCATGGTAAAAGCCGCATACTCCAGCGGAAAACCGGCACTGGGTGTTGGACCTGGTAACGTACAGACCATTCTTGACCGCGACATTGACCTGGAGGTAGAGATCCCGAAAGTGATCGCAGGAAGAATTTTTGATAATGGGATCATCTGCTCCGGTGAGCAGAGCATCATCGCTCCCCGGGAACAGTATGACGAGATCATCGACATCTTTGTAAAGAACGGCGCATTTTATGTAGATAACGAAGAAGATATCGCAAAATTCCGTGAGGCGATTTTCCCTGGCGGCGGCCCCATCAGCAGAAAGGTTGTTGGTCAGAGTGTGCAGAAGGTGGCTGAACTGGCAGGTGTCAAGGTACCGGAAGGAACCAAGGTGATCATTCTGAAGGCTGACAAGCATGGCAAGGAAGAGCAGCTCTGTCGTGAGAAGATGTGCCCCTGCATGGTAGCTCTGAAGTACGATACTTTCGAGGATGCTGTACAGATCGCAAAAGACAACTTACTGTTTGAGGGCGCAGGCCATACCACATCCCTGCACTCCAACAACATGGATCATATCCGTTACGCAGGAGAGGTACTGCCCATCAGCCGTCTGATCGTGAACCAGCCGTCCTCCACAGGAGCGGGCGGAGCGCTGAACAACGGATTCTCTCCCACAACAACACTGGGCTGCGGTTCCTGGGGCGGAAACAGTATTTCTGAGAACCTGAACTATACCCACCTGATCAATATTTCTCAGATTGGTATGCCGCATACGAGAAAAATTCCGACCGATGAGGAGATCTGGGCTGAATAAGCGTATTTGAATATGGGTAGCTTCTCTTTCGTTTGTGAGCTTTGCAATGACGGAAACGGAAGATAGGGACAAAGACTGCTGCACATGGTAACTGAAGTTTCATAGCAGCAGTCTTTTTTTAAAAACACTTTAGAAAGTAAGATAAGTTCTGAAGCTGTTTTAGAAAGCTGGGGTTTTACGATGGATGAATATAAAGTAATGATCGTGGAGGATGATCCGATGGTGATGCAGATCCACAGCAATTATCTGGCAAGGGCAGGCGGATTTTCTGTGGCGGAGCGCGTCTCGGACGGGGAGCAGGCGCTGGCTGCGCTGAAAAAGGAACAGGTGGATCTCATCATTCTGGACGTGTTTATGCCGAAAGCGGATGGGTTTGCCGTTCTGCAGCGGATCCGGGAGGAGGGGTATGATACGGAGGTGATCATGGTGACAGCGGCCAACGACTACGCCAGCCTGAACCGGGCCATGAAGCTGGGAGCGCTGGACTACCTGATCAAGCCCTACGACTACAGTCGCCTGGAGAAGGCACTGAAAAAATTCCGCAGAAAGATGAACCGGAAGGAAGGCGGACAGAAAGCGGTGCTGCTGGAACAGCGGGAGGTGGATCTGTTTTTCGAGGAATCTGAGCGGGAGGATGACCTGCCGAAATCCATCAACCCCAATACCATTGAGCTGGTGCGGCGCTTTTTCAGGGAGCATGGCCGGGAGGAATACACCAGCCTGGAGGTGGCACAGGCAGTGGAGCTTTCCAGTGTGACTGCGCGGAAATATCTGAATTATCTCATTTCCCAGCAGGAACTGAAAGCAACGGTTGACTATATGACAGGCGGACGGCCATGTATTCGTTATCGCTATGTGAGCCGGAGTCTGGGAGATCGGAAAAGGAGGAGCGCATGTCCCGTAAAGTAGGAATGAGAATCGTCAAATCCTGTATTGCCGCGTATCTTTGTTTCGTCGTTTATATGCTCCGGGGACAGAAGGGCATCCCGTTCTACTCTGTCATCGCGTCGATTTTCTGCATGCAGCCGCTGTTATCCCGATCCCTGAAGGTTGCGGGGGAGCGGATGAAGGGAACCATCATCGGGGTTGCTGTGGGAATTTTTACGCTGTGTCTGGAACGGCAGTTTCATCTGGACGAGCATCTGTGGATCCATTATCTGTTGTTGGCGGTGATGTATCTGCCGGTGCTGTACCTGACAGTGATTACCCATAACCCGGCGTCCTCGTTTATCGCTTGTGTGGCCTATTCCAGCGTAACCGTCTCCCACGGGTTTGACGTCAGTCCCTTTTCCTGGGGCATCAACCGTCTCATCGATACGATGATCGGCATTCTCGTGGCTTATGTGGTGAATTGCATCCATATGCCAGCCAGAGGAAAGCGGGATCACTTGTATGCAGTGGCGGTGGATGCGCTGCCGGAGGGGGAAGACGGTGTGCTGGACAATTATACGAAGGTGCGCCTGAATCAGCTGGTGGAGCGGGGCGCCCATATTTTCCTGTATGCCAGGGGCTCGGCGGCGGAGGCAGAGCGAAAGCTGGCAGGATATACTCATCGCTTCCCGGTCTGTATTTTAAATGGGGCGGCCCTTTATGATCCGAAAAAGGGCACCTTTACAGCGGTGGAATCTTTTTCGGAGGAAGCGGTTGGAAAGCTTGGAAATCTTCTGGAAAAGAACGGTTTTTCTGTGTTCACTTACTGCGTTTCCCACGGCAATCTCCAGGTGTTTTTTGACAAACTGGAGGATGAAGCCATGGAGAAATGGCACGACAGCAGAAGTACGCTGCCCCGGGAGAATTATGTGTGTGCATACCGGCCGGCGGACTGTTCGGTGCAGTGCCTGCGGGTTTTTGTAAAAGAGGAACAGCGGGCGTCCTTTGCGGACGCGCTGCAAAGAGAAGGCGCGGACATTCTGGCAAATATCCACTGGGAGGCGGACGACGCCTGCCCGGGGTGGCAGATCCTCTCTTTATATCCGCTGGCGGCAAGCGTAGATCAGGCGGCAGGGAAGCTCATGGAAGAACTGCATGTGCACGAACTGAATTACTATGTGCCGGAGGATCAGGAAACCTGGAATGTGTGGGTATTCGAGCAGTGGCATAAGAAACAAATGAAGAAATGCTGATCAGATGGGAAAGAGAAGCGGCAGGCACTCCTTTGGTGGGGGCTTCCACTTCTTTTTTCTGTATTTGTACTGCCTCATACTTTGGAATGATTTACACAGGGGGCAGGAACTGATAAAATTTATATATATCAAACAGGATGGAATGGCAGTGAAAAAGCAGCAGAATGACGTGCCGGAAGAAATGGAGGCAGGGGAGCAAATGGCGGATAGCAAAACAGCAGACAACAGAATCGTGATCAAACCTGCGATCGCGGAGCAGTTCCGGCAGTGGCTGGATCATGGCAGAGTGCTTTTCCTCAGTGCGCCCTGCGGTTTTGGAAAGACGGTGGTGGCGGAGACCCTGCTGGCGGGAAGATCTTACCGGCGGGTGACCGGGGAGCAGCCGCAGCTGGAAGAGCTGGCAGCCCATCGCTCCTGGAAGATGTTGCTGCTGGACGATCTGCAGCTGATGCAGGAAGAGGAGGAGCAGCAGGCGCTGTGTGCCCTGATCCGGGATAATCCGTCCCGCCGGTTTCTGCTGCTTTCCCGGGGCGTGCCGCCGGGCTGCCTGATGGCTTTCGGGTACACCGGTCTTATGACCGTGCTGCGGGCGGACGCGCTGCTCTTTGACCGGGAAGATGTTCGACGTTGTTTTCAGCTTTTCGACGTGCCGGTGACGGAATCGGAGATCACCGCTATTTTGAAGGAATCCATCGGTCATCCGCTGGGTGTGGCGGTGACGGCCCGCTGTATGGCGGAGGGGCGGTCCTTCGGGCCGGATGTGGGGGCAGACGCGTTCCGGGAGATTTTTCTTTATTTTGAGACAGCCATTTACCGGCGCTTCGACCTTCTCATCCGCCGGTTCCTGCTGGAACTGGCTCCCTTTGAGAGCTTTGACCTGGAAATGGCCCGGATGGTAAGCGGCAATCCCCATGCAGGGGAGCTGTTGGACTGGCTGCAGCGCAACACGACCATGTTCCGCTATGACGATATCCAGCGTTTTCATTTCTGGTCTGAATTCCGGGCGTTTCTGCTCTGGGAGATGGACCGGGAATACACGGAGGAAAAGAAGCGGGCGCTCTTTATCCGGGGCGGTATGTACTATGAACTGAAGGAAGATTTTTCCCATGCGCTGGAATGCTATACCCAGGGCGGCGACCATGCCAAGGTGTCGGAGCTGCTCATCCGCAGTGCCCAGCTGCATCCGGGCATGGGCCATTATCAGGAGATGGAGAAATATTACCGGGCGCTGCCGGAGGCGGAGCTTTTGTCGTCCCCGTCGCTCATGCAGGGCATGAGCATGCTCTGTGCGCTGTCCGGGGATTATGAGGCGTCGGAACGGTGGTACGATGAGCTGCGGCAGTTTGCCCTGCGGTGCGACAGGCGGGATGCGGAAGGCCGGCAGGCGAAAAGCCGTCTGGCCTGGCTGGACATTTCCCTGCCCCAGCGGGGGGTGGAAGGACTGACAGAGACGATCCCGGCGGTTTTCCGTCTCATGATGGAAAAAGAAATCGCGCTGCCGCCGTTTTCCGTGACGAGTACCCTGCCCAGCATTATGAACGGCGGAAAAGATTTTTCTGACTGGAGCAGAAAAGACGATCTGCTGTACCGGACGCTGCGGGTGCCGGTGGAAGCCGTGCTGGGAAAGGCCGGCGTAGGGCTGGCGGACTGCGCCATTGCGGAAAGCAAGTTTGAGAAGGGCGAGGCCATTTCCTTTCGGATGCTTTCCCTTGTGCCCCGGATGGGCGAGATCCGGCGCAGGGGCACGCCGGATATAGAGTTTGCGGTGACCGGGCTTCTCATCCGCAGCCAGATATCCAGCGGGCAGGTCGAGGACGCCAGACGCACGGCGGAAAATCTGCGGACATATTTTATAGAAGAAAGGCTCACCAGATTCCTGCCGAATATGGATGCCCTGCGCTGCCGCATCGACCTGTATGGCGGCGATCTGGACAGTGCGGACGCCTGGTACCGGGAGAAAGCGCCCAGGGATCCGCTGCATCTGGATGTGATGAAACGCTATCAGTATATGACCCAGGCCATGGTGGAGCTGACGGGCGGGAAGCCGGAGGCAGCCCTTTTGACGCTGGCGCCGCTGGTGGACTATTGCCGGAGATGTCAGCGGCATATCGATGGCATTCATCTGGCCGTGCTGCAGGCGGTAGCTCTGTGGCGACAGAAGGATGCCCACTGGAGAGCACTTCTCACAGAAGCGCTGGACTGCGCGGAAAGCTATGATTTTATCCGACCGATCAGCTGTTACGGCGGCGCGGTGCTGCCGCTGCTGGAGGAGCTGCCCCGGGTGGATGACAGCAGATGGTTCCAGCGCCTGATGGCAGAGATGCGGGCGCAGGCGGCCTGTTATCCGGCATTTCTGCAGCCGCGGATGGCGCCCGGGGAGACGCTGACGGCCACAGAGCTGCAGATTCTGCGGCTCATCTGTGCCGACAAGAGCAACGCCCAGATCGGGGAGATCATGGACATCAAGCTGCCCACGGTGAAAACCCACGTCAGCCATATTCTGGAAAAGTTGGGGGTCAGCCGCAGAAGTGAGGCCAGAACCGTGGCCCAGAAGCGGTGGCTTGTCTGATTTGCATTTACGAAAGAAGGGGTGAGGCCTGTGAAAACATGGATATGCCGTGCGGCGCTGCTGACTGCGTTGTGCTTTTGGGCCATGCCGGTGTCTGTACATGCCGAGGACGGCTACACGCTGTTTGCCATAGAAAAAGGAAGCGATGAGAATATCCGAAATGCCTATGTGGTCATCGACGGGAAGACCGGGGAGACAGAAAGTGTGGCGGAGGAAGAGGCGAGCGCCGGGGCGGATACAGATGCCGGGGAAGCATCAAGTGCCGGGGCGGATACGGCTGCCGGAGAAGAGGACGATGCCGGGACAACCGCTGATGTCGGGGGAGCGGCAAATGCCAAGGATAACCCCTCAACAGGCGATTTTTCCCTCCCGGAGAAGCTCTTTTTTCTGCTGATCCTGAGTGGCACAGCAGTTTGTGGGCTGCTGACCAAAAGAACCCGAAAGAAAAAGCACCGATTCGATTGACATAATCTTCTTTTTTTGCTATTATGAGGAACAATAAATATAAACCAGATGAAATATACAGAAAGAGAGGATAAGCAGATGGGTACAATTATTGGCGAAGGCATTACGTTTGACGATGTGCTCCTTGTTCCGGCATATTCGGAAGTAATTCCCAATCAGGTAGACCTGACCACGTATCTGACGAAGAGCATCAAGCTGAACATTCCGATGATGAGCTCAGGAATGGATACTGTTACGGAGCATCGCATGGCGATCGCGATGGCAAGACAGGGCGGTATCGGTATTATTCACAAAAATATGTCGATTGAGCAGCAGGCAGAGGAAGTAGACAAGGTAAAGCGTTCTGAGAACGGAGTCATTACGGATCCATTCTTCTTATCCCCTGAGCATACACTGGCGGACGCCAACGACCTGATGGCCAAGTTCCGCATTTCCGGCGTGCCGATTACCGAGGGCCGCAAGCTGGTGGGTATCATCACCAATCGTGACCTGAAGTTCGAGACCGATTTTTCCAAGAAGATCAAGGAAAGCATGACCTCCGAGGGCCTGATCACCGCAAAAGAGGGCATCACCCTGGAAGAGGCCAAGAAGATCCTTGCCAAAGCCCGCAAGGAGAAGCTGCCCATCGTAGATGACGACTTCAATCTGAAGGGACTCATCACCATCAAGGATATCGAGAAACAGATCAAATATCCCCAGTCTGCCAAGGACAGCCAGGGACGTTTGCTCTGCGGCGCAGCAGTGGGTATCACCGCCAATGTGCTGGAGCGTGTAGAGGCACTGGTGAAGGCCCGTGTGGACGTTGTCGTTCTGGATTCCGCCCATGGCCATTCTGCCAATGTGCTCCGCTGCGTGAAGATGATCAAGGAAGCTTATCCGAATCTGCAGGTGATCGCAGGAAACGTGGCTACCGCAGAGGGAACCCGTGCCCTGATCGAGGCTGGCGTAGATGCGGTGAAGGTAGGTATCGGCCCCGGTTCTATCTGTACCACCCGTGTGGTAGCAGGTATCGGCGTGCCGCAGGTGACCGCTGTCATGAACTGCTACGAGGCTGCCAAGGAGTATGGTATTCCGATCATCGCTGACGGCGGCATCAAGTATTCCGGCGATATGACGAAGTCCATCGCAGCAGGCGCCAACGTGTGCATGATGGGAAGCATCTTCGCAGGCTGTGACGAGAGCCCGGGAGATTTTGAACTGTACCAGGGAAGAAAATATAAGGTATACCGTGGCATGGGTTCCATCTCCGCCATGGAGAACGGAAGCAAAGACCGCTATTTCCAGACCGACGCCAAGAAGCTTGTTCCGGAAGGCGTGGAAGGCCGTGTGGCATATAAGGGAACCGTTGAGGACACCGTATTCCAGCTCATCGGCGGACTTCGTTCCGGTATGGGTTACTGCGGAACCGCTACCATCGAGGAACTGAAAGAGAACGGCAGATTCGTGAAGATCTCCGCTGCATCCTTAAAGGAAAGCCATCCTCACGACATCCATATCACAAAGGAAGCGCCCAACTACAGCGTAGATGAGTAAGCTGGATTTTTCGGGAAGCTGGCTGAGATCTGGAGAAAGCTGACTGAGAGAAAGCAGTAGAAAATAAAACAGAGAAACCGATAGAATATAAAAAGACAGACCTATGATATGAAAGATACCCGGGTCTGTCTTTTTTTGCGCCTAAGCAATATTTTAAGAAAAACTTCATTTTTTTCATTGGATTTATTTACAAACACTTTCTATAATAAAATCAGGGTAAAAAGAGAAAATCTCAACAGATTTACTGATGATACAGAAGAATCCGTGGAGAATGCAGGAAAAGATTTATCAGGCGTATAAAAAGAATTTCGTGAACAGTGGAATAATAAAAATGATAGCGACGACAGAGAGGACAGCGAGCAGATATGGCAGCGCACAGAAGAAACGACCGGTTTTATGACCGGGACTGGGAAGAGGAAAAACGATACCGGAGGAAAAAGAAGAGAAGGCGGCAGGAGCGGATGGCCCGGGCCATTTTTGTGGGCGGCACAGGGTGCCTGCTGGTGCTTTTTGTGGCACTGCTCGTCTGGTTTCCGGGCAGATGGCTGTGGAATCAGCTGTTTCATAAGGAAGAACCGGCGACCCTGCTGGTGGAAGCACCGGATTATGACGTACAGCTGCTGACACCCAACGAGTATTCCAGGCCCCAGACGGCCACCGATCCCATCACCGGCATTGTCATCCATTATACGGCCAATCCCGGCACCAGCGCCCAGAACAACCGGGATTATTTCGAGGGGCTCAAAGACAGCCACATCACCAAGACCAGCAGCCATTTCATTGTGGGCATCGAGGGTGAGATCATCCAGTGCATTCCCACCAAGGAAGTGGCCTACGCCTCCAACAGCCGCAACAACGATACCGTGTCCATCGAGACGTGCTACATCAACGAGGACGGCTCCTACGAGCAGCCCACCTACGATTCCCTCGTGCATCTCACCGCCTGGCTTATGGGAAAATTCAACCTGAAGATCGATGCTGTCATCCGGCATTACGATGTCACCGGCAAGCTGTGCCCTCTGTATTTCGTGGAGCATGAGGATGCCTGGGCACAGTTCAAGCAGGATGTGGTGGATTACATAGAGGCCAACGGCAGTACGCCGCCGAAAGAACAGGAGTAAAACCAGAACAGGCATAAAAGAAAAGGAAAATACGTTTCAGGCATAAGCGCAAATACGGCAGGGGTATTAGACATCCCTGCCGTTCCCGATTAAAATATAGGTGTCTGCCAAAAGAGGCGGGCATCTATTTTTTATTTATGTGAGCAACGATCGAAACGGAAGTGAATCTGAAAAAGTTGTTGATAGAAGATTTTGCAGGTTTCATAGAAAATGGTAATTGAGGATGTTTTCAGTGGAAGGAGAGGTAAGATTGTTTTCCAACAAAGATTTACGAAATTTAATTGTCCTGTTTTTCCTGGAGCAGCTGCTGATGGCGCTGGTGGGCATTGCCTGTGCCATGTGTCTGGACTGGGTGGTCAGAGGCGTGATTTTCTGGCTGCGGTTCCGGCAGGGCAAGTGGAAAAACTATCGGGTGATCTGAGAACTTCCATACAGGTGCCTGTCTGAAAATTTCGAATTTTCGGGCGGTACCTGTATTTTTTTGAAAAAAACTTGAAAATTTTTTGATAAAAAATTATCAGTAAATTGCCTGAAAAGTTTATACAAAAAAGGCAGATGGCATAATATACAATCAAGTGTTAAGAAATCGTTAATAACCCCTTTTGAAACTTAAAAAATACACAAAAATAGAACGGAAAATATGTCTAATTTTTAACTTAACAATACTGTTTGATAATTAACGATTGTTTACAATTCGTTAAAATTACTATAGAATAGAGTCAACATCGATGTGGGGTTGTACAAAATTATGGTAAAAGGGGTGTATTTATGGGAAAGGAACAGAAAGACTCCGGCCGCGCAATGGGGATCGTGGCATTTTTCACATTATTTATGGCAATTATGACATTTAACCTGATCGTGTTCCCTGCCTGTGCATTATCGACCATGGAAGTGCTGGGGGTAGGGCAGGCGGAACTGACGACACTGACATCTGTGACATCGGTTGTGGGTGTGTTTGGCGGTATCATTTTCGGGCGGATGCTGGATACGAAAGACGTCCGCAAGAGTATTATGACATTTATGGCCATCGGCGTGGTGCTTTTCTTCGTCCGTGCATTTATGACATCGTATATTCCGGTGATGATCCTCACCTTCCTGGCTTCCTTCTGTGTAGGCATCTGCCAGGTGGCAGGCCCGAAGGTTGTGGCAACCTGGTTCCCGCCGGAAAATGTGGGAACAGCCATGTCGTTCCTGAACGCCGGTGCCGGTATCGGTTCGGCTCTGGGATTTGCCGTGGGCGGGATCTTAGGCATCAAGAACGCCATGCTTCTTGTGGGCATTCTCTATCTGGCACTGCTGATCTTCTGGCTTGTGATCGGCGGCGAAGGCCCTTACAAGATGGAGATGCCTCCGGTGCAGAATGCAGGCAATGGCTCCGGCGCTGTGTATAAGAGCAAGAATCTGTGGATGATCATCATTGCCTTCAGTATGGCAGTGACCAGCTCCCAGCTGGTAAACTCCTACATGATCAATTCCTTCGTGAGCAAGGGCCTGTCCCCGGCATCCGCTTCGGCTATGGGTACCGCACTGAATCTGTCTCTGCTCATCGGCGGTTTCATTATGACGGCGATCCTGAATTCTGTGAAAAAATTTAACCCGCTGCTGGCGGTAGCCATGATCGGCAGTGCTATCCTCATTCTGGCAGGCTGGTTCCTTCCGATCGGAACGATCACCTGGGTATGCGTCATCCTGGGCGGCCTGTTCTTCGGCGGTTCCCTGGGACTGTGTGCAGGACGGATCCCGCTGCTGCCCATGACCGGCGATTTCGGCCCGGAAAATATCGGTGCAGCTTCCGGCTTTAACGAGACCATCAAAGGCATCATCGGCTTTGTGCTTCCCATTGTGGTAGCCAACGCCCTGGGAACGAACTTTAACGGTATTTTCATCGTATTTGCAATCTGCTGCGTGATCTGTACGGTCTGTGGCTCCCTGATGATCCCGGAGCTGGGCGAGCGCGGCAAGCTTTTCCAGGAGACACAGAAGAGATCGTAAAACAGGAGAGATCCATTTACAGAACGGATAGAATGAAAAATATAAATTTGGGAAGGGGTAAGAATTTATGAAAGACATGTTAAAAGACCAGATTGCAATCGTTACAGGCGGCGCTTCCGGAATGGGAGAGGCAACGGCAAAGCTGTACGCTTCCGAGGGAGCCAAGGTTGTCATCGCGGATTTCAATCCGGTGAAGGCACAGAAGGTTGTGGATGAGATCACGGCAGCAGGCGGCGTGGCACGGTTCTATCAGCCCATGGACGTATCCAAACGGGAGGATGTGGAAGCCATCGCAGCCAAGACGGCAGAAGAGTTCGGACGGATCGACATCCTGGCTGCTTTCGCAGGCAAGACCTTCGACGGCGACCCGAACCTGACCCAGGAGCAGGTGCTGGAGAAGACCACCGCTGTCAACCAGTGGGGCATGTACTATTCCTGCTTCGCAGTCGTTCCTTACATGAAGAAACAGAAGAGCGGCAAGATCGTCATCTGTTCCTCCAACGGCGCCTTCAATCCCACCGCACCGGCATACGAGTATCATATGGCAAAAGGCGCCTGTGAGTCCCTGACCGTGAACCTGGCCATGGATCTGGCAAAATTCGGCATCCGCGTCAACTGCGTGAAGCCCGGCCCCATCGTCACCGCATTCTGGGATGAGCTGATGGACGACGGCCCGGAGAGAAAGGCCATGCTCAAGGGCATCGCTGACATCGAGGTACCCCTTGGCAGAACCGGCGTGGCAGAAGATATCGCAGGCCCGGCACTGTTCCTGGTATCTGATCTTTCCAGCTACATCACCGGACTCTGCCTGTACGTGGCAGGCGGCATGGGCTATGTATATGCCTTTGGTCAGTCTTCCATCGCACATGCAGGCGTGGGGCGCACTGATTTATAATACAGACAAAATAATTTAAAGGGGGACAAATGGGTATGGAGAAAAAAGAAATTGATTTTGGTAAACGGTTTGGTATGGGCGGACTTCGTTTTCCGCTGATCGATCCCGATGATCAGATGTCTATCGATTATGATACGCTGAACGTGATGATCGACAAATTTATGGCTGCGGGATATCGCTATTTTGATACATCCTATATTTATCACGGCGAGCTGTCGGAGTCTGCACTGGGCAGATGCCTGGTTGACCGGTATCCCCGGGATTCCTTCCTGCTTTCCACAAAGATGCCCATCAAATTCATGAAGAAAAAAGAAGATATGGAGACCATCTTCGAGGAGCAGCTGAAAAAATGTCATGTGGATTACTTTGATTTCTACCTGATCCACAGCATCGGCCGTGAGGCATATGAGAACTGTAAGAAGTGGGATACCTTTGAGTTCCTGAAACAGAAACGGGCAGAGGGCAAGTTCCGTGAATTCGGCGTTTCCCTCCACGATTCCCCGGAATTCCTGGATGAGATCCTCACCGAGCATCCCGAGATCGACTTCGTGGTAGAACAGCTGAACTACATCGACTGGAACAACCCGGGTATCCGTTCCAAGGAAATCTATGAAGTGGCTGTAAAGCACGGCAAACCCGTCGTGGTTATGGAGGCCATCAAGGGCGGTACCCTGGTCAACATCCCGGAAGAGGCACAGAAGCTTATGAAGGACTACAATCCTGACGCTTCCATCGCTTCCTGGGCACTGCGTTTCGTGGGCAGCCTGCCGGGCGTGCGTGTGGTACTGGCCGGTATGCCGAAGATGGAATTCCTGGATGACAACCTGAAGACCTTCAACGACTTCAAACCGCTGAACGAGGAAGAGTATAAGATCATCGATCAGGTGGTGGACATCATCAACTCCAAGGTGGCCATTCCGTGTACCTACTGCAGATACTGTGAAGTACAGTGCCCGAAGAACATCGACATTCCCGACTACTTCGCCCTGTACAACGACCTGAACCGGCTGCGCTTGGACGATCCGAGCCTGCCGCAGACCCAGACGTTCTACTACATGAACTACATGGAACAGGGCAGAGGCCCGGCTTCCGCCTGCATCGGCTGTAAGAAGTGTGAGAAAGTCTGTCCGCAGCAT
This sequence comes from Oscillospiraceae bacterium Marseille-Q3528, assembly GCA_018223385.1. GTDB lineage: Bacteria > Bacillota > Clostridia > Lachnospirales > Lachnospiraceae > JAGTTR01. The sequence continues at coordinate 39,706 of JAGTTR010000008.1, forward strand.
CTGCCGATCATCGACTATCTGAAAGATTATGTATACAAGGACATCGAGTGCTATAACCCGGAGGCAAATATCGCTGCCATGAAGGAGAAGCACAAACACGATTAAGCCATTTGTCACCATTTTGAATATTTGTCTGTAAAAAGGCCGGGCAGCCTCTGGAAACAGGGGCTGTCTGGTCTTTTTGCGGGAAAAATAAAATGATGAAATACATTTGACATGGGTAGGATATCAGGTATAATAAAAATGAAATAAATAATTTCAAATATGTGAGGTTTTGCTATGCTGTATGATTATATATTGAAAAATTATGAAAAGGATGAGCCGATTTTTCTGTCCGAGCTTCCGGGAGATTCCAGAGATTACGTCCGTCAGGAAATGAAAAAACTTGTGGATAACGGAAAAATGGAGCGTCTGTTTAATGGGGTCTATTATCTGGCATATACGACGATTCTGGGAACAAAAGGGAAGATGTCGGTGGATAAATATGTAGAAAAGAAGTTTATTCATTCTAATGGCAGTGTATCTGGATACATTACGGGAATCCAGCTTGCCAATATGTATGGATTTACAACCCAGACCCCGGCCTGTATAGAGGTATGTTCGAATGAAGCAACCACAAAACAGAGAAAGCTTTGCATTGATGGAAGGAACCTGATCATTTATAAGCCGGTTACCGAAATTACGAAAGAAAATCAGGTTGTTTTGCAATTTTTGGATCTGATGACAACTGTTGACAAATACAGTGAGCTTTCGGGTGATTTATTGAAAATGAAGCTGAAAGAATTTGTAAATCTATTGCAGGTGGATTTTTCTGTCGTAAAAAAATACATCTCATTGTTCCCTGATCGGGTGTACAGAAATATTTATCAAGGAGGGCTGATGGGTGAGCTGGTATAGTGAATATAGGAGAGAATGGAAAGAAATTATAGAAACCGTTGCCCGTGAATGTAAAAGAGCGGAGCTGATGGTTGAAAAAGATGCCCTTCAATCTATGTTTTTATTGGGATTATCGAAAACGGATCTGCCTTTTGTATTTAAGGGTGGAACATCCCTGTCAAAAGCATATGGTTTGATAAATCGATTTTCCGAAGATATCGATCTGTCAATGAATCGGAAATTGATGCAGTCTGAGAGAAAAGCATCGAAAGAGTGTATTGTAGAGATTGCTAAGTCACAGGGGATGGAGCTTACAAATCCAGATCAGATTAAATCAAGATATGATTACAACAGGTATGTGTTTCATTACGATTCTCTTTTTTCAGCAAATCACTTCCTGTTCCATTTGAGGCAGCAACGCTTAATATGAATGTGCAGTCAATAGAACGAACTTTTATTGACAAGGTATTTGCCATTTGTGATTATCGTATCCAGAATATGCAGGATAGAGCCTCCCGTCATTTATATGATATCTGTAAATTACTTCCGATGGTAAAGTTCGATCAGAATTTGGATGAATTGATTGACGTTGTGAGAAATGACAGAATGCACGCAAAGAATCATCCATCTGCGCAGCTGGAATATAATATTCCTGAAATGCTGAAAGAAATGATCACCAGTCATTTCTATGAACCTGATTATCGAAATGTGACTCAAAAATTACTATATGAAGACATGAACTATGACTACGCCATTAAAAATGGCATTGCTGTGGTAGCGGAGTCGGATGTGTTTTTGTATAAGAATAAAACTAGAAAGGAAACGTTCAATTACCGCGTAAAATAATTGGATGGGTGGTGATACAATGAAAATAGAGTGGATGGGACATGCATGTTTTCAGATCAGTTGTGGAAAAGAACGGATTTTGATTGATCCCTTTGATCCAGACACTGAAACAGGTGGATATCTGCATGGTGCCAGTGGGCGGCATTTATACCATTGACAGCGAAAAAGCCAGACGGATGATGGCGCAGATCGAGCCCAAAGTGATCATTCCCATGCATTACCGGGATGGTGAAGCCGGGGTACAGGAGCTGGCTCCGGTGGAGGCGTTTACAGCGCTTTATCCGACAGAAATGGTGCACCATTTGTCTGATAATCAGTGGGATACCGAACAGGAGCCCCTACAGGGCGTGGTGGTATTTGATGCCGGGAAGATTCGGGGGCTTTTTCGTTGTGCTGTTTTTAAAAAGATAGTATAATTCGCCTGTAAGGGAAGGTGACACCATGACACTTCAACAATTAAAATATATCATCACCGTGGCGGAGACGGGGACGATCACGGAGGCGGCCAACCGGCTGTACATCACCCAGCCCAGTCTGACGAATGCCATTCATGAGCTGGAAAAAGAGATGCATATTGTGATTTTCAACCGGACGAATAAGGGCATCACGCTTTCCAGGGAGGGCGAGGATTTCCTGGGATATGCCAGGCAGGTGCTGGAGCAGGCGGCGATTCTGGAGGATAAATACAAAAACGGGGACGGCGGGAAGAAGCAGTTCTGCGTGTCCACCCAGCATTATTCTTTTGCGGTGAATGCGTTTGTGGATCTGATTAAAGAGTACGGCCAAGATGCCTATGATTTCAGCCTCCGGGAGACGCAGACGTATGAGATCATCGAGGATGTGGCCCGGATGCGCAGCGAGATCGGTATTTTGTTTCTGAATGATTTCAATGAAGCGGTGCTGCAGAAACTGTTGAAATCTCAGGATCTGGAGTTTCATCTGCTGTTTGTGGCGAAGCCTCATGTGTTTATCAGCAGGCGGCATCCGCTGGCTGCAAAAGAGGTGATCACCAACGAGGAGCTGCAGCAGTACCCGTATCTTTCTTTTGAGCAGGGAGAGCATAATTCCTTTTATTTTTCGGAGGAGATTTTTTCTGCTTTTGAGCGAAAGAAAAACATCCGGGTGCGGGACCGGGCAACGCTGTTTAACCTGCTCATCGGCCTGAACGGCTATACGGTGTGCAGCGGCGTGATCGACCGGAAACTGAACGGAAAGGATATCATTGCGGTGCCGCTGGCGGACGAGAGCGAGATGCGGATCGGCTACATTACCCATCGGAAGGGCAGACTGAGTCGCCTGGGCAGCAGTTATCTGGAAGCGTTGAAACGGTATCTGGAGCCGGTCTTATCATAGTTTAAAACTATGAAGAATGCCGAATTTTAAATATTATACAATGCCTCCGCGGCCATTTATAATGATCCCATGATCAAAAAGACAACGGAGGAAATGAACATGAGCAATTTACAGACACCTTTTCGATATGATTATGTGGGAAGCTTTCTGCGTCCGGCAAAATTAAAACAGGCCCGGGCAGATTTTGAGGCAAAGAAAATAGATGCGGCACAGTTGAAGGAAGTGGAGGATGCGTGCATCCGGGAGCTGGTGGCAAAGGTAAAGTCGCTGGGGTACCATGTGATCACGGACGGCGAGTTCCGCAGATCTACCTGGCATCTGGATTTTATGTGGGGATTTCAGGGTGTGGAGCACAAGAAAACGGTGGAGGGCAACACCACCTTTGATGCGGAAGCTGCCATGATCGATGATACATACATGGTGGGAAATATTTCCGTGAAAAAGCATCCTTTCGTGGAGCATTTCAAATTTGTGAAGGCGCTGGAGGATGAAAATACCGTGGCAAAACAGACCGTTCCTTCCCCGGGGCAGTTTTACGCGTATTTCACCGGTGCCCAGCTTCTTGGCACCACGCTGGATATTTATGGAACGGAGGAAGCCTTTGCCGATGATGTGGTAAAAGCTTACGGACAGTTTGTGCAGGAAATCTACGCTGCAGGCTGCAGGAACCTGCAGTTTGATGACTGCGTGTGGGGCGGCATGGTAAACCCGAAGCTGGCGGTGGCGTTGACCGGACGGAAAGGTGAGCGGCTGGAAGCATACAAGAAGCTGGTGCTTGCACTGAATAACCGGGTGGTGGAGCGGGCACCGGCGGATCTGGTCATCAACACCCATGTGTGCAGAGGCAATTACCATTCCACATTTTTCAGCTCCGGGGCCTATGACGGTGTGGCAGACCTGCTTTTTGGCGAGGAGCAGGTCAACGCCTACTATCTGGAGTACGATGATGAGCGCTCCGGCGGTTTTGCGCCGCTGGCGAAGGTGACCGGCGACAAGAAGGTGGTGCTGGGCCTGATCACCACCAAGCGCCCGGAACTGGAGGAGAAAGAGACGGTTATCGCCCGCATTCATGAGGCGGCAAAGTATGTGCCCCTGGAGCGGCTGTACTTAAGCCCCCAGTGCGGATTTGCTTCCTGTGAGATCGGCAACAAGCTGACAGAGGAAGAACAGTGGGCGAAGCTTGCGCTGGTAAAAGAAATCGCAGAAGAGGTGTGGAAAGATATCCGATAGAAAGCAAAGGCCGACGGAGGCGGCAGGGAAGTCCGACCGGAAACGTGCGGGGATCGGTGACAGGAAGATGCTTGGCGGATGGGCAGACCTATAGTATAATGGTTTCCAGAGAGAACGAGAGGAGTATCTGGAAAATATGAAAATACTTGTGATCGATGGACAGGGCGGCGGTGTCGGCAAGACGCTCATTACCTTCATCCGCCAGAGCGGCATTGCGGCGGAACTGATGGCGGCGGGTACCAATGCCATTGCCACTTCCAATATGATGAAAGCAGGTGCGGATGCCGGGGCCAGCGGGGAAAGTGCCGTACTGTACAACATTAGTTGCTGTGAAAAAACGGATGTGATCGTGGGGCCGGTGGGGATTATCTTAGGCAATGCTCTTCACGGGGAGGTGTCTCCGGCCATTGCCTCTGCCGTGTCCCAGAGCCCGGCCATGAAGATTCTGGTGCCCAGCAATAAATGTTCCCTGTATATGGCGGGCGTGGAGCAGAAGCCGCTGACGGAGTACATTGCGGATGCCGTGCGGAAGATCGCGGAGCTGGCGGCGGGCATGTAAGTCATTTGTAGTGCGGATGTCAGTTTTGCTTATTGAGAAAAATTATATTCTTCGTGAAAGACATTGATGGATTTGGAAAAATATGGTAGATTTTTAGAGTTAGAATAAACTAACTTTAGGAATCTGCCATATTTTTTGCGTGATAGGAAAGTTCGTCTTATCATATAAAACGCTTCGCGAGGGTGTAAAGTTCCGGTGGCGCCTGTTATGCACCGGCCGAAGCGGAACGTGGATGCACTTGGCACCATGCATAATCTTTGTGAATTGCGAAAGATGACGCCAGCGAGCAAGTGCACAGGTCTATGGGTTAGGGTACGCTAACAAAAGAGAATTGTCATAGACAACGAAAGGGGGAACATGTGTGTTCTTAAAACAATGGAAAAGAGCAGTAGCGCTGATGCTGGCGCTGGTGATGACACTGTCTGTCAACGGGATTTCCGCGCAGGCAGCGACGAGTTCGGAGGGGATTCGCATCACCGATGAAAAAATCACAACGGAGACAACGAGTATCCATGTAAATCTGGATCGGGTGCCTTCTTTGGGGATTTTGAAGGTGATTCAGATGGATGCAGATGAGGAGTATGATGCAAGTAAGCTGAATACGGCAGAGTACCAGATGCTCAATTTTTCTCTGGTGGCTAATTTACAGGAGGGGGATAATGTCCTGACTTTAACGACTGCACCTTCCGAGGGGATGAAGGTGCTTGCTGTACTTCGAGATGCATCTGACGATAATACAGATTACGTTTCTAATGCATTGGTTGTGGAGAAAGCAGGCAGCGGAAGCGAGCAGCCCACCACGCCGGAGGGAGATATTTCCAAGAACTGTTCCGTCAAGCTGCTTCGGACAGAAGCCTTTACAGAGGCGGATACGTCGGTAGATGTGGAGGTAAATCTGGATCCCAGCCTGACAGATGGCTGCTATATGACGATTTTCGGATATTCTTCTAATATGAGCTTTGATCCCGACATGGTGTATAACCAGAGATTATGGTCCGGGAAAGTGACCAGCGGAACGCTTTCCTGTACGTTTAATCAGAAACTGCAGAAGTATCATAATGTCATTGCCTGCCTGAATGTACCGGTGGGAGAGGACAATTATCGTTCGGTGGTTTCTCAGGCCATCGAGGTGGTGGATGACAGTGGCTCCGGTTTCCAGGATTATACTTACCCGGATGTTAAGATTGATGAGGATACGCTGGTGGAGGGCGCAACAACCCTGCATATCACGCTGACCGGAGACGAGCGGCTGTTTGCGGCTGCCCAGGCAGGTCAGACAAGCATTACCTGTGCGGTCGGTCAGTATCCGGCAGATGAGACCTTTGATTTTGAAGGGGAGCATCAGATTTCTCTGGCCAGCAATATCAGCGGTGCAGAGCCCTTCAGCGGCAAAGAGATCACCCTCAGCGAGCCACTGAAAGCGGGTTATCGCGTGCGCGCTGTCGTATACTGGTCCCAGAATAAAGATATTTTCCTTGCAAAGGGCAATGACTATGAGGAATCTTTCCATCGCCCGGATGACTCTGTGCTGGTAAGTGCAGCACCTTCTACGGAGGATCCGGAGGTGACCGTGGGAACTATCACAGAGGGAAAAGATTTTGAGGTGACATTAAAGGGAGATGCTCCCAGCGGCTCCATGCTCATCATTAAGAGCTACCCGGCAGATACGGAAGCATTTGCCATGAATCAGGGAACGCTGGTTGCAGCCGTGCAGAATGCAGAGGCCGGAACCATTACCGTATCTCCCAAAGCCGGTTCCGCCAGTGCAGGGCAGAAAGTGGTTGTATTCTGGCACAATGCGGGAAATATCATTGCTTCCAGCGAACCGGGGACGGTGCAGGAGCCGGTGCCTTTTGAGGTAACAACAGATGGCATGCTGCTGGCAGGCACCACTTCTGTGACTTTCCATGTGAAAGCGCTTGTAGCAGTGGATGATAATAATATTAATGTGACGCGTTTGTGCCGGATCGCCAGTGATGGAAAGCCGGATACAGCCAATCCGCTGGCAGTACGTTATGGACAGAAGCCGGGTGACATTACCTTTGAGGGTCTGGATGCATTACAGGCAGGAGAGCGGCTTTGCCTGTCTCTCAGATATCAGAATGGAGACAAAACATTTATCAGCGCTGCTTTCCCTGTGGTGGCAGAGGACAGCATTATGGTACAGCAGACCAGCTTTACAACCGATGCCAGGAGTGCGGACGTGGTTGTAAAAGGCTGTGACAATCTCAAAGGCGGCCGTCTGATTGCTGCGGTCGGCAGAAGTGGCGCAGACTCTGACAGTAGACAGCAGATCGCGTCTGTTCCTTTTACAGGAGAAGGTAATTACACTTTATCTTTCTATGAAAATGTGAAATTACAGGCAGGCCAGACGGTCCTCGTATATCTGTACAAATATGTGGATGAGGGAGACGATGGCAGAATTTATACAAAAGAAGCTGCCGAGATTCCGGTGACCGGCGATCTGCCGACCGTGGAGCCCAAGGTGGGGATCGTGACTTCCCAGGTACGGGCAGATCGGAAGGATGTTTGGGTACAGACAGAGTTTTCTGAACAGCTGACTGCGAAACTGGCCCTGTACTGCCATGAAGGAACCACCTACACCGAGGCAGACAGAATTTATTATAATGCGATTTCCAATTCTTCCAGCAGCCAGAAAGTCACCTTCGGGGATGGCAAACTGACCGCAGGCAAATACCTGACTGCAGAGCTGGAGGTGTCCGACGGAACGAAGGCTGTTTCCAAGTCGGTGCTCATTGAGACAGTGCCGGAAAAACAGAAGCCGACGGCGTATATTCTGACAAAGCCGGAGAAGCTGACGGCAGGTATCACAGGCATTACGGCGTCTATGACGATCGACACAAGTACCAATGATGCCTCTTACAAGCTGTATCAGTACACTACGGATACCTTTGATGTGGCAGCCGCGGAAACCTTGTGCAGAGGTGTTCTGTATAGCTCTACGACAAACCAGAAGCTGTATGTTGGCGTAGGAAACTTAAAAGCAGGCGCCAAACTGTTACTTATCGTGACGGCAGACGGCGTGGAGGGACGTTCTCAGGAAATGACGGTGCTGCCGTCTCCTGACTGGGGCACGCCGTATGCGGCCTTTGATGTGTCCGCTGTGGCAGCAGATGCCACCGAGATTCCGCTGACGGTGCAGTATTCCGATGAATATCTGAGCCTGGGGGATGAATTTTACTGTGATGTGAGCGTATACCAGTTCTCCGCAGCGTACACAGACGATGAGTTTGAGAAAAATGAGCTGTGGGAGAATTTTGACAAGGCAAAGGTCGTGGCAAAAGCCAACAGTACCCAGGGAGATGTGACCAATGGCAGTCTGAAAATCCCGGTGCGCAGCACAGCCCAGTTAAATCCGGGTGACCGGCTGATCATCAAGCTTCGCCTGCCCCACACCGAGTGGGAGGGAGAAGAGGTGGATTACATCTTTACCTCCATCCCGGTTCTGCCGGCGGGAGAGGAAGCACCGGCCTACAAAGTGGTGCTCTACAATCTGGGCGACGATTCTTCCAGAGGCGACAGAGTGCGCAAGATCCTGGACAAGATCGGCGTCCCCACAGAAACCATGGAATATGCACACTTAAACGAGACGGTTGGTTATCTGGCCGGACTGGATGGCTACGAAGCTGCCAAATCTGCATGGACAGGGGCAACCTTTGATACCGAGTTCATGCTGCTTTGCAACCTGCCCGAGTCTCTGCTGGACCGGTTCCTGGATGAGATGCAGGCAAATGGACTGCGCATCGACCACAAGGCTATCGTGACAGAGTACAACCGGGAATACGAATTCCATGAACTGATCGAGGACATCAAGGAAGAGCACAACACCTTCCAGGTGCTGATCGCGCTGAACAGCCTTGTAAAAGATGCGGAAAAACTGGACGAAAAGGTTTACGGCACAAGCAAGGACTGGCAGGCATTACAGCAGGCCATCGCAGATGCCAATGCGGTGATCGGCAGCTACGAGCCTTCGGAGGAAGAGCTGACGACGGCTTATCATACATTAAAAGAACTGTACCTGAGCGTCACAGAGAAAAAAGAAATCCAGGGAACCGCCATCATCACGATGGAGAAAAATGAGAATGGTACCTATCGTCTGACTGCCAGCGTCAAGGATGGCGTGGAAAGAGCAGAGTATGAATACCGCTGGAGAACCGGAGAAACCGGCCCTGTGCTGGATCAGGTATCTGCAGAAGCGCTCATCGGTTCCACAGTAGAGGTGGGCAGAGAGGATCTGTACGGCACGCTGAAAGCGCAGCTGCAGGTGCCGGAAGCGCCTGCGGCAACCGTCATTGCCGGAACCGATTACATGAAAGTGACATGGAATGCGCCAGCGCAGGCAGACAATCAGCCGTTGCCGGAAAGCTACGTGGTATCCATGTATAAGGATGGTGTTCTTGTAAAAGAGATCACCTGTGCCGGAGATGCCACAGAGGCGTTGGTGGATGGTCTGGAAGTACAGACCGGCTACACCGTGAAAGTGGCAGCAGTCAGCCCGGTGGGCCGCAGCGACCGTGCGGTACTGGCAGCTCAGACCCAGGAAAAGCCTTCGGTCAATCCGGGGGACAATGATAATAAAGGGGACAATGGCAACCAGAACGGTGGAAACGGCAACAACGGTAACGACAACGACGGTAACGACAACAACGGCGGTCAGAACGGCGGCAATTCCAACAACGGAAACAACGCGAATAATGGAAATAACTCCAATGCCAATAACGGCAGCAACGGTTCCAATGGAAACAACTCCAACGGCTCCGGTAACGGTTCCAGCGGAAGCAATGGCGGTTCCGGCAGCGGCAGTTCCAACACAGACAATGGAGGTTCTTCCAGCGGTGCAGTGAAGACCGGGGACAACACCCCCTGGGAGCTGTATCTGGCAGGACTTCTGGCCAGCGCAGCCATCGCGGCAGCCGTGTCCAGAAAGAGAAGAGCGAAATAACAAAAGTGTTGCTCATGAAGATATAAAACCGTAGGGCAACGTGTTAAGAGCTCCGGCAGGGAAATGGATTCTCTGTTCGGAGCTCTTGCTTATTTCATATTTTTAATAATCCACCCGTTCCAGGAACAGTCCCTGGGGATCGGCAGGTACGCTGGCCTCTGCGGGTGCTTTGGGATCGAAGATGGCGGGAATGTCGGATACGGGCCGTTTGCCCAGACCGATGTCCAGCAGGGTGGAGGCGATCAGGCGCGCCATGTTGTGAAGAAAATCGTTGGCGGTGATGGTGATCTGCAGTTCCTTGTCGTCGGCGTATATTTCCAGGTCGGTGATGGTGCGCACGGTGGATTTGCTCTTTTTGGCCGTGGAGAAAGCGGCAAAATCGTGGGTGCCTTTTAACAGCGCTGCTGCCTCCTTCATGGTGGAAACGTCCGGGCGGCCGAAGCAGTAGTAGGTGTATTTGCGCTCGAAGACGCTGGGCACGTCGCCGATGGCTACCCGGTAGACGTAGGTGCGGGAGCGGGCGTTTAAGGCCGCGTGGAACCGCTCCGGCATTTCTTCCGATTCCAGTACGGCAATGTCCATGGGCAGATACCGGTTCAGGTACTGGCGCACCTTTGCCGCGGACAGATCGGTATCCAGTTTGCAGCTGATGACCTGGCCGTAGGCATGTACGCCGGCCTCTGTCCGGGAGCCGCAGAAAAGCTCCACATCCTGGCCGGACATTTTTTTCAGCACTTCTTTGATCTTATTTTCGATGGTATTGGTGGACTCGCCCTTTCCCAGGCGCTGCCAGCCGCTGTAACGACTGCCGTCGTATTCTATCGTCAGTTTGAAATTTTTCATAAAGACAATGTCTCTCTTTCTATATATTAATGCTTTCCGGTTATCAATAGCGTGCTTTTCCTATTTTCCGTGGTTACTCTTTTGCCAGACGGCACGAAGGTCGTCAAGGATCGTCTCCGGCACCCGTAAATTTCCAAAGCCGGTGCCCATGTCCTGGCCGGGTTTGTTATCCCCGTGGAAATCAGAGCCGCCGCTTAAGAGCAGGGAATGGCGGCTGGCCAGGCGGCGCACCATGGCCTCGTCGGCATGGTTGTATGTGGCGTACAGGCCTTCAATGGCGGTGAGCCCCGCGTCTTTTAACGGAAAGAGCAGCTTGTGCAGGGCGTGCTCGTTCATGTGGTAGAGCACGGGATGGGCCAGCACAGCCAGACCTCCGGCCTCCCGGATGAGGCGGACACCGTCCCAAGGGGTGACTTTTTCCCGGGGAACAAAGCAGGGGCCGTTGTCGCCGATGTATTTTTCGAAGGCTTCTTTGATCTGTTGGATGTAGCCTTTCTGCATCATGAGCCGGGCAAAATGGGCCCGGGTGATGACGGCATCGGGGAAGGCTTCAGTGAGCTCCTCCATGGTGATGGGACATCCGGCTTCTGTCAGCCGTGCCGCCATTTTTTCATTGCGGCGGTCACGGGAGGCGCAGAATTCGGCCAGATGCTCCAGAAAAACGGGGTTTTCGTAGTCGATGAACAGGCCGACGATGTGGATGTCACGGCCGTTGTATTCGGTGGAAAGCTCGATGCCGGGGATGACCTCCACATCGGTATTTCTGGCATAGGCGATGGCCGGGGCCAGACCGTCAATGGTATCGTGGTCGGTCAGGGCAAAGGCTGCCAGCTGTTTTTGTAAGGCATAATCCACCAGCGCTTCCGGGGAAAAGGTGCCGTCCGAGGCAGTGGAGTGGACATGCAGGTCTACATATCTCATAGTATTGGAGTCCTTTTCTTTTTTAGATGCCTTACGGATTGTTTCGTACTTCGTACTCTCACAATCCTGCCCAATATTCGGATATCGTGTGGCATTCGCCCCACTTTTGTCCTCATATTAGGGCGGGGCATTCAGCCATAAAATCACTTTTGCGCGAGTGCATCGTTCTTTTTGGCTGTTGCCCCTGGCATCATGATATTATTTCTCAATTTTCGGGAACGCCTTTATTATACCTGTTTTCGGACAAATGAGCAAGGACAGATGCTGCCGGAAAGAGGAAAAGCGTTGCGCCGGGGACACGCTGTCAGGTATAATGAAATCACAGTGACGAAGATCCGATTCCGCCTGTGCTTGCACAAAGGCGGGAGGCGAATCTTACGACACGCCCGGACATGAGCATGAAAGTGGAGCGTAAGCTACACGATATGCGAATGGACGTAGAATTGCGGGAGTGCACCGCACGGAGCAATTCGTGTGATTTAACAGTGGGAATGATCGATACGAAATCTATTGAGTGAAAGTTAGGAGAAATTTTATGACAGCAGAACAGAACACATTCAAAGGATCAACGGAGTATGTGGCATCGCAGGAGCTGATGGCGGCAGTGAACATTGCCATGCAGCTGCAGAAGCCGCTGCTGATCAAGGGGGAACCGGGAACGGGTAAAACGATGCTGGCGGAGGCCATCGCGAAAGCACTGGACAAGCCACTGCTGATCTGGAACATCAAGTCCACCACCAAGGCCCAGGAAGGACTTTATGTGTATGATACGATTCAGCGTCTTTATGACAGTCAGTTCGGCGAGGCAGGGGTGGACGACATTGCCCATTACATTCGCTTGGGAAAACTGGGCGAGGCTTTTTCCTCCGAAGAGCAGGCGGTGCTGCTCATTGACGAGATCGACAAGGCGGATCTGGAATTTCCCAACGACCTGCTGTGGGAGCTGGATCGGATGGAATTTTATATCCACGAGACGAAGGAAACGGTGCGGGCAAAGCACCGTCCCATCGTGATCATCACTTCCAACGCGGAGAAGGAGCTGCCGGACGCATTCTTACGCCGGTGTATTTTCCACTATATTGAGTTTCCGGGGCCGGAGCAGATGGAGGAGATCGTCCGGGCGCATTTTGACCATCTGGAGGATCATCTGTTACAGCAGGCTTTTGAGACCTTTTACTGGATCCGGGGCTTGAAGGACATTCGGAAAAAACCGAGCACCTCGGAGCTTATCGACTGGCTGCAGGCGCTGCTGCTCTCGGGCATTGATCCGGAAAAAATCCGGGAGGAGCTGCCCTTTATCGGCGTGCTGCTGAAAAAGGATGAGGATCTGAACACCTTGCAAAAAAGGAGATATTGATGTTTACTCCATTTTTCTATCTTTTAAAAGCGAAAGGGCTGGAGGTATCGCTGACAGAGTGGCTGACTTTTATGGAGGCGCTGGATCAGGGACTTTCCGGGGCCAGTCTGACGCAGTTTTACTATCTGGGCCGGATGATCCTTGTGAAAAGTGAGACCGATTATGATAAATATGACCGGGCGTTTCAGGAGTTTTTCCAGGGGATCAAAACGATGGACGAGATTCCGCCCCAGTTCATGGAATGGCTGGAGAATGTCGAGGCGGACGAGGAAACCATGTGGGATCAGGAAAATAACATCCTGTACCGGAAAAATCAGGAGCCGCCGGATGAGGAGGAGATCCGCAGGCGGTTTCAGGAGCGTCTGGAGGAACAGAAAACCCGGCATGACGGCGGCACCTACTGGATCGGCAGGCGGGGTGGCTCTACTTTTGGCAATGGCGGGCGCACCCCCGGCGGCATCCGCATCAACGGGCAGAGTGGTCTGCGCTCGGCCTTTCAGGTCATCGGTGAGGAGCGGTACCGGGATTTCCGGCTGGACAAGGCGCTGAATACGAGACAGTTTGAGGTGGCTTTTAGGCGACTGCGGCAGTTTTCCTCCCGGCTGGACGTGCCCCGGACGGAGCTTGACATTGACCGGACGGTGGATGCCACCTGCAATAATGGGGGATATCTACAGCTGGAATTTGACAAACCGCGGAAAAATACGGTGAAGCTGCTGCTTTTGTTTGATTCCGGCGGAACGATGATGCCTTTTAGCTCCCTGTGCAGCAATCTGTTTCACGCGGTGGATAAGGCCAACCATTTCAAAGATGTGAAGATCTATTATTTTCATAACTGTATTTACAGCAACCTCTACAAAACGCCGGAGTGCGATTACGGTGACTGGGTGGATACGGACTGGGTGTTCCGCAACCTGGACTCCGAATATCGGGTCATCATCGTGGGAGACGCCCAGATGGGCCGGGAGGAGCTGATGAGCGTGGTGGGCAATTACCGGGGCGGCAACGGCGGCCTGCCGGGCATTGACTGGCTGCGGCTGTTCAGGCAGCATTACAAGCGGATCGTCTGGCTCAATCCCCGCAAGCATGACAATGTGGAAATGCTGCCGTGGCTGGAGAGCGAATACCAGATCGGCCAGCTGTTTCCCATGTATAAATTATCTGTGCAGGGGTTAAAAGAGGCGTTGGACTGTTTGATGGTCAGTCGATAATGTGAAAAAGAATCTCGAAAAGAAAAGAACCGGGGGATCAGACGATCTCCCGGTTCATTGCGTGATATTCGTTGGTCATTTTGCTGATCAGCGTGCCCTTTGTGTCACGGATCTCCACATCCACCACATAGGTGCGTTTTCCCAGGTGCAATGGACGTCCCTCTCCGATGAGTTCGGTGGCATTGATGGCGGCATTCAGAAAGGAAATGTGACAGGACTGGGTGGTGACCATCTTGCCCATTTTCCAGGTGGCCAGTGCCCCTACCACATCGCCCAGAGCGAAAATCACTCCGCCGTGCACGGCGTTGATGGGATTCTGCTCCCAGTCTTTGATGGGAATGCGTACTTTGGAATAATCGTCTTCCAGTTCCAGTACCTCAATGCCCATAGCGGCGTTGAATCCCATATCAATATTTTTTTCTTTAAATTCTTCCAGATAACTCATGAAGATCCCCCTTTTGCCTATCGTTAGATATGATATTCATCTTACCAGACAGGGCAGAGCTGGTCAAATAAAATCCGTGTCCGCACATATATCCTGGTTCTATTTTGGCTGATTTCACATATAGTAGGGATAAGAGGTGGACATATGGACAGGGAAAAGGAAATCATCCGGCTGTTTCCGGCCAAACTGAAAGGGGCGCTGCAAAGTGCCTGCCTGGATTATGACAATATCCGGGAGATCCGGCTGCGGGCCAACCGACCGGTGCAGATCATCGGGGGCAGCCACATGTATTATCTTTCCGGCAGCGGAAATCTGACAAGCCGGGAGGAGCTGGGATATGTGGTGACAAAAGAGGAACTGCGGGAGACCATGGAGCTGGCGGGCAATTATTCCCTCTATGCCTATGAGGAGGAGCTGCGGGAGGGATTTCTCACCGTGGAGGGCGGTCACCGGATCGGCGTGGCCGGAAAAGTGATCTATGACGGCAGGCGGATCCTGGGCATGAAGTATATCACGTCGGTCAATGTGCGGGTGGCCCATGAAGTGAAGGGGTGTGCCCGGCTGCTGCTGCCGCTTCTCATGGAAAACGGGCAGCTGTGCCATACGCTCATGATCTCACCGCCGGGCTGTGGAAAAACCACGCTGCTGCGGGATCTGATCCGTCTGCTGGCCGGGGGCGCGGAGGAGGGACAGGCGTATACCCGGGACGGAAATGCCGCGGCGTATAAAGATGGGACAAAATCTGTGGAAAAATGTGAAAAATGGGGGATGACGCAGCCGCTGACCGTGGGGGTTGTGGATGAGCGGGGCGAGATCGCCGGTTCCTATCGGGGCATTCCCACCTGTGATCTGGGGGTGTCTTGTGATGTGCTGGACGGCTGCCCCAAGGCGGAGGGCATGCGCATGCTGCTTCGCTCCATGGCACCGGATGTGCTGGCAGTGGATGAGATCGGCAGGCCGGAGGACGTGGAGAGCATTGCCTATGCCAGCTGCTGCGGCTGCCGGGTGCTGGCCACTATGCACGGCAGCAGTATGGAAGAGCTGGAAAAGAAGCCCTTCTGTAAAAAATTCCTGGAGGATCATATTTTTGACCGGTATGTATTTCTGGAAATGGGGGAGACGCCCGGACGCATCCGGCAGATCCTGGATGGGAACGGGAAGCCGGTGCGGTTGCCGGACAGCTGAAAATCGAAAACAGGAAAGGAGTGGCGCAAGATGGGACTGGCAGGGCTTGTGAGACTGGCGGGCAGCCTGACCGTGCTGGCAGCGGCCACGGGGCTGGGAGCGGCTGTGAGCCTGGACTACCGTCGGCGGATCCAGCTGCTGACCCAGCTGCGGCGCATGTTCCTCCTGCTGGCGGGAGAGATCCGAAGCAGCCGGACACCGGCTGCGGAGGCCTTCGGGCGGATGGCCGGGCGCATGGAGCCGCCCTTTGGCAAATGGCTGAAGACACTGGCAGACCGGCTGGAAGCGGGTGAGGGAGAAAGCTTTGCTTTTATATGGAAGGAATGGGTGGAGCAGTTTGCACGGGCAGATGCGCAGGCCCTGCAGACCCAGGACGTGGAACTGCTGCTGTCCTTCGGAGAGGGGTTCGGCTATCTGGATCAGCAGATGCAGCTTTCGTCCATTCAGTTTGTGCAGGAGCAGCTGCTGGACCGAGTAGGGGAACTGCGGGGCGGCTGCGCCGCACGGATGCGCATGGCCCGGCTGCTGGGGGTGAGCGCAGGCATTTTTCTGGTGATTCTGCTGTTGTAAATGGGGAGAGCGTACATGAGTGTAAATCTGATTTTTAAAATTGCAGCGGTGGGCATCCTGGTATCTGTGCTCAGCCAGGTGTTAAAACACAGCGGCAGGGAGGAACACGCTTTCCTCACGAGCCTGGCGGGACTGCTGGTGGTGCTGTTCTGGATTTTGCCGTACATATACGAACTGTTTGACACGATCAAAAAACTGTTTTCCCTGTAAAAAAGGAGGAGATAGGCATGGATATGATCCGCATCGGCGCTGCCGGGATCACAGGGGTGTTGCTGGCGGTACAGCTCAAACAGATGAAATCCGAGTATGCCGTCTATGTGAGTCTGGCAGCCTGTATTTTTATTTTTTACTTTGCGGTGGGACGGCTTTCTATCATCACCCGGACCATGGAGACAATCCAGAGCTATCTTTCCATCCAGAATGTGTACTTGCAGACACTGCTGAAGATCGCGGGCATCACCTATGTGTCGGAATTTTCCGCGGCCATCTGCAAGGATACCGGGTATCAGGCCATTGCCAGCCAGATCGAGGTGTTTGGAAAACTGACCATTCTGGCGGTGAGCATGCCTATCCTGCTGTCGCTGCTGGAGACCATGAAGGGATTTCTGGGCATGTGAATGGAGATAGAGGCAGAGATGTGTGAGAAAAATGCGATGCACTTTCGGAAGACAAGGCACAAAAGATTGCCGGGACTGCTGCTGGGTATGTTTCTGTTGCTTTTTCCTGTACTCCCTGTCCGGGCAGCGTCCTGCCAGCGGCCACTGACACCAGCGCTCCCGGCATCTGCTGTGGTTTCTGACCTCTGGCGGGAGGAGACACCGGACTACACGGACACCCTTCTGGAACAGCTGGATTTCGGGGAGATCGATACTTTTCTGCGGCAGATGGATGAGAAAACGGACATCCGTTTCACCGATGTGATCCGGGCTTTCGTGCAGGGCAGTGTCCGGGACGGGCTGCTGCTTTTTCGGGAGCTGCTGGCGGACAATCTGTTTGCAGAATGGAAAACCAACAAAACCACACTGATCCATGTGGTGATGATCGCCCTGATCGCGGCCACCCTCACCGGGTTTTCCGATATTTTTCAGAACCGGCAGATTTCCGAGGTGAGTTACTACATGGTGTATGTGCTGCTGTTGACCATTCTCATGAAGGCCTTCGGCACCGCGTCGGGGCTGGTGGAGCAGATGCTGGCCCGGGTGCTGGGATTTATGAAGGTGCTCATGCCATCCTTCGTGCTGGCCCTGGGGCTGTCCGGGGGAACGGTGACTGGCGCGGTGTTCCTGGAATGGGTGCTGCTGCTCATCTCAGTGGTGGAGGCGGTGATGGAGAAGCTGCTGCTTCCGACGGTGCATCTGTACGTGCTGCTCATGCTGGTGAACCAGATGACAAAGGAGGACATCCTGTCGAAAATGGCCGGGCTGTTCCGGCAGGGAACGGAAATGGCGCTGAAAGGCATGACGGCGGCGGTGCTGGGCTTCAATCTGGTGCAGGGGCTCATTGCCCCGGCGGTGGATGGTTTTAAGAAGGACGTGGTGACCAAAACGGCAGGCATGCTTCCCGGGGTCGGGCAGGTGTTTGACTCGGTCTCGGATCTGGTGCTGGGGGCCGGAGTGCTCATCCGCAACAGCATCGGTGCGGCGGGGCTGGTATTTCTGGCGGTGCTCTGTCTGATCCCCCTGGCGAAGGTGGCGTTGTTTGCCGTGAGCTACCAGCTGGCGGCCGCCGTGGTGCAGCCGGTGTCCGACAGCCGGATCGTGGCGTGTATCAGCAGCGTGGGGGACGGCATGGTGCTGCTCATGAAGGTGATGTTCACGGCGACGCTGCTGTTCTGGCTGACGCTGGCAGTGGTCTGCGTTGCCATGCATGCGTAAGAAAATAGCGTTGTATGAAGAAACGGATGCTGCATGCGTATCTGTCTGATGAAGAAAGTAGCCTGTGGCGTTGGGTGACGGATGGAACAGAAATGACGGAGGACAGGGAAAAATGGAGGTTCTCTATGAATGGGTGTGGAACGTGGCGGTGTACCTGCTGCTGGTGACGGCAGTGACCAACGTGCTGCCCGGGGACACCTACCGGAAATATCTGAAATTTTTTACAGGGGTGTGCCTCGTCATTGTGATGACCCAGCCGCTGTTTTCTCTGTTTGGCATGGAAGAACAGCTGGAAAATGCCTTCCGTTTTTACCGGTTTTCCGGGGAGCAGGAGGAGCTGCGGGAGGAAATGGCGGGCATGGGGGAGATCGGCCGCAGAGCTGTGCTGGATCAGTATGAAACCATGCTCAAAGCCCAGCTGCTGGATCTGGCGGCCCAGGAAGAGGTGGTGCTGACGGATATCGAGCTTCTGCTGGAAACCGATGAAAAAAGCGGCAGCTACGGCAGTGTGTTGTACGTTTCGGCCCGGGTATCGGAAGGGGAGGAAGGGCAGACGACAGCGCTCATCCGTCGGCTTGCCGTCCAGTGGAATATGCCGGAGGAAAACATCAATTTACACAGCGGCCAGGGAGGCGGAAATTATGGATACTAAAAAACAATCCTCGTTCATAGAAATAGTAAAAAGCAGATTTGCGGGAAAAGGGCCGAGGAAGGATTACCTGGTCATTGCGCTGCTTTTCGGGGTGCTTCTGCTGGTCATTGCCATGCCGGTACAGGACAAAACCACAGGCAAGACAGACAGTTATCCGTCTGACGGGACGGGGAACGCCGGGGAAAGCCAGGCGGCAGCGGTGGAAGAACCGGCCTATGAAAGACAGCTGGAGGTCCGGCTGGAAAATTTTCTCCGTCAGGTGGACGGGGTAGGGCAGGTGCAGGTACTCATCCGGCTGAAGGATGCGGGGGAGCAGGTGGTGGAAAAGGATGTGCCAACCCGGAGCACAAGCCAGACAAATGCCCAGGAGGGAACACAGGAAACGGAAAGCACAACAGAGGAGGCAACGGTATTTGAGGAGACAAAGGACGGCAGGCAGATCCCCTATGTGGTGAGAGAATATGCACCCGGGATCAGCGGCGTGGTGGTGGCCGCCACCGGGGCAGATGATCCGCGTGTGGAACAGGACATTCTCGAGGCAGTGCAGGCGCTGCTGCAGATAGAGGTACATAAAATCAAGGTGCTGAAATTAAAGGAAGGGGAGGGTTTGTATTGAAACGGATATTGAAAAAAAATCAGATCATCATTACAACGCTGGCCATTATGATCGCGGTGGCGGGGTACCTGAACTTCTCGGGAAACCGCTGGACGCTGGGGGTGGAGGATCTGGCCTCTGCCACGGGCGGGAACGCACAGGGGCAGACAGATGTGGATGCCGGAAATGAGGCGGTCAGTGACCAGGCAGCTGCGGATGACCAGGCGCTTCTTGACCTGTCAGAAGAAGATCTGGCCGCTTCCGGGGAGATTTTCACGGATGAGGTGGCGCCGGATGCGGATACGTCGGATGTGCCCGGGGAAGCAGTGCTGACCAGTGCGGGCAGTACGTCCGGGATCACCGCCCAGGCAAAGGTGAACCGAGAGCAGGTGCGTTCAAAAAATAAGGAAATGCTGCTGGAGATCATCAACAACAGCAATATCGAGGACGCCCAGAAGCAGGATGCCATCAACGCCATGGTCGCCCTGACGGACAAAGCCGAGCGGGAGGCTGCGGCAGAAATGCTGCTGGAGGCAAAAGGCTTTGCGGATGTGGTGGTAAACATTGAGGATGATACGGCTGACGTTGTGGTGGGCAGTGCCGATCTGGGGGATGCCGAGCGGGCACAGATCGAGGATATCATGAAGCGCAAAACCGGGGTTTCTGCGGAAAACATTGTCATTACACCTTTGAGTGAATAGGTTGTAACGCAATGAATGGCGCGTGTGAATGGTAATAGATATGCTGCCCGGAACGACGGTTGGGGCGTTCTGTAGGTTGTCAGTCTGCTATTTTGATGTTATACTTCATTTAGAATACAGATCAGCAATGCTGACGGTAGAAGATACCAGAGGAAGGAGCGTAAAATATATGAAACGGGTTTTTTTGATCGTACTTGACAGTGTGGGAATCGGGGAAGAACCGGATGCCGCAGAATACGGCGATGTGGGCAGCAATACCATCAAAGCCTGCTCCCGCAGTCCTTATTTTTCCATGCCAAACATGAGAAAGCTTGGTTTTTTCAATATTGACGGTATGGACATCGGGGAGAAGGAACCGCATCCGACGGCAGCGTTCGCCCGGATGCAGGAGCAGTCCAAGGGAAAGGACACCACCATCGGTCACTGGGAGATCGCAGGGCATATTTCTCCCAAGCCCATGCCTACCTATCCCAATGGCTTCCCCCAGGATGTAATCGACGCTTTTTCCAAAGCGGTGGGCCGCGGCGTACTGTGCAATAAGCCGTACTCCGGCACGGAGGTCATCAAGGATTACGGTGAAGAGCACATGAAGACCGGCAAGCTCATCGTGTACACCTCTGCGGACAGCGTGTTCCAGATCGCAGCCCATGAGGACATTGTGCCGGTGGAAGAGTTATACCGGTACTGCAAGATCGCCAGAGAGATTTTACAGGGAGAACACGGGGTGGGCCGTGTCATTGCCCGGCCGTTCATCGGTACCCCGGGCAACTTCACGAGAACGCCGAGAAGACATGACTTCTCCCTGGTGCCGCCGTTGACCATGTTAAATCAGCTGCAGGAGGCTGGCAAGGAAGTGCTCTCTGTGGGCAAGATCAAGGATATTTTTGCAGGAAGCGGCATCACGGACTTCGTGTACACCTCCGGCAACGAGGAGGGCATCAAGCGGACGCTGGAAAATATGGACCGGGAGTTCGAGGGACTGTCCTTCACGAACCTGGTGGATTACGACATGCTCTACGGCCACCGCAACGACGTGGACGGCTACGCCAAAGCGCTCACCTATTTTGATCAGCGGCTGCCGGAGCTTCTCGGCAAGCTGCGGGACGACGATCTTCTCATGATCACAGCAGATCACGGCTGCGATCCCAGCACCCCGTCCACCGATCATTCCAGAGAATATACGCCGTTTATCATGTACGGCAAGAACGCACCGGCGGGCAAAAACTTCGGAACGAGAAAAACATTTGCAGATATAGGGGCAACTGTGTTAGAATATTTCGGTATTCCGCGCAGAATTTCGGGGGAACCGATGCTGTAGGAGTGCAGCAGATGAGATTTCACAGGGTGAAATTTCATGAATATTTTGTAAGAACGCAGGAGGAAGCTTTCAGTGTCAGACTATAGAAAAGAAATCGAAAGGCGCAGAACCTTTGCCATCATATCCCATCCCGATGCCGGTAAAACCACGCTGACGGAGAAATTTCTTCTTTACGGAGGCGCCATCAACCTGGCAGGCTCCGTCAAAGGAAAAGCAACGGCAAGGCATGCCGTATCAGACTGGATGGAGATCGAGAAGGAGAGAGGTATTTCTGTTACCTCTTCCGTGATGCAGTTCAACTATGACGGATATTGCATCAACATTCTGGATACACCGGGACATCAGGATTTCTCTGAGGATACGTACCGGACGCTGATGGCAGCGGATTCCGCGGTCATGGTCATTGACGCTTCCAAGGGTGTCGAGGCGCAGACGAGAAAGCTGTTCAAGGTATGCGTCATGCGCCACATTCCGATTTTTACCTTTATCAATAAGCTGGACCGGGATGCCAACGACACCTTTGACCTGCTGGATGATATTGAAAAAGAACTAGGCATTGCCACCTGCCCCATCAACTGGCCCATCGGTTCAGGAAAGGGCTTCAAGGGGGTATATGACCGGAACACCCGCTGTGTCACCACCTTTGCGGACACCGAGAAGGGAACGAAGGAGGGTGCATCCAAGGAGATCCCCATCGACAGCCAGGAGCTGGATGCGGAGATTGGCAGTGCAGCCAAGGAAAAGCTGCTGGAGGAGATCGAACTGCTGGACGGCGCCAGCGCAGAATTTGATATGGAACTGGTGAGCAAGGGAGAGCTTTCGCCGGTATTTTTCGGCTCCGCACTGACCAACTTCGGTGTGGAGACGTTCCTGCGCCATTTCCTGGATATGACCTATTCTCCGCTGCCGCGCATGTCGGATCAGGGAGAGATCGACCCCATGTCCGAGGATTTCTCTGCTTTTGTGTTCAAGATCCAGGCAAATATGAACCGGGCACACAGAGACCGGATCGCGTTTATGCGCATCTGCTCGGGCAAATTTGATGCCACCAAGGAAGTATACCATGTGCAGGGCGGCAAGAAGCTTCGTCTGTCCCAGCCCCAGCAGCTCATGGCCCAGGAGCGAAAGGTCATTGACGAGGCCTATGCCGGTGATATCATCGGTGTTTTCGATCCAGGCATGTTTTCCATCGGCGATACCGTGTGTGCGCCGGGCAAAAAGTTCGCCTATGAGGGCATTCCCACCTTTGCACCGGAGCATTTCGCCCGGGTACGGCAGCTGGATACGATGAAGCGAAAACAGTTCGTCAAGGGCATCAACGAGATCGCCCAGGAGGGCGCGATCCAGATTTTCCAGGAGTTCAACACCGGTATGGAGGAGATCATCGTAGGCGTTGTGGGTGTGCTGCAGTTCGATGTGCTGAAATATCGTCTGGAAAATGAGTACAATGTGGAGATCCGTCTGGAAAACCTGCCCTATGAGCATATCCGCTGGATCACCAACGAAAATGTGGATCTGAACAAGCTGGTGGGCACTTCGGACATGAAGAAGATCAAGGATCTGAAGGGCAACCCGCTGCTGCTCTTTGTCAACAGCTGGAGCATCGGCATGGTGCTTGACCGGAACGAGGGCCTGCAGCTGGAGGAATTCGGAAGAAATTAATCTAAGCTACAGTTCACGCGGCTATTCTTGTGGACAAATTTTATGCTGGCATAAAAATTTGTCCGCATGGATAGACGTAGGGAGCGCCATATATGAGCAAAAATGAGCTGCGAAGCAGCGGAGAGCATCGAAGATGCGATTTTGCGAATAGCGCGAGTGAACTGTGAATGAACTGCGAGTGAACCACAGGTGAACGGAAAACGGTTTTGAAAGGAATAGAAGTAGCTGGCATGAAAAAGGGATTTGTGACACGGATTGCCGTACTGGCGCTGTCGGGCATGTTGCTGTCGGGCTGCGGGCTGGTGGATACCGTCTATGACAGTGTGCATCAGGTGCTGGTTGGCAAGCAGGCGGAGATTTACGGAAGACAGTTTACCACACTGACAGAAGAATCCATGTCTGCGGCGGGGGAAGCTGTGACAGAGATGGACTATGCCTATGCCCATCTGGATGGGGAGGATCAGACCGTTTATCTGGAGCTTCTGACGATCCTGACCTCCTATGAGGAGGATGTGCGGATCACGTCCATGAACCCGGATCAGGTGGATCTTGCCTATCAGGCCATCCTCATGGATCATCCGGAGCTGTTTTACATCAATGGCTATACGATCACCGAGCATACCATTGACGGGCAGACCGAATTCTACACCTTCTCCGGGCGGTACACGTATACCCGGGAAGAGCGGGACGAGAAGCAGCAGCAGGTGGACGCAGCGGCTGTACAGATCCTCTCCGACATTCCGGAGGGCGCTTCTGCCTACGAAAAAGAAAAATATATTTATGACTATATCGTACTGCACACTGATTACAATGAGGATGCGCCGGATAACCAGAACATTTTGAGTGTGCTGTTAAACGGAGAGTCCGTGTGCCAGGGCTATGCCTTTGCCACTCAGTATCTGCTGGAACAGGTGGGCATCCCGTGCACCACCGTCACCGGCGATGCGAAAAATCCGGAGGGCGTTCTTGTGTCCCACGCCTGGAATTTTGTCCAGCTGGACGGGGAATACTATTATGTGGACACCACCTGGGGAGACCCGGTGACCGGCATGGATTCCGAGGCGCTGCACCGGATGGGCGATGTTTACGTCAACTATGATTACCTGAATCTGACAACCGCGCAGATTTCCGTGGATCATACGGCAGATGCTCCGGTGGAGCTGCCGGACTGTACCGCCGTTACCTGGAATTACTACCGGGCAGAGGGGCTGTATTATGAGACGTATGACCGAAGCCTGCTGGCAGAACGGCTGACAGCTGCTGCAGCCGATGGAAAAACGTACCTGATGATGAAGTTCCCGGACAGCCAGGTGTACGAACAGTACATCAGTCGTCTGTTTGACGGGCAGGAAATCTTTGGCCTGCTGCCGTCCCTGAAGAGCATTTCCTATACGGCGGATCCCGAGAGCTGCCTGTTGATCGTATATTTAGATTAATGATAAAAATGAGCTGCGCAAGCAGCGGAGAGCGCTGTAGGCGCGGTTTTGCGAATGGCGCGGCTGGACTGTTATACAATAGTTGTGCTTTAGGTTAGCCGGATTCAGGCTTGCACGAATGGCGCGGCTGAACGGTTATACAACAGTTATAAATATAAAAAGTGTTTGCTTTCCCGGTGGAATCTGTCTATAATAGGAATAGCATAAGTGTTACAGGAGGGATAAAGATGTCCGAAGAAAAGAAGAATTCTTATTCTATACATGAAGAACTGAACATGGGTGAAGTGCAGATCGCAGATGAGGTCGTTGCCATCATCGCAGGTCTGGCCGCTACCGAGGTAGAGGGCGTGGCATCCATGGCAGGCAATATCACCAATGAGCTGGTGGGCAAGCTGGGAATGAAGAACCTGTCCCGGGGCGTGAAGGTGGCTGTACAGGAGAACGAGGTAACCGTAGAGCTGTCCCTGAATATGAGCTATGGCTACAGCATCCCCAAGACCTCCGCCAAGGTACAGGAGAAGGTCAAATCTGCCATCGAGAGCATGACAGGCTTAAGCGTTGTGGAGGTCAATATCCATATCGCAGGTGTGGACATGAAGTAAGGGGAATCGAAGATAACAGAATATTCAGTGAAAACAGGGAAGAGGCGGCTTGAAGGCTGTCTCTTTTTGTCTCATAGGAACCGCGTCCGATAAAACAAAATGATGCGATAAAATATTGCTGAAAGCGTTTGTATGTGGTTTGTGCAAAAGTGACATTGTGTTTTCTTAGGATTGAAAATACAATAGAAGCAGGGCAGTTGGAGGACGTGCTTTTCATCCGTTCCGAGTCTTGAGGAAGGGATGATGCTTATGAGTACATATGAAGAATTTATGGTGATTCTGGCAGTTGCCGAACTGATCGTATCTATTCTGAATCTGAAAAATAAGAAATAGCCGTCCTGCCCCGACAAGCTTGACGACTATTTCTTAGTATAAAAGTTTCGCCGGGACGGGTGAAGTGCACTCACCTTCCGACTGTCTTGATATATATAGTATAGCCATTTCTTTCAAATCTGTCAACGTGTGAAAAAATCCCTTTTTAAAACGTTCAGAGTATAGTATAATAAGAAACAAAAGAGAATTTTACATTCCGGGAGGAGTATATTTATGAAAAGAAGAGAGCTGCGGGAACACATTTTCCGTCTGCTGTTTCGTGTGGAATTCAACGACGCGGCGGATATGCCGGAGCAGGTAGCACTGTATATGGAGGATCTCCCCATGGCGGGCGAGCAGGATCGCCGCTATATCGAAAAGAAATATGAGCTGGTGATGGAGCATCTGGAGAAGATCGATGAGATGCTCAATGAGGCGGCGACCGGATGGAAGGTATCCCGTATGGGAAAGGTAGAGCTGACCATCCTGCGTCTGGCTGCTTATGAGATTTATTTTGATGAGGATGTGCCCACGTCGGTTGCCATCAACGAGGCCGTGGAGATGGCCAAGGAGTTCGGCGGAGACGAGTCCCCGGCATTTATCAACGGTGTGCTGGGCAAGCTGGTAAAAGCAGAGACGACAGAGGCAGACAGTTCCAAGTCTGCAAAAGCAGAGACTGACAGTGAAAAGCCTGTCAAAGGAGCTAAGCAGAAAGAAGCAGCCGTGTCTGAGACGAAAGAAGTCTAAAGCACACACCGGCTGTGGAAATACAGGAAACAGGGAATCATCGGAAGGCGGGGATGTGTCAGATGCCGCAGACAGGAATCCGCCCGACGCGGCGGGCATATACGGTCGGACAGGTGAACACGTACATCAAGAACATGTTCGTCCAGGATTTTATGCTGAATCATATTTATGTGAAGGGAGAAGTCTCGAACTGTAAATATCATACATCGGGACACATTTATTTTTCCCTGAAGGATGAGACCGGAACGCTCTCCTGCGTGATGTTTGCGGGAAACCGGAAAGGTCTCTCTTTTCGTATGCAGGAAGGACAGGATGTGCTGGTGCTGGGAAGCGTCAGTGTCTACGAGCGGGACGGCAAGTACCAGCTGTACGCCAGAGAGATCATGCTGGACGGAGAAGGGCTTCTCTACCAGAAGTTTCTGGCGCTGAAAAGAGAACTGGAAGAGATGGGCATGTTTGATGCGTGCTACAAGCAGCCCATTCCCAAATACATCCGGCGACTAGGGGTGGTGACAGCGCCCACCGGGGCGGCCATCCAGGATATCCGCAACATTTCCCACCGGCGCAATCCTTTTGTCCAGATCATCCTCTACCCGGCGCTGGTGCAGGGAGAGGGGGCGGCAGGCAGCGTGGCAAAAGGCATCCGGCTGTTGGACGAGCTTGGTGTGGATACGATCATTGTGGGCCGCGGCGGCGGTTCCATGGAGGATCTGTGGGCATTCAACGAAGAGATCGTTGCCCGGGCCATTTTTGAGTGTCGGACGCCCATCATTTCCGCGGTTGGGCATGAGACGGATACAACCATTGCGGATTATGCGGCGGATCTGCGGGCGCCCACACCCTCGGCGGCGGCAGAACTGGCGGTGGCGGATGTCCGGCAGCTGCTGGATCAGCTCACCGAGTGCCACAGGCAGATGAACCGGCTGCTCATGGATCGGATCGTGCTGGCGGAAAAACGGTGCGAGCAGTATGAACTGCGGCTGACCCACGCCAGCCCCCAGAACCAGATCCGGGAGAAGCGCCAGCAGGCCGCCCAGCTGACGGACCAGCTGGAACAGCTCATGGAACAGAAGCTGGAACAGAAGCGGCATGCGCTGGATCTTTATGTGCGAAAATTAGAGGGACTTTCCCCGCTGGAGCGGCTGAAACAGGGCTTTTCCTACACGGCAGATGCGGCGGGAAAGGCCGTGACGGACATCGGCCAGGTGGAGCCGGGCGATCCGGTGAAGATCTATGTGGCCAACGGACGGATCGATGCCGTGGTGAAAGAGAAGACCGAGATCCGCAGGTAAGAGCAGCAGAAAGGCAGGGGCATTATGGATATGGAGAAAGACAACCGGGAAGAGACGCTGGAAGAACTTTTCGGCAGACTGGACCGGATCATTGCGAAGCTGGAAGACCGGGATACGACGCTGGAGGATTCCTTTGCTGCCTACGAGCAGGGCGTCCGTTATCTGAAAGCGTGCAACGACAAGATCGATAAAATAGAGAAAAAGATGCTGGTCATCAATGAAAGCGGTGGTTTGGATGAGTTTTAAAGAGACACTGAACAAAAAAGTAACAGAGGCAGAGAAGGTCATTACCGCCTACCTTCCGGAGGAGGCCGGTTTTCAGCGGACGGTTATTGACGCCATGAATTACAGCGTGCAGGCCGGAGGCAAACGGCTGCGCCCCATTTTTATGAAGGAATGCTACACGCTGTTTGGCGGTAAGGAAAAGGTCATTGAGCCGTTCATGGCAGCCATGGAGATGATCCACACCTATTCCCTGGTGCACGATGATCTGCCGGCTATGGATAACGATGAGTACCGGCGAGGCAGAAAGACGACCCATATCATGTACGGGGAAGCCATGGGCATTCTGGCCGGGGACGGTCTTCTGAACTACGCCTTTGAGACAGCCATCAAGGCTTTTACCGTGGATCCGGACAACCGGCATATCCCGGCGGCCTTGAAGATCCTGGCAGAAAAGGCAGGCATTTACGGCATGATCGGCGGTCAGACGGTGGATGTGGAATCCGAGGGTCTTCCCCTGGACCGAGAGAAACTGGATTTCATTTACCGGCTGAAGACCAGCGCCCTCATCGAGGCATCCATGATGATCGGCGCGGTGCTGGCAGGAGCATCGGAAGAACAGGTGGCCCAGGTGGAGGCGGCTGCGGCGGATATCGGCCTGGCGTTCCAGATCCAGGACGACATTCTGGATGTGACCAGCACCACAGAGGTGCTGGGCAAACCGATCCACAGTGATGAGAAAAACCATAAGACAACATACGTGACGCTGGAAGGTCTTGACAAAGCGTCCAAGGATGTGGAGGAGATTTCCGGACGTGCTCTGGATGTGCTGAAAACGTTCCCGGGCAGAAATGAATTCCTGGAGGAACTGGTGGCATATCTCATCCACAGAGAGAAATAGAGGGATTTTGGCGTGCAGTTAGAGAAAATCAATCAGGTGAATGATATCAAACAGCTGAATAAAAAGGAACTGGAAGAGCTGACGGAGGAGATCCGCAGGTTTCTGATCAAGAAGATCAGTGTGACCGGCGGACATCTGGCGTCCAATCTGGGCGTGGTGGAGCTGACCATGGCGCTGCATCTGTCCTTTGATCTGCCAAAAGACAAGATCGTCTGGGATGTGGGACACCAGTCCTATACCCATAAGATCCTCACCGGACGGAAGGACGGCTTTGATACGCTGCGGAAATTCGGCGGCATGAGCGGCTTCCCCAAGACAAAGGAGAGCGACTGCGACTGCTTTAACACCGGTCACAGCTCCACGTCCATTTCCGCAGGGCTGGGCCTTGCCATGGGAAGAGATGCCCTGGGGGAGGACAACTATGTGATCTCCGTCATCGGCGACGGCGCCCTCACCGGCGGCATGGCCTACGAGGCGCTGAACAATGCCTCCCGGATGGAGACGAATTTTATCATTGTGCTCAACGACAACAACATGTCCATTTCGGAAAATGTGGGTGGCATGTCCCGGTATTTAAACGGTCTGCGGACAGCCACGGCCTACACGGAGCTGAAGGAGGGCATTTACAATTCCCTGAACAGCATTCCTGTCTACGGGGAAAAGATGGTAAACGGCATCCGCCGGACGAAAAACAGCCTGAAGCAGTTCGTCATTCCGGGCATGCTGTTTGAAAATATGGGCATCACGTACCTGGGGCCGGTGGACGGCCACGATATCCGCCAGCTGCTGCGGGTATTCCAGGAGGCCAAACGGGTGAAAGGGCCGGTGCTTGTCCATGTACTGACAAAAAAGGGCAAGGGCTATGCCCCCGCAGAGCGGCATCCGTCCCGGTTTCACGGCGCGGAGCCCTTCGAGGTGGAGACGGGACTGCCTTCCAGCCGGAAGGCCAAGGCCAGCTATACCGATATCTTTTCCACGGTCATGCGGAAAATGGGTGACCGGGACGAGAAGGTGGTGGCGATTACCGCAGCCATGCCGGACGGTACCGGCCTGAAGCGGTTCCGCAACATGTTCCCCCAGCGTTTCTTCGACGTGGGCATTGCGGAGGAGCATGCGGTGACCTTTGCCGCAGGGCTGGCGGCAGCAGGCTTAAAACCGGTGGTGGCGATCTATTCGTCATTTTTGCAGCGGGCTTATGACCAGATCATCCATGATGTCTGTATCCAGAAGCTGCCGGTGGTGTTTGCGGTAGACCGGGCAGGACTGGTGGGCAGTGACGGGGAGACCCATCAGGGCATTTTTGATATTTCTTATCTGACCAGCATTCCCAATATGACGCTGATGGCGCCAAAGAACAAATGGGAATTGTCGGATATGCTGAAATTTGCCATCAACTTTGACGGCCCCATTGCCATCCGCTATCCCAGAGGGGAAGCTTACGACGGGCTGTCCCAGTTTCGGGCACCGGTGGCTTACGGCAGGAGCGAGGTGCTCTACGACGAGTCGGAGATCGCCCTTCTTGCCTTTGGCAGCATGGTGAAGACGGCAGAGGAAGTGCGGCGGCAGTTAAAAGACTGTGGCTATCAGTGTTCCCTCATCAACGCGCGGTTTGCCAAGCCGCTGGACGGGGAGATGCTGAAAACAGTGGCATCCGAGCACAAGCTGCTGGTGACACTGGAAGAAAATGTGGAAAACGGCGGTTTTGGAGAGCATGTGCTCCGGTATCTGACAGAGAATCATCTGCAGACGGAATTCTTGGCATGTGCCATTCCGGATGAATATGTGGAGCACGGCAACGTGGAGCTTCTGAAACAGGAAGTGGGCATTGATGCCCGGACGATCACCGAAAAAGTGATCACCACATATGTGTCCTCCTGCCTGACAGAGGAGTAGGGATCATGAAAGAACGTTTGGATGTATTGCTGGTCAAAAAAGGACTGGCAGAATCAAGAGAGAAGGCCAAGGCCATCATCATGTCCGGCAACGTGTTTGTGAAAGGCATGCGGGAGGACAAGGCGGGCTCCATGTTTGACGAGGCGGCGGACATTGAGGTGCGCGGCCATGTGCTCAAATATGTAAGCCGGGGCGGTCTGAAGCTGGAAAAAGCCATGGACAATTTCGATGTGGTGCTGGAAGGAAAGGTGTGCATGGATGTGGGTTCCTCCACCGGCGGTTTCACCGACTGCATGCTGCAAAACGGCGCGGTGAAGGTGTATTCCGTGGATGTGGGACATGGCCAGCTGGCCTGGAAGCTCCGGCAGGATCCCCGGGTGGTGTGCATGGAGAAGACGAACATCCGCTACGTGGTACCGGAGGACATCCAGGAGCCACCGGCCTTTGTCTCCATTGATGTGTCCTTTATCTCGCTGACCAAGGTGCTGCCGCCGGTGAAGCAGCTTATGACGCCTGACGGACAGATTGTGTGCCTCATTAAGCCCCAGTTTGAGGCTGGCAGGGAAAAAGTAGGGAAAAAAGGCGTGGTGCGGGATCGCGCCGTCCATGAAGAGGTCATTGATAAAATTGCAGATTTTGCGGGCGGGATCGGATTTGAACTGCTGAATCTCGAATTTTCTCCGGTAAAAGGGCCGGAGGGAAATATCGAATACCTGCTTCATCTGCAAAATCACGGGGACGATACGCCAAGACCCGAGCGGCCCTTTGTGGTGTCAGATGTGGTGACCCGCGCCCATGATGCGCTGGATAAATAACGGCTTCTTCGGAAAAGGGAAAATTTATGGAACATTTTTATATCATAGCGAACAGTGAAAAGCCGGAGAGTGTGACGCTGCGGGATAAAATTGTCGGATATTTGAATCGCCGCGGCAAAACGTGTTCATATCAGGAAAATGCGCAGCCTTCGGAAAATCATGCATACTCGTTTACAGACCCGGCCAGGGTGCCGGAGGACATTGATGCGGTGCTTGTGCTGGGCGGTGACGGGACGGTGATCCAGGCGGCCCGGGATCTGGCCAGGCGGGACGTGCCGTTTCTTGGCATCAATGTGGGAACGCTGGGGTACCTCACAGAGGTGGAGGCATCCGAGTACGGACAGGCGCTGGACACCCTCATCCGGGGAGAATATTATCTGGAAAAACGGATGATGCTGTGCGGCGAGGTTTTCACAGAGGAAGGGAAAACCTACGCAGGAAAGGCGCTGAACGACATTGTCATCAGCAGACAGGGCGTTCTGCGTGTGGTGAATTTTCAGATTTTTGTCAATGGGCGGTACTTGAATTCCTACAATGCAGATGGTATGATTATTTCAACACCGACGGGATCGACAGGGTATAATCTGTCCGCCGGAGGCCCGATCGTGGAGCCGGGGGCGGAGATGCTGCTCATCACGCCCATCTGTCCCCATACCCTCAACGCCAGAAGCATCGTGCTTTCCGGCCATGACCAGGTGGAGATCGTCATCGGCCCGGGGCGGAAGATGGAGAAGGACAGAGCCGTGGCTACCTTTGACGGAGATACGGAGATCGGTCTCGTCAGCGGGGAACGGGTGAAGATCCGCCGCTCCATCCACGCCACAAAGCTGATCAAGCTCAATGACCAGAGCTTCCTGGAGGTGCTCAGCAGAAAGCTGATGTAAGGAAGCATATATAGAGAGAAAATGGTTAAAAGGAATAAAACAGACAATGGGAGGATACCACAGTTGAAGACAGCCAGACATGCCAAGATTATTGAAATCATCAATAAATACAACATAGAGACGCAGGAAGAACTGGCAGACAAGCTGAATGAGGCCGGTTTTCAGGTAACGCAGGCCACCGTTTCCAGAGATATCCGGGAGCTGAAGCTGATGAAGATATCAGAGAATGGAGAGCGCCAGCGTTATGTGGTGTTCCAGAACAAAGAGGGATGGAAGAGCGAGAAATACATCCGCGTGCTGCGGGATGGCTTCGTGTCCATGGACATGGCCCAGAACATCCTCGTCATCAAGACCGCGTCCGGCATGGCGATGGCCGTGGCGCTGGCGCTGGATGAGTTGCACTGGAATGAGATCGTGGGCTGCGTGGCCGGGGACGACACTGTCATGTGCGCCATCCGTACCGTGGACGACACCCTCATCACCATGGATAAGATCAATAAGGTCCTGCAATAGTTTGCGAATGGCGCGGCGGAACTGTTGGAATAATTAAAATTAGGAGAGATACGTGTTAGTAAGCTTAATGGTAAAGAACCTGGCACTGATCGAGTCGGCAGAGGTCACCTTCGGCAAAGGCCTGAACATTTTATCCGGTGAGACCGGTGCGGGTAAATCAATTCTGATGGGATCTGTGAATATGGCACTGGGCGGCAAGGTGTCCAGAGATGTGATTCGCACAGGGGCGGACTATGCCTATGCGGAGCTGACCTTCACGGCGGAGCCCGGCGTGCAGAAAGCCCTGGCGGATCTGGACATTTATCCGGAGGACGGTGTCTATGTGTTTTCCAGAAAACTCATGGGCACGAGGAGTATCTGCCGCATCAACGGGGAGTCCTGTTCGGCGGCTGTGATGAAGCAGGCCGGGGAATATCTGCTGGACATTCACGGGCAGAATGAGAACCAGACGCTGATGAAAGCCCAGAGGCAGCTGGAACTGGTGGATGCTTACGCGGGAGATGCGGCGGCCGCAGCCCTTGCCAAAGTACAGAAGTGCTACGTCGAGTACCAGTCTCTCCGCAAAGAATGGGAAGAAGAGACCATGGACGCAGCGCAGCTGGCCAGAGAGGTCTCTTTTGCACAGTTTGAGGTACAGGAGATCCAGGATGCGGCCCTTCGCCCAGGGGAGGATGAGGAGCTGGAGGAGCAGTACCGGAAGCTGACCCATGCGAAAAGCATCGCGGAGGCACTGGAGACAGCTTATGCCCAGACCGGTTACGATTCCGGCAGCGGTGCCGGGGAAGCCGTCGGCAGGGCAGTCCGGGCACTTTCCGGCGTGATCGCTTATGACAAAGGGCTGGAAGGCCTGCATGAGCAGCTCATGACCATTGATTCCCTGCTCAACGATTTTAACCGGGAATTACAGGATTATGCGGATGCTGTCACCTTCGGCCAGGAGGACTTCTACACGGTGGAGGAACGGCTGAACCTGATCAACCATTTAAAGGATAAATATGGAAGCACCATAGAGAAGATTCAGGCCTATTGCCAGGAGAAGGAATCTTATCTGGAAAAGCTGGCATCCTATGAGACATACCGGCAGGAGCTGAAGGCAAAAACCGATGCTGCGGAGAAAAAGCTGGCAGAAGCTTCGAAGAAGTTAAGCGGCATCCGGCAGAAAGCGGCGGCTCAGTTTGCTACAGAGGTGCGCCATGCACTGGAGGATCTGAATTTTCCGGCACTCTGCTTTGAAATCCGCTTTGAGACGCTGGATCATTATACCGCAGGCGGCACCGATGGGGTGACCTTCTATATCTCCACCAACCCGGGGCAGCCGGCGCGGCCCTTGAAGGAAGTGGCTTCCGGCGGTGAGCTTTCCAGGATCATGCTGGCGGTGAAAGCAGTGCTGGCAGACAGGGATGCCATCGGGACACAGATCTTTGACGAGATCGATGCGGGCATCAGCGGCCGGACGGCCCAGAAGGTGTCCGAGAAATTAAGCGTCATTGCCGGTCGGCGGCAGGTCATCTGCATTACCCATCTGCCCCAGATCGCAGCCATGGCAGATGCCCATTTCCTCATTGAAAAACAGGTGGAAGCAGGCAGTACCCATACCGTGATCCGTGGGTTGGATCACGAGGAAGAGACGGTGGAGCTGGCCCGGATGCTGGGCGGCGTGCGCATCACCGATGCCGTGCTGCAAAATGCGCGTGAAATGAAAGAATTGGCAGATCGTACAAAAAATAACGGGTGTGAAAATCAGACGGAACTCTCATACTAATCAGGAGAAGTCCGGGAGCTGCTGCGGAGCAGGAAAAGCTTCGCTGTGGTTCCCGGACTTTTTTTGCGCGAGCAACGAGCCAAAGTCCGGGCTTGCACGAGACCTTGGCGACTGCCGCGACAACCATGAGAAACTCGCAAAGCGTGTTTCTTATGGTTATGTGGTTATGGTTAAATTTTATGGGAGGTGCAGGTCTGGTGGAGAAACGGAAAAAAGTGTATCGAAGATTGCTGTGGGGACTGCTGGCGGGAGGCATCATCGGCCTCTGCCTGTATGTTTTCTTCTTTTTTTATCGACGGATCCCGGACGAAATCCGCCTGAACGTGCAGGAGACGCAGCAGTTTGACTGGGGGCTGCCGGTGAGCGCCAGCTTCGGCGGCACCTCCGTGTATGAAAACAGTGAGGCACAGGGAAAAGAAATCCATGTCAATATGGCAAAGCCCTTCTCCCTCTGGGGAAAAGCGGAGGGCAATTTCGTCATGCGCTGCCGCCTGTTTGGCGTGATTCCGCTGAAAACGGTGGCGGTTTCCGTGCAGCCCCGGCAGTATGTGACACCCGGGGGCATACCCATCGGCATTTATCTGCACACCAACGGTGTACTGGCCATCGGGACCAGCCCGGTGACGGCCTTTGACGGGGCGGATCTGGAGCCTGCCCGGAATATCATCCGGTCGGGGGATTACATCGAGGCGGTGAACGGACAGACCATCGGGGAAAAGGACGCCCTGGTGGAGGCCGTGGCAGCCTGCGGCGGGGAAAGCCTGGTGCTGGGCGTGCGAAGAGACGGGGAAGAGATGGAACTGAAGGTAACACCGGTGCTCTGTGCGGACGGTTCTTATCGGCTGGGCATCTGGGTGCGGGACAACACCCAGGGCATCGGCACCCTGACCTACGTGGATGCCAGCCATCATTTCGGTGCGCTGGGGCATGGCATCAACGATATCGACACCAGTACCCTCATGGAAATCGACGGCGGCAGTGTGTATGAGGCAGAGATTCTGTCCATCGTAAAGGGAGAAAAAGGAACGCCGGGGGAGCTCATGGGCATGATCTCCTATGAGCGTTCCCGGAAACGGGGCATCATCGAGTGCAACACCACTGCCGGTATTTACGGCACAGCGGAAAAGACCCTGCTGGCCGCCTGTGAGAGCGAACCTGTGGAAGTGGGGCTCAAACAGGATATCGAGATCGGCCCTGCTTCCATCCGCTGCTGCCTGGACGGTACCTACCGGGAATACGGCATCCAGATCACCGAGATCCGTCTGTCCGGAGACAGCGTCAACAAAGGCATCATCTTTCAGGTCACCGATGAAGCACTGCTGGACGCCACCGGCGGCGTGATTCAGGGCATGTCCGGGGCACCGGTGTTCCAGAATGGGCGGATTGTGGGAGCTGTCACCCATGTGTTCGTCAACGATCCGACGAAGGGATATGGAATCTTTATCGAAAATATGCTGGCACAGAAATTTTCGTAGCCATCCCCTGTCGAAAAATATATAATTGAAAAAGACGAAGGGGAATGAGAGGGATGAACCATGCCGGATAAAAAGAAAAGTGCATTGACAGATATGGAAATGGAGATGACTGCGCTTCAGAACATTCATGAAGCGCTTGGTTCCGGTGCGTGGAAGCTGGAATATAATGCCGAAGGCGAGATGGTTTCCTGCCGGTGGTCGGATACGATGCGGCACATGCTGGGATTTACTTCGACAGAGGATTTCCCAGATGAATTTTCCTCCTGGTCTGACCGGCTTCATCCGGAGGACCGGGAATATACGATGGAGGAATACCGCAGCACCGTAGAGGACTACACCAGCCGGAAAACCTACGATGTGGAATACCGGGTGGCTGCCAAGGACGGTACATACCACTGGTTCCGGGCCGCAGGGCGGCTGTCACGAAGAGCGGACGGTTCTCCCATCGCCTTTGACGGCGTGTTTATCAATACCGATGAAAAGCATGAGACCGATGAAAAGCTGCACCGGGCGCTGCAGGAGGCGGAGAAGGCCAGAAATGAACTGCTGCTGGAGCATGAGGTAGTCTCTGCGGTCAGCCGGGTATACTTTTCCATTTACAGTATTGATCTTGTCAATGATTTT
This sequence comes from Oscillospiraceae bacterium Marseille-Q3528, assembly GCA_018223385.1. Lineage (GTDB taxonomy): Bacteria > Bacillota > Clostridia > Lachnospirales > Lachnospiraceae > JAGTTR01. The sequence continues at coordinate 76,345 of JAGTTR010000008.1, forward strand.
TACGAGGAAATATCCGGCAGAGAGCATGCGGTGCACCGTCTGACAGGCAGCGGAGCGGGAGCACAGGCAAAGCTGGATGAGCTCTGCAGAACGCTTGTGGCGACGGAGTACCAGAACGCGGTCAGCGGATTTTTTGACCTGTCTACGGTTTCGGCGCGGATGGGTGCATCCGATGTGATAGAGATTGAGTATCTGGCGGCGGACGGCAACTGGCATCAGGCCCGTTTTATCGAGAAAAAGCGGAATGTGGGCGGTCAGGTGACCCACATTCTTTATGTGACAAGAATCGTCAGCTGGCAGAAGCAGCAGGAGATGGAGCAGGAGCGCCTGCGGGTTGCTTACCAGGTGGCAGAGAGTGCCAACGCGGCGAAGACGACCTTCCTCCTGAATATGTCCCACGATATCCGCACGCCCATGAATGCCATTCTGGGCTATTCGAAGCTGATGCGTGACCGGCTGACAGATCCGCAGCTGCTGCATTATCAGGAGATGATCGAGCAGTCCGGCAATCTGCTTCTCTCTACCATCAATAACGTGCTGGATATGGCGCGGATCGAGAGCGGCAAGATGGAGCTGGATGAGGATTACAATAAGACCGGCAATATCGTCAGCGGCGTTTGCAGTGTGTTTGAGATGGAAGCCCGGAAAAAGAATCTGACCATCACCCATGATGTGCAGGTAGAACATCCGAATATCATCTGCGACCGCACGAAAATGCAGGAAATTCTGACCAACATCATCAGCAATGCGGTGAAATATACACCGCCGAACGGCAGGATCACGATCATAACGAGAGAACTGCCCTGCGAGCGGGAGGGGTATATCCGGGTCGCCACATCTGTGGAGGATACAGGGATCGGTATGAGCAGGGACTTTCTGCCTCATCTGTTTGATTCATTTTCCAGAGAGCGGGACACCACCACGGCCAAAGTATCGGGCTCCGGTCTGGGAATGGCCATTGTGAAGAGCCTGGTGGATCTGATGGGCGGCACTCTGGAGGTGGAAAGCGAACTGGGGAAGGGAACCAGATTCACCGTGACGGTGCCCCATAAGATCGCAGATGCAGCATATTATGAGAAAAAACGGCTGTCTGCGATTTCCGCAGAGGCTGATTTTACGGGAAAACGTATTTTGCTGGCGGAGGACAATGAACTGAATGCGGAGATTGCCACGCTCATTCTGGAAGAAATGGGATTTACGGTAGACTGCGTGGAGGATGGTATTTTCTGCGTGGACAGGCTGGAAAAGGCGCCTGCTGGAACCTATGACCTGATCCTGATGGATATCCAGATGCCGAACATGGACGGCTATAAGGCGACGCAGGTGATCCGACGGCTGCCGGACAGGGAAAAATCCGGGATTCCCATCATTGCCATGACTGCCAATGCCTTTGAGGAAGACCGGAAGAAGGCGCTGGAGATGGGCATGAACGATCATATTGCGAAGCCTATTGATGCGGCCCGGATCCGGGAAGTATTATCTTCCATATTAAAAGCATGATCCGACAAGAAGAGTCTCAAACAGACTCTTCTTTTTTTACGGCCAAACAGCATCTTTGAAAAAAATTTTTGGCATATAAAGGAAGGTGGATCAGGGATCTGTGACAGAGGATGCTGCAGGGAACGCCTGAATGGCGAAAAAATCACGGATTTTTCTGTATATTTTTGAGTGGATATTGGAAAAATATAAGTATTTTTTGGAAGAAGTACCTCTTTCTGGATGAGATTTTTTGAAAAAATGGGAGTGAAGTGGGAGGGCTTTGTACAGGATGGAAAAAATATTTTTGCTTCAGAAGCTATTTTTTCTCTTTTTTTACACAGAAAATATTTCCGTGAGGGAGAATTTTGAGACTAAAGTAAGGTATATTTGCAAATGCACTGCCTTGTTTGTTCGAAAAATTAAGAAAAGTTTCGATATTTTTTAAAAGAATGATGCAAGACAACACAATGGACGACACAATTTTTCGGAAAATCCTTAATAATTTGCCGAGACCTGTCGAAATAAGTTGATAACTTCTGATTGCCGGGCTAATAAGGGATTATTATAATAAAAAATAACCTTATTCAACGATAAAAAGAAAATGTAAACTTGAGGAGTGTGACAGGTATGGATAAGATTCGTGTTGCAATAGCAGATGATAACAAGCTTATGGCTGATGTACTGGAAGAGATCATTCAACAGGATCAGGATATGGAGATTGTCGGAAAAGCATCGGATGGAGAAGAGGCCTATCAGCTGATTCGTTCCAAGCATCCGGATGTCATGCTGCTGGATATTATCATGCCCAAACTGGATGGATTAAGTGTCATGGATAAGGTACACAATGACAGTGAACTGACGAAACGGCCGGCATTTATCGTTGTCACTGCGATCGGTCAGGAGAAGGTAACGGAGAATGCATTTGCCATGGGTGCGGATTATTATATTATGAAGCCTTTTGACGGGGAGATGATCCGCAGAAGGATCAAACAGATGCGGCCGGGAATGACGGCGGCAGCCAGAGGAGCAGCGGAGCGTTCGCCGTCGAAAGAGGCAAGAGAGGGTTACATAAACCGCAATCTGGAGACAGATGTTACCAATATGATCCATGAGATCGGCGTTCCGGCGCATATCAAAGGGTATCAGTATCTGCGGGATGCGATCATCATGTCGGTGAAGGATATGGATATGCTGAACTCCATTACGAAGGTGCTGTATCCGACGATTGCCAAGGTGCATCAGACCACGCCCAGCCGGGTGGAACGGGCGATCCGGCATGCCATCGAGGTGGCATGGAGCAGGGGAAAGATGGATACCATCGATGAACTGTTCGGCTACACGGTCAGCAATGGGAAAGGAAAGCCCACCAATTCAGAGTTTATCGCACTGATCGCAGACCGGATCCGCCTGGAGTATAAGACGCGGGCATAGGGAACCTTTTTGGCATTTGCAGAAATCATAAGCTGACTCTTTAAAAAGTAGCTTCTTTTTGGTATAATGATTCTATAAGTACAGACAATTACGGGACATCATCATGAGCAGGGAGGAGTCAAGCATGAAAAAGGTGTTATTTGTCGCATCAGAGGCAGTTCCATTTATCAAGACCGGAGGTCTGGCGGACGTTGTCGGTTCATTGCCGAAGTGTTTTGATAAGAAGGAATATGATGTACGGGTGATCATTCCCAAGTACATGTGCATGAAGGACGAATGGAAGAGCCAGCTGAAATATCTCGGCCATTTTTATATGGATCTTGCGTGGAGAAGCCAGTATGTGGGTATTCTCGAGATGAAATACAATGATATCCAGTATTATTTTATCGACAATGAATATTATTTTGCCGGACCAAGGCCTTACGGCAATATTTATGAGGATGTGGAGAAGTTTGCATTCTTTTCAAAAGCAGTGTTATCGGCGCTCCCTGTCATTGGATTCCAGCCGGATGTCATTCACTGCAATGACTGGCAGACCGGACTGATCCCGGTATTTCTGAAGGATGTTTTCCACGAGAACAGCTTTTTTGAACATATGAAGTCTGTCATCACCATTCACAACCTGAAATTCCAGGGGGTATGGGATATGAAGACGATCAAGGACATTACAGGCCTGCCTTCTTATTATTTTACACCGGATAAGCTGGAAGCATACGGGGATGCCAACTATCTGAAGGGCGGTATCGTGTATGCGGATGCGATTACCACGGTGAGCCGGACCTATGCAGAGGAGATCAAGACACCGTTCTATGGTGAGGGGCTGGACGGTCTTCTGCGGGCACGGTCGAATTCCCTTCGGGGCATCGTGAACGGCATTGATTACGAAGAGTACAATCCGGCCACCGATCAGTTCCTGGATAAGCACTATACGATATCCAACTGGCGCAGGGAGAAGAACAAGAACAAGCTGGCGCTGCAGAAGGAGCTGGGCCTGAAGGAAGATAAGAAGGTCATGATGATCGGTATTGTTTCCCGCCTGACGGATCAGAAGGGCCTGGATCTGATCGATTATGTGATGGATGAACTGTGCCAGGATGCGATCCAGCTCGTTGTCCTCGGTACAGGAGAAGAAAAATACGAAAATATGTTCCGTCATTTTGACTGGAAATATAATGATAAAGTATCGGCCAACATTTTCTATTCGGAAGATCTTTCACACAAGATTTATGCGGCGTGCGATGCCTTCCTGATGCCGTCGCTCTTTGAACCCTGCGGCCTGAGCCAGCTTATGAGCCTGCGGTATGGCACCCTGCCGATCGTCCGCGAGACAGGCGGTCTGAAGGACACGGTGGAGCCCTACAATGAGTATGAGGGCACCGGAACCGGTTTCAGCTTCTGCAATTATAATGCCCATGAGATGCTGGCGACGATCCGCTATGCAGAGCATATCTATTATGACAAGAAGCGGGACTGGAACAAGATCGTAGACCGTGCCATGGCACAGGATTTCTCCTGGAATACGTCTGCGGCACAGTATAAGGAAATGTATGACTGGCTGATTGGCTAGAGATGTGGGGCGCCCGGGAAACCGGGCGCTCTGTTTATGTAGAAAAAACACGGATGTGGTATGGAGTGACGTTCAGCCGCGCCATTCGCAGAATCGCATCTTCGATGCTTCCCGCTGCTTCGCAGCTGATTTCTGCTCATGATCTGGCGCTCAGTTCGTGCGTATTTGCGAGGCCATCTTTCCATGCGAGCATGGAATCTGCCCGCACAAAACGCACGGCTGAACTGTTTGTGCATATTCACGATTGCGCGGGCAGCTATTTCATGCTATGCTTACAGCAGATCGTTTCTGATGACCCGTTCTGTTCGGTATTTTTTATCGTTCATATCTGACGACATTTCTGTCGCCTGCATTTCTGCAGGCAAAATCAGTTGACATTTTGGAAAAAATATACTAGTATTATCTTAAGAAACGAACATAAGTTCGAACAAGAGTTTTCATTGTAAAAGGAGAAGAGTATGGCAAAGGAAGACAGAAAAGAAGAGAAATTAAAGGCGCTGGATGCAGCGCTTGGACAGATAGAGAAGCAGTATGGCAAGGGTGCAGTGATGAAGCTGGGAGATACCAGTGCGCACATGCAGGTGGAGACCGTTCCGACAGGTTCTCTGAGCCTGGATATTGCCCTGGGACTGGGCGGCCTTCCGAAGGGCCGTGTGATCGAGATCTACGGGCCGGAGTCCTCCGGTAAGACGACCGTGGCGCTGCATGTGGTGGCAGAGGTGCAGAAGCGGGGCGGCATTGCAGGCTTCATCGATGCGGAGCATGCCCTGGATCCGGTATATGCGAGAAATATCGGTGTGGATATTGACAATCTGTATATCTCTCAGCCGGATAACGGCGAGCAGGCGCTGGAGATCACAGAGACGATGGTGCGTTCCGGTGCCATGGACGTGATCATCGTAGACTCTGTAGCGGCGCTGGTGCCCAAGGCAGAGATCGACGGCGATATGGGAGATTCCCATGTGGGTCTGCAGGCAAGACTGATGTCCCAGGCACTGAGAAAGCTGACAGCTGTCATCAGTAAGTCCAACTGTATCGTTATTTTCATCAACCAGCTGCGTGAGAAGGTCGGTGTCATGTTCGGCAATCCGGAGGTAACCACCGGCGGACGTGCCCTGAAGTTCTATTCTTCTGTCCGTATGGATGTGAGAAGGATTGAGGCGTTGAAGCAGGGCGGGGAGATGGTCGGTAACCGTACCCGGATCAAGGTTGTGAAGAATAAGGTGGCTCCGCCGTTTAAGGAGGCAGAGTTTGATATTATGTTCGGCAAAGGAATCTCCAGAGAGGGGGATATCCTGGATCTGGCGGCTGAGTGCGGCGTCATCAACAAGAGCGGTGCCTGGTATGCATATAATGGTGAGAAGATCGGGCAGGGCCGGGAGAATGCGAAGCAGTATCTCCGGGACAATCCGGCGGTGATGACAGACGTGGAGCAGAAGGTACGGGAGCACTATGGTCTGCCCGCGGACGGCGCAGGGGAGACGAAGACTGCACAGACGGATGCACCTGCGGATGATCAGGAACTGTAAGACGGATGCTTGTGACAAAGATAGAGCCGGTGACCCGCAGCAAAAGCCGGATCTATGTGGATGAACGGCGCTGGTGTACGCTGTACAATAAGGAGCTGTACCGGTACAGCCTGCGGGAAGGACAGCCGGTCAGTGACGGGGTATACGGGGAGATCATGGGGGAGGTTCTGACAAAGCGGGCGAAGCGCAGAGTGCTTTACCTGCTGCGTTCCATGGATCGGACAGAGCAGCAGCTGCGGCAGAAGCTGAAGGAAGGAGATTACCCGGAAGAGATCATCGATATCGCCATTGCCTATGTGCAGAAGCTGCATTATCAGGATGACCGCCGGTATGCGTCCAATTACGTGGATTACCGGAAGAAGAATAAGAGCAGGCTCCAGCTGAAGCAGGAGCTGTACTGCAAAGGGATCCCGGCGGATATGACAAAGGAGATTCTGGAAGAATATTCATCGGATGAGGAGCGGGAGGCTATCCGGGGATGGCTTCGCCGCAAGGGCTATGATCCGGCAGAAGCGACGCCGGAGAGCCAGCGGAAAATGTACGGATTTCTCATGCGCAAGGGCTTTCGGATGGAGGATGTTCTGGCAGCCATGCGGATGGAACAGTTCTGAAAAAGGATTCGTAACCTGCAAAAGGTTTGCTTGACATCATACGAAAAAAAGTATAAAATTTAACTGTTGTATTTGTATGTGTACAATGAAAATTTAATAAGGAGGAGGTGCTCCTGTGACGGCAGCAACGATCATTGCTGTAGTGGTTACGCTGATCGTGGCGATCCCTCTTACTTATGCAGTTACCGTATCTTACCGCAAGAAGGTTGCGGAGGTTAAGATCGGCAATGCAGAAGATAAGGCGAGAGAGATCATCGATGAAGCTGTGAAAACTGCTGAGACGAAGAAGCGGGAAGCGCTGCTTGAGGTCAAGGAAGAGTCCATTAAGACCAGAAATGAACTCGAAAAAGAAATCAAGGAACGCAGAGCGGAAGTACAGCGGACAGAGCGCAGAGTTTTATCCAAAGAGGAATCTCTGGATAAGAAGCTGGAAGTCATCGAGAAGCGGGAAGCAAGCTACACAGCCAAAGAAGAAGAACTCAAGAAAAAGAAATCAGAAATTGAGAAACTTCATGAGCAGAGCGTGCAGGAACTGGAGCGAATCTCAGGTCTTACCTCCGACCAGGCAAAAGAATATCTTTTAAAGACTGTTGAAGACGAAGTAAAGAGTGACACTGCTAAGATGGTGAAAGAGCTTGAAAGCAGGGCGAAAGAAGAAGCAGGCAAGAAAGCGAAAGAGTATGTAGTAACAGCCATCCAGAGATGCGCTGCCGACCATGTGGCCGAGACAACGATCTCTGTGGTACAACTTCCAAACGATGAAATGAAAGGCAGAATCATAGGACGTGAGGGACGGAATATCCGTACACTCGAGACTATGACCGGTGTGGATCTCATCATTGACGATACACCGGAAGCAGTTATTTTATCAGGCTTTGACCCGATCCGCAGAGAGGTGGCAAGAATTGCCCTCGAGAAGCTGATTGTGGACGGACGAATCCATCCGGCCAGAATCGAGGAGATGGTCGAGAAAGCACAAAAAGAAGTTGAAACTATGATTCGTGAAGAAGGGGAAGCCGCCGTCCTGGAAGTTGGCGTGCATGGCATTCACCCCGAACTTGTCAGATTACTCGGAAGAATGAAGTTCAGAACAAGCTATGGTCAGAATGCGTTGAAGCATTCTATCGAAGTGGCTCATCTGTCAGGCTTACTTGCCGGTGAGATCGGACTGGATGTCCGTGTGGCAAAGAGAGCCGGACTGCTGCATGATATCGGTAAGTCCATCGACCACGATGTCGAGGGCTCCCATATCCAGATTGGTGCTGACTTGTGCAGAAAGTACAAGGAGTCCCGGATTGTTATCAATGCGGTAGAAGCTCACCATGGTGATGTAGAACCGGAATCTCTGATTGCATGTGTGGTACAGGCAGCAGATACCATTTCTGCAGCTCGTCCGGGCGCAAGAAGAGAGACATTAGAAACATATACAAACAGACTGAAACAACTGGAAGATATTACAAATACGTTCAAGGGCGTAGACAAATCTTTTGCAATTCAGGCGGGTAGAGAGATTCGTGTTATGGTAGTTCCAGAGCAGGTTAGTGATGCAGACATGGTATTGTTAGCACGAGATATTTCCAAACAGATTGAAGCTGAGTTGGAATATCCTGGACAGATAAAGGTAAACGTGATACGCGAAAGCCGCGTAACCGATTACGCCAAATAGGAAAAGAGAAGTGTCGAGAGACTGTAGGTGATTACAGCTCCCGGCACTTTTTTTCTAATCTTAAGTTTCAATTAAGAAACATTAAAAATCCTAAACTCTGCTTGACATTGCCTTGGTACATGGTGTAAAAGTGTGTACATGAACAAATTTTCGAAAGAAGTGGGGCCAGTATGGGTAGCAAAGAATATACAGAAGAACAATCTCTTGTAGGGCTTACAGAGGCAGAAGTACAGGAGCGGATTGCCGCAGGACAGACGAATCGTGCGGATATTACCACGGAAAAGACGACAAAGCAGATCATTCTGTCGAATACACTGACTTATTTCAACCTGATTTTTCTTGTTCTGGCTATTCTTCTTATCATTGCCGGTTCTTTCCGGAATCTGACATTTCTGCCGGTGGTGATTGCCAATACGGTCATCGGCATTGTACAGGAGCTGCGGGCAAAGAAAACACTGGATAAAATGAACATGCTGCATGCACCGCATGCCATTGTACTTCGGGACGGCAGACAGATGCAGATTGCTTCGGTGGATCTGGTGAAGGATGATATCATCCTGCTTCGTGCGGGCAACCAGATTTGTGCGGATGCCTGTGTGCTTCAGGGCAGTGTGGCGGTGAATGAATCACTTCTGACTGGAGAATCGGATGAGATCCGCAAGGAGCCCGGTAACCGTCTCATGTCGGGCAGCTTTGTAGTATCCGGACAATGTTACGCAAGACTGGAACAGGTGGGCAATGATTCTTATATTTCCCGGCTGACAGCAGAAGCGAAGCAGATGGATGACGGAGAACCTTCTGAGATGATCCGGTCGGTCAATCAGCTGATCAAATGGGTGGGTGTCATCATCATTCCGGTGGGTGCGGTGCTGTTTTCCCAGGCTTATTTTATGAATCATGAAACATTCCAGAAGAGCATCATTTCCATGGTGGCGGCGGTTACCGGCATGATCCCGGAGGGACTGTATCTGCTGACGACCATGGCGCTGGTCATGGGAACGGTGCGCCTGGCAGGCAGGAATGTGCTGCTCCACGATATGAAGAGCATCGAGGCGCTGGCCCGGGTAGATGTACTTTGCGTGGATAAGACCGGCACTATCACGGAACCCGGTATGCAGGTGGCGCAGATCGTTGCGGCGAAAGCTTACCAGGAGGCGGTCGGACAGGGAGAATCCGGTCAGGATGCATGTAAAAGGGAAATGTCTGGTCAGACAGCGGCTGAGATAGTGGAAAATCTGTTGACAGATTATGCGGCAGCAGTGCCGGATGATAACGAAACGATGCAGGCGCTGCGGGAATACCTGCAGAAACGAAAAGCAGAGAAGGCAAAGCAGACATCCTCCGGCCGCCAGACGGGGAACCGCTTCCGGGCACAGGCAGTTCTTCCCTTTTCGTCCTCAAGAAAATACAGCGCGGTGACCTTTGCGGAAGGAAGCTTTGCGTTTGGCGCCCCGGAGTTTATTATGGGCAGCCGTTATGAATGGATCCGGCAGGAGATCGCACCGTATCAGCAGAAAGGATATCGGGTGCTTTTGCTGGCGGCCTGTTCTTCTGTAAATGGCGACGGAACGTTGGCGGGAGAAGTTTCCCCGGTGGGATTCGTGATTCTCTCCAATCCGCTGCGGAAGAATGCGAAGAAAACCTTTGCCTATTTCAAATCCCAGAAGGTGACCGTGAAGGTCATTTCTGGCGACAATCCCCAGACGGTTTCCGAGATCGCCAAGCTGGCGGGCATTGACCACGCGGACGAATATGTGGATGCCGGAAGCCTGCGGACAGAAGAAGAGCTGCAGGAGGCGGCACTTCGCTATACGGTATTTGGCAGGGTGACACCCAGGCAGAAGCGTCTGCTGGTGCAGGCATTGCAGAACGCCGGACACACGGTAGCCATGACCGGCGACGGTGTCAACGACATTCTGGCCATGAAGGATGCAGACTGCAGCATTGCCATGGCATCGGGAAGTGAGGCGGCTGCCCAGGCCGCCCAGGCTGTACTGCTGGACTCCGATTTCGGCCACATGCCCGATGTGGTGGCCCAGGGACGACAGGTCGTAAATAATATCCAGCGTTCCGCCAGCTTGTTTTTGGTGAAAAACACGTTCTCCCTGCTGATGGCACTGTTTTCGGCGGTATTTGCCATCACCTATCCGCTGGAACCGTCCCAGATCTCGCTGATCAGCATGTTCACCATCGGTGTGCCGGGATTTCTGCTGGCAATGGAACCGAACCGGGAACGGATCCGGGGACATTTCATGACCAACGTCATGCTGCGGGCACTTCCGGCCGGAATCACCGATGCATTGGCAGTAGGGGCACTGGTGACCTGCGGAACTGTTTTCGGGCTTCCTGATGCAGATATTGCCACAGCTTCCACCATGCTGCTGTCTGCAGTGGGCTTTATGATCCTGATCAAGATCAGCCAGCCTTTTAACAAAGCAAAGTATGCGGTTGTGATCGGAAATATCTGCGGCCTGGTGTTCTGCGGTATTTTCCTGGGACAGCTGTTTGCCATCAGTGCCATGTCCCGGATCTGCGTGCTGCTGATGATCGTGTTCACCTTTGCGGCAGAATCTCTGTTCCGCTATCTGACCATTCTGGCCGGAAAAGTAAACAAAAGGCATAATGAAAAATAGTATCTGAATGGAAAATGCGTTGTTTGAAAAAAATCTGGCAGAAAAATAAAATTCTCTGTCAGATTTTTTGCGTAAAAAAAGAATTATGTAATGAGCGAAAAGAAAAGGGAGCGACGCTGTAAGAAAAAGGGGGGATATCTGTGGCAGATGAGATCGGCAGACTTTTGAAGGAAGATCCGGCGCGGGGCGTGGATGCGGCCATGCACGCCTATATGGGGCTGTGTTTTATGATTGTCCGCACCCGGCTGGCCGGGATCGGCACAAAAGAAGATATGGAAGACTGTGTCAGTGAGGCGTTTATGGATTTATATGAAGCGAGGGACAGGTTTGATCTGGAGAAGGGAACGGTGAAGAGCTTCCTGGCGGTGCTGGCTGCCAGGCGGGCATCGGACTGCTGCAGGCAGCTGTTGAAGCAGCAGACGGCATCCCCGGAGGAACTGGAGCTGGTGGGCAGCCGTTGTCCGGAGCTGGAGCAGCTGCCGGGGCGGATGGAGCTGCTGGAGGCATTGGAAGGCTTAGGAGAACCGGATCGGGAGATCTTTCTCCGGAAATATTATCTGGGCCAGCGGACGAAGGAGATTGCCCGGGCACTGAATCTGCGGGAGAATACGGTGGATCAGAAGGTGGGAAGAGGTTTGAAGAAGCTGCGGGTATGGCTGGAAGGGAGGCGCCAGTGATGAAGAAAGAGCAGAAAAAGAGGACGGAGATCGGATGCGGAGCCGATGACTTACGTGTGGGTACGGGCAGAGACGCAGATGGGACGGAAAACGGGGATATCAACAAGGATAGAGAGCTGGACATGAGGATCGGGATGTATGCGGCTTTGGATGTGCTTGAACCGGAGGACGTGGAGGCATTTCTTTCCAGAATCCCGGAAGAGACTTGGAGTGAGGATCGGCTGGAGAACATGGTGTCCGATTTGGAAGATAATCATGCGTGTGATGGGGAAGAAGACCGGATTTCCGTACAGAAGATTCGTGATCGTGTGCAGCAACAAGTTTCAGAAAATTTGAAAGAGAATGCGGAAAATCAAGCCGGGGAAGGTATTACCCGACAAAATTTCGAAACAGTGAATCGAAAAAAAGTCAAGAGTAATCACTTTTCCTGGCGAAGACTGGCGGGTGCCGCCGCGGTGGCGGCACTGGCGCTGCTAGTATGGCAGAAGGATACGGTGTATGCAGGGCTGAGGCGGATGCTTCGTCTCGTGCCGGGGGTGGCGGTGTACGAGGAAAACGAGGCGGCCTGGTATACGGTTGTACCGGTGAATGCGCGTTTTTCCTGGCAGGGGTGGATCTATGAGCTGCAGGAGGGCTATGTAGAGCGGATGCCGGATCAGGCCGGTCTGACGAACCGGGGACGGCTGGTGATCCGTCTGACGGCACAGAAGGATTCTGTGTCAGCGGCAGAGAGCGAACAGCAGGCTTCAACCGGTGACCCTGCAAACATGCGGGAAAATACGCAGGAAAACACGCAGCAGGAAGTTGGATTGGCGGATGCCTCCTATTTTGGGGATAACCGCCTTTACAGAAGAAAAAAGGATTCCCAGGATACATGGGAACTGCTGACCGACGGCGGAAGCGGGTTCGGTACGGAGCAGACAGAGGATGATGAGGCAGGGCCGAAGAAGATCGTGATCGGAAAAGAGAACCTGCGCATGGATGATTTTTCCACAGAGGATGAATATTGTTTTGGAACAGCGGGTGGAGACGGGCTGATCTTTACTTTGCGGGAGCCATCCTACGAGGCAATTCTGCAGGCCAGAACGGAAGAGAATGCCAGCGAAGCCGGGACGGCAAATGAAATCACCGCGAATGCAGAGAAATCAAATCTGGAGAAGGAAATTCCGGGAGAGACGGATAAAAATGAAGAAGATGAGAGAATCAGTGGGGCAGACGGAATAGAACTTCGTCTCGCGGTGACCGCGGAACAGACGGATGACAGCCTGCTGATCAGCTATTACCCCTATACCGGACGAACGGATATGACGATGCAGATTCCTTATTTTCCCACATATGAGATACTTCCGGCCTGTATGGATAACGGCACGGATGTGCGGCCGTGGATGTCGTATGGGGAGGAAAAGGTGTATGCGCAGGCGTGGAGAGAAGAGAATGATCGGTATTCGGATCTTGTGACTACCACATTTCCTGTGATGCAGGAGAAAGAGGGCACACTCCATGTTCCTTATGTCCAGATGAAAGAACAGACTGATCCCATCACGGCGACACTGGAAGACGGGCAGGAGACGAAGGAGCTGGGGCAGACGCTGAGCTTTGCCCGTGCGCAGGTGCGGCTGGAGCGTCTGAGAAGGATCACGGATGCAGAGTGCGAGACATTATTGGGAGAGCAACTGGACGGTGATACCAGTGCCTGGCTGCTGGAACTGACGGTGCTGCAGGAGAGCGACGGATGGCTTCTGCAGAAGCTTTCCGTGCAGGCTGACCGTTATCCCTACAGTACGGTACTGCCGGTATTTACCGATGGAAAGCTGACAGGGATGCTGTTATTCTTTAACGACGGAAATCCGTATCAGGAAGAAAGTTCGTCCAAAAATTCCAACAAAGGATCGGTGACAGACTACAAGATAACCGCAAATGCAGAGCCCGACATGGAGACAGATATAGAATCCGAGGAAGCGCCAGTGACAGAATTCAGGAGAAATGCAGAGACCAGGAGAACGCCAGCCGCAATCCAGTTAAAAATCGGTAGCCCCTCTTACCTGTATCACAGCAATTTTGTCATCGGGCCAATTCGAAAATAATTTCGAATTTTCTTAAAAAACAATAACTGAATTGACTTTCTTTTCCCAAATGCGTATTATTTTCAATAAGCCTGTAAGATCATGGCTGTGAAAAGCGTGATCAAATATAGGAATATGCGGGCATGTTGGAGGATGCTGCCTGCAGCAGGAGAAGAAAAGGCGGGATGAATATGAGAGAACGATTCAGCAGATTTATGGCAGGGCGCCACGGAAGTGACGAATTTTCCCAGTTTCTGAGCTATGTGGCGCTGGCCTGTATGCTGCTTGCGCTGGTCTTTCGAAAAGGCTACTGGAATATCATCATACTGGCATTGCTGATTGTTTGTTATTACCGGATTTTTTCGAAAAATCATCAGAAACGGTACGAGGAGAATCAGAAGTTCCTGGCGGCTAGGGCACGGTTTCTGTCCTGGTTTCAGAAGGAGAAATATCTGCTGGGCCAGCGGAAGGATTACCGGATCTACACCTGCCCGGGCTGTAAACAGAAGATCCGTATTCCCAAAGGAAAAGGAAAAATTGTTGTAAAATGCCCGAAATGTCACACGGAATTCACAAAGAAGAGTTAAAATAAAGATCGTGAAAGACAGAAAAGGGAACGTCTTGTAAGCGGGAGAATTTGAAATGTTTGGATACGTGACAGTGAACAAGCCGGAGCTGAAGATCCGGGAATTTGAGGAATATCAGTCCTGGTACTGCGGCCTGTGCCGGGAGCTGAGCCAGAGATACGGCAAGCCCGGGCAGATCACACTGAGCTACGACATGACATTTCTGATCATGGTGCTCCACGGGCTGTACGAGCCGCAGAAGAGCGAAGAAAAGCACCGCTGCATCACGCATCCGGGCAGCAGGCACCGCATGAGCAGCAGCCGTTTTACCCAATATGGGGCGGATATGAACATCCTTCTGGCGTATCATAATTTCATGGATGACTGGCTGGACGAGCGTAAGCTCGTGTCGCTGACGGAGGCCCGGCTCTTGCAGAAGCACTGCCGGGAGCTGGCGGAAAAGTATCCCAGGCAGAACCGGGCCATTATCCGTTCCCTGAAGAAGCTGGCGGCTTTTGAAAAAGAAAAGGAAATGAATATTGACAAAGTGTCCGGTTCTATGGGAGAATTGCTTGGAGAGCTTTTCGTGTACGAGAAGGACATCTTTGCGGAACACCTGTATCGGATGGGATTTTTTCTGGGCAAGTTCATTTATCTGATGGATGCCTACGAGGATGTGGAGAAAGACCGGAAGAAGGGGCAGTACAATCCATTTACAGGCTGCTTTACACAGGAGAATTTTGAAGAAATGTGCGGGAGCATTCTCAATATGATGATGACAGAATGTGCCAGAGAATTTGAGAAGCTTCCGATTCTGGAGAATGTGGAGATTCTCCGCAATATTCTGTATTCCGGTGTGTGGGTCAAATATGAAATGATCCACCGGAAGCGGACAGAGACGGGAGAGACGAAAGGAAAATGACAGATCCTTATAGCGTGCTGGGAGTGGATCGCAACGCTTCCGACGATGAAATCAAGAAAGCATACCGGCAGCTGAGCCGGAAATATCATCCGGATGCCAATATCAATAATCCGAACAAAGACCAGGCAGAAGCTAAGTTTAAGGAAGTGCAGCAGGCCTATGATCAGATTGTGAAGGAGCGGGAACGCGGCACCTCTGATTACGGGTATGGCGGCTATGGACAGAGCCAGGGACAGGGTTATGGCGGATTTGGTACCGGCTACGGCGGGTTCGGAGGATTTGGCGGTTTCGGTGGTTTTGGCGGATATCAGCAGAGCCGACAGGATGCCAACGATGAGGATTCTCTCCGTCTGAATGCGGCGGCCAATTACATCAACAGCCGCCATTTTACAGAAGCGATGAATGTACTGAACGGCATCACCAGTCACAGTGCCCGCTGGCATTATCTGAACGCAGCGGCCAATGCCGGACTGGGAAATAATATCGAAGCGAAAGCGCATGCAAGAGAAGCGGTCAACATGGAGCCGAACAATGTCCAGTACCGGAATTTCCTGAACCAGATGGAGATGGGCGGCGGCTGGTATCAGTCTATGGGACAGTCTTATGGAAGACCCATGGGCGGTTCGGACGATTTCTGCATGAAGCTGTGTATTGCCAATATGCTTTGTAACTGCTGCTGCGGCGGCAGGTTTATCATGTGCTAGGACAAGGAGTATGTATGGAAAGCACAAATCAACAGACAAACCGGTCTTTCATTGATCGGATCACAGACTGGGCGGAGCAATATTACCGGTTCCTGTTCGTGTTGGGAATGGGACTGGTAATATTTTTGTGTTTTTACCGCCTGAGTGTTCACTATGTCGTTTCCTGGGATGAGGCCCGGTTTGGCATCAACGCCTACGAGATGCTCAAAAGCGGCAATTTTATCATGAATACGTTCCGGTACGAGCCGGATTACTGGAATCTGAAGCCGCCGCTTTCCATGTGGGGAACGGCACTTTCGTTTCTGATCTTCGGGTATAACAAGCTGGGGCTTCGGGCATTTTCCGCAGCCTGCTATGTGGTGCTGACCGCGCTGGCGGCCCGTTTTGTGGAAAAAAGATTCGGGAAATTACAGGCACTGTTGACGATCCTCTTTTTGTGTGCCAATACCGCCTGTTTTTCCTTCCATATGATCCGCTCCGGCGATTCGGATTCCCTGTATCTGCTGTTTTACACATTGAGTATGCTTTGTATGCTCATGATCAGAGAACGGCCCCGGATGCTTTACGGCGCCGGATTTTTCTTCGCCTGCGCATTTCTGACGAAAAGCTGGCATGCGGGCACCATTGTGTTTGTGGGATTTTTCTTCCTGCTGCTCACCGGGGAGATCAAGACATTAAAGGGAAAACGTCTGCTGGCATTTCTGGCATCGTTCCTCATACCCATGGGCCTCTGGGCGATCCTGCGTTTTACCCAGGACGGGACGGAATTTTTCAAAGAAATGATCTTTTATGAGCTGCTGACCAGCAGTCAGGAGGCCATTGAAAATCATCAGCAGGAATTTCTTTTCTATGTGAAAAATTATTTTGTCACCACGTGGCGGCAGTATATTTATCTGGCGGCTCTGCTCATTGGCGGCGCAGGCCTCATCGGCTATCGGAAAAGGCTGAAAGAGGAGGGGCGCTCCTACCTGGCAGTGGGATTTTTCCTCTGGGCACTTATGCCGATCCTCTGGTTTTCCATTGCGGCCACGAAGCTCATCTGGTATTCCTATGCGACGCTGATCCCGATCCTCATCGGCGCGGGTATCGTGGCAGGAACGGCGGTGCGGGATCGGAACATTTCCGCCGGTCTGCGGACAGCGGCCTTTGTGGGGGTGCTGGTGCTGACAGGATATTTTATCGCAGGCAATGTGCAAAATATTCGCGCTGAGTACGGCAACGATTTTCATGATTTCTTTGCGGAAGCCAATGAAGCGGCATCGGATTATGCGGGCACACAGATGTACCTGGGGGCGGACGGCGATTTCGGCTATGGAAACTGGTCCCAGAACACGTCCTTCCTGGCGGAGATCGACGGGGATCATGTGTGCATGGACGGCGGCGTGGAGGCCTTCGTGCAGACGAAGGAGCCTGCGGTGCTGGTGACCAACCGGGATTATTATGCCCAGTATGCGGACGTGCTCATGGATAAGACCGTCGTGTACGAGAATGAAAAATATCTGTATATTTCTAATGATCTTTAAAAACATCGCGTAAAATGCAGCGTATAAAGCTCTGAGGCTTTGGCCGGGGGAATGATAAGAATCCTCCGCCATGGTTTCAGAGCTTTTTGTATGATAAGAAAGTACGTCCTTGACAGATAAGTGCTTAAAGTTTATAATGTGCATATGAGAACAGCACACTAAAAGGGGAGAACATTTTTGAAGATTATTATTTCAAATAACGCGGACCGCCCTTTGTATCAGCAGATCGAAAACCAGATCAAGGATGCCATTTTAAAAGAAGAACTGGTGGAAGGGGACGCCCTTCCGTCCATCCGGGCGTTTGCCAACGATCTGAAGGTCAGTGTCCTGACCATCCGGCGGGTGTATGAGGAGCTGGAGCGGGAGGGCTTTGTCACCAGCCAGGTGGGGATTGGAACCTTCGTATCCGCAGGAAATCTGGAGCTTTTGCGGGATTCCAAGCGGCGGCTGGTGGAACAGAAGATGTTCGATGTGATACGGACGGCAAAATCATTGAAGATTACAAAAGAAGAATTGCAGGCAATGATGGAAATTCTTTACGAGGAGGATACGGGAGGTGAAAAATATGAGCAGTGAAGCTGTTTTTCTCTGTGTTGTGGGAGTGATCGCCGGATGCTTTGGACTGGTAAACGCTGTGCAGTTTCTTTTGTTGCAAAAGAAAACCGCCCGGGCTGTTGGAACGGTCGTGTCCATCAAAATGCCAAATCCCGAGACGGCCAGAACCCGCAATTCCAAATGGGCGGTCGTTTCCTATGAGGTGGATGGCAGGCTGGTGCAGTCCGGGAACCGCATACAGGTGCCCATGACCTCGCAGGTGGGCTCTTTTGTACATGTGCGGTACGATAAACAGGAACCGGAAAAGCTGTACGCCTTTTCGCTGGGACGGATGGCGGTGGCGTTTCTCGTTGCTGTGGTATGCTTCTTTATCGTAGGATTGCGATTGGCATAAGACTGTGGGGTGTGTTTTTTATACTCTGGCAGCGCATGAGATGCTCGGTTGTTTGAAAAAGAAAAGGCTCTGAGGCAATGGCGGGGATTCTGAAATCCTCTCGACCAAAGTCTCAGAGCTTTTTGTTGTATTACAGATCATGCATAGATCCATTTTTGATGCTGTAAATTATGCCTCCTGCGGCAGGGGTTCCAGTCCCAGCAGATCCAGGGCTTTCTTTTCCTCTGATTTTTTCACAAAGATGGTGAAAAGGCGTTCCTCACCGGGCTCATTTAACAGGTTGTCAGAACATCCCCGGCCCAGCTTGCGGTAGCCAAGCTCGGCGTCTTCCTCTTCTGCGCTCATGGCAGCAGATTTCATGGCAGGACAGGAACCGCAGTTGCCGGTACATTTCAGCGTCCGCTGGTTCACTTCGAAGGCCTGAATACGGATGCCGGCCTTTTTCAGTGTGGCGCAGTACTCCTTGTAGGCTTCCTCGTCCGACCCTTCAAAAATTCTGTGTTTTTCTTCAAATATATCGCGTAAGATTCCCATGGAATCACTCCTTTCTTTGCCTACTTATTGTAGCAGGTTTGCCTGCGGCTGTCCAGCAGCAGAATCGCTGAAATCCCGCACAGATACAGGAGGATCAGTGCACATTCTGCCCGGTAGCGGTTGACTGTCGTGTAGGGGCCGCTGTAGTTGTCGGCCACCAGAAAAATGAGATCCCGGTGCAGGCTTTCACCGTCCACAGCCAGGTCTGCGTGGGCAATGTAATCGTAGGTGTCGAAATCAAAATAAAGGAATTTCAGCCGGTCAGGCGTCGGTTCCGGGTTTCGGGCGGTGATCTCGATGGTGTAGGTGGAGGCGCCGGAGGGCGTCACCAGGTCAAAACCAAACCGTTTATAGTATTTGCGGCTGTCCTCTGCACCAAAGTTTTCGCTGGCCAGCACATTGCCGTCGGCGTCCAGCAGCCGGAACTGGTAAATGTGTTCGTCCAGAAAAGCGTCCGACCATTCTTCTGTATCGTCATAGGCACAGTAAATGCCGATCTCGTTGAAGGAATGGGCGGTGGTAAACGTCTGGGTCAACGTTTTGTGCTCGGCGGCAATGCCGGTCACTGCGTTTTCGTGATATTCCCGCCCCACAGTGATGATGCTGTAATCCGTTTTCGGGACAAAGGTCTGGGTGTAGGTCGGATACTGGCGCACCATGGCATAGATGCAGGGCAGGAGAATGCACACCAGCAGAAATGCCGCGCACAGAGGCTTCACGGCGCCCAGGGAAAGACCAGTGTCCGTGCTGCCTGATGCAGAGGAAACGAGGCATAACAAGGTATTTATGCCGTGGAATCCCAGCACGGTCAGAATCAGTGTCAGGCAGATGGTGTACCGGCAGTTGGCCTCCCATAAAATGTAGAAAGCGAAGAAGCCCAGCATGGTGAGCCCGTACAGCCAGGTGGTGCTGCATTTTCTGCGCAGCAGCTCGCCAAGCAACGCGATGAGTGCCAGAATGTACAGCAGCACTTTGTAAAACTGATAGTAGTACAGCATCAGGTCGTTTTTGGCACCGAAGAAATATTTCTGCAGCGGGCTGTAGCCCTGCATGCGGCCGGTTTCCAGATAAAGGCCGTCGTGCTCGGAGGACCAGGTGACGGTGATCTTATCCGTCACAAATTTTAAAATGCCGGAAGCGCCGGAATCTGCCAGTGCCCCCAGACGGAGACGGATCTCTTCCCGGTTGGCCGCGGATTTCTCTTCTTTGGTGGGAAAGCTGTAGGTGTAGTCCTCATCCGAGGAGGAATAGCCGCCGTCTCCCTGCAGGCCCATCATGAGCCAGTGGGTCACCGGAAAATTAGCGGCCCGTAAGCGTTCCGGTACGTGGGTGTTGATCAGCGTTTTGCAGCCGCCGAACAACAGCACGAACACAACAACAAAGGTCAGCAAGGGCGCCAGGATGGCGTGCTTCGAATCTCTGGAAAAGGTCAGACTGACCAGTGCCCACAGCGCCAGCGCGATCACCGGGATCAGCGTCGTTACCCGGATCTGGAATCCCACAGCCAGCAGCACGGCTTCCCCGATGGCGTAGCCGATGCGTTTTTTCCTGCTGTCTGTTTTGCATGCCAGCAGCGGCAGGCAGAAGATACCCATGGTAAACGGAATGCTGATGGTGTTGGTGTACACGAAGGGCAAAAACACGTACAGCAGTGGATTGAGCAGGCAGAGGATCGTGAGAACGAGCCGTTTCTGACTGCCGAAAGTGGCTTTGGCTGCCGCCAGGCAGAACCAGACGCCCAGATCCATGGCAAACATGTTGAGAAACAGCCCTTCCATCCAGTAGGCGGTGAGACCAAACTGGCGGAAGAACTTAAAATAATAACACAGCAGAATGGTGAAAAAATAATTGTTGCCGTACATTTCAAAATAGCGTCCGGCGGAGCTGATCTGCGGATGCGCCTGCGCTGACATGGAAATGGCCTCATTCATGACGCTTAGGCTGTCCGCCCAGGGCAGATAGTACCGGAACAGTGTCAGGATCAGAACAAACTGCACCGCCATCATCAGAAGAAAGACGGCAAATGTCAGCCGGTCTGCTGTTTTTTCAGACAGGCGCAGCGCCCGGCCCGTCAGTAGTAAAACCGTGCAGCCCAGCACGAAAGCGGCCCCCAGCAGGATATAGGTCAGATGATGGGTGTTGCCGGAAATGTAATTGTAGTACATGTCCGTGGAAGATTTTACCAGGACAAACGCCATCAACAGGATGGTCAGCGCCGTGGTCAGACGCCGGAAAAGCTGTTTGCATATTTCCATAGAAGGTATCCTCGTTTTTGTTTTTTTGTGACAATTCAGACAAGCCATTCGCAGAATCATGTTTTTGCACGTTATACGGATGTTTTCTGTGCATTTTCTGGCACTCTGGTCATGCCGGTTATTTGTCCGGTTTATCGCACGAACGCTGTTTTTGATAGTTATGGCTGAACTGTTGATAACAGTATACCAGCCGCCAAAAAACTAGTCAAATACTATGCTTTCGTGTATAATGTGATGCGTGAAGGGAAAAACAAGCGGCTGCGTCAGCAGACATTTGTTTTTCCCAAGCCATCAACGAAGGTTCCGCCTGCGATAGCAGGCAGCAAAGCGCAACAGCGCGGGGAACCTGAGTTTAATGTAACGAACGCAAAAGAAATCAGAGTTTGAAAAGGAACAACCAAGGGGGAACTTTACGGATGAATATTACGGAGCTGTCGATTCGCAATTTCAAATCGATCCGGTGTCTGACGATGCACAATATGGAGCAGGCGCTGATCCTTGTGGGAAAGAACAGCACGGGAAAGACGGTGGTGCTGGATGCGATTCTGGCAGTGACCGGCAATTATGAGATCCAGGACAGCGATTTCGCGCCGGAGGGGCAGAACATCGAGATTTCCATGACGCTGGACATTCCGGAGGAGGAGCTGCCTACCCTGTGGCAGCGGGGCATTGTGAGCAAATACAAGCGCTATGAGGTGTGGCACCGGGATTTCTGTGCCAAGCTGCCGTCCTACCAGGAGGGACGCCTTTCCTTTACCTTTGTGGCCGGACGGGATGGCCGGGTGCGTTATGAGGATGGCGTGAAGAAGAACAACGCCTGTATCCCGGCGCTGCTGCCCAAGGTGTATTACATCGACCATTCCCGGAAGATCGAGGAGATCCAGCGGGATATTTTCAATATCCAGGGCGGGCAGGAGCTGAAAGCGCTGCGGGAAAACCGGTGCATGTTCGACCGCGCCAAGGCCTGTGACAACTGCTTTGACTGTATGGGGGTCATTGAAAAGAAGACACCGGCCCAGCTGTCCATCCAGGAGGCAGAGAAGTTGCTGGACTACAAGCTTTTTCACCTGAACATGGATTCTTTCATGGAAAAATTAAACCAGTATTTCCGGGAAAACAGTTCCCGCCCGGGCGAACTGCTGCTGCATAAGGATATGCGGGTGAGCGAAGCTTTTTCCATGAATACGGTGCTCTATAACCCGGAGCAGAAACGGGTATTTTCCATGGATCAGCTCAGTGAGGGCATGCGCAGCATGTACCTTTTGTCACTGCTGGAGGCCTACGCCCAGGAGCCCACCAGTCTGCCGTCCATTATCCTCATGGAGGATCCGGAGATTTTCCTTCATCCGAAAATGCAGAAGACGGCGGGGGAGGTGCTGTATCGGTTATCTCGGAAAAATCAGATCATTTTCTGTACCCATTCGCCCACGATGATTTTTAACTTTAATTCCCGGCAGATCAAGCAGATCCGGCTGGATGAGGACGGCTACACGGTGGCGGACGAGAATCCCGATATCGACGAGGTGCTGGATAATCTGGGCTATTCGGCCAACGACCTGATGAACGTCAGCTTTGTTTTTATCGTGGAGGGCAAGCAGGACAGCAGCCGTCTGCCCCTGCTTCTGGAAAAATATTACGCTGAGATTTACACCGGGGACGACAAGCTGCGGCGCATCGCCATCATCCCCACCAACAGCTGCACGAACATTCGCACCTACGCGAACCTGAAATACATCAACAAGCTGTACCTGAAAGACCAGTTTCTCATGATCCGGGACTCCGACGGGAAAGACCGGGAGGGGCTGGTGCGGCAGCTCTGCGGCTATTACAAAGACAGGGAGCGGCAGGATCGGGGCAACCTTCCCCGGGTGCAGCCCCGCAACGTGCTGGTGCTGAAATACTATTCCTTTGAAAATTATTTTCTCGATCCGAAGGTCATGGCGAAGATCGGCGTGGTGAAATCGGAGGAGGATTTTTACCGGATTCTCTATGGAAAATTCCGGGAATATCTGAATAAGCTCACCAGCGTCAAGCATATGGAAAAAGTCACCGGCGTGCGCATCCGCTCCGAGGCCGATGTGAAAGCCCACATGGAGGAAATCCGCACTTACGTCCGGGGGCACAATCTGTATGATATTTTTTACGGGCGGTATAAAGGGGCGAAAGAAGAGGAGATCCTGCGGCAGTACATCGACGAGGCACCCCGGGAGACCTTTGCGGACATTTTGGAAGCCATCGACCGATTCGTCTATTTTGAAAACCGGAAACAGTAAAAAAGAAGTCGTACAGTTCACCCACGCCCTTTGCAGATTCATGCGAACCAATCTACATACGAGCATGAAAAATGAAAGTTGCACCGTTCACGAGCGCCATTCGCAAAACCGCATCTGCGATGCTTTCCGCTGCGCTGCAGCTTATTTTTGCTCATTACATGGCGCTCCCTTCGCAGATTCATGAAGACAAATTTTTATGCGAGCATAAAATTTGCCCACAAGCATCTGCGAGTGAACTGTGACTAAAAATTGTTCTTGACATTTAGCGGGAAAAGAAGTATTGTAGATTCAACAGAATGAAGCAGAAACCGAAGAGAGAGAGTAGTAGGTCAGTGCATGAAGGTTCAGAGAGCCGCCGGTGGTGTGAGTGCGGTACGGATTCCTGATTGAATGGACTCTTGAGGACAGCCCGAAATCATTCTTCCTGTTTGATTATCAGGAGAAGAGAAGGAAGAAGACAGTAGGCGCTGGCGGGAACCGAACCCGTTATCAATCAGGCATGTATGGTTGTACATGAAGCGAGTGGACGAACGTCAATTTGAGTGGTACCGCGATAATAAGAACTTATTACCGCCTCAGAATATTATTTCTGAGGCGGTTTTTTGTTGCACCAGTGTTCCAAGATCTGCATTCGCCTGTGCTTGCACAGCGGCGGATGTCAGCCTTTGGAACACGCCCCGACATGAGCATAAAAGTGGAGCGTCAGCTTCACGATATGTGAATTCATCCACCTCGCAATCAACATCGGAATCTTGATCTTTCATCTGTGACAGTAAACGGGCAATGACCCCACAGCAGAAAAGGAGAAGATGATTATGAAAAAGAAAGTAGTAGCAGTCGTACTGGCAGCAGCAATGACAACAGCCCTTAGCGCATGCGGAAGCAGCGACAACACCCAGCAGAGCGCTTCCACAGACAGCGCAGCAGAGGAGACAACAGATGCGGCAGCGGCAGAGGATACCGCAGCTGACAGCACAGACGGCGATTCTTATACCATCGGCATTTCCCAGTTTGCCATGCACGGTTCCCTGGACAACTGCCGGGAAGGCTTCCTGGAGGGCCTGAAGGAAGAGGGCATCGAGGAAGGCAAGAACCTGACTGTAGATTATAAGAACGCAGAGGCAGCCATGGATGTGGCAAACCAGATCGCCCAGGGCTTTGTATCAGACGGCGTGGATCTGATCTGTGCCATTGCAACACCCAGTGCCCAGAGCGCATACAACGCAGCCATGAACGCTGATATCCCGGTGATCTACACCGCCATCACCGATCCGGTGGCAGCGGAGCTGGCCAAAGAGGATAAGTCTTCTGTTGGCAATGTGACCGGAACCAGCGATAAGCTGCCGGTAGAGAAGCAGCTGGAAATGATCCGTGAGATTTTACCGGATGCCAAGACCATTGGTATCATGTACACCACCAGCGAGGCAAATTCCGAGTCCACCATCGCAGAGTATGAGGCAGCAGTGGAAAAATACGGCTTCACCCTGGAGACCGTTGGCATTTCCACCATTTCCGATGTGCCCACCGCAGCAGACACCCTGATTTCCAAGGTTGACTGCCTGAACAACCTGACAGACAACACCGTCGTACAGGCACTGCCCACCATCCTGGAGAAAGCCAATGCCAAGGGCATCCCGGTATTTGGAAGCGAGATCGAGCAGGTAAAGATCGGCTGCCTGGCTGCAGAGGGTCTGGACTATGTAGAGCTTGGAAAAACCACCGGCAAGATGGCAGCAAAAGTGTTAAAGGGCGAGGCAAAGGCATCTGATATCCCTTACGAGATGATCGAGGACAGCAGCCTGTACCTGAACACCAAAGTGGCTGAAAACCTGAATCTGGAAGTACCGCAGGCAGCTGTTGACCGTGCAGTAGAGACTTTCACAGAAATTTCCGCAGAATAAAGGGCGGACACTCTCTTCGGAGGGCGAAAGGAGAACAACATGACTTTGTTTATCGGCATATTGGAACAGGGCTTCATTTACGGCATTATGGCGCTGGGAGCCTACATTACCTACAAAATACTGGATTTTCCGGATCTGACGGTGGACGGCAGCTTCCCCCTGGGGGCAGCGGTGACAGTGGCACTCATCAGCCGGGGCGTAAATCCGTACCTTACATTCCCTATTGCGGCGCTCTGCGGCGCCCTGGCGGGGATGTGCACCGGTCTGATCCACGTAAAGGGCAAGGTGAGAGATCTTCTGTCCGGCATCATCATGATGACCGC
Source organism: Oscillospiraceae bacterium Marseille-Q3528 (assembly GCA_018223385.1). GTDB lineage: Bacteria > Bacillota > Clostridia > Lachnospirales > Lachnospiraceae > JAGTTR01. Next base: position 101,951 of record JAGTTR010000008.1, read on the forward strand.
CCTTTACACCATCAATTACCGGATCGCAGGCAAATCCAATGTGCCGATGTTCAGTATGAAAACGGCATTTGACAATGATTTCATCAACAGCCTTCCGGCAGGTCTGACGCCGGTGCGCTCCCTACTCGTGATCCTCATCGTGTCCCTGGCATGTAAGTTTCTTCTGGACGCTTACCTGTGCACCCGCTCCGGATTTCTGCTGCGGGCCGTGGGTGACAACGATATGCTGGTCACCTCTCTGGCAAAAAATAACGGCACGGTGAAAATCATCGGTCTGGCCATCGCCAACGGTCTGGTGGCACTGGGCGGCAGCGTGATGTGCCAGCAGCAGCGGTTTTTTGATCTGTCCATGGGCACGGGTACTGTGGTCATCTGTCTGGCCAGTGTTATCATTGGCACCAGCGTTTTTAAAAATGTGACCTTTTTAAAACCTACCACAGCGGTGCTTCTGGGCTCCATTTTTTACAAAGCGTGCGTTGCCATCGCCATGAACGTGGGCTTCCAGGCAACGGATATGAAACTCATTATGGCAGTGCTGTTCCTGGTGATTTTGATCGTGAACAGAGACCGGAAAAGGAAGGTGAAGGGCCATGCTTGAACTGCAGCACATTGATAAATATTACAACCCGGGCACAGTCAATGAAATGTGCCTGTTCAAAGATTTTTCCCTGACGGTGCAGGACGGCGAGTTCGTCTCCATCGTGGGCAGCAACGGCTCCGGCAAAACCTCCCTGCTGAACATCATCTGCGGCAGTATTCCGGTGGATGCCGGGAAGATCATCATGCATGGCACGGATATCACCAACATGAGCGAGTACCGCCGTCATGAAAATATCGGCCGCGTGTTCCAGAACCCGTCCGCAGGCACCAGCCCGGGCATGACCATTCTGGAAAACATGTCCCTGGCGGACAATAAAGGCAAGAGCTACAACCTGGGCCGGGGTATCAACAAAAAACGCATTCCTTTTTATAAGGAAGAACTGGCGCAGCTGGGGCTGGGACTGGAAGATAAACTGGATGTGCAGGTGGGAGCGCTCTCCGGCGGACAGCGGCAGGCCATCGCCCTGCTCATGGCGACCATGACACCCATCGAATTTCTGATCCTGGATGAGCACACGGCGGCACTGGACCCGAAAACCGCGGACATCATCATGCGTCTCACCGATAAAGTGGTGAAGGAAAAGAAGCTCACCACCATGATGGTCACCCACAATCTGCGCTATGCCGTGGAATACGGCAACCGGCTGGTGATGATGCATGAAGGACATGCGGTCATCGACGCGGCAGGGGAAGCGAAAGCAAAGCTTTCCGTGGACGATGTGCTGGATGAATTTAACCAGATCAGCATTGAATGTGGAAACTGATCCCAAACCGAAAAAAACAGCGGAAATATGATATAAAAAAGGGAACATGCGCCCGGCCGGGATGAAAAATTCTGTCCGGGCGTTTCTTTGGGTGCTTCTTTAATACAATAAAGTGCTATTCCGTTGACAATAAAGTAGAATGTACGGTATAATAATACTTTATAAATGGTAAATTTCAGGAGGAATACAAGTTATGGTTCGTTATTTTGCAAAACGGCTGGGTATGATGTTTATCGCCCTGTTTTTGATACTCCTGCTTACTTTTACACTGATGCACTCCATTCCGGGCGGCCCCTTTACCAGCGACCGCAAGGTGAGTGAAGAGGTGGAAGCGGCGCTGAATGAGAAGTATCATTTGGATCGACCGCTGCCGGAACAGTTTCTGGAATATGTGAGCGGAATTCTGCACGGGGATCTGGGCCCCTCTTACCGGTACACCGGCAAGCAGGTCAATGATTTTATCGCCAACGGTTTCCCGGTGTCTGCCAAGCTGGGCTTTATCACCATCATTTTCGTGCTGCTGGCGGCGATCCCCATGGGCATCCTGGCCGCGGTGAAGAACGGCAAATGGCAGGACATGATCGTGATGGCGGTGGCCACCATCGGGGTGACGATCCCGTCCTTTGTCATTGCGTCCGGCCTTATTTACATATTTGCATTCAAGTTTAATTTCCTGCCAAGCTTCGGCGTGGAGAGCTGGAAGGGCTATATTCTGCCGGTGATCGCCCTGGGCGGCTACTCGGTGAGCTACATGGCAAGACTCATGCGCTCCAGCCTGTTGGAGGTCATGGGACAGGATTATATCCGGACAGCCCGGGCCAAGGGATTGAGTGAGACGAAGGTCATTCTCAAGCATGCTATGCGAAATGCCCTGATTCCGGTCATTACCGTGCTGGGCCCCACCATCGCCAACCTGCTGACGGGCAGTTTTGTGGTGGAGAAGATTTTCGCCATTCCGGGACTGGGCGTACATTTTGTCAACAGTGTTTCCCAGCGGGATTATACGACGATCATGGGCGTGACGATTTTCTATGCCAGCTTTTTGATGGCAATGATCTTCCTGGTAGATATTTTCTACTGCCTCATCGACCCGAGAATCAAATATGAATAGGACGGATAAGGATATGGATAATAAATGGGATATGCTCGAGTCCTCCAACGAGGATCGGGAGAAAATATGGGCGAAGAACCGAACCTTCGCCGGGGACGTGTGGTTCCGGTTCCGGCATAAGCCGACGGCCATCGCAGGTCTTGTCATCATCGTGGTGCTCATCCTGTTTGCACTGGTGGGTCCCATGTTTACCAGCTACAGCTATTCGGCGCAGAATCTGGACGTGGTCAACATTCCGCCGCGGATGAAGGTGTTCGAGACGCCGGACGGAGACGGCTACCTGTACATTACCCAGGCGCTGAAGATTCTGCATGTGAATGCGGACGGCACGCTGGGAGAGCAGCTTCGCAAGGTGAAGGACGACAAGAGCCAGTCCATGCTGATCTACGATTACAACGGCAAAGAGGTGGGCCTCTACTATGGCGTGAAGCCTTACGTGGTGGCTGACCCGCAGGCCAGAACGATCTATCCTTCCACAAAAGTGTGGAACAAGTCATATATTCTGGGCACGGATAATCTGGGAAGAGACATCCTCACCCGTCTCATGTACGGCACCCGGGTATCCTTGCTGGTGGCTTTCGTGGCCGCAGCGGTAAACATGGTCATCGGCATTCTGTTCGGCGGCATTTCCGGTTATGCGGGCGGCATGGTGGATACGGTGATGATGCGTATTGTGGACATCATCAGCACGATCCCGCTGACGCTGTACGTGATCCTCATCATGGTGGTGATGGGCTCCGGCCTGAAAAGCATCATCGTGGCGCTGGGTACGGTGTACTGGGTGGATATGGCCCGGGTGGTCCGCGGCCAGGTACTGAGCCTGAAAGGCCAGGAATTTGTCATGGCAGCCAAGACCATCGGTTCCTCCACGAAAACCATTTTGCTGGAGCATCTGATCCCCAACGCCATGGGTTCCATTCTTGTCACGGTGACCATGCTCATTCCCTCCGCCATTTTCATGGAGGCATTTCTGGGCTATGTGGGCATCGGCTTACAGCCGCCGCTGGCCAGTCTGGGAACCATGTGCAACGATGCCACAGAAAACTTAAGAAGCTGTCCGCATCAGCTGTTCCTTCCGGCCCTCGTCATCTGTCTGATCATGTTTGGATTCAATTTCGTCGGTGACGGCCTGCGGGATGCGCTGGATCCGAAGCTGAAGAAATAGGAGGGGCAGAATGGACGAAATATTAACAGTAGATCATCTGAAAACGTCATTTATGACGAGCAACGGGGAAGTGCAGGCCGTCCGCGGCGTCAGCTTTTCCGTGAAAAAAGGAGAGATTCTGGGTATTGTAGGCGAGTCGGGAAGCGGCAAGAGCGTGACCTCCATGTCGATCCTGCGGCTGCTGGCAGACACGGCCCGGATCAAAGAGGGAAAAATTGTTTTTGACGGCACAGATCTTCTGGGCCTTTCGAAAAAAGAGCTGCGGCAGATCCGGGGCGAAAAGATCTCCATGATTTTCCAGGATCCCATGTCCTCCCTGAACCCGCTCATTCCGGTGGGCAAGCAGGTGGCGGAGATGATCCGGGAGCATCATCCCGACCGGAGCAAGGAAGAGATTAGAAAAGAAGTGCTGGCGCTTTTTGAAAAAGTGCGGATCCCGGAGCCGGAGCGCCGGTATAAATGCTATCCCCATGAGTTTTCCGGCGGTATGCGGCAGCGTGTCATGATCGCCATGGCACTGGCCAACAAGCCGGAACTGCTGATCGCCGATGAGCCCACCACAGCGCTGGACGTGACGATCCAGGATCAGATCTTAAAACAGCTGCGGGAGCTGGAAAAAGAATACGGTACCAGCATCATTTTCATCACCCACGATCTGGGGGTAGTGGCGGAGCTGTGTGACCGGGTTATTGTCATGTACGGCGGTCTGGTCATGGAGGAAGCCTCTATTTTCGATATTTTTGAACAGCCGAAGCACCCGTACACCATGGGCCTTCTGGCATCCATTCCGGATCTGCATCAGGATAAAAGCGTGCGGCTCATGCCGATCCCGGGCTCCCCGCCGGATATGACCAATCCGCCCAAGGGATGTCCCTTCGCGCCCCGCTGTCCCTATGCGAGAAACATCTGTGCGGCGGAGCTTCCGGAATTTACCGAGGTGGGAGAGAACCATCACTCCCGGTGCTTCCTGCTCTATCCGGACGCACCGGCCGACGAGAATAACCCATTTCGCAGTAAGGAGTAAGTCATGAGTGAATATATTTTGGAGGTCAGAGACCTCACGAAGCATTTTAAAGCGGGGGGCAAGCAGATCGTCCACGCGGTGGACGGCGTCAGCTTTTCGCTGGAGAAGGGAAAAACGCTGGGCATCGTGGGAGAGTCCGGCTGCGGCAAATCCAGCTGCGCCAGAACCATTATCCGCATGTATGATCCCACGGCGGGCCAGATCATCCTGGACGGCGACGACATCACGAACCTGCATCAGAAGCAGTTAAAGCCCTACCGGCGGAAAATGCAGATGATCTTCCAGGATCCGTATGCGTCCCTCAATGCCAGAATGACTGTGCGGGACATCATCGCCGAGCCGCTCATCGCCCACGGCGTGGTCAGCAGCAAGGAACAGGCCAACGACATCGTCTATCCCATGCTGGAGCGGGTGGGCCTGACCAAGGAGCATGCCAACCGGTACGCCCATGAGTTTTCCGGCGGCCAGCGACAGCGTGTCGGCATCGCCCGGGCACTGGTGCTGGAGCCCCAGCTGGTCATCTGTGACGAGCCCATTTCCGCACTGGATGTGTCCATCCAGGCCCAGGTCATCAACCTGCTGAAAGATTTTCAGGAGGAAAAGAAGGTTTCCTACCTGTTCATCGCCCATGATCTTTCCATGGTGCGCTACGTGTCTGACGATGTGGGTGTCATGTATCTGGGACAGATGGTGGAGCTGTGCGAGGCAGACGAAATCTATGCCCATCCGCTGCACCCGTACACCAAGGGACTGCTGGGCAGTATCCCCATCGCTAATCCCCGTCTGGCAAGAGAGAAAGAAAAGAGCAGCATCGAGGGCGATATTCCAAGCCCCATCCATCCGCCTGCCGGGTGCCGGTTCCACACCCGCTGTCCGTATGCAAAACCGGAGTGTGCACAGGAAAAGCCCCAGATGAAGGATGTGGGCGGCGGCCATATGGTGGCGTGCCATTTGTTCTGATTAATACCATGAGCATAAAAGTGAAGCGTATGCTTCGTGATATGCGAATGTTGTGGATGGATTGTGGGAGCGCGAAGCACGGAGCAATCCATGTGATGTGTTTACGAGTTTGAGGGAATACAAGCGTTCCCTGAAACATAAATTTTCCAAAAGGAGGAGAAGTGTAGTTATGAAAAAGAAGTTAAGCCTGCTTCTGACAGCTGCTCTGGCAGCATCCGCAGTGATGACCGGCTGCGGCGGAAGCGACAACAGCGCAAGCGAGCCTCAGACCATCGATGATATCCAGTCTGAGGAAGCAGACGGCGAAGAGAGCACAGCAGCGGGGGAGCTTGCTGATGCACAGGAGCTCACCTTCGTTCTGAACAACGAGCCTGACGGCATCGACCCGAACGTAACCAACAATTCCTTTGCAGTGCCGTTCCTTGTAAACTGCTTTGAAGGTCTGGTAACCTACGACGAGAAGGGCGAGGTTGTGGCAGGTAATGCGGAGAGTTGGGAGTCCAACGACGACCTGACCGTATACACCTTCCATTTAAGAGACGGCCTGAAATGGAGCGATGGCAGCGACCTCACCGCCAACGACTATGTATATTCCGCACTGCGTGTCCTGACACCCGCAACCGCTGGTCAGTATGTCAACATGATCTCTGATTATGTGGTAAACGCAGAAGAATTTTACAACGGAACTGCAAATGCAGAGGATGTGGGCATCAAGGCTGTGGATGACAAGACCCTGGAGTTCACCCTGAAATCTCCCTGCCCGTACTTCGTTGACCTGGTAAGCATGTGGGTATACTTCCCGGTACAGGAAGCAACCATCGAGGCAAATGGTGACAAATGGACCAACCAGGCTGACACCTACATCTGCAACGGCCCCTTCAAGATCACAGATATGAAGATGGGCGAGAGCGTTGTTCTTGAGAAAAATGAGAACTACTGGGATGCAGACAATGTAACCCTGCAGAAATTAACCTACCGTTACATTCTGGACACCTCCACAGCACTGACCGCTTATGAGAACGGTGAGGTAGACGGTGTCCGCACCATTCCTGCCAGCGATCTGGCGCGTCTGGAAGCGGACAATGCCGGTGTGGTAACCGCTCCCAGCTATGGAACCGTATACTACAACATCAACTGCAGCGTGGCTCCGTATGACAATCCGCTGGTAAGAAAGGCACTCTGCCTGGCCATCGACCGTGATTCCCTGATCAACAACGTGGCACAGCTGGATGCCCAGCCTGCTTACAGCTTCATGGCACCGGGCTACGTGGTAGACGGCAAAGACGTGACCGAGGGACGTTCCGATTTTGAACTTTCCTCCAAGGCAGATCCCGAGGCTGCAAAAGCAGCACTGGCTGAGGCCGGATACCCGGATGGAAAGGACTTCCCAACTGTAAAACTGACCTTCTACTCTGACGACAATGTCAAGAAGATCGCAGAGGCCATCAAGGAAATGTGGGAGCAGAACCTGGGCATCACTGTTGAAGTAAGCTCCGCAGACTGGGCAGTATACTATGACGCTGTACAGAGCGGCAACTACGAGGTTGGTGCTATGGGATGGAGCGCAGACTATGTCAATCCCATGAGCTTCCTGCCTCTTCTGTACACCGATGATGTGACCAACAACGCATTCTACAGCAACCCGGACTACGATGCCATCGTAGATCAGATCAAGGTAGAGAAGGATCCCGCCAAGTTCGCAGAGCTGGTAAAACAGGCTGACGAGCTGGTATCCGCAACCTACCCGGTTGTTCCGCTGTACTACAAGTCTAACAACTACCTTTTAAAAGACTACGTACAGGGCGTTTACATGACATCCTCCTCCAACCTGTACTTCAAGAACGCATCCGTTCTTGCAAAGTAAGAGGCGAAAGGTGAAATGCACGATCACGACGGAAGGCTTCGGGGATATGGTCTTTGAACTGTACCCCGACCTTGCGCCGATCACGGTAAAAAACTTTGTGGACACGGCCAGAAGCGGTTTCTATGACGGCCTGGCCTGGTGCCGCATTGTGAAAGACTATGTGATCCAGGGCGGATCCCCCGACAATGACATCATGACAGACAGTGACTGGCATATTAAAGGGGAATTCGAGGAAAACGGCATCGCCAATCCCATCCCCCACAAGCGGGGCGCCATCTCCATGGCAAGGGATGACGGCTACGATACCGCCGGTACCCAGTTTTTTGTCGTCCATCAGGACGCCCATAAGCTGGACGGCCGCTATGCCGCCTTCGGGGAAATGATCTCCGGCTTCGAAGTACTGGATCAGATCGCCGCACTGCCCACCTCCGGGCCTGAGACCTGGAACAAGCCGGATGTCATGCCGGTTATGAGCAGGGTGGAGATAGAGGAATAAAAGAAAATAAAAAGGCTGCAAAGAACAGCGTGGGACAGGATATCGTGAGAGCGGTATCCTGTTTTTCTGTTTGCACCAGGTAAACTTTTCGGGTATACTGGAAACAGATGGAGATAGATGGGACGGAATGAAAATGTCAAAGAAGAATGAAAAAGATTATCTTTACCTGATCTGGAAAGCAGAAAAAAACGGTAAGCGATATATTGTGGGACAGCTGGCAAAAAATGGAGAATATGAATTTCGTTATTATGAGAAAGAAATCAGAGAGGCAATAAAGGAAGGATTTGAACCGTTTTTTTGCTTTAGAGAGCTGGACAAAGTATATACAGATACGGTGCTTTTTCCTGTTTTTGCAAGTTGCCTGCCGGATCGAAAACGAAAAGACATTGATAAAATTCTGCAAAAATACGGGTTGAAAGAATTTGATGAATATGAGCTGTTAAAAAAGAGTGGGGCCAGACTGCCAATAGATAATCTGGAATTTATTGTTCCGCACATGGCAAAGGAACCTGCTTTTGCTTTGGGAGGGAAAAACAGCGATGAATGAAGGTTTTGTAGAATTTATGGAAGATGTGAGATTATTGTGCATAGCAGAACAGCGAGACAACACAAAGACAATGGATTTCGAAGATTTCGTAAAACAGGAAGGTTTTTCTATGGAGGAACTGAAAAAATTAGCTGAAAGCATAGAACTTGAATAAAGATGGAAAAGAAAATCCGCCTCAGGATCGAACGGGTGATGACGTCACCGAGGGATTCTGGTGCGGATTTATTTTTTTGTAACTTTATATTTCATAGAAATCAAACTGAAAATTGCTAAGAAAACAGCAAGAATAGCCAGTACATTTGCATAGATAGATTTCTCAATTCCTTTGATATCATCTGCTTTTTCTTCTAACTGGCGAATCTGTTTTTCATAACTTTTCTTGTAGCCACTTAAACCTGTATACGTTCCAATCTCATCCTTGAACGTACCGTTGTAGGGATGATCAGCAGAACCGCTTAACTGTTCAAAAATAATCATAGCATGACTTTCGCCGGATGTAAGGCTGATTTCGTTGGAAGAAATATTGGTCAGGCGAAAGAATACCCGTGTAACATGCCCCGGCTGATAGACAGGTGCTGTCACGGAAAGTCCCTGACGAATCCGGCTATTTCGTCCCTGTACGATAGCTGCCATATTATCAGGCATGTGAATGATCTCCTCGGCGGAAACCATGACGGATTCTCCGGGTGTTAAAATCTTTGTATGCTGTTCGCCGTTCTCATCAAAAAATGCTTTTGATCTTAAATCATATCCAATATTTGTCACGCAGTCTGGATCATAGGTATCATTCTGAATCAGATCATGATTTGCAATCAAATCTGAAAGATCGTGGTCTGTTAAAATCATAGGTCTGCCTCCGTTCTTTCTTTGCTTAAATTATAACGCAGGTCTGAAAATTTGCAATACTTAAAGCATCAATCTGTCAGATTTTTGAGGAATGATAAAAGTAAAAATGACGAGGATTTAGCTTACATATCAGAATGCGCTGTTTTACAGACAGTCTCTTCTTTCCGGGCGACGAGCCCTTCCGCAATGACAGTCAGTGACTCAAGCTGTCTGTCATCCAAATGTTTCAGATACTGGATCAGGGTGTGAAGCTTCTCTGGATTAGTGGTTTCTGTATCAAAGAAATCCTGAGGCGTAATAGAGAGAAATTCACAGATATAGAAAAAATTCGTCATAGTAGGGAATGCTTTGCCATTTTCAATAGTGTTGATATATCCGGGGTTTTGGCCGATAGACAGACTCATGTCTCTGGCTGAAACTCCTTTTTTTATGCGAAGCTGGGTGAGACGTCGGGCGAAATCTTCTTCATACATGTGCAATCACCGTCCTTTCGTCATATTGTATCGAATAAAGTTGTCAAAAGTGATGGGATATATCTGTTATTATCGTTGAAATATCGTATTATATGTGATACAATCAGAAATAATGAGTGAAAGAATACAATATTTTACAGAAAATGTAAAAAAAGAAAAAATGTTGAAGTTTGTTAAGAAGACTCTGTTTTGAGAAAAGATAGGATGCAGTGATGGAATTAACAAATGAGATGATGTTTTATGGAGGGATGATTCTTGCGGCAGTGAGTGCAGTGGGAATCGTTGTATATGCACTGATCGCGCGTATGCGGAAGATGCGTCTGGATATGCAGTTTGATCAGGAATATGGGGAGATAAAGAAGGATCATTCATGACACAGGTAATCGCCGGAACATATGAGATTATCGGCAAGATTGGTTCTGGAGGCGGCGGTGATGTTTATCTGGCACATCATCTTCGCCTGGACAAGAAGGTGGTCTTGAAAGCCGATAAGAGAAAAATATCCACACCGCCGGAGCTTTTGCGGGTAGAGGTAGATGTGCTAAAGCATCTGAGCCACACGTATATTCCGCAGGTGTATGATTTCTTCACGGAAAACGGCACTGTCTATACGGCGATGGATTATATTGAGGGAGAGAGCTTTGACAAAGCTTTAAAGGAAGGGAAGACTTTCACGCAGGCGCAGGTGATCCGATGGGGGAGACAGCTGCTGGAGGCTCTTTCCTATTTGCACAGGCCGATTCACGGGGATCCGCCCCACGGTTACACCCACAGTGATATCAAACCGGCAAACCTGATGCTGACACCGCAGGGGGATATCCGGCTCATTGATTTCAATATTTCTCTTGCACTTGGCGAAGAGACGATCATCGGGCGAAGCGAAGGCTATGCATCGCCGGAGCACTATGGTCTGGATTTTTCCAACGATGAAGCGTATTCGGGAAAAGGAAGCACTGCGACTGTCCGTTCTGACAGGAATCGAGGCACTTCGGCGTTTCGAAGAGCAGTTTCCACCGTTTCCGGCAGAAGCTCTTCCGGGGGGTACCGTGGAACAACAGGTTCCCATTATCAGCTGATCCGGCCGGATGTGCGTTCGGACATTTACAGTACAGGGGCGACCCTTTATCACCTGCTGAGCGGAAGGCGCCCTGCTTCCCATGCGAAAAAGGTGATCCCGCTGCCTGAAAAAGAATTCAGCCCGCAGCTGGTGCACATCATCAGCAAAGCGATGGAGCCCAATCCCAATCTCCGCTATCAGACAGCGGATGAGATGCTGGAAGCCTTTAACCGGATCCGGGAAGATGATATCCGGGCAGTACATATGCGGATTCAGAATCGAATCATGTATGCACTGCTGACGACATGCTGTGTTCTGGGCGCAGGGATTTCTTTCCTGGGGCTGAAACGGATGGAGACGATAGAGAGCTGGAAAAAGCTGTCCGAGTATTCCAGAACCGCATTGCAGGAAGGGGATTCAGTGACGGCTCTTAAGGATGCGCTGGAAGCATTGCCCCAGGATTCTTCTATTTTGCACCCGGGATATATCGCGGAAGCGCAGAAGGCTTTGGCGGACGCCCTGGGGATTTATGATCTGTCGGACGGGTATCGCCCGCAGGGAACATTGGAGTTGCCCTCGGCTCCTTTTTTCATGGAGATATCGCCGGATGGCAGAACAGCAGCGTTTGTCTGTGCCTCCGATGTACAGGTGTATGATCTTACTTCCCGGTCTTTACTGGCGGAGCTGTCTGCTGCGGATTCGGCGCTGGCAGAGGCAGCTTATCTGGATACGGATACCCTGATATATGCGGGGCAGCAGGGGCTGACCCGATATGATATTTCGGAGGGAAAGACAATATGGACAGGACAGAAGGCTACGGCCATCGACATTTCTCAGGATGGAAAAACCGTTGCTTCTATATATAAGGATGATACGCAGGTCAATATTACGGATGCAGAAAGCGGGAAAGTCCGGGCGGTGATCGATCTGCAGGGCAGACATCCGTCGGTGACAGCCAACGATGTGTTTGCAAATCCCAATGACAATCTGCTTGCTTTGAACCAGGATGGCACATGGGCTGCTGTCAGCATGTCGGACGGTTCGCTGGAAATCTTTGATCTCAGAAATGGGGATAAAGATGCGGTTATCTATGATTCTGGTTCCGGCTACACCCATTTTGAGGGTGGTTTTTATGAGCATTACTTTGCATGCGCGGCGTCCAACACGGACAGCTCTGTTTTTCTGGTGGTGGATATGAACACCCTGCGGCAGACGGGAGGCTTTGCTTCCGACAGCCGTTTCAGTGTGCGGACCGATGCCAGCGGTATCTATGTGCAGACAGACAATCTGCTGGTGCAGATCGATCCGGCCACAGGAGAGCAGCGACCTCTTGTGACGACAACAGAGAATATCCTTGCCTATGCCACAGGCGGGGAGCATACGCTGATTGCATCCAAAGACCGCTTATCTTTCTATGATAAAAATGCGTTAGAGATCGATGCCTGCGAGCAAACGCAAGAGGCCGATTTTGTGCGGCTGTCGGATGGCACGGCGGTGATTGGCAGCAGAAGCACGCCGACCATTCGCCTGATGGCCTATGAAAATCATCAGGAAGCGGAGATTTTTTCCTATGATCCGTCTTATCAGCACAGCGAGGCAAGGGTCAGCGCAGACGGAGAGAGGATCATGCTTTTCTCTTGGAAAAATTTTCGGATTTATGACAGAAATGGCAATCTGATGCATGAGGCAGACATCTCGGACGCAGATCAGATTTTCGATCAGCAGTTTCGAAGACAGGGAGAGGATTCCTGGCTGGAAGTGATTTATAACGACGGCAGGTCGCTGTTATACCGGGTGTCGGACGGCACGCTGGAAAAAGAGACAAGAAGCACAGCGCCGGATCGCAGCTTGTATGAAGAGTTCACGGTCAATGGCCTGAAAATCACTTCGCCGCTGCACGGTGCACCGACGGCCTACGATGCCAAAACCGGCAAACTGGTGGGCGTTCTTTCCGAGGAAGATTATCTTACCTATGTGACACCGGTGGGAGAAAACTTTGTGGCACAGTTTACGACAGCAGACGGATATTTTTACGGTCAGCTACTGAATGGGGACTGTGAGGTACTGGCGGAATTTCCCTATCTGTGTGATGTGATCAATAATGTGTTGATTTTTGATTATCCGACGGGTAATCTGCGACAATCACGCATTTATGATACAGAGCAGCTGATTTCGGCTGCCCATACTGTTCTTGGAAAGGAACAATAAAAACTATTACTTTATGACAGGAGGACGAGAAAGTGAGATTCATGAAGAAGGTAGTGGCATTCACCATGGCTGTGATGCTGCTCATTCCGTCTGTGGCAGTCAATGCAGAAGAACCTCAGGTTTCTGGTGTGCAGGCTGTAGAACGGCAGGACCAGGAACCGACGGCTGCTGATGCGAATACCGGCACAGATGAGAAAAAAGACAATGAGACACCTGCTGTCGGTGATACCGCGGATGAAAATGCGGCACAGCCGGAGGAAAAGCAGGGAAATGCTTCTGAAGCGGGAAAAGATGCGCCGGAAGCAGAAGCACAGGAAGAAGAGAAGCTTCCTGAGGAAGAGCAGGTGCAGGGAGAGGAAGAAGCCCTTCCTGAAAATGGTACTTCCGAGGAAGGAAAGCCGCGGGATATTGGGAATGTCCAGTTCAACACAGGAGACCATGTGTGGACCATCGTAAATGAGGATGATTTCAACACCTACGAGTACGGCGACGGATATTTCGAGGAAGATGGCAGCTATACCATCAATATCCCGGAGCTGAATCCGTTCTTCCCCTATGAGGTACAGTTCACCAGCAACGGAAAAACGGAAAACAAGTGGTTCCAGTCCCCGGATGACACCGTGGAAGTGGGCGGACATACCTTCAAGGTAGCTGCAAACTTTGATGGAACCGGCATCACACAGATGAGCATGGAAGTGGCAGGGGATACCGTTGTGGTATATCCGGAGGAGAAGACCTTCACCAACGACGGAGACGGGGTACAGGAGATGTCACTGATTCCGTTGGAAAAGAGAAATCTAAGTGTCGATCTGCAGGGGTATACACCACTGGAATTGACGATGGTGAAGTTAAAAACAATCATCAGTGAAAGCGGAGCAGATATCTCGAACGGTAAGAAGATTGCATGGAGTTACGCAGGTCTAAGCGGTGATAAATCAAGGGATTATTATGTGGTAAGTGGTGTTGACGATGAAATTGACCTTAGTTATGGGCTGTCTACTGCTACCAGAGAATATACTTCGTGGGAATTAGTGGTAGGCGATGGTGACCAGTTAAATTCTAGTAATATCAGATATGCTTTATCACTAAAGGTGACAGATCCTCAAGAATGGTTAAAACCTACAGTGTGTTATGAAGATGCACAGAAGAACAGAACAAATGCAGACATAACATATAATTATTATAAGGATAGTTCGGGGGAATATATAGAAAACGGGAAATGGGATGAAAAGCGATATTTAGATACCTATGCGACAGGGTATTCGAAAAATACGTATGTAAGTTTTGCTTTGAATAAAGTTCCTTTTTCAAAGACACAGATTAGTTCGATAAAAGTTTTGGATGGAACTTACAAGACAAAAAACAGTGTATTGCAGGCTGCAAAAACAAAAGATATTACTTCTCAAATTATGTGCCCTGATATGAAAAAGGCATCAGCAGGACTTATGCTGTCACAAGAGAGAAGTTTAAACTTAGATCTTACGATAGTCGGATATGATGCGGTTGGAAATATAAAAGGAATACTGCCATTTCAGTGGAGAATCGACTTGAAAGGGACTCAGCTTAAAGTTAGATTGTATGAAAAGAACGTACAGGATAGTGCGTTAGATTATTCTAACATAAGCAAGGGCTACAGCCGAGCCTATTTTTTACTTGAAAAAGAGCGTTCTTTAGATGATGAGTACACATTAACGATTGATGAAAATAGTGAGAAGAAAATAACAGCGGTATTTTTTGGAAAATATTCGTCGATAAAAGAAGCAGTAGCGGCGGGAGCGACAAACATCAGAAATCAGGTTGTCGGAAATAGGAAAGATATAACTGGATATACTGGCTGTTTTAATGCTGCAACTTATTTTACGGTATTCGTAGGAGAGGACACGGATTTAGCGCAGGAAAGATATTGCTTTTACCCTTATTTATATCATCGTTCTGATAGTAGTTATCTATCAAATGATAATACAATTAGTTTTAAGGGATTATTGGATGCGGATGGCAATTCTGTGTCGGCATATTGTATTAGGGGAATTGACGATTCGTATAGTCTGAATAATTATTTTACAATTTTGGTAGGAGAAGATACGGATTTAAGTAAGGAATACGCGCCGGTATTTAAATTGGGAAATGCGAAGGCAACTGTATATGCTACAGGAGGTACATCAAAAGAAGAGAGTGGAAAGACCCTCCATTCTTTTGCTAAAAATGATCTTCAGTATACGGTATATGCAGAAAATGGAGAAGCTGCCAACTATTGGTTACAGGTGAAGAAAGCGGATACCAGCTATGGACAGCTGTATATCAATAGTTTAATAGACCAAAATGCCAATACTCATGTGGAGAATGGCGTTGTATATTCCACAAGAGAAGTGATGCTGGATAAATATTATGATTATGTACACAATATTTGTCTTGTAAATGTCGGTAAAGAGGATATTCCAGAGCTATCTGTGGATTTATCTTCAGATGTTGTGGAACTGGATGATTACTGGAACTTAACGGGTAAGCAGCCGTTGTCTGGTATGTCGACAGTGAAGACACCTTCTTGGAATTCTGGAAAAGAAGGAGAATTGCCGAACCTGGCAAAGCTACGCTTGAGAGCAAAAGAGGGTGTCAAAGATGGTACAGATGTGTCTGGCACGTTGACGATTAAATCTGGAAACAAAGTTTTGATGGTACTTACTTTGACTGGTGTTGTAGGTGACCCGTGTATTACAACGGAGAGTATTCCAGATGCAGTAAAATATGTTCCTTATGGGACGGCTATTCAGAACAGCAATAAGTATAAATGGATTACTGTAAAATATTATCAGGAGAGTGGAAATTTACCTGCCGGAATGGAGATTAAGGAAAATGGTGAGTTATATGGTACTCCGCAGGAGACAGGCACATTCCATTTTACAGTGAGAGCAGTATTTACTGCCCATGGAAGAAGTTCCTATTTTGATGCTAAAACCGCAGACTTCACTTTAACCGTAAAGGACAACACGAACGACAACGTATACAACGAGTCTGATATCGCAGACGGTTACATCCTGGAGACTTCCATCGGTAATGAGACCTCCGCGGGAAGTCACGACTTCTATCTGCCGGAGATTACGGATTCTCTGTTTGTATCCAAGGGTATTTATCCGAATTTCGTGGATCTGTGGTTAAATGGTGAGAAGCTGGTGAGAGGCGTGGATTATGATGCTGCTTCCGGCAGTACGAGAATCACCATCAGCGCCCAGACACTGCAGAACAAGGCATTGAAGACCGGCGTGAATACCATCGCAGCAGAGTTCCGTGACGGCGGTGCTGCTAACTTTGCGAAGGACAATGACCCGAAGAATGCACTGAAGAGAACAGCCCAGAACTTCCGTCTGGACAAGACAGATGCAGACGGCGGAAACGGAGGCGGCGGACATTCCCATGGCTCTTCGGATGACGGGGATGATGCAGGAAGCGGCGCAGGCAAGGGCGTTACCATCAGCGGTTATCTGGTAGATGGCAGTGGCAATCCGATCTCCGGCATGACAGTGGAACTGCATTCCACACCGAGAACAACGGTGACTGCACAGAACGGTTTCTTCCGTTTCACTAACGTAGAATTTGGACAGCATGAGTTATTTGCAAAGGACAGCAGCGGTAACATTCTTGCTTCGAAGAAGTTTGAGCTTCGCAGCGGAAAGACCGTGGGCTTCGCTGGAAATGTACTGTCTGCACCGGCAGGTTCGGCTGTAGTAATGACCGTAAAGGTTGCAGATGGCAATATGACATTTTCCAATGTCCGCCGGGGCAACCCGCAGACAGGGGATCATGCGAATACAGCAATGTGGCTGCTTCTGATGGCAGGCTCCTGTGCCGTTCTGGCAGGGCTTGCAGCTTACCGGAAGAGACGCAGTGCGAGATAAAAGACAGACAGGAGGAGCAGAAATGAAAATCAGAAAGAAAATTGCCGGACTGATGGCAGTGATGCTCCTGGCTGTGGCGACCGTGATGCCTGTACAGGCATCACAGGTCAGCGCGGCCGGAAGTGAAGCAGTTAATGATGCAAGAAATGGTGTCCTGCAGGTAAATCTGGCGTATGTGGATCAGAATTCCCAGAGCCATGTGCTGCAGGGAGGAACCGGTTTCCTGATCGGAGATGAGACCGGTGCCGAGTACATGATCACCAATGCCCATGTGGTAAATCTGCGGGATGATGTGCGTTCTGCTGCCGGAGAGGCATTTGGGGTTGATTTCAGCAATGCCAACAATGTGAACTTACAGATTCAGGTCGTGGTAAAGCGGGATGTGTTTATCAACGCTTCCATCGTGAACCAGAGTGAGGATATGGATTTTGTCATTCTGAAGCTGGAACAGACGATTTATGACCGTTCCCCGCTGAGCATTGATGACAACGACGCAGATCTGGTGGAGACCATGCCGGTATATGCACTGGGTTTCCCGTCCGCCATTGAACTGGTGGAGGATACGCCGTTTTATGTGAGCTCTGATGTCAATATCATTAACGGTATTGTTTCTACCAAGACAAGCATTGACGGCATCAAATACATCCGCCATAGTGCAACGATGACGGAAGGTAATTCTGGCGGCCCGCTGCTGAACAGTGACGGTGCGGTTGTGGGTGTAAATACTCTTGGTGTGGATGACACTTACTTTTATTCTTTACAGATTTCTGAGGTGACTGCAATCCTGAATGCCCTGGGCATCAATTATACTTCCGCAGAAGAGGGCAGTGCCCCGGCAGAACAGTCTGCCGCAGAAGCTACACCGGGTGCAGCAGAGACAGTATTGCCGGAACCCGCGCAGACAGAACAGCTTGACAAGACCGCATTATCCTCTCTTATTTCTGAGGTGGGGGCAATGGATCTGAGCAAGTATGACAAGACTTCTTCCGATGCACTGAACAGCGCACTGGCAGATGGACAGCTGGCGCTGAACAATGCGTCCGCCTCCCAGGAGGATATTGATGCGGCTGTGGCTGCCATCAATACGGCGAAGGATGGACTGGTAGAGAAGAGTGGCATCTCCATGCCGCTGATTCTTGCCATTGCAGCAGGGATCGTGATCATTGTGATCGTTGTGATCGTAGCTTCTTCCAAAAAGAAGGGCAAAACCGCAGCCAGAGAGTCTGCACCGGCTATGAGCGGCAATCCGGGATATGCTGCCGGTCAGCCGTCCAGAAGTACCGCGCCCGTGTCTCATCCGGCAAGCCAGCCGTTGTCTCACAGCGCATCCGGCATGGCCGGAAGCGGGCAGACCAGTGTCCTGAATGAGGGAAGCGGAGAAACCTCTATTCTCGGAAGCGGGGAGACGAGCATTCTCGGCGCAGAGGCACCGGCAGTTGCGGCAACTCTCGTTCGCACAAAGAACGGTGAGCAGATTCAGATCAGAAAACAGATTTTCAAAGTGGGCAAGGAGCGCGTGAAGGTGGATTACTGTATTTCAGACAATAACACCATCAGCAGAACCCATGCGCAGATTACCTATAAGAACGGCGAGTACTATATCACCGATCTGAAATCGACGAACTATACGTACGTCAATGGCAATAAGGTTGCCGCAGATCAGGAAATGAAACTGAGAAATGGTGACAAGATCAAGCTGTCTGATGAAGAATTTGAATTCAGATGCTGATAAAAAAGCGTGAGGGGAAGCGGCATGAAAATGCCGCTTCTCTGAAATTCTCAAAAATTTGCGGGGGAAAGATTTCATGAATTTTTTGACAGCAGCACATACCGATGTGGGAATCCGAAAAAAAACCAACCAGGATTCGCTCATGGTACGGGTGGCGGATACGGAATACGGGCAGGTGTGCATGGCAGTGATATGTGACGGCATGGGCGGCCTGTCGAAAGGAGAACTGGCCAGTGCAACGCTGATCCGCCTGTTTTCCAGCTGGTTTGAGCAGGAATTTCCGGAAATCCTGTACAGGGGGATTTCACCGGAATATCTGAGAAGAAACTGGGAGCAGCTGCTGTATGAGACCAATTACCGACTGGGTTCTTACAGCAATCAGCATCAGGTAGTTATGGGTACGACGGTGGCGGCGCTGCTGATCTGTGCCAATATGTATTATATCATCAATGTGGGAGATTCCAGAGTATACGAAATCACAGACCGGGTCTGCTGTCTGACCAAGGATCAGACGGTGGTACAGCGGGAAATTGACCTGGGGAACCTGACACCGGAGCAGGCCGAGCGGGATCCCAGAAGGAACGTGCTGCTGCAGTGTATCGGTGCGTCCAGTGTGATCGACCCGGAGTTTGTATTTGGTGAAGTGAGAAGGAACAGTCATTTTCTTCTGTGCAGTGACGGTTTTCGGCATGTGATCAGCAATGAGGAGATTGGTCAGGCGCTGGGGCCGACGGCGGTCGTTTCCGAACAGCAGATGGAAGAAAATTTGAAATATATGGTTGAGTTGGACAAGTATCGCCGGGAAGAGGATAACATTTCAGGCATCCTCATCCGGGTGATGTAGGAGGAACTCTATGCTTGGAACAGGAGAACTGGTAAACGGACGATACAGGATTTTACATAAAATAGGACAGGGCGGCATGAGCGTGGTCTATCTGGCCGAGGATGAACGGGATAAAAGCAGGTGGGCGATCAAGGAAGTCCGAAGAGAGGGCGTGCAGGATTTCCGCGTGGTGGAGCAGGGTCTGATTACAGAGACCAATATGCTGAAACGATTGAACCATCCCCATCTGCCGCGGATCGTGGATGTCATCGAGGACGAAGACTGTTTTCTCATTGTGATGGATTATATTGATGGGATTTCACTGGAAAAACGGCTGAATCAGAACGGCCCGTTCCCAGAGACGGATGTGATTCGCTGGGGAAAGCAGCTGTGCGATGTGCTGGGCTATCTGCACCGGCAGCAGCCACCCATCATTTACCGGGATATGAAGCCATCCAATGTGATGCTGCAGCCCGATGGGAATGTGATGCTCATTGATTTTGGAACGGCCCGGGAATATAAGACGGGCAACCAGGAGGATACGATCAATATTGGAACGGTGGGATATGCAGCGCCCGAGCAGTATGGCGGGATGGGGCAGTCGGATGCGAGAACGGATATTTTCTGTCTCGGTGTGACGCTGTATCAGCTGGTAACGGGACAGAATCCCTGTGAACCGCCGTATCTGCTCTCTCCGATCCGGTACTGGAATGAAGCCCTTTCCCCGGAGCTGGAGGACATTATCATGAAGTGTACACAGCCGGATGCGGAGGATCGCTATCAGAGCTGCGAGGAGCTTCTGGAAGATCTTTCCTTCGATGAGCGGCGCGGATACCCGGAGCGAAAAAAGAAGAAGCCGGGGCTGCTGGAGAAGATTTTTGCAGGAAGACTTCATCGAAGAGAAGCGGACAGAAGCCGGGAAAAGACAATCGGACAGGCTGCTTTTTCGCAGGAGATGGCAGCGCCGGAGAGCGCTTATATGCCGGAGGACGGGGCGGACACGGAGCTGCTGGCACCGCTGGCGTCTGCGGGTGTGGGACGGTTTGTCATTGTGAAAAGCATTACAGAAATTCATACCGAAGAAATGATATAAGCAAAGCAGGTGGCGGCAGAAATGATAAAAGTAGGCGGTGTACTGGACGACAGATACCGGGTGCTGCGGGAGCTGGGACAGGGCGGTGGCGGTATTATTTTTCAGGCCTATCATATGACCCTTCAAAAATATGTGGTCATTAAGAAAATAAAAGATGAAAAAGTGAAGGCGCTGGATGTTCGGAAAGAAGCGGATATTCTGAAAAAGCTTCATCACCCGTATCTGCCGCAGGTGTATGATTTCCTGATCGTAGACGGGGAAGTGTTTACGGTCATGGATTTCATAGACGGACATGATCTGCGCTGGTATATGGACAGCGGCATCCTTTTCTCTGAACAGCAGCTGCTTCGGATGCTGCTGGAGCTGTGTGAGGTGCTGGAATATCTGCACGGGCAGCGGCCGCCCATCATCCATCGGGATATCAAGCCCGGGAATATTATGATCCGGGAAAATGGAGAAATCTGTCTCATTGATTTTAATATTTCTTTTTCGGAAAATGGCGGCCGGGTGGGTGGATACAGCTATTACTTCGCACCGCCGGAGCAGCTGTCAGGCAGTGGTTATGTCCCGGATGTGCGGGGCGATGTCTACAGTCTGGGTGCCACTTTTTTCTATGTGATGACCGGCGTTCGACCCCGGGAGAGCAGCCTGAAGAGCACGGTGGTAGAAACTGCTTATTCTAAGGGGCTGTTTCGCATCATTCGAAAAGCGATGGAGAAGCAGCCGGAAAAACGATACCAGAACATCGGACAGATGAGACGGGCACTGGAGCGACAGGCGGAAGGAGCCTATCGGCTGGTGAAGCCGCTGGCGGGAGCCGCAGGGCTGCTGGTGGTACTGCTTCTTGGTATGGCGCTGGTGCTTTGGAGGCGGGAAAAGCAGGAAGCATTGTTTGCCCAGCAGTACAGTGCCTATGTGCTGGCAGCGTCATCGGAAGATGGCGCAGAACGGGTGACAGACGGGCTTGAAATTCTCAACACGGAAGGCTTCGCGCGGATCCTGAAGCAGCGTCCGAAGCAGCGGGCAGTGGTGTTGGAAGAGATTGCAGACGGCTATTTTGCAGAGGAAAATTACAGCTCTGCGGCATCTTATTATGCGGAAGCAGCGCAGATCCAGCCCGACAGTATCGGTCAGATGGCAGACGTGAGAGATCAGATTCTGGCACTGATCCGTAGTGGCAATCTGGAGGAGGCAAGGCACTGTGTGGAGGAAGATGGCAGCGGGCTGTCGAATGAGACACTGCAATATATAGAAGCGGAATTTCTCGTGGAAGAGAATGAGAAAGAGGCTGCCTTAAAGCAGATGGATCAGCTGCTGGAGAGCGGGCAGGAACGGGATCTTTTGCTGCGGTGCTGTCTGTACGGCGCCCAGTATGGCCGGGAAACAGAAGACTACGACAGAGAACTGGTTTATCTGAAACGGGCAGAGGAATATGCGGACACCCTGGAATACAACCGGAAAATCGGGGATCTGTTTCTTGATATCTGGCAGAGCGACACGAAAAAAGCACGAAAGCAGGAAGCGCTTGCCGGGGCAGAACGGTGTTATCAGAAGGTATGTCAGGTTCAGAATGCCGGATATGTGGACAGGTTGAATCTGGCAATGATTCTGGAGATGAAGGGAAGCTACAAGGATGCGCTGGAACTGCTGAAAGCGCTGGCGCAGACAGCCCCGGAGGATTACCGGGCATACCGGGAGGCGGCATTTGCCCTGTATGGACAGGAACAGCAGAAGCCTTTGAAGAACCGGGCAAAGGAGCCCATTTTATATTATGGCAAGCTGGCACAGCAGTATTACGGAGACCGGACAGATGATGAACAGATGGAGCAGCTGAAGGCGATGCTGGAGCGGCTGCAGGGAAAATAGGGGAGAACAGGATGAGCACACAGAACCGTTATCAGGACAATCTGGAAAAGGAAAGAGAACAAAACAAAAGAAAGAAGCGCCGCCTGGCCCTCGGACTTGGTGTGGGGGTGCTTGTGCTGGCTGCTGCGGGCTGGTTTCTTTTATCCGGGACGATCTCTGAGAAACGCTACGCCCAGCGGATGCGGGAGGGCAATCAGTATCTGATCGCTATGGACTATGACGCTGCGGAGATCGCCTATCAGCGGGCACTGGAAGAACAGCCGGAGGAACCGGAAGCCTATGAGAAGCTTGCCAGTATCTATATTGCCCAGAACCGCTATGAAGAGGCCGGGGAGCTACTGGTATCCGGTATCCGCAAAACCAATGCGCAGTCGCTGATCAAAACCTATGAGAGGGTTTCTCTTGTGCTGGATACGATGGGAGAAGAGGATCTGGCAGCGGGCAGTTTGTCTGCAGATGATCTGCTTCGGATTTCCCAGAACCTGACGGTGGATGTTTCGATGTACGATGTGGTTGCCTCTTATACGTATCAGGATTACGTGCGTGCCTATGGGAAGCCTGTGACGGCAGAGGCCAATGCCTACCGGGGAAAGGATGTAAGATTTGACGGATTCCCGGGAACGGTGTGTTTTCGGCATGCCTCGTACGGGTATGACCGGGCAGACGCGGTGACCTTTGAAAATCTGTCGGATGTGATCGGCAATTACAGAGGCGCTGCCAGTGGCGCCAGCCTGGAAGCTCTGTTCGGATGCAGCCGTCAGATCACGGCGGCCGATCGAAATGGGGAAAAACAGTATTATGTATCTTTTGTTTACCATGGCTGTACACTGACTGTAGAAAGTGATGCCAATGGGGATATTTATGGCAATGCGGCCAATGTGCTCTGCCCTAATGCTGTGGATGAGGACGAGGAAGATACAAAAACACAGCGGACGGCGGCAGGATATGTTATTAATGCGGTAAACGGCGGCGGTGTGCAGGCGTCCCTTCGTTTTATCAGCGGCGGACGCTATGGAAAGACGGCAGCTGAAGGTTCCGCCAGTGGAGACGGCAGTTTTTCCATACAGGTGGCGCCGGGACAGTATACGGTGGAGATCCGGGCGGCAGGCTTTATCACCGCCTACGAAGAGATCAGTGTGCCTGAGGGGACAGATGCAAAAGGGCTTAATTTTACCATCTCCCCGGAACTGGAGGAAGGAGAGATCCGTATTGTCCTGACCTGGGGCGCAAGACCGGTGGATCTGGATGCCCATCTGGAGGGAACCGGCTCCGGCGGACAGAGTGTGGACATATCTTTTGCACATATGAGTGTGGCGAATGTGGCAGATCTGGATATTGATGACCGGTCGGGGTATGGGCCGGAGACGGTGACGATCCACGATGTGGGCGGCAGTTATACGTTCCGGGTTCATAATTATTCGTTTGATTATGACAGTGTGCCCATGTCGCAGTCCGGCGCAATGGTGAAGATATACCGCTCCGGCGATAGCGCGCCGGTGACTTATACCCTTCCTGCCGGAGACGGAATCTGGTGGAACGTGTGCCGGATCAGTGGCGGCAGTGTCACGCCTGTAAATACGCTGCAATAGGTTTGCTTACATAGGGGGAATCAATGAAAACGGTAATTATCGCATGGGCTAAATATGGCATGCAGGAATTCTTTTTGCCGGGAATTCACAATGCCGATCACCGGATCCATTTTGAAAAAGAGATGTTTCGGCTGGAGGAAGATCTGGATGTAAGGCTGGAAATTTATGATGAGGAATGGCGCATTTTCCCGGACGAGACATATGTGGTAAAAAATGAGCGGGAACCGCAGAGCAATCAGCTGGAAGACGGGAGCCTGTATACGCTGGCACCTGTGCAGGGACATGTGAAGCTGTCCCTGCTGGTTGTCCAGAAGGAGAATCTGCAGGTGGGCTGCCGGAAATACGATGTCTCCAGGCTGAGGCGTTTTTGTGTGGGGAGCAGTGAAAATAACCAGCTTCGGTATATTTTTCAGAATTACATATCACGGGAGCACGCCCTGTTCGTCAGACAGAACGGTTCCTGGACCGTCTATGACCAAAGCGGCAACGGGACGTTCGTCAATGGGCGGCGGGTGAAGGAAAGCCAGCGGCTGCGGTTTGGTGACAGTGTGGTGCTTTTTGGCCTGAAGCTCATCTGTCTGGGAGATCTGTTTGCCTGTTCGGTGGTAGGCGGTTCCCTGGAAGCAGAACTGCTGCCGGTTGTGGAAATACCGCAGGAGAGAGGGATCGGAGAACCGGAAAAAGAGAAAAAGAAGCGATATTACAAGAGCGCGCCCCGGACGATAGAACCGCTGTTTACGGATGCCATCGAGATTGAAGGGCCGCCCGCGAAAAAACAGAGGAAGCGAAAGCCGTTGCTTCTGACCATCGGGCCTTCTTTTACCATGGTGATTCCCATGGCACTTGGCAGCGTGCTGGCGATTGTCGCTTCCCGTTCAGGGAGTGCTGGCAGCAGCGCGTTTATGTATACAGGACTTGTGACGGCCATGGGCTCTGCCGGGTTTGGGGTTCTGTGGGCTGTGAAAAATATGCGGTATGCGGCGGAGGAAGCAAAAGAGGAGGAGGCACTTCGCTGCGAAACGTATGGGCAGTATATTGCCGGTAAGACAGAAGAGATCCGACGGGTATATGAGGAAAATCGGAGGGGCATGTTTTTCAATCATCCATCTGGCGAGGAGTGCTGTCAGGTGTCTGATGCGGAAGGTTTGCTCTGGAACCGCAACCCGCTGCAGGAGGATTTCCTGACCGTCCGGTTGGGGCAGGGAACGGTGCCTTTTCAGGGAAGGATTGAGGTTCCGAAACCGAAGTTTGAAATGTTTTATGACGAGCTGACAGAGAAACCGGCCATGGTGAAAGATCATTTTATCATGCTGTATCAGGTGCCGATCTGTTTGAATCTTCTGCAGTATCCCATGGTGGGGGTGATCGGGGGAAGCCGGAAGATCGGGGCCTATATCGTCATCAGAAATATCATCGCGCAGCTTGCCGCAAATACTTCCTATACGGATGTCAAAATGATTTTTATCTATGATGGCAGTCGCGGGGTGGAGAGAAAGCGCTGGGAATTTGTGAAATGGCTGCCGCATGTCTGGTCAGAGGATATGAAGACCCGGTATATCGCCCAGACGAAGGCAGATGTGGGCGATATCAGCTTTTCCCTGGGAACGGTGCTCAGAAGCCGGGCGGAGGAAGCTGTGCAGACGGTGGAGAAACAGAATATCCCCAGGCCCTGGTATGTGTTGTTTCTGATCAGCCCGGAAATGCTGGAAGGAGAACTGATCAGCCGTTATGTGACAAAGCCCCGGTCTGCATACGGACTGACCACCTTCTGGCTGGGGGAACGGTATGAGGATCTGCCGAACAACTGCGTGGAGATCATTCAGCGTGACGGTGCCGGAACAGGGATGTTCCATGTCTATGAGGGGCGGGATCGTTTTACGCCCATCAGCTTTGATACGGTGAGCAGCGATTCTCTGCGGACACTGGCACAGCGGGTGTGCGGTTTGCGGGTGGCAGAGGAAGACCGCAGCGGCGGCATCCCTACAGACATTGATTTTCTGGAAATGTACCATGTGTCCTCTGTGGAGGAGCTGCACATCCTGCAGCGCTGGAAGAAGAACAAAGTGTATGAGAGTATGCGGGTTCTGGTGGGACAGAAGAATGGTGCCCAGGGCTGTTATCTGGATATCCACGAAAAATATCATGGCCCCCATGGGCTGGTGGCAGGCACCACCGGTTCCGGTAAAAGTGAATCGCTGCAGACGTATATCCTTTCCCTGGCTGTGAATTTTAGCCCGGACGACGTGGCCTTTTTTATCATTGATTTCAAGGGCGGCGGTATGGCGAACCTGTTTACGGGTCTGCCACATCTGGCAGGGCAGATTTCCAATCTGTCGGGCAATCAGGTGCATCGTGCCATGGTTTCCATCAAAAGTGAAAACCGGAGGCGGCAGAAGATTTTCAATGACCACAGTGTGAACAACATCAACAGCTATACTAGGCTATATAAAAACGGAGAAGCGGCAGTGCCCATTCCTCATCTGCTCATTATCATTGATGAGTTTGCAGAGCTGAAACGGGAAGAGCCGGATTTCATGAAAGAGCTGATCAGTGTGGCGCAGGTGGGACGAAGCCTTGGGGTACATCTGATCCTGGCGACACAGAAACCAGAAGGAACTGTGGATGATAACATCTGGAGCAACACAAAATTCAGATGGTGTCTGCGGGTACAGGATAAAAAGGACAGTATGGGCATGCTGCACCGGCCGGATGCGGCATATATCACCCAGGCGGGCCGTGGGTATCTGCAGGTGGGCAATGATGAAATTTTTGAATTGTTCCAGTCGGGCTACAGCGGCGCGGTATATGAGAAAGGAACCGGTGCCGGGGAGAACATCGCGGAGATGATCACTATTACCGGTAAGAAGGTCATGACAGGAAGCCGCACGAAGCGGGAACACAGAGAAGCACAGAAAAGAAAATGGTATGAGGATCTGGGAAGGATTCTGGAAGAGACGGCAGGAAAATACCAGGTGCAGCCAGAGCAGCTGGCAGAAATCATGGGAGAGGACAGTCAGTGCCTGGAAGATATCTATGAGGGAATTGCAAAAGCCGGATATGTTTATGAGAAGAAGCCTTACAATACAGCGAATCTGAAATCCTTTGTGAAATATATGCATGTGGGAACAGATGCGCTTCTGCTGCTGACTGCGGGAGCCGGTGTCAGGCTGCCGGAGTGTGAGGAGATCACGCAGCTGCAGGCGGTCATCGACCATGTGACGGAGGTCGCCGCGCACAACCATTATCATAGCCCACAGAAATTATGGCTTCCGGTATTGCCGAGGGTGGAATATCTGCAGCTTCCCGGCCAGTATCAGGACTGGCATACGGTTTTTGAATTAAAGGCGCCGGTGGGTATCTATGATGATCCGGCCAATCAGGAGCAGGGGATACTGGAGATTAATTTCGGGGAGAACGGACATCAGGTGGTATACGGCAGTGTCGCTTCCGGCAAGAGTACCTTTTTGCAGACGGCAGTCTGCTCTCTCATGAGAAAATATGCACCGGATCAGCTGCAGTTCTATTTTGTGGATTATGGAAGCAAGCTGCTGACCTGTTTTGCGGATGCCCCGCATACCGGCGGTATTGTGACGGATGGAGAGCCAGACCGGCTGCGGATCTTATGTGCTATGCTGTCCAGAATGCTGGATGAGCGAAAAGCCATGCTGGAGGGCGGCAGCTACAGCCAGTATGTCAGGATCAGAGGGCCGGTGCTGCCAGCCGTGATGGTGGTTCTGGACAATTACGGGAATTTTCGGGAGAAGACTCAGGATGCATACGAGCCTGTGTTGCTTCGGCTGCTGAAAGAGGGAATCAGCTGTGGCATCTACTGCCTGTTCAGCGCTGCAGGTGTGGGGATGCATGAACTGCCTTTAAAGCTGGCGGAAAATATGCAGCATATATTTGCACTGGAAATGGGAGATTCCTATAAGTATGGAGAGGTGCTTCGGGTATTGCGGCCGGAGGTGCTTCCGGAGGCTGGCATCAAGGGAAGAGGTCTTTCCAGTGTGAACGGGGAAATCCTGGAATTTCAGACGGCATTGGCGATAGACGCGGCTGACGATTTTGAACGGGGACGAAAGCTGGCAGACATGTGTCAGCAAATGAAGCTGCAATGGCGTGGCTGTGCCGCCATGCGGATACCGGAAATCCCGGCAGAACCGGAATTCTCCACATTTCTGGAAGAACCGGGAGTGAAAAAGGTGCTGGTGGACGACCGGTCGCTTCCCATAGGGTATCGAAAGGCAGATGCTTCTATTTACTGCCTGGATCTTGGCAAAATTTATACATATGTTATTTCTGGAAAAGGAGATACCGGAAAGAAAAATCTGCTGAAGCTTCTGATGCTGATGGGAACGAGAAAATCTGCACAGATCGTGGTGATCGAAGAAGGAACAGAGGAATTAAAGGAAATCGCCGGGCGGTGTAACGGTACCTATATCCGTACCCAGGAAGAGGTTTTCCAGTATTTTCAGGAACTGCTGCCGGAATTTATCCGCAGAAACAAGATCAAACGGCAGTGTCTGGAACGGGGAATGGAGGACGCGCAGATTTTTGCAAGAATGCAGAAGGAGCCGCCGATTTTCATTTGTATTGCGGATCTGAAACTGTTTCTGGAGGATGTATACCGCAAGCTGCCAAATGGCGCGGATATGTATCATTTTGTGGAAAATATTGCGGAAAAGGGGAAAAATCATCATATTTACCTTTTTGGATGTGTACGATCGGAGGACGAAGCTTCTCTGGCGGGCAGAAAAATTTATCAGTGTTTTTTGGATAACCGGACAGGGATCCACCTGGGCGGCAATCTGGCAGCGCAGAGAATATTTAACTTTACAAATGTTTCTTTTGTCCAGCAAAATAAGGCGCAAAATCCTGGAAGCGGCATGGTGCCTTCCAGAGAGGACAGTGCCCTGGCAGAGACGGTGATCCTGCCGCTGGTGCGGGGAAATGACGGATGATTCATATGTTGATTGTGGACGGGCAGGCAGATGAGCTTTGGCTGATCCAGCGGGAAGCGCATGAGCAGGCGGCGCTGCTGACGGATGAACGATGGGAAATTCGCGGCATGTTGCACCTGGAGGTGCAGGAAATCAGCGAAAGTGAGGTGCTGGATATTGTATATCTGGATGTGACGGATGCGCAGGGGCTGGCAGCTGCCATGACTGTCCGAAAATGGTGGAAAAATGTATATATGGTGCTGATCGTATCGGAGAGTCTGTCGCCGGTGCAATATCTGCGGCCGTCGATCATGGCGGCTTCCGTGCTGCTGCGCCCGGTGGAACAGATGCAGGCGGCAGAGAGTATCCGGGAGGCGATTCACTGGCTTCCAGGAAAAGCAGATGACGAGGATGTGTTTGTATTCGCTGACCGGGATGGAAAACTGAGGATTCCTTATGGACAGATTTTATATTTTGAGGCGCGGGCCAAGAAGATTTATATTGCTCTGCAAAATGAGGAATACGGGTTTTATGATTCCATGGATCACCTGGTACAGAATCTGCCAGACTATTTTTTTCGATGTCACAGAAGTTATATTGTGAATATGCATCACCTGCGGCGGTACCAGGCTTCTCAGGCGCTCTGTATTCTGACGGACGACGTGGAGATTCCGGTGTCCCGCAGCTATCGACCACTGATGAAGGAGAAGTTTTCAGTATGGAAAACGGAATGATCATAAAAAAACAGGAATTGTGTTTTCTTCTTTTCTGCAAAGGCGTGAAAAAATGCCCGGGGATATTTGCGGTGGATGGGAAGCAGGATGCGGCACAGATTCTGAAGGCGCTTTTTCAAAAAGGGTGGCTGGAAAACACCGGTGAACATTTCCGGGTCAGGGAGCCGCTGGCGAAGCTGCTGGGGCAGATGGCGAAGGCAGAAACTCTGGTGGCGCTTTATCCGGGAAATCCAGCGAGAGAGTGGACTTATCTGTATCCGGGGGAAGAAATCGTCGCGGTGCAGGAGGTACAGCAGCGAAAAGAGGCCGTTCGTCTTTTTTTCATAGAAAAAGACCAGTTTCAGGATTTCCTGCGGGAGCAGGGGCTGACGGGAGAAGACGACAGCTGGGAGGCACTGCCCTATCGGGATATGGAAGAAATACTGCCGCAAACGCTGGATAACAGAAAGGAACTGCAGGCGTATCCGTGGATTTCCCTGCTGGCGGTACAGATGGATGCAAAAACCGGGGAAAAAGCAGGGCAAACAGGGGTTGCGCGCCTGGGTATTCACAGAATGCTGGTGGAAGAGGATGCCATGGATGAGACGAGAAAGACTGGGCCGTACCGGGAAAGCTTCCTTGTGTCCTGGCTGGAAGAGGCTTTAAGCGGTGGAAGATAAGAGGTGGCAGAAATGATTCTGGTGAACGTATATGTGCCTGCGGTGGAGCATACGTATGATTTTCGATTGAATGAAAGCTTTGCACCGGGGGTGATCGTCAATGAATTGTGTGAAATGGTGGAACAGAAGGAACAGCTGTCCCCGGGAAACGGCAGGGAGAGGCTGATGCTGTTTGATGCGTCTCTGCAAAGAATGCTGCCATTTGACCGGTCGCTCCGGGAAAGTGGCGTAGTGGATGGACATTTGCTGATTCTGGTTTGAAAAATCAGCTATTCGTCAGATAAAAGCGGTTGTCTGTCAGCTTTTTCTTATCCGGCAGCAGGGCTGTGGTAATCTACAGATACAGGGAGGACATACTGATGCTTCAGGTTTCGTTGGGACAAATGCATCTTTGCGGTGAGGAACTTTCCGCTTTCCGGGAAAAGCTGGGATCTTTGGAAGGCTGCCTGGGGGATTTGATTTCGAAGTTAAAAACCATGGAATCCTTTGCAGACGTTTCCCAGTGGCTGGAAAGAGAAGAAGAAAATCTGGATATGCAGAGGCGAAAGGCAGCGGAACTGGAGGAAGCGCTGACGATGATCTGCCGTTTTTATGAAAAAAGCGAGACGGAAATTGTGGACTGTCTGGAAAACGGGAAGCCCCAGACCATGGATACCCCACTGACATTCACATCCACGGGAAGTGACGAAAAGTGGGCATCACTGATCACGTTTTAGAGGAGAAATCAAATGGAAAACAGGTACATGGAAGTGCAGTCTGACAGACTCACACAGGACACGGAAGTCCTTCGCGGAGACATTGAGAAAGCCAGACAGGAGATGGAAGCGCTGACAGAGCTTGTGGCATCGCTGCACGTACACTGGGAGGGCGCCGCTGCAGGGGTGTTTGGCCAGCGATTCGCAGAAGGAATGACTGCTTTTGGTGACAGTCTGAAGGAACTGGCATCCTTTGCAGAAAGTCTCGGCTTTGCATCAGAGAAATATGTGGAATGTGAAAATTCCGTGGCGGACATTATTGCTGCCGTCAGAATGTGAGGTGACAACTGTGGCAGAGGAACTGCACGTCAGCATTGCTACAGAGCAGCTGCGGGAGACTGCGCGGGATATTGCAGTAAAGGTATCCGCTCTGAAAGCGGTGTTTGAGGATATGGATATGGCCGTGAAACGGACAGAAGGATACTGGATCGGCGAAGCGGCGGAAGCGCATCGGGAAGCCTATCGCCGGATGTCGCCGGAGCGGGAAGCAATTCTCGCCTATCTTTTCGGACAGGCGGACGATCTGGCCGCCATTGCGGGGATCTGGGAAGGAAAGGAAGAAGAGGTAAAGGGGCTGGCGCAAAGCCTTCCTGGCGATGTGATTGTATAGGAGGAACGAAAGAATGGGCAATGACAGGATAGAGATTGATTTTCATGCTGCTATGGAAAGTGCGGATGCTCTGGATCAGATTGCAGCAGATCTGGAAAATGCACTGAACAACAGCTACGGAGAGGCGATGATGCGTCTGTCAGAGAGCTGGAAGGGGACAAATGCCAGCTTCTATCAGGAAAAAGCGGCAGCGCTCATGGAACAGATCCAGGGATCTGTCAATCAGATCCGTTCGGGAGCGGAGGAGGTGCGAAGAACCGCAAACCGGATCCACAAGGCGGAATTGCTGGCGAGAACGCTGGCTGAGGCAAGAAATTATTGAAAAACAGGAGGAATGAAAGATGGCACAGATCACAGTAACCATGTCACAGTTAAAGACACAGGCGGAACAGCTGGAGAGTTTGAATGAGCAGTTCAAATCACAGGTGGCGGAGCTGGAAGCACTGGAACAGCAGCTTGGCACCATGTGGGAGGGCGAGGCACACACAGCTTTTCACAATGCATTTTCCAGCGATAAGGTACAGATGGATAATTTTTACAATACCATTCGCGTCTATGTGCAGGCGCTTCTGGCAAATGCGGATAAGTACAGTCAGGCAGAGATCGCAAGTTATAATCTGGCAGCAGAGAGAACATATCGGTAGAGCGGGAAAGGAGCAGCGTTATGGATGGATTATTAAGAGTAGTACCGGAAGAGTTAGTTGCAGCGTCAAATGAATTTTCAACAAAGGCAGGAACCGTGGGAAATTTAACTTCTGAGATGATGAATCTGGTTGTCAGCTTGTCGGGCGGCTGGGAAGGCGAGGGTTCTACCGCCTATATTGGGAAGTTCAAAAATCTGGAAGAGGATATTCAGAAAATTGTGCGGATGATCCAGGAGCATTCTTCTGATCTGAATGAAATGGCAAACCGCTATAAGGGTGGCGAGGCAGAAGTGGTGGAGCTGGCCCAGTCTTTACCCGGGGATGTGATTGTCTAATAGGGAGCGTGTATGAGCAGAGAAGATGGTGTGATCCGCTATATGGAAAAACGATATGGGAAAACTTTCACCTGTGAGGGCGAAGTCCATGGGATGTTTGGCTCTAAGTCGATTACTGTCCGTCTGAACTGTCAAGATCATCCAGAAATGCCGGTGCTGGCATCTTATCTGGAAAAGGACGGAGCAGTGTATTACGGGGATAACTTTCCGGCGGTATATTTTCATAAGGAAGCCTGTGGACAGCTTCAGCAGGCAGTAGATGCAGTATTTGCAAATGTCCGGCTGTACTTTAAAGTACCGGATGTGGTGCTGCCGGTGGAGGATCCGAAACGATATACGCTCAGAGACTATATGGCAGATCCGCTGGCTTTCAAATCCGTCCGTATTCTCGCGAAAGAAGCATTGGATGAAAACAGCTTTCAGGCGTTGATGGAGACTTTTGGCCGTGCCGGGATCGCGGTAAAAGGAATCGCGGCGGTTCCGGCGGACTGGAATGCAGTATCTGCCCTTACGGAAAAAACAGTGGATGATTTTCTGGCAAATGCAGATAACGTGCAGACACAGGTCATTTTCAAATATGAAAAAGGAACCATCGTCACGGAAAGATGGAGGAAGTCATAATGGGAAGTGCGGCAGATTCCAGAAAAACACAGATCGCAGCGATGCTGAACATGTTTGAGTATCTGGATTATCATATGGGCGAACCGGGAACAGATCTGCGGACGCTGGTCAGTGAGGCCGAGCAGTATTTTGCCAGCAATCCATCCCAGGCGGACGGGAGCAAGGAAACCATGCTTCGGATCTTGAAAGATGCCATTGATCATGTGGATGGTCTGGGGGATCTTCGACTGGCGATGTCAGACCATGGTGGCGCGATCGAGGCGGATGCCTTTTTCAGTGACAGCAAAAATCAGGAGGCCTATGTGGTGTACCGGGGAACTGGCGATGGAAAGTGGCTGGATAATGGAAGAGGCATGACAGAGGAACTGACAAAGTCTCAGCAGGCGGCCAGCACATTCTGCGACCGGTTTGTTCAGAACTGTGGGATCGACGAAGATGCAGATCTCACGGTCACAGGACATTCCAAAGGGGGAAACAATGCCCAGGCTGCGACGCTGAATGCGGACAACCGAAGATATATTGACCGATGTATTTCCTTTGACGGACAGGGCATGTCCAATGCGGCGGTGGAACGGTATCAAAGAATGCCGGGGTATGAAGAGCAGCGGCAGAAAATGTATGCGGTCAACGGGGAAAATGATGTGGTCAATGAATTGGGAAATGAGGTCATTCCAAAAGAAAATACGACTTACATAGAAACCAATACCGGGATTTCGGATATACTGGAAACCCATATGCTGGAATATCTTTTTCACAGAGAGGACGGAAGCTACGGGTATACGCTGAATGAGGAGACCGATCAGAAAAGCCTGGGAGAATATGCACACCATCTGTCGGCACTTCTGATGAATATGCCGGAGGAAATACGGGCACACTGTGCCATGACGCTGATGCAGCTTCTGGAGCTGAGCGAGGAAATGAAAATAGGATATGACGGCGACCATGCTTCCTATGCAGATATTTCCGGCTTTATCAAAATCGGGATTCCAACGATTATTTACAGTCTGGTGGACACCCCGGAAGGGAGAGAGGCCATGGCAGATATTCTGCGGGATATGCTGGTTTCCTACGAGGCTGAAAACGGTGCAGTGAAAACCGTGGCGCTGGTAACCGCTTCTGTTTTGTTAATTCCGGTGATTTTTCCGGTAACCGTGACAATCACGGCGGTTGCTTTGGCGGGTGTTGCCTTTGTTATGGATATCTGTGCTTCATTGGAGGCATTGAGAGCAAAGATGGAAGAGCTTCGGGGATATGTGCAGCAGTGTATGGAGATGCTTCAGCAATACTGGAATCATGCCGGTGATCTGATCCAGCATGTGGTTTCCGGCCGTCCCATCATCAAAAACGCAGACTTTTCTGTGGATACAGGAAGTCTGTATGCCAGCGCTTCCGGGCTGTACGATATGCAGCAATCCATGCAGCATGCGGTGGACAGACTTGGTCAGATCCGGCGGACGCTGCCCATGCAGGGTGTCTCAGCAAGTGCGCTGAAAGTATACCTTGCTTTTTCAATGAGCAGTGTCAATCAGACTTCAGGAGCGGTCAGTCGTCTGGGGCAGGCGCTGGAGCAGACGGCCGGGGCTTATGCACGGTATGAAAAAGAGATTGCAGCACATGCTGCATTATATGAATAAAATCGTGGTACAAGCGTTGTCATACGTTCAGGGGGAAGGCGTTGTCATGATTCCTTTTCCCTGTTATCATTATAGGCTTTTAAGCGTTCCACTTCTACAGCATAACTGGATCTCAGTTCAAGCAAAGATCTCACAAGTTTATGCATGTCAATATCTTTGAACAGGTCGGGAGAATCATCCCGGTTAATATCTTCTTGAAGAAAACGGAACCAGTGGCTGTCATCACTGTTGTCAACTGTCATTACCCCATTTTTGGTCTGGAGAGACAATTCAGCTATGAGCTGCATGGAATTCGTGTGAAAAGGTTTTTTGTCTGTTTCTGAATTGGTGATATGTTCCAGGCCCATTTTGAAAGCTGCAATATCTCTGCCGCGGCGACCGTCATTGGTATCTACAACCAGTGCGGATCCACCGATATAGGATTCCCGTTTTATTTCATTTACAATGCGAATATTCCAGAACATGGTACAGCGGCATGGATCGTCTTCTATGGATGTAAAATGGATACGGATACAGTTATTGGTGAAAAGGATATCCTCATGCTCAGCGATATATAAATTGAGAGATTCCAGTTTTTTATTGCTGATAAAGCTTGTGTGTTCATGTGCGAAAGCTTTTTTCAAATTTTCGGGTGTGTCGAAGTTATTCAGAATGGCTTTTACTTGCGGCAGTTCAAAGTCTTGGATGCCAAGTATCATGCAAGCATAATACTTGCCTTTGGTTTCAAATAATTTGAAATATCCTGCGTATGCATGGTAAGCCGAGTGAGATACCATGTAATAGCAGCGAAAAAGCTGATTGGTGAATAAGGCAATATTGTCGAAAGGATGGAAAGTGTATGTCTGGGTAAAGCATTCTTTTGGAAACTTACGTTTGAAATCACTTGTCGGCAAATACAGATCTTCTGCTGCGAGGCTGTTTTTTGTTGAATCAGATAAATAGTGGCAAAAGCTGTCAGCAATCTGTCGTGCTGTTTTTACAGACAAATTTTCTCCATAGAGTGCTTTTTTCAATGTGGAAAGACTGATATTTAAGTTGTAGAATGTCTGTTTTGGAACATATTTTGACAAAGTAAATGCAGGGCTGACGCAATCAATCAAGTATTTGATATTGTTTCCGTATGTTTCTGAATTCTTTTTAGTCATAAAATAATACCATCCCTTCTGCAAAATATAATAAGATATATATCTTATTATAAC
>JAGTTR010000009.1 GCA_018223385.1 Oscillospiraceae bacterium Marseille-Q3528
ACGGGATAAACGCTGAAGGCATCTAAGCGTGAAGCCCCCCTCAAGATGAGATATCCCAGCGAAAGCTGTAAGACCCCTTGAAGACGACAAGGTAGATAGGGCAGAGGTGGAAGTGCGGTAACGCATGCAGCTGACTGTCACTAATAGGTCGAGGGCTTGACCAAAAGCACGAAGAAAGCAGCATGGATGACGGGAAAGCGAGAATGGATGCTTGCATACATGAACGCTTGAGCGGAAGACATGATATTTGCGAAGCAAATGGCACTGAGAAGAAGCGAAGCGGATTCGAAGTGACCGCTGCGACCGAGTGCGTTGGAAGTTCAAATAAATTCGAACTTCTGACAGTGGTTCAGGTAATAAACAAACAATTCGGATGTAATACAATATGTGGTTTTGAAGGTACATGATATCATAAAGCTTACTGTCTATGCAGTGAGCTTTTTTTGTCGTTTCCTGGCGAAAACATAACAGTTTTGTAACACAATCTCCATTGCTTTTTCCAACGTCTGTGCGTATAATCGTACATATAATTCGAAATGGGAGGACGACCGGATGCAGAAATTGAACGTACAGCTTTTGGGAGACTTTGCACTGGAATATGACGGAAAGCGGATCTGGCTGGGGAACAGCTATAAGACGAAGGTTTTTCAGCTTTTGCAGATTCTGCTTTATCATGGCGTGGAAGGCATTACGACCAGCGCGCTCATTGATCAGCTGTACGGCCAGGATGCAGAAGGGGATACCGCCAACAATCTGCGGGTAACGGTGTACAATCTCCGACGCCTGCTGGAGAAGAGTGAACTTCCCCAGGAGCATTATGTCCGGGCGGAATCCGGGCGTTATCGGTTTGTGGCGCCTTTTCCGGTGGAGGTGGATGCGCTGCAGTTTGAGACTCTGCTGGAGGATGCCCAGGAGTCGGCGAATCAGGAGGAGAAATTCCGTCTGCTGAAAGAAGCGTTGGATCTTTACGGCGGTCATTTTCTGCCGGATCTTTCCGGGGAGGAATGGGTGGCGGTGGCATCTGCCCACTATGAGCATTTGTTTTCTGTCTGCATGAATGAAATGGCGGATCTTCTGCGGGATGCGGAGGATTATGAGCTGCTGCTTTCCTATTTTGTCCGGGCAGTGAAGCTGTATCCCTTCGATGAATGGCAGATCGGCCAGATGGAATGCCTGCTGGAGATGGGCAGAACCCGGGAAGCCATGCATATTTATGACAAAATCTCTAAGCTGTATTTCGAAGAGCTTGGTCTGCCGCCGTCGGAGAAAATGAAGGACTGCTTTGCCAGAATGAGCAAAATGCTGCTTCTCGATGCAGAAGGTTTCCAGGAGATCCACAATGCACTGAAGGAAAAGGCCGATCCGGAAGGGGCCTATTACTGTTCCTACCCGGGCTTTGTGGACGCTTACCGGGTGCTGAACCGGGTGCTGGACCGCATGAATCAGTCTGTTTTTCTCATGCTCTGCACGATCACGGATGTGCGGGACAGGGAGATTGAGAACAAAGAGCGTCTGAAAAACATATCGGAGAAGCTGGGGCAGGCCATTCAGGGGGCGCTGCGCAAAGGAGACGTGTACACCCGTTACAGCGCCAACCAGTACCTGGTGCTGCTCATGGGTATCAGCAAAGAGAACTGTACCATCACATCCGGGCGGATCGATACGTATTTCCGGAAAAGAGAGACGAGCCGCCGGATCAAGATTTCCTATCGGGTGGTATCTATCCGGGATTCTGATGATAAAGTGGTTTCAGAGAACGACGAAGAACTGTAAGCAAAAATAATATCGAAAAACAAAAGCAAAAGCATATCGTGAAAATCAAGGCATATATTGATATTTGCGGTTGACTTTTGCTTTTTTTGTGTACAAAAACAAAAAATTGAAAAATGTATAAAACTGGAAGGGCTTTAACTGAGATTTTAACGGCAGTACAGTTATAATCTTTCTAAAGAAAACGTAAGATACGGGAGACAAAGAAAGCGTTTGATCCCGTACCTTTTTATTTACGTATAGTTCTTGTGGTTTATTTGAGAAGGATCATCTCCAGAAACGACAATACAGGAGGTTCCCCAGGGAGGCATGCCGGATGAAAGAAAGAAGAAAGCATAAGTGCGGGTCACGGAAGGATAAGGGTATGAAGCATAGCTATGTGGAGCGTCTGGCTGCGCTCATGCTATGCGCGGCACTGCTGGTGTCTAACGCCGTGATTTCAAGAGCAGACGATGAAGCGGAAGTGCCGCAGATGGTGGAAACCGTGAACGAAGAGCGGAACGCCGATGCAGGAATGCAGACAGAAGAACCGGGAGTGGATGGCGAAGACAGCCAGAAAGAATCGCCTTCGAAAGAAAATAACGGCACCGGTGACCAGGAGCAGTCTCAAATTCCGGGAACGGGCAGTGCAGCGGATGCCGACAAATCGCAGAATCTCAGCGGAGATGCAGAAAATACAGGCACTGACGGAACTCAGAATTCCAAAGAGCATATGCCGACCATCGGAGAAAACGGTGACACTGATAATAATGGTTCAGAAACAACCGGAGAGGAAAATGGCAAAGCCAATGAGAATGGTGATGGCAAAGTGCCGGATGAGAACGGTGAAGAGCCCGGGGCTGACAAAGACCGGAAGGCTTTGACGGAAGAGGCGCTGGAGGAAACGGAAAAAACTTCTTGGCAGTATGAAGATGATCAGGTGGAGATTTCGGTGCAGGTGGATGAGGCAGGGATCATTCCTGCAGGCGCGGTTCTCTCTGTGACACCGGTGGAGCGCAGAGAATTCAGTGACGCGATGACCGATGAGGAACGGGCGCAGATTGAATCCGGCAACGCACAATATGATGCAACGGCAGAAAAATTACAGGAAAAAGCATGGGAGGAGGAGAAAGATCTTCTGGGCTTCCTGGCTTATGACATTAAATTTGTGGATGAGGATGGCAACAAAATAGAACCGGATGGGAATGTCACAGTTTCCATGAATTACAAAGAGGCCGTGATCCCGGAAGAGGTAAAAGCCGCTCAGGAGGCAGGAATGGAAAATGCGGACGTTACCCTGTTCCATTTGAAAGAGGATGAAAGCGGCCAGGTTAGTGAGATCGTGGATATGATCGCCGATGAGAACGAGACAGCTTCCCTGAAAACAACGGATGCCGCAGAGGTGGAGCGGGCAGAATTCGTGACAGACAGCTTTTCCCAGTTTGTTGTGGCATATCTGGCAGAACGGGCAGCCGGCGGGCTGGTTGATCTGAATGGAAAAAGCATTTCTGATGCGGATTTTGAGACACTGAAAAAAAATGCGGACAAATTGAATAACACAACGCAGAACGATGATCATACGGAAGCGAATATCGGAATCACCTGGAAGAGATCAAAGAATGTGATCAAAAATAAGGAAAAACATACTCTATCTACGAACCTGGGCTGGAACATGGATACAACGATGAGCCGGTTCGGAGAGGACTGGGAGACAGACCAGAGTAAGGTGTGGGATGGTTCCCGTTCTGGAGATCATAATTATACCGACAACAATTATCTGAAACAGAATGAAATAACTGCTCAGGATGGTACGCTTTATGATTCTGCAACCTGGACTCTGAATAGAGTTGGAGATTATGACGACTTTTATCTGTTTCGGGGAACGTTCGATCTGGGAAGCATGCAGCTTGCGGCAGGAAAGGATTACGGAGATTATAATTTTACGATCCAGTCGGTTGTTCCTGATACAAACATTTACATCAATGACAA
Organism: Oscillospiraceae bacterium Marseille-Q3528; assembly: GCA_018223385.1. GTDB lineage: Bacteria > Bacillota > Clostridia > Lachnospirales > Lachnospiraceae > JAGTTR01. The sequence goes on from JAGTTR010000009.1 coordinate 3,739, forward strand.
CTTGTTCGTGTTTGTGTATCCATCGGATGTGACGTTGACGGAGGCCAACTGCAGACAGTACCTGGCTTTCTGGACGGGAACCTCCAATCAGAAAAAGAATGGTTTGCAGGCATTTAAAGGGATTGATGGAACAGTTGCCACACAGGACAGTATCGCCGGATACCGTAAGGTTACCAATGGCTGGTATGCAGAACCAGTGAAGGATGCGGCAGGCGGCATCATTCAGGATGCATTACAAAACAACCACTCCAAAACCTTTTACATGGATGTGATTGCCAACGATTTCAGTGTGGGCGGCGGCATGTATCGACTGAAATTGAACGCGAAGCTGGATACGAGCAAAGTAAAGTTCCAGCTTCACAAGGTGGATAGCGTAGATACCAATATCGGCATCAAGAATGCAAAATTTTATCTTACTTCCACCGAAGGAAAAGGAAATTACTGGCTGACTTCTGATGATAACGGCTATATTTCCGCAACCATTCAGCCAGGCGAGTATATTTTGAAAGAGACGGCACCGGGAAAAAACTACATGGCAACGCAGAACGAATGGACGGTTGTTGCGGATACATCAGGGATTCATATCACTCAACGGACGTTGAAGGATAGCAATTCTGCACTGGGCGGAAGCGAAGGATCCTGGTATATCACCAACGTCAAGCGGACCGATGTGCAGCCGCCGCTGAGCGCCCCGGAACATAAGAAAACCATCCTGAAGAAGGGCAAGGATGATTATACCCTGTCTTTGGATGTGAAAGGGGCTGTCGGGGCAACTGATCCCATTGATATTCTGCTGATTGTGGATGAATCCAGCAGTATGAACAAGGCGAGAAGGGAGAACGTGAATAACGCGATTTCCACGCTGGTTAAAGAGCTGAAAAAAACAGAGGCAAAAGACAATATCCAGCTGGCAGTCATTGGATTCTCCGGCCAAAAGGGAGATGGAAAGAACAATGATGCGACTGTTTGTCGCTCTTGGACAGCACTGAATTCGTTTGAAGCATATACGACGACCGTCAACAAGTATGGTGGAACTAATTGGCAGGCTGGAATCCGGAAGGGAGAAGAGATACTGGCGGCAAGGACTACTGACCGGAGTAATGCCAACACCTATGTGGTTTTTTTGACTGATGGCAATCCTACTTTTTATTATGACAGTTGGGGGAACACCCAAGGATATGGATCTCAATATGATGAAACCGGCTACAACAATGCGGTGAATGAGTGGCAGTCTTCTTCTTATATGTTGTCGGCTGTCAAATATGTGGTGGACGCAACAGATCCCAACAGCACCAATAAATGTGCTGATCTGGCAACGGCAGTTGGGGCAGCGGAGCTGGATGGTTCCAATGGAACAGCAATGTCCACAGCTTTTGAGCAGATCGCAAAGGATATCACGAAACCGCGTTACACCAATGTAGTTATCACAGATACGCTGAGTGCATACGCAGATTTTCAGGATTCTCCGAATGTGCATGTCTATACAGTTGATAAGAATGGAACGAAGACAGAACTGGCATCTTCCCAGTACTCTTATACGATCACAGGAAAAACAATAAGAGTAAGTCTGTTGAAGGGAGCTGCACTGCAGGAGGATGTCACTTATCAGGTAACATTTGATGTTATGCCTACATTAAAGGCTTATCAGGAATATGAAGAAAAAGGCGGAAACGATGCCGGGTATGGTGGTACGAAAGGAGATCTGAATACAGATACGTACCCCGATCGTCAGATCACAAGTTCCGATCAGCCGGGTTTCCGTTCCAATGATACAGCTTCTGTATCGTACGAGGTAAATAACGAATCGGATTCGGCGGATTATCTTCATCCGGTATTGCAGGTGGAGCCAGAGACGACCACTCATACCGCAGTGAAAAAATGGGTTGGCGCGGAAGGCACATCGGTAGACGTGGAACTGGAAGCCAGATATCTGTATACGTATACGAAGGAAGACGGAACGAAAGCGGAAGAAAGTAGGCTGATATCACCGAAGGATTACAAAGCGCTTCCCCAGGGGAATGCAGCAAAGGCAACTTTGAAAGCCGATCAGAGTGATCCGGAAAAGAACTGGAAATATACCTGGGAAAATCTTCCTAAATATTACTACTATGAAAAAATAGGAGAAGATGGAACCATCGAACGGACAGAAATTCAGTATTCCGTGAAAGAAACGACAACTCTTGAGAATTATGAAACAACGGTTACCGTGTCGGAGGATGGACTGACAACAACAATCACCAATACAGAAAAGACGCGCTGGCAGATTGTCAAGCAGAGCTCCAACAAAGCGGAAGATGGCAGCAGCATTACGATTCCTAATGCAGAATTTACGCTGACGGGAACGGATACCGCCGAAAATGAACACACATATACAGGCGTATCGGGTGCAGATGGCGTGATTCGCTGGACAGAGAAGGTCGGTGAAAGTGAAACATCGGTGGATGCGATTCCACAGGGCGTATATACGTTGAAGGAGACGAAGGCACCGGATGATTATTTACTGAATGACGTGCAATGGACTATCGATACAAGCAAAGGCGGAGAGCCTGTGGTGACGATCGTGGGAGGCAGCAAGATTTCAGGCACAGCCAGTACCGACGATAAGACGAAGATTATCACCTACACCTTTGTATTTGAAAACACACCCAATTATGAACTGCCGAGTACCGGCGGAATCGGAACCTTCTGGTATACGATTGGCGGAGTGCTGCTCATGATGGCGGCTGCGCTGATGCTGTATAGAAATAAAAGCTATATCAAATAAGCGGAGGGGAGAACCCAAAGAAAGGAAGTTGAGTTATGAAAAAGATGAAGAGATTGTGGGCAGCATTGCTGACGCTCGCCATGGTATTGGGCATGAGTATGACAACAATGGCTGCAGCACCGAATCCTGCGACCGACGTCAAAACCGTAGATGTAGAAAATCTGGAGCCGGGCGTAACGGTAACAGCTTATCAGTTCATCAAAGCAACGTACAACGAGACAAATGATGGATTTACCGGATATGAGTGGCTGGTCGATGGAGACAGCAACAGCAATGTAAAGGCCGGAGATACTGTTACAATTAAAACAGGCACAACGGATGAAGTTGTTGGCCTGACCAGTGATTTTATCACGGCATTGGCAGCATCTGATTTAACCAAACTCACGAATACCGCAACTGCAACCGCAGATGCTAACGGAAAGGCTACTCTGTCTTTAAAGCCTGGTACGTGGCTGATTCTTGTAACCAGCGGAACAGATACCTCTAAGGTTTACAATCCGATGGTAGCCAGCGTGTATTATGCAAAGTCCGGTAGTGACAACACGATGGATGGAGATCCGGTAGATGCCAGTGAAAACTGGACACTGGAAACCACAGGCGCTTACGCAAAGACTTCTGACCTGACGATCACCAAGACTGTAGAGGATGACACGAAGGAAATTGAGAGAGACAGAAGCAAACCGGAAGATATTGCGAATAGCGAGAAGGTAACCTTTACGGTAAATACAACAATTCCGTCCTATAGCGATGCTTATCTTGATACAGGAGATCACAAACTGACCTTTGAGATCAAGGATACCATCAATGCAGGTCTCAGATACTGCGGTGCACCGACAGACACAGTTCAGGTGACCGCTCCGAAAAAAACAGTGGATGGAGCGTCTGTAGCTGCCGAACTTGGAACAGATTACACGGTAACCTATTACGATAAAAACAACAATGTGCTTGCACCAGACAAATACGAGACAGAGGCAGCATATTTCATCGTGTCTTTCAGCCCTGCATACTTAAAGTCGCTGGCAGCTGCAACAGACAGAGCGGTGACAATCACTTACAAAGCATTCGTTACCACAGCAGCATCGGTTGTCACACCCGGTGAAAACACAGTTACGCTGACTTATTCCGACACACCGTCTAGCACGAAAGATAAGACAGCTTCCGAGAAGGTATACACCTTTGATCTGGATGGAGACAATGAGGGCGGCGCGTTTACAAAAGTAAAAGAGGATAAAACAACGCCTCTGGCAGGAGCAACCTTCACCCTGTACAGAGCTTACAGTAAGGACAATGCTGGAAAAGAAACAGTTTCTGATCCGTTTGGCAGCTACACAACAGGGGCAGATGGCACAATCAGATTTCATGGCCTTGGCGCACTGGAGAAAAACGCACAGGGCAATGTGAAAGAGGGGCAGCTGGGAACAGGCGCTTACTATCTGAAAGAGACAGAGGCTCCGGCACCCTACACCGTAAATGATACCATTTATAAGATAGAGATAGTGGATATTATCCGTGCATCTGCAACGGACGATACCGTAACTGGATACACCATCAAAGTCAGCGATCCGAAAACTGGCGAAACCATTGGAACAACCACATTTACGGTAGACAATGGAAAAATCAAGGCATCCGATAGCACCGTAAACATCGTCAACACGAAGATCATCAACCTTCCGTCCACCGGCGGTATCGGTACGACCATCTTCACCATTGGCGGATGTGTGATCATGATCGCAGCAGCTTTCCTGTTCTTTGCAAATCGTAGAAAGAGCAGCAGAAGCTAAGCAGGTATTTTATTTTCGCAGCGAAAGCCACGGGAGGGATAGTCCCGGGCAAAAGCCCGGGGCTACGCCCAAAGAGAAGTTTACCATAATTTTTACAGCAACAAGGAGAGACCAAATGAAAAAGAAAGCAAAAAGCATAGGAATTGCAGTTTTATTTTTAGCTGGGTTGTCCTTGTTGCTGTACCCGCTGGTGGCAAACCAGTGGAACAGCTACCGTCAGAGCCATCTCATCAGCAATTATGAGCATACCGTTTCCGGGCTGGAGACTTCCGGCCAGGTAGATTACACGGAAGAATTGCAGAAAGCAAGGGCATATAATGAAGCGCTGCTTCCCAGTATTTTGCCGGATTCCTTTGCCGTGGCAGAAGCCGCCGGGGAACCGGATGCCGTGTATATGTCCTGTCTGAATCTGGCGGGGGATGGCATGATGGGAGTGATAGAAATCCCGAAGATTCATGTCAATATTCCCATTTACCATACCACAGAGGAAACAGTGCTGGAGAAAGCGGCGGGCCATCTGGAGGGAAGCTCCCTTCCGGTGGGAGGGGAAAATACCCACGCAGTCATCGCTGCCCACAGAGGTCTTCCCAGTGCTGCATTATTTACCGATCTGGATCAGATGACAGAGGGCGATCATTTTCTGCTGCATGTGCTGGATGAAACGCTCTGCTATGAAGTAGATCAGATTTCCGTGGTGGAACCGGATGATACAACGCCTCTGATGGTGAAAACGGGAAAGGATCTGGTGACGCTTCTGACGTGTACGCCTTACGGTGTGAACACCCAGCGACTGCTGGTAAGAGGACATCGGGTGGACGTCCGGCCGGAGGAAGTGCTTTCCAGTGAGACCCCGGCGGGACAGATCAGCCTTCACACCAATTATTTTTTATGGGTGCTGGTGGGGCTTCTGGTGACCGGCTGTTTTGTTTTTCTTTTATGGAGATGGGATAAAAAGAAACGATGATCTGATACCAAAGGAGCAGACATGAAGAGAAAAATCATCAATGTCCTGACAGGGCTGTTGTTTCTCATCGGTTTTGGCATACTGGTATATCCCACGGTATCCAACCAGTGGAATACCTTCCGCCAGAGCCGTCTGATCAGCAGCTATGAGGCGGCCATCGAGCCGCTGACGCCGGAGGATTTCACAGCAGAGTGGGAGAAGGCACAGGCTTTTAATCAGTCTTTTACAGAAAATAATCTCTACGGGGACGTGTTTGGCGCCGACGATCAGAACCTGCAGGATATGGAATACTGGAAGGTGCTCAATGTGGCCGGGGACGGCGTGATGGGGTATCTGTCCATCCCGAAGATCCATGTCAGGCTGGCAATCTATCACGGAACCGGGGAAGAGGTGCTGCAGACCGGTGTCGGCCATATGAACGGCACCAAGCTTCCTATCGGCGGTGTGGGGACACACAGCGTGCTGGCCGCCCACAGAGGACTGCCCAGCGCCCGCCTGTTTACCGATATTGACCAGCTGCAGATAGGGGATCAGTTTTATATCCATATCCTGGATGAGACGCTGGCCTATGCCGTCGATCAGATTCTTCCCATGGTGGAAAAGGATGACATGGAGACGCTGACAGCGGCGATGCAGAATGATCCCACGGCGGATCAGGTCACGTTGTTTACGTGTACGCCATACGGTGTGAATTCCCACCGGCTTCTCGTAAGGGGCAGCCGGGTGCCATATATGGGAGAAGAGGAAGCAGAGCATTCTGTGACAGAATCCATGGTTCAGGCGGTACAGAATTATTACATGCTCTATCTGATCCTGGGACTGTCGGTGACATTACTTGTGATACTCATTATGAAGTTTCTGTTTGGAGGCCATCAGGCAAGGAGGAAAAGACGCGATGAAGAATAGGAAAATAAAGACAGGAGGGGCAGGATTCCTGGCGCTGGTGCTTTTGCTGGCAGGTCTGAAGCTTCCGCGTGCCTATGCGGCCCTCCCGATAGACCTAACAAAAAAAGGAACGGTAGAATTTCAGCTTGCCCAGAATGTATATCAGAACCAGGATCCCTCCGGGACAGGGCAGGCCGGACAGTCGATGGAATTTAACGATGAACTGAAAGAACTGCCGCTGCACATTTCACTGTATCAGGTGGCGACGGTGGGAGAGAATGGCGCTTACACGGCGACGGCCGAGTATGAGGCCCTTCCCCTTGCCAAAATGGACAGCGATACGAAAGCGGAGGAATGGCTGGACATGGCGCAGCAGGCCGCAGCGCTTGTGGATGAGAAGGGCATGGCGGTCAGCTATGAGAAAGACAAGGCTGCCGGAGAAGATACCGTGAAGTTTGAAAACATAGAGCTGGGACTGTATCTGGTCATGGTGGATGCCGTGAAGTCCCCGTATTATTTTTACAGCTTCAGTCCTTATCTCGTTGCGGTACCAGGCAACGATTATTACAGTTCCGGCGATGATTCCTGGATATATGAACTGACCGAAAAGCAGGCGGTGGGGCTGAAACCGGCGCGGGAGCCGCGTCTCGGTGATCTGGTCATCCGGAAAAATCTGACTTCCTACAATGCATCGGTGGGCGGCGCTTATTTTGTATACGAGGTGTCTGTCCTGCCGCTGGGCGCCGCAAAACCGAAGACGAATGTTTATCGGATTTCTTTTGACAAAGCGGGAAAAGATGCGCTGACCATCACCGGGCTTCCGGCGGGGGCAGCGGTGACGGTGAAGGAGGTTTACACGGGAGCCAGCTATCAGCTTTCTTCTGCGGCGGAGCAGACGACTCAGATCGTGGCGATGCCCACAGATGACGAGCAGACGGAAAATTATCCCGCAGAGGTGGAGTTTTCCAACGAATATGACGGACGTCATAACGGTGGCTCCGGGGTGGTGAATACCTTCTATAAGGATGGCGATACGATCGGCTGGGAAAATGACGGAGACGGAGGAGTGAAGGCAGATGAGAAGATGGAATAAGAAAGTTCTGGGCCTGGCGGCCGCGGGCGTACTGCTGGCCGGGACGGCGTCGGTGGGAAAAACCTATGCCTATTTTACCACTTATGTGCAGACTGCCGGTACCGTCGCTTTTCAGATGGGCGTCACCAGGACGGAGATCGACGAGAAGGTGAAGGACGGAAAGAAGATCGTATCCGTGAAAAACACGGGAGATTATGACTGTTATGTGCGGGTGACTGCTTTTGCAGGCAGTGATTATACGCTGACCTTTGCGGATGGCGGGGACGGTCTGTGGACGGACGGCGAGGACGGGTACTGGTATTACACCGGGACGATCAGTCCCCAGGAGGCAACGAAGACGCTGACAATCACCATCCCGCAGGAACTTTTTCAGAATATCACAGACGAAAAGGATCTGAACGTGATCGTTGTGCAGGAGTGTGCACCGGCGTGCTACGGGGATGACGGCGCACTGCTGCCCAACGGCCCGGAAAGATTTGCACACCAGTCTAAAGCAGGAAACTAAAGGGGAGGGCAGTTAAATGAAGAAGAAAAAGAGAGCAATTCCGAAAAAGATAGCCCTGCTCCTTGGACTGGTGGCCGTGCTTTTGCTGGGAAGCACGGTGGGAAGCACCCGTGCGGCGCTGACGTATTACAGCGAAAATTATGTGGCCGGGGTGGAGATGTCCAGCATCGGGCTGACCCTTCTGGAGAACGGAACGAAGGTCGGGGAGCGCAATTATGACAAAAACGGCGCATGGATGGAGAGCAGCGCAGATCTGCTGACGGGTCTTACGGCCCAGGAAACCAGTGGAAAACTGGTGCCGGGAAAGCATTATGAGGAGAAGCTGACCGTATCCAACAGCGGAAATATTGACAGCTACGTGCGCCTGATCGTGACGAAGCGATGGCTGGACAAAGAGAAAAAGGAGGTTCCGGCGACGACGCTGGATCCCGGACTGATCGAGCTGCATGTCCCTGACGGCAGCGGCTGGGTGGAGGACGAGAGCGCGAGAACCCAGGAGCGCAGCATCTGGTATCTGAACGGCATTCTGAAAGCGGGGGAGGCAAAGGATTTTTCTGATTACCTGCGGATTTCCCCGGAAATCCAGGATGAGATGACAGAATCCGTGGAGACGGCGGATGGCATGACCACTTACACGTACGTGTATGCTTATGACGGGTATTCCTTCCAGGTGCAGGTCTGTGCAGAGGCGGTGCAGACGCACAACGCCGTAGATGCTGTGAAGAGTGCCTGGGGCGAGAATCTGTCGGATGTGATTACAAATGTGTCAGGAAATTAAGAGGGGGTACAACAATATGAGAAAAAAATTATTGTGCCTTACGATGGCGCTGGCAATGCTGGCGGGCACAGGCGTAACGGCGCAGGCAGAGGATCTGCAGGGAAAAGATGGCTGGTTTGCCGAGTTTAACGGGAAAAAGATCGTCAGCAATTTTGATTCCGCCGCGCTGGCCGATGAGGCCGGAAATGTGCAGCCGGGGGACAGCATCACGCTGAAGGTGCAGATCAGAAATGCGGATACCGGCGCCACGGACTGGTATATGACCAACGAGGCATTGCAGTCGCTGGAGGATGCGGCAGATGTGGCAGACGGCGGCGCTTATTCCTATCGGCTGGCCTATACCGGCGCGGACGGAAAAGAGACAGAAATTTACAACAGCGAGACGGTGGGCGGGGAGAACAGTACCGGAGCATTAGAGGGACTGCATCAGGCCACCAACACGCTGGATGAATATTTTTATCTGGATCGACTGGAATCCGGGAAAACCGGGACGGTGAGCCTCCGGGTAAAGGTCGAGGGAGAAACCCAGAACAACGATTACCAGAAGACGCTGGCAAGGCTGAAAATGACGTTTGCGGTGGAAAAAGTCAGCGGGCCGGTGATCGAGCACCAGCCGGGCAGTGTGCACACGGAGACAAAGTTTATCACCAACCGGGTGAAGACCGGTGACACTTCCAGGATTCTTCTGTACGCGGGCCTGGGACTGGGCAGCGGCTTGCTGCTGCTGGTCGTGGGGATCCGGTCTTCCAGAAGACGGAAAAGCAGCAGGAAAGGAGAGCGGGCCGAATGAAAATACTGAAAAAAATGGCAGCAGCGGCAGCAGTCATCACTTTCCTCATGGGTCTGACGGTCATGCCCGCAGCGGCAAAGGAACCTTATGATTACACCATCACCCTGCACGCGGGAAATAAGGGAACCGTCAGCGGAAGAGACAGCATCCGTTTCACCGCATCCTATGACAACATCATTTCCTTTGACCTGGGCCAGGTGCAGGTGACAGATGAAAAATATTATGTCAAAGGCATCCGTCTTGCGGGAAGAGATAATAACACGGTGTCCGCCACCACCTTTCGGGTGACCGGGGATGCTGACTACGTGGTTGCCTATGGCATTAAGGGAAATCTGGTTTCCTACACGGTAAAATATCAGGATGCGTCAGGAAAGCAGCTGGCACCGGATCGGGTCTTTTATGGAAACGTGGGTGACAAACCCATTGTGGCTTATCAGTATGTGGAAAACTATGTGCCCCAGGCGCTGGCACTGACGAAGACGCTGAGCGCCAACGCTGCGGAAAATGTGTTCACCTTTGTTTATGCGCCCGGGGATGCGGGAACCATCACCGTCCGGGGAGATGACACGACCAATGTGGTGACGGTTGTGGTGCCGGGAACGACCACCGTCACAGGAACCACTGGTGGGCGGCAGACGACGGCGGGTGGCAATGGAACCACAGCCGGAGAAGCCGCAGGGACAGCGGAAAACGGCGCTGAGGCAGGGGCGGATACCGCCGGAACCGATGGGGCAGACAACGCCGGAGAACCGACACAGCCGGATCAACTGGTAGATCTGGACGAAGAGCCGGTACCCGCGGCCAATCTGGATCTGGACGGTCAGAGTACAAAGGCATTTCCGCTGGCGGCGGCAGCCGGGATCGGCATTGCGGCGCTGGCAGCCCTGATCGTCATCATCGTGTGGATTCGTAAAAAGACGCATTCTGCGGAATAAAGAATCTTGTGCAGATGGTTGATTTCACAACAAAATAGCGATAAGATGAAAACGAGGATAGCAACCGACGGGTCGGGGTCTATCCCCGTTTTTCTTGTATGACAGGAAATGGAAAGGGACTGGAATCAGTGAACAAAAAGAAAAAGGACAGAAAAAAAACGGGAAGGAATGTTCCGGCGGTTTTGTGCAGCAGTCTGGGCACGCTGCTGTTGGTGCTTCTGATTGCGGCCTGTGTACCGCTGACGGTTCCGCGGATGCTGGGATATGCGCTTTATACGGTGGTCAGCGGCAGTATGGAACCGGCCATCCCCACGGGAAGCCTTGTCTATGTGGAACATGTGGCGCCTGAAGATATCGAAGAAGGGGATGTGATCGCCTTTTATGATGCCGTGGATGTCGCTTCTGTGATCACCCATCGAGTGGTGACAAACAGTACCGTCATGGGGGAATTTGTCACCAAAGGGGATGCCAACGAGGCCAATGACATGCGGCCCATTCCCTACAGTTATCTCATTGGCCGGGTGCGGATGTCTGTGCCGGAGCTTGGCGCGCTGGCGCAGATTTTTACAAGCAATGCCGGAAAACTGGCAGCAGCCAGTGCCCTTGGCCTGTGTGTGGTGCTCCACCTGCTGGCGGCGCTGCTGCGAAAGAAACAGGAGAACAGCTAATGGAAAATTCAATCATATTTGCAATCGAGATCATTGGCACCATCGCTTTCGCTTCCTCCGGTGCCATGCTGGGCATCCGGAAAAATCTGGACATTTTCGGCGTGGTGGTGCTGGGGCTTTGTGTGGCTGTGGGCGGCGGTATCGTGCGGGACATCATTCTGGGACTGACACCGCCCAGCGCATTCCGGGATCCCAGCTATGCGCTGACGGCCTTGGTGACGGCGGTGCTGTTGTTCGGCATCGTTTACTGGAAGCAGGAAATTCTCACCAGCCGGTATATGGAGATCTATGAGACGATCATGAACTACTGTGATGCGGCGGGGCTTGGCATTTTTACCGTGCTTGGTGTGTACACCGGCTACGAGCAGGGCTATCGGGGACGGTTTTTCCTCATTTTTCTCGGTATGCTCACCGGTATCGGCGGCGGTGTCATCCGGGATGTGCTGGCGGATACCATGCCTTTTATTTTAAGAAAACACATCTATGCGGTGGCGTCTCTGGCCGGTGCTTTTGTCTGTCAGCGGCTTATCGGGCAGAACCTCTATCTGGCGCTGGCTGCGGGAACGGCGGTGGTGCTGGTCATCCGGATTCTGGCCAGTCATTACCGGTGGAACCTGCCCCGGCCGCTGCATGGGGAAAAATAAGGTTGTTACTTTACCATAAAGAATGCTATGATAGTGCAAGAAAAATAAGAAGGAGTGATCAGAATGCTCCAGGTGGAACAGATCGCAGCCCAGATCCGAGAGGCGGACTGCTTTCTCATCGGTATCGGTGAGGCCTTTGCGGTGGGAACGAAAGCAGAGCAGTCGCCGCTGGGCAAAGCTTATATGGAGAATAAAAAACGACTGGAGGGGGAAGCAGAGCTTCTGCCTGCCGAGCGGGAATATGTGGAAATCCTGGACATGGTGGGAAACCATCCGGCCAGGGAAACCGAAGAGAAGCGGGCCCGGGTGCAGCAGGCTTATGCCATCCTCTCCAAGATCGTGGAGAAAAAGCCCTTTTTCGTGGTGACCATGTGCACCGACGGGGAGATTTTTGACAGCGCGCTGGATGCAGAGAAGATCACCGCGCCCTGCGGGAATGTACATATGTTACAGTGCAGCCGTCATATCCTGGAACCTTTTGAGACGGCGCCGCTGTATGAAAAGCTGGAACAGCAGATCGAAGCGGGGGAAGTTTTTACAGCGCTGCCCCGGTGTCCGGCCTGCGGCGGGCCGCTGCATCCCAACACCATCCGCACAGAAGGATATCTCCAGGATGCGTACCTGCCATCCTGGCAGACGTACACCATCTGGCTTTCGGGCACCCTGCACCGGCGTCTTTGCGTGCTGGAGCTGGGTGTATCCTTTGCTCATCCTTCGGTGATCCGTTTTCCTTTTGAAAAAACGGTATTTTATAATAAGAAGGCTTCCCTTCTGCGGGTACATCCGACACTTTGCCAGGTGCCTCAGGAGCTGGAGGGACGGGGCATGGCTGTTGCGGCGGAGCCTGTGCAGTTCCTGACAGAGCTGGAAAGCTACCTGTGACAGACAAAGAAAATAGAGAATGTAACCGGCGGAGGAGAGGACAGCCATGGACATGATAGGGCAGCAGAGGAAGCTGTTTGAGGAACTTTGGCAGCTTGATCCAGGAGTGATCGAAGACGGTGTTTCGGATGAGGCACAGTATACATCCGCAGCTTATCGCATCATGTATGTGCTGAAGGAGGTAAATGGCGGTTCTGGCTGGAGTCTGTGCAATCATCTGCGCAGCGGCGGCAGGGACAGGGAACATGATCCAACCTGGGACAATATTGCCAGATGGTCAGAGGGGATTTTCAGCTTGCCGGAAGAATTGCCGTGGGTACAGATGGAAAAGGACTGTCGGAGCAGAAGAGCGAAGATCCTGCCCCAGATCTGTGCGGTCATATGTGAAAAAGACTTCCGGAAGCTATGTTTCAGACAGCAGGCAGGTGTATGCGGCTGCACGGGACAATGGAGAAATCTTGAAAAAGCAGCTGGCACTTTATGCGCCTGATATGGTGATCTGCTGTGGAACGGAGGGCGCGTTTGTGGATGCCTGTTTTCCGGATAAAAAGATAGAATGGCAGATGACAACGCGGGGCGTCTGGTATTTCAGGGACAGGGGCATGCCGGTCATTTCTTTTTCCCATCCTGCGGCACGGGTAAAGGACTGCTATCTCTATTATGCATTGCTGGATGCCGTGCGGGAAATATATCAACTGGAAAATAGGAAGCAGTAACGGACGGATCATATAAAAGTCGACAAGGCGCTTTTCATGTGATACTATGGAACATATTTTAAGATACTTTTGCATATCGGGATAAGGAGATGAAGATACATGATCGGAATTATCGACTATGACGCGGGCAACATCCGCAGCGTGGAAAAGGCGCTGGCGGCGCTTCATGAGGAGGCAGTGCTTTCCCGGGATCCGAAGACGCTGCTGGCGGCGGACAAGCTGATCCTGCCGGGGGTGGGCGCTTTCGGTGATGCCATGGATAATCTGAAAAAATATGGACTGGATGAGGTGATCCATGAGGCGGTTGACCGGCAGATCCCCTTGCTTGGCATCTGTCTGGGACTGCAGCTTTTGTTTGACCGGTCGGAGGAAAGCCCCGGCGTGGAGGGCTTAGGCATCCTGAAAGGGGAGATCGTCCGTTTCCCGGAGCAGCCGGGCCTGAAAATTCCGCATATGGGATGGAATTCCCTGTCTCTGGCACCGGATGGCCGCCTGTTTGCGGGCATTTCCGGTGATCCGTATGTGTATTTTGTCCATTCCTATTATCTGCAAGCGGAGGATCCGTCCATCGTGAAGGCATCCGCGGTCTATGGCAATACGACCATCCACGCCTCTGTGGAGCAGGGAAATGTGTTTGCCTGCCAGTTCCACCCGGAGAAGAGCAGTGCCGTGGGCTTAAAGATCCTGAAAAATTTTGCAGATCTTGAGAAGGGGGCGGTGTAAATGTTTACGAAGCGAATCATTCCCTGTCTGGACGTGAACAATGGCCGGGTGGTGAAAGGGGTCAATTTTGTGAACCTGCGGGATGCCGGAGATCCGGTGGAGATCGCAGCTGCTTACGATCAGGCCGGTGCGGACGAGCTGGTTTTCCTGGATATCACCGCTTCTTCTGATGCCAGAGGCACGGTGGTGGAGATGGTGCGAAAAGTGGCGGAGAAGGTATTTATTCCCTTTACCGTGGGCGGCGGCATCCGCACGGTGGAGGATTTTCGGGCGATCCTGCGGGAGGGCGCGGACAAGGTATCGGTGAATTCCGCAGCCATCAGCAACCCGCAGCTCATCAGCGATGCGGCTGATAAATTCGGCCGCCAGTGCGTGGTGGTGGCCATCGATGCCAGACGCCGGGCGGACGGTTCGGGCTGGAACATTTTCAAAAACGGCGGCCGCATTGACACTGGACTGGACGCGGTGGAGTGGGCCAGAAAGGTGGATGCGCTGGGTGCAGGGGAAATTCTCTTGACCAGCATGGATTGTGACGGCACCAAGGCGGGGTATGATCTGGAGCTGACGCGCACCATTGCGGAAGCTGTATCTGTCCCGGTCATTGCATCCGGCGGTGCGGGCAGGCTGGAGCATTTTTACGATGCGCTCACCGAGGGAGGGGCAGATGCCGCGCTGGCAGCTTCTCTTTTTCATTATAAAGAATTGGAAATCATGCAGGTCAAGGATTATCTGGCCCAGCGTGGCGTTCCGGTAAGGAGGTAAGCATATGGCAGCGATCAGCAACGACTGGCTGCCGGTGTTCCAGGGAGAATTCCGGAAGCCGTACTATAAACAGCTGTACCAGACAGTCATGAAGGAATACAATACGCGGAAAATCTATCCCGCGCCGGACGATATTTTCAATGCGTTCCAGCTGACGCCTTTTCATAAGGTAAAAGCGGTGATCCTGGGGCAGGATCCCTACCACGGGGAGGGACAGGCCCACGGCCTTTGTTTTTCGGTCAAGCCGGATGTGGAAATCCCGCCGTCGCTGGTGAATATTTATCAGGAGCTGCACGACGATTGTGGCTGCTATATCCCGGACAATGGTTATCTGACCAAATGGGCGGAGCAGGGGGTTTTACTTTTGAACACAGTGCTCACCGTGCGGGCCCACCAGGCCAATTCCCATCGGGGCATCGGCTGGGAGGAGTTCACCGATGCGGCCATCCGGCGGTTGAATGAAGAAGACCGGCCGATCGTGTTTATCCTGTGGGGAAGACCGGCCCAGATGAAGAAATCCATGCTCACCAATCCCAACCACCTGATCCTGGAGGCGCCGCACCCCAGTCCCCTGTCTGCATACCGGGGATTTTTCGGCAGCAAGCCCTTCAGTAAGACCAACGAATTTCTCGTGGCCCATGGGGTAGAGCCCATCGACTGGCAGATCGAGAACTTGAGATCGTAAGGGATGCAGATGATGGATATGAGATACGAAAATCATGTTATAGAGATCAAGGATTTTCTGGATCCTGCTCTGGATGTGTATGCCCGGCTGAATGAAGTGCAGCTGCTGAACCGGCAGGATCTCTCCCAGGGCATGTTCATTGCGGAGAGCCCCAAGGTCATCGAACGGGCGTTGGATGGCGGTTACGAACCGGTGTCTTTTCTGGCGGAGGACACCCTGCTGGAGCGGGAGGCGCTGCCGCTGGCGGCCCGGTGCCCCGGCGTGCCGGTGTACACGGCCAGTGCAGACATCCTTCGAAACCTCACCGGCTTTCCCATGACGAGAGGTATCCTCTGCGCCATGCACAGAAAGCCTCTGCCCACCCTGGAGCAGGTGTGTGCCACAGCTTCCCGGGTGGCGGTGCTGGAGCATGTGGTGAACCCCACCAACGTGGGGGCGATTTTCCGTTCTGCGGCGGCTCTTTCCATGGATGCGGTGCTGCTGACAAAGGATTGCAGCAATCCGCTTTATCGGCGGGCAGCCCGGGTGAGTATGGGAACGGTTTTCCAGATTCCGTGGACGTATGTGGATGCGGAAGCCGACTGGCCCGGTTCGGCCATGGAGAATCTGCGGCAGCTGGGATTTCGAACTGCGGCCATGGCCCTTCGAAAGGATACGGTAAGCATCGACGATCCAAGGCTGTCTCAGGAAGAGAAGCTGGCGGTGATCGTGGGGACGGAGGGCGACGGTCTGCTGGAGGAAACCATCGATGCCTGCGATTACACCATCAAGATTCCCATGTCCCACGGCGTGGATTCTCTGAATGTGGCGGCGGCCAGTGCGGTGGCGTTTTGGGAATTAAAAAAACCTTGACTTTCGGGCAAAATGCCCGGTACAATAGAATCAATCATTCCAAATGGTGAGCGACAGCAAAGCTGCTGTTTTTCTTGCCATGAGGTATCAAAATATCAGACACTGACCGAAAGAACACATCTGACGGAGAAGAATGGCAGGCCCGACAGGGCAGGCTTGTTGCTGTACACACAAATGAGCTGAAAGGTAGCGGAGAGTATCGAAGCTATGCTTTTGTGAATGGCCATGTTGTGAATAGTACCCTTCAATGTAAATAATAGCGCGGATGAATTTCAGGAGCTTTCGGAAGAAGGCTCCTTTTTGATGCGTTTTTTACGAATGACATTTACGGAACAATAGATGTTGGACAGGATGGAACGACGTATGCTACCACTGGCAGGTCAGCAGAGGAAAGGATGACAGAATGGAAGACAATACAAGAATCTCCGTGGTGGGCATCATCATCGAGGATCGCAGCAGTGCGGAGCAGGTGAATGAGCTGCTGCACCAGTATGGGGATTACATCATCGGCCGCATGGGGCTTCCCTATGCGAAGAAAAAAGTGAACATCATCAGCGTGGTGCTGGACGCGTCCATGGATGTGATCAGTGCCCTTTCGGGAAAGCTGGGCCGTTTGAAAGGCGTCAGCTCTAAAGCACTGTATTCTAAGGCGGAGGGAGGAAAAGGATGAGCGAACATGAATACCTCTCCTGTGTGGAGGCGCTGGAATCCGGCGTCTGTCTGAACCGGGAGCAGTGGAGATGTCTGCTTCTGGGACGAACGGAGGAACACGCAGAGATGCTGGCTCATAAAGCGGCGGCGCTGCGGGATCAGATCTACGGGCCGCGGGTGTTTATCCGGGGGCTCATCGAATTTACCAACGTTTGCCGCAACGACTGCTATTATTGCGGCATCCGCAAAAGCAATGGCAATCTGGAACGGTATCGGCTGACGAAAGAGGAGATTTTGGCCTGCTGTCAGGCCGGCCACAGGCTGGGTTTTCGCACCTTCGTGCTCCAGGGGGGAGAGGATCCCTGGTATACCGATGAGAAGATCGTGGACATTGTGCGAACGATCCGGCGGGATTTTCCAGATTGTGCGATTACGCTTTCCCTGGGGGAACGGGAGCGGGAGAGCTTTGTGAAATTCAAAGAGGCCGGGGCAGAGCGGTATCTGCTGCGACACGAGACGGCCAATGATGCCCATTACCGGCAGCTGCATCCGGCAAATTTAAGCCTGACTCATCGAAAACAGTGTCTGTGGCAGTTGAAAGAGCTGGGCTTCCAGACCGGTGCGGGCTTTATGGTGGGTTCACCGGGACAGACCGTGGATACCCTCATTGACGACCTGCAGTTTTTGAAAGACCTGCAGCCGGAAATGGTGGGCATCGGGCCCTTCATTCCCCATCATGATACGCCGTTTGCGGGGGAACCGGCAGGAAGCTTGGAAGAGACGCTATATCTGCTGAGCCTCCTCCGGCTTATGCTGCCGGAGGTGCTGCTGCCTGCCACCACGGCGCTTGGCACCATTTCTCCCAACGGCCGGGAGGAAGGGCTGCGCTGTGGCGCCAACGTGGTGATGCCCAACCTTTCCCCAGTGGGCGTGCGAAAAAAATATATGCTGTATGACAACAAGATCTGTACCGGCCATGAGGCGGCCGAGTGCGCGGGCTGCCTGAACGTCCGCGTGGCCTCTGTGGGCATGGAGCTGGCCGTAGACCGGGGCGATCATATCCATTACAAAGGAGCAAGAGAATATGTATAATCCGAAATCAAAATGTGCAGATGATTTTATCAACCATGAGGAGATCGTGGAGACACTGGCTTACGCCGAGAAAAACAAGGAAAACCGGGCGCTGATCGATGAGATCCTGGAAAAAGCGAAACTGCGGAAGGGCTTGAGCCACCGGGAGGCAGCTGTGCTTCTGGACTGTACACTGGAGGACAAAAATCAGGAGATCTATGCCCTGGCAGAGCAGATCAAGAAAGATTTTTACGGCAACCGGATCGTCATGTTTGCGCCGCTGTATCTTTCCAATTATTGCATCAACGGCTGCGTGTACTGTCCGTATCATCTGAAAAATAAACACATTGCCAGAAAGAAGCTGACCCAGGAGGAGATCCGCCGGGAGGTCATCGCCCTGCAGGATATGGGTCACAAGCGTCTGGCGCTGGAGACCGGCGAGGATCCGGTGAACAATCCTATCGAATACGTGCTGGAAAGCATCAACACCATTTACGGCATTCATCACAAAAACGGCGCCATCCGCCGGGTGAATGTGAATATCGCTGCAACGACGGTGGAAAATTACCGGAAATTAAAGGATGCCGGTATCGGCACCTACATCCTTTTCCAGGAGACTTACCACAAAGAAAGCTATGAAAAACTGCATCCCACGGGACCGAAGCATGATTACAATTACCACACCGAGGCCATGGACCGGGCCATGGAGGGCGGCATCGATGATGTGGGCTGCGGCGTGCTGTTCGGTCTGGAGCTGTACCGTTACGAGTTCACCGGCCTTCTCATGCATGCGGAGCATCTGGAAGCCGTGTTCGGCGTGGGCCCGCACACCATCAGTGTGCCGAGAATCCGCCGGGCAGACGATATCGACCCGTCCACCTTTGACAACGGCATTGACGACGATACCTTTGCAAAAATCGTGGCCTGTATCCGCATCGCCGTTCCTTACACCGGCATGATCGTTTCCACCAGAGAGAGCAAGGCCTGCCGGGAGCGGGTGCTGCACTTAGGCATCTCCCAGATTTCCGGCGGTTCCCGCACCAGCGTGGGCGG
Organism: Oscillospiraceae bacterium Marseille-Q3528; assembly: GCA_018223385.1. Lineage (GTDB taxonomy): Bacteria > Bacillota > Clostridia > Lachnospirales > Lachnospiraceae > JAGTTR01. The sequence continues at coordinate 22,941 of JAGTTR010000009.1, forward strand.
CTACTATGAGCCGGAGCCGGAGGACGAGAACAGCAGTCAGTTTGACGTCAGCGACAACCGCACCTTGGACGAGGTGGTGAACTGGCTCATGCAGATGGGACACGTGCCCAGCTTCTGTACCGCCTGCTACCGGGAAGGCCGTACCGGCGACCGGTTCATGTCTCTGTGCAAATCCGGCCAGATCCAGAACTGCTGCCTGCCCAATGCCCTGATGACATTGAAAGAGTACCTCATCGACTATGCATCTCCGGCCACCAGAGCGCTGGGTGAAAAAATGATCCAGCAGCAGATCGGCGAGATCCCCAAGGAGAAAGTACAGCAGATTGTCCGGGAGCGTCTGGTGAAAATTGAACAGGGAGACCGGGATTTCCGATTCTAAGCAAAATAGACAGAGCAAAACAGGACAGTGAAAAGGAGGACTTGCTGATGGGAATGAATGCGACGCCTGCCTCAGAGCGGGTACATATCGGTTTCTTCGGCTGCCGCAATGCGGGAAAATCCAGTGTGATGAATGCAGTGACCGGCCAGAATCTGGCGGTGGTGTCTGAGGTAAAGGGAACCACCACCGATCCGGTGTTAAAATCCATGGAGCTGCTGCCCCTGGGGCCGGTGGTGATGATGGACACCCCGGGCATTGACGACGAGGGAGAGTTGGGGGCACTGCGGATAAAGAAAAGCTACCAAGCGCTGAACAAAACCGACCTGGCGGTACTGGTGATCGACGGCACTGTGGGGGCGCTGCCCCAGGATGCGGCGCTGCTGGAAACCATCCGCCGAAAAGCGCTTCCCTGGATCGTGGTTCTCAATAAAGCAGAGCTTTTGTCGGAGGAAGCCCGGGAAAAGACGGGAAAAGAGGTCTGTCAGTGTCTGCATATGACAGAAGAAAATCAGCAGCCTCTCTGGGTCAGTGCACAGACCGGTCAGGGCATTTTCGAGCTGAAAGAGCGGATCGCTGCCCTGGGAAAACAGGAGGAGAGTGACCGGAAGATCGCGGCCGATCTGGTCTGTCCCGGGGATTTTGTCGTGCTGGTGGTGCCCATCGACAAGGCGGCCCCCAAAGGACGGCTCATCCTGCCCCAGCAGCAGACCATCCGGGATCTGCTGGAAGCAGGCGTGGCCTCCGTGGTGGTGCGGGAGACAGAGCTGGCCGACACCCTTTCCCGGATGGGAACCGCTCCGGCACTGGTCATCACCGACAGCCAGGCTTTCGGAAAGGTCAGTAAAATCACCCCGGCAGACATCCCGCTGACTTCCTTTTCCATCCTCTTTGCCCGGTATAAGGGCATGCTGGAGGCGGCAGTGCGGGGCGTCCGGGCGCTGGATACGTTAAAAGACGGGGATCGGGTGCTCATCTGCGAGGGCTGCACCCATCACCGGCAGTGTGACGACATCGGCACCGTCAAGCTGCCAAACTGGATCCGGCAGCACACCGGCGCATCCCCGGCCTTCTCCTTCACCTCCGGCACGGAATTTCCAGAGGATGTGACAGACTATCACATGGTCATCCACTGCGGCGGTTGCATGCTCAACGAGCGGGAGATGCGCTACCGGTTAAGCTGCGCCCAGGATCAGGGCGTGCCCATGACCAACTACGGCATCGCCATCGCTTATATTCATGGGATTTTGAAACGGAGCGTGGCGCCTTTCCCGGAGATTGCGGCGCTGCTGGAGTGACGGATGGAAAAAGAAATCTTTGTGGGCCGCATGCAGGTGCTGGTCATCAGAAAAAATATCAAAAATATGTATCTTCGGGTATGTCCGCCGGAGGGAGACGTGCGGGTGACTGCACCGTTTCGTTACACCGATGCGCAGATCGCGGCCTTTGTACAGGCAAAGGTAGACTGGATCAGGAAGCAGCAGGAGCAGATCCGCCGCCGTCCGGCACGGACAGAACACCGATATGAGACAGGGGAGCTTTTCTATGTGTGGGGAGCTCCCTGTCGGCTTTTGGTTGCAGAAAAAGGGGAAAATGCATTTCCCGCAGGCACACGGGCTGATGGCGCGATGGCGCCTGGCCTGGATGAGGTGGGATTTGCCGGAGATTTCACTGGAAACAGGAGATTAGGGGCAGCGGAGACAGAGACCCCACAATGGATCCGCCCAGATGAAGGGATACATACAAAATGGGGATGTGTATGTTTATATGGTGCTGCTTTATATATGGAAGTGATGCCTCATACATCTTTGGAGGATCGCAAAAAGCTGCTCACGGAATGGTATCGGCAGCAGATGCAGCAGGCCGTGCCGGAGGTGCTGGCCCGGTGTGAGGCCCGGATGGGGCTGCATGCTAATGAGTGGCGCATCCGGGATATGAAAACCCGCTGGGGCACGTGCAATATCCGGGAACGGCGCATCTGGCTGAGCCTACATCTGGTAAAATATCCGCCCCAGTGTCTGGAGTGTGTCATCACCCACGAGCTGGTGCATCTGCTGGAACGGGGACACAACAAGCGGTTCTATCATTTTATGGACCGGTTTTATCCGGACTGGAGAACGGTGAAAAAAATACTTGCTGAAAGAAAAGATTGACCTTACAATAATTGTAAGGTTTAAACTGATGGTCAGCGAAAGGAGTGCTGACAGTACTATTATGGAAAAAAATCTGACTTCAGGAAGTGTATTTGGAAATATCGTAACGTTTTCTTTGCCTTATCTTTTCTCTTATTTTCTGCAGACCCTGTACGGGATGGCGGATCTGTTTATCATCGGACAGTTCGAGGGCACGGCCAGTACCACGGCGGTTTCCATCGGAAGCCAGGTCATGCATATGCTGACAGTGATGATCGTGGGGCTTGCCATGGGAGCCACCGTGGGCATCGGCCGGGCCATCGGTGGGAATCAGCGCAAAGAGGCCGCTCGGATGATCGGTAATACAACGGTGTTGTTTTCCGGGATTTCCGTCGTGCTTGTCGGCATTTTGTTGCTGCTGGTGCGCCCTATCGTCGGTCTGATCTCCACGCCGCAGGAAGCCGTGGCGGGAACGGTTTCCTATCTGATCATTTGTTTTCTGGGGATTCCGTTTATCACGGCATATAACGTGTTGAGCTCCGTTTTCCGGGGCATGGGTGATTCCAGGAGCCCCATGTATTTCGTGGCGGTGGCCTGCGTGACCAACATCGGCCTGGATTATCTGTTCATGGGTGCTTTCCACATGGGGCCTGCCGGGGCTGCACTGGGCACCACACTGGCGCAGGTCGTCAGCGTTTGCATTGCTTTTGTCGCTATTCGCAGGAAAAATCTGGGCATTCCCATGAAAAAAGAGGATTTCAAACCACAGAAGCGGATCATGGGACAGCTTTTACAGGTGGGTATTCCGGTAGCGCTGCAGGACGGCCTCATTCAGGTGGCATTTATCATCATCACCATCATCGCCAACCGCCGGGGGCTGGACACGGCAGCAGCCGTGGGCATTGTGGAAAAAATGATCAGCTTTGTATTTCTGGTGCCGTCTTCCCTGCTGTCCACCGTGTCGGCACTCTGTGCCCAGAATATGGGCGCCGGAAAATATGACCGGGCAAAACAGACACTTGGCTATGCCATTGTCATTGCGGTATGCTTTGGCCTGTTCATCGGCGGCGTGGTACAGTTTGCAGCTGACGGCGCGGTCAGCCTGTTCAGCACCGATCCGGCAGTCATCCGTCTGGGCGGCCAGTACTTCCGGGGGTATATCTGGGATTGCCTCTTTGCCGGAATCCATTTCAGCTTCAGCGGGTATTTCTGCGCCCATGGAAAATCAGTGCTTTCCTTTATCCATAATATCGTCGCCATCGTGTGTGTGCGGGTGCCGGGCGTGTATCTCACATCCAAGCTGTTTCCGGCGACCCTGTTCCCCATGGGCATCGCCACGGCCTGTGGCTCGCTGCTGTCTGTGATCATCTGTCTGGTGGCGTATGCGTGGCTGGGAAAGAAGGATCGGGAAGAGACGGTGGAAGGCTAATGGAAGACCAGAAATTATTTCAGATCGGGGAAGTGGCGAAAATGTTCCATGTCAGCATGGGAACGCTGCGGCATTATGAGCGCAGCGGGCTTCTGACGCCGGAAGTCATCGATGAACGGACAGGCTACCGCTATTATGGCATCCGGCAGATGGAAGTGCTCAACACCATCCGTTACCTGCGGGTGCTGGACATCCCTCTGCCCCAGATCAGGGATTTTTTGCAAAACCGAGATACCCAGATCATGGAGGATAAACTGACAAAGCAAAAAGAACTGATTCATCAGAAAATTCAGGAGCTGGAACTCATTGAGCGGAAAATCGATCACAGACTGGAACATATCCAGGATGCCACACACGCCAGACTTGACGAGATTTCACTGGAAACCATTCCGGCCGGGCGGATCGTTTGGATCCGGGATTCACTGCGCCCCCATTCCTATCTGGATCTGGAATATTCTATCCGCAAGCTGGAAGAAAATCAAAAGGAATCCCTGGTTTTTCTTGGAAAGGTGGGTGTGGGCATCTCCCGGGAAAACCTGGAAAACGGCGCATTTCACAATTATGATCTGGTCTTTCTGCTGCTGGATCCGGAGGATAGTTACGAGGGCACGGTGGAAAACTATCCCGAGCAGCTGTGTGCCCGGGTGCGGTTTCGGGGCAGCCATACCGAGGCACCCGCGCAGTATGAAAAACTAATGAAACATATTCGACAGCAGGGATTTCGCCCGGCGGGATTTTCCCGGGAAATCACACTGACCGATTATGGCCTTACCAGCGATCCGGAAAAATTTGTCACGGAGATTTTGATCCCGGTGGAAAAAACAGAATAATCCTGGGTGTACATACTTTTGTACACCTATTCATGCTATCATGACACCAACAAGTGAAATGAACGGAGGTATCATGATGAAAGGATATGTGAACGGAGAAGGATATATGGGATATGTGAATGGAAGCTACATGTTGTTTGCATCGGAAGAAGATTATTGGGAGTACATGGAAGACGGAAGCGAAATCTGATATAATCATTGCTATAGAGAAAGGGAAAGGCAGGATTTTCTATGGCAGTGACGGATCTCAAACTTCGGATTCTTTATCTGATGGATATTATGCTGGAGCGGACGGACGATGCACATGCGCTCAGTGCAGCCCAGCTCATCCGCATTCTGGAACAGGAATATTCCATGACGGCAGACCGGCGGACCATTTATGCGGAGCTGGAGACGTTGGAGGCGTATGGTCTGGACATTCAGCAGAAGAAGGGGAAGAATGCAGGCTACTATGTGGGACAGCGGGAATTTGAACTGCCGGAGCTGAAGCTTCTGGTGGACGCGGTACAGTCGTCAAAGTTTATCACGGAAAATAAGTCCAGAGAATTGATCCGAAAGTTGGAAAAACTGGGCGGCAGGGACAACGCGGATATCCTTTCCCGGCAGGTCTTTATCCTGAACCGGCCGAAGACAGAGAATGAGACCATTTACTATAATGTAGACGATATTCACACAGCCATTTATGAAAACCGGGAGATCACCTTTCAGTATGCGGAATGGACGGTGGAGAAAAAGCTGCGGCTGAAAAAAGACGGAGCCATGTATGTGGTAAGCCCCTGGGCGCTGACGTGGAATGCGGAGAATTACTATCTGGTGGCCTACGATGCGGCCGCCGGAAAGATCAAGCATTACCGGGTAGATAAGATGCTGCACATGTCAGTCCTTACGACAGAACGTCAGGGAAAGCGTGCCTTTGAACATTTTGATCTGGCAGCATTTGCCAAGAAAACCTTCGGCATGTATGGCGGGGCAGATGTGGAAGTGACGTTTCGCTGTGTACGTCATCTGGCGGGTGTGATCCTTGACCGTTTCGGGCAGGGTGTGTGGATGGTGCCTGTGGACGATGAACATTTCCGGGCGAGAGCGGTGGTGGCGGTGAGTCCGCAGTTCTTCGGCTGGGTTACCGGCCTGGGTGCGGGCATCCAGATCGAGGGGCCAGCTTCTGTGCGAGAAGAGTATCAGGCTTATCTGCGGCAGATTCTGGAGGCATACGGGGAAAAGAAAGAGCAGGGAAGATGACAGGAACATGGGAGCAGCACTATGCGGAGGCAAAGGCATATTATGAGCAAAACGGACATTTGGAAGTATCCTGTCACTCATCCTTATATGTGTGGTTATCTGAGCAGCGCTATGCCAGACGGGGAAAACGGGGGACGCTGACAGGGGAGCAGATTGCGCTTCTGGACAACCTGGGGATGCGTTGGGAAAGCCGCAGGGATGTGACCTGGCAATGGTACTACGCGCATGCCAGAACGTATTATGAAGTACACGGTTCGTTGAATATACCGGTTTCCTATGTAACGGAGGATGGCTGCTCTCTGGGAAGATGGCTGGTGCGGCAGCGAAAAGCTTATCGGGAGCTGCTGTGTTATCCTTCCAGAGAGAAAAAGCACCAAATGTTGCTGCGCAGGGAAGAGATAGATCTTCTGGAAGCGATTGGAATGCAGTGGGACGTGACCGGTCTGGGGAAGCATACTTCTGTACCGGAAATGTTGATTTATCATTATGTACATGTTTATTTTCCAGATGCGCGAAAACTTTCCCGGGGAGATTTTCTTGGAATGGAAATAGATATTTATATTCCTTCCATAAAGACAGGAATCGAATATGATGGCGTGGCCTGGCATAAAAGTAAGAGTAGCCTGGAAGAAGAAAAGAATGCGAAGTGCCTGGAACATGGCATTCAACTGTTTCGGATTCGGGAACAAGGACTGGATCCGGTAAGAAACTGTGCGTATCAGTTATTTGTAAAACCGGGGAATTTGCAGGATCTTGGTCAGGCAATCGAGACGGTTCTTCTAAAACTGACTGGAAAACGATGCTGCTGCAATATCGAGAAAGAGTATGAAAAAATCGTATCAGAGAAACAGGCATATTCCAGTTATGCGTGGGATCAGGTTTATGAGACTTTGTTGATTATGTATGAGACAGAAGGTGCTGTAAACATCAGGGAAGGAATGTATGATGCTTCTGGCAGAAATCTTTATTACTGGATGGCCAAACAAAGGAAGGATTATCAGCGGGGGCATATGCCGCAACGACATATAAAAAAACTGCAGCAGATTGGGGTTGTGCTGGATCCGCAAAATGATGCATGGGAAAAGTATTATGAAAGAGCAGTGACATATGTGCATGAGACGGGGGCTCTCGATGTTCCGGTCTGGTATGAGACAGCGGACGGTGCTGCACTTGGAAAATGGATCTCTCATCAACGGGAAGCGTATCGGATGGGAAAACTAGGAGAGCAATGGAGCGTAAAACTGGAACAGCTGGGAATGCAATGGAATCCGATGGAGGCTTCGGAACAGAGAAAGCGGGAGACACTGATGCGATATTACGGGGAATTTGGTCATATACAAATGCCCATGCACACGGAATATGAAGGTGTTCATTTGTGGGAGTGGCTACAGGGAAAGAAGAAAAAATGGGTACAGGGACAGCTCCCGGAAGAGGAACAGATATTTTTGGAACAATATGGCATTGTCTGGCAGTCTTTTCCGGAAAAATGGGCGCAGGCGTATGAAAAAGCGAAACAATATTACGAGGAGAAAGGAACTCTGTTCATTCCAAAGTATAACATTTCGAAGGAGGAACAGAGTCTGAAAAACTGGCTTTACAGACAAAGGTCAAAATATAGAAGAAATCAACTGACAAAAGAACAGATACAGCAGCTGGAGCGTATTGGCATGTGGTGGGGACAGTCTAAAGGAGACTGAGCACCCCCAGCAGGAAGCATCCCTGTGCAATGGCGTTGGTGATCTGCTCGATCCAGTTGGAGCGGAGTTTTGTGCCATCCAGTTTTACGGCAAACACACTCATACAGATCATGCTGATCACGGTGATACTGAAAAACAGAGCCGTGGGAAAAGTGCATATCTTCTGCCACAGTGCCGCCAGATGAATGGTGCCTCTGCCTTGCCAGAGGCCTGAGAAAATCAACAGAAATCCAACAGGCATGAGAACGCGGAGCTGCCGGTTCATCCAGACAATATCTTTTCTTGTCCCGGCGATGATGATTTTCCAGATGACCTTTCCAAGGCCCGCCAGAGTACAGAGAAAAGCGCCTGTGATAAACAGGATATTTTCAAAGCGAATGGCAATGAGCAGCACTGCGATGCCGAAAAACAGTACCGGGAGTGCATCAAAAAATGCCAGGGATAAGGGGAAATTTTCGTAATTTTTCTTTGCCATTGTTTAACCTACCAACCATTTATATTTTGCAACGCTGTATAATGGAATAAAGGGGAGCAGAATCGGAACTGTTTTTACATAGTGCTGATAGTCCGGGTCATCTCCGTAATTTTTGTTCTGCCGAAGCTCCAGTCTTCTGGCACCGCCGAACATGATATAGACAATGCAGATCCATCCGGCCAGAGCCGCAATCCATTGCAATGACCCGTGAAGTGCTGTGACGCCGGAGACGAATACGCCGGTCCAGATCAGTACTTCGCCCAGATAGTTGGGGCAGCGGACAAGACGAAAAATGCCTACGTCGCAGAAACGTTTGGGGTGATCTTTTTTGTATCTGTTTTTCACAAGGTCTGCGCTGGATTCCAGAACAATGCCAAGTGCCATGATGATCGTACCGATAATAGCAGCAGCGTCTGTGCCGGCCTGATTTTTCAGCCGGAAAAAGATGGGCGCAGTCTCACAGCAGTACAGCAGAGCACAGCAGGCCCAGATCACCACTTTCAGGAAAAAGTTCATGTTGGAACCATCCTTGATCTCAGTCTTCATTGTATTCTGATACGAGGTACTCCGCTTTTCACGAACGAGCAGATACCCGCCCAGGCGGCAGCCGTAGATCATACATAAAATACACAAAATGACCGTCACCGGGGTGAGTTGTCTGGAAAACAGAACAAGCATGGCAGCGCCAATGCCCGCGATGGAAAATCCATACCCCAGGGAAATGAACCATACAAACTTTTGAAAGCCGATGGAACTGATGACCATAGCTACGATAAACAAAATCAAAAATTGCATGAAGATCCTTCTCTCTTTTGAATTGTTTTACAGGCATGAACGATAGTGTGATCCGCTGTGCCTTATTTTCTATTCCATCATAGCACCGAAAGCGGGAAGCGTCAAAACGTTTGCGCGTCATACAATAAAGTGTGATATTATGAATGCAGGTGAGTCACCATGTTGGCATGCGTGACGAGTAGTGAATGTGAGCACGATAGCTGAGAAGCAGCGTCAAAACCGGAAAGTTCGAATCATGGCGCGATGAACGCAAGCGTGCCTTGAAACTGATATAGATGAGGTGGAGGATAAGGGAATGGCAGTATGTTATATGGACGGCAATTATAAAATCTCTTACCCCTGTACCTACGAGATACGGGAGGATCTGCTGGAAATAAAGGCAGAGTATGAGATTGAGGAAGAAATAGAAGCGGTTAATGGCGTTAAAATCTGGACAAGCAGCATGGAATTCCAGAAAAGAGACATTCTGCTTGTGGATGTTCAAAATAAGAAGAATTATCTCCTGAAAAATGCCTGGTATGCAGGGAACAGTGCGGTGTACAATTCTCTGGATGGCGGTGTCTTTACCACTTTTCAATCTAATGTTTATTTTGAACACAGAGATGCAGAGAGACTCATGGACCTTCCGACAACGCCAAAGACAGATAACATAAAGATTTACAGCAAATCCATCAATGATCTGATCGGCTGTCCCAGCCTGCGGATAGAAAACGGAGAGCAGCAGTACACGATCTGCCTGTCCCGGGAAAAGAATGCCAGATCGGTAGACATTGCCGCAAACAACGTGAAATGCATTTCTGTGGGGGATATATGGAGCAGTATGCGGGATCGGGGAAGCCATCATATCGACATTGATTTTTGCGGCTATATCGAGATCGAATTGATGCGGCGCGTCAACTATGAGGATATTGCTGACTTTTTGCGGGAGCTGCGCATCTTTATGCAGCTGTATGTCCCGGGAAAATTTCGGGTGGAAAAAGTACAGGTGCAGATAAAAGATATCTATTATCAGCTGCATTTGCCGCAGCGCCCTTTTTCTTATCAGGAGCGCCGCGTGGAGCGAACCGTTGCTGTAGATCTGCTGGATTTTCTGAAAAATTGTTACACGGCGATTCCCTATCGGAAAAGTACCGCGGATGTTCGAAATATTCCTTATATTGTGCTGGAAACTTCGCGAAGTCTCGAGGACAATTTCTTGATGTTTTACCGGTTTGTGGAGTGCTATTATAAAAGACAATCTCTGCCCGGGGCGAAGAACCATTTTCTGGCCATTGGCATACAGGAACATTATGTGAAAAATCATCCGCTGTCAGAGGAAGAGATTGAGAAACTGGCACAGGAAATGATCTGTCTGCGCAACCATTACGTACATGCCGGGTATTTTATCAGAAACAGCTGTTTGAAAATCACCTTTCCCAGAATCGGAGAAAAGAAAAATTCCAAGGATTATACAGCTCATCCGGTGGATGTGAATTGGATCTATGTGCGGACAAAGATGCTTTATGAGATCGTCGTCGATATTATTTTTACAAAGATGCTGGGTTACACAGATTACCAGTTTTCAAAGCATTTCGGATGATTTTGTCAGGCATCAGAAAGGGTGATACAGCATGACAAAAGAAGAATGGTATGAACAGCTTTTCACGCATCTGGAAGCATCCAAATTCAGGAGCAGCTTTCACCTGAAAGAAAAGGACATTGCCTATATACAGGAAAAGGGACTGGATGTTATCCGGGAACATGCCCGGGATTTTATTGCAAAACGGGAAGCACCGGCATATATTCCCAACGACGGAAAGCAGACGCCCATGCGGGGCCATCCGGTATTCATTGCCCAGCACGCCACGGCAACGTGCTGTCGGGAATGCATTCGGAAGTGGCATAAGCTGCAGCCAGGGCGGGAATTAAGCGCGATTCAGCAGGAATACCTGGTGGATGTCATCATGACATGGATTGAGAAAGAACTGGAAGATAATATAAACAATATTATTAATGGAAGTGAGGACGACATAAATGGTAAAGAAAATCATACATGATCCTGTATTTCTCTCCAAGAAATCTGTGGACGCAACAGAGGCAGATAAACAGGTGGTAACGGATCTTCTGGACACGCTGAAAGCGAATCTGGATCGGTGTGTCGGTATGGCAGCCAACATGATCGGTATCCATAAAAACATTATTGTGGTGGCAGTGGGGCCATTTCAATTTGTTATGATCAATCCGGTGATCACAGGAAAATCAGGAGAGTACCAGACAGAAGAGGGCTGCCTTTCTCTGGAAGGTGTCAGACCATGTACGAGATATAAAGAAATTGAAGTAGACTATCTGGATCAGAATTTTAGGAAACAGCATGGGAAATATGCCGGGTGGACAGCGCAGATCATTCAGCATGAGGTGGATCATTGCAGAGGGATTGTGATTTAACAGAAAATTGTATGATATAGAAGGAATAGTTTTATCGCTGTTTGCGGATAAAGAAGAGATATTATAAATAATGAAAGAGATACATAGATTGGATTGTCGGAATCGAAAAAACAGAAAGAAGGGATTGCCTTGAAACAGAAAACGATAGACAGAATCAGGAAATTTACAGAAGACCGTGACTGGGATCAGTTTCATTCTCCTGCCAATCTGGCAAAGTCGATTGTCATTGAAGCTGCAGAGCTGCTGGAGTGCTTTCAGTGGTCGGATACGGAATATGACTTGCAGCATGTGAAAGAAGAGCTGGCAGATGTCATGGTGTACAGTCAAAATCTGTTGGACAAGCTGGGATTGGATGCAGATGAGATCGTGAATATGAAAATGTCTCAGAATGAAGCAAAATATCCGGTAGAAAAAGCAAAGGGAAACGCAGCAAAATACGATCAGCTGTAGAGGATAGTATGTGTAGCAGATATTATATCAACTTAAACATGATAATGGAAATCGAAAAAGCAATGTCAGGTATTGATTCAAAGGTCTTGCAGCAGCATTTTCCTACAGATATCCGACCAACAGACACCGTTCCCATTGTCGAAATGACGGAATCTGGTTTGCAGATCAGTCTCTGCAAGTGGGGATATCCTCTGGCAAAGGGCAAGAATCTGGTGATCAATGCACGGGTGGAGTCTGTGCTGGACAAGCCATCTTTTCGGAATGGAATTTTGCATCACAGGGTATTGATTCCGGCGAGTGGATTTTATGAATGGAATCGTATGAAGGAGAAAAGTTCTTTCACAAAGCCTGATGCATCGATATTGTATATGGCGGGATTTTACGACTGGTTTGAAAATGAAAGAAGATTCGTGATCCTGACGACAGCAGCCAACGGATCTATGATAAAAGTACATGACCGGATGCCGTTGATTCTGGAAAAGGGGCAGCTGATGGACTGGTTTGATGATCGTAAAATGGAGATGATTTTACATCAGATGCCGAGTATGTTAGAGCGTCATACGGATTATGAACAGCAGAGCTTATTTTCATAACGGAAAAGTACCATATAAAATAAAAGGTTTAAAGAAACAGACAGTGGAAGATGATGAAAGGTTTGCACAATCTTTCAAAAAATAATGCAGATGGTGTTAGCAGGAGAAAACAGATAAGGGGGATGTTTTATGGAACTGAATCTTACAGGAAAGGTTGCGGTGATTTCCGGCGGCGGTACGGGGATCGGCAAAGCACTGGCATTGGAATATTTAAAGGAAGGGGTACAGGTGTGTACTTTTGGGCGCAGACTTGCTGTGCTGGAAAAATTTGCGCAGGAGTGCCGGGCGGCAGGTCATGAGATTTATTATGAACAGCTGGATATCACAGATACAAAGGGACTGGAAAGTTATGCAGCCAGAGTATTTGAAAAATTTGGGCATCTGGATATCTGGGTAAACAATGCAGGAGTGGACTGTGTCAAAGAATTTTCGAAGTTTACGCAGGCGGACTGGGACAGAGTGATGAAAATCAATCTGGAGGGTGTATTTCATGGCACGCAGATTGCCGCTGAATATATGAAGAAGTCGGGCGGCGGTGTGATCCTGAATGCATCCAGTTATGCCAGACTGATTCCTCATGCAAACAGCGTCATCTATGCGGCGTCAAAATCGGCAGTTTCCAGTCTCACCAGAAGCACAGCAGCAGCGCTGGCGCCTTATGGCATCCGGGTGATCGCGTACATTCCTGGCATGATCGAGACGGAGATCAATACGGGGATTGTGGCGGATTACCGGGAAAAATTTACAAAAGATATTTCGCTGAAACGCTTGGGAAAGCCGGAGGATCTGGCAAAGCCGCTGGTGTTCCTTTCTTCCGAATGTGCCAGCTTCATCACAGGCTGTGATATTGAGATCACCGGAGGAAAATTTGCCGTGCAGGACTGTGACATGGCGTGGAGATTCAAAAACGGGGAAACGAAGTAGCTGAAAGGGAGAGATAGAAAGGGAGCGATAGAAATGGAGGGATGCGAGCGTCTTATCATATCCTAACCTTTTACAATAGAATAATTTCACATATAAATTCTATGCGTATAGTAAACAAATATTTAATTAAAATATCTGTTATATTGCGAATGGAAAAGCTTCTCTATAAGAAATATAATTGAGAAAAATTATATTATGGAGGATGTTATATGAGAGGTAGTGAAATTGAGCTTGATTTATCGGAGATGAATGTGTGGATTCCAGATGAAAAACAGTCAGGTACGATGAAAATTAATGCTTTAGCCAGTGGGACTATTTCGTTGGGAGCGGAATTAAGGAAACAGATGTCTGAAAAGCTGGGAAACGAATGGAAAGTTGCTTTTTATGCAACGGATGACATGAAAATACTGGCATTGCATCCGGATGCACAGGGGGCTTTTAAATATCTGAAAAACGGGAGAAAAAAATTCAGAAATTATGTGGAAGGATTGAGAAGGAAAGGATATAAAATTCCCGCATCTTATCAAGTTGAATGGAATGAAAAATTACAATCCTGGGTAGGAATTTTACAGGAAGTGGCAGAATGTCCAAAACTGATAAAGGGGAGAAGAAAAAATGAAAAATAATCTTTCTGTGTATGAGGAAAAACAGGTTAGCCGCTTTTTATACGAATTATACTTACTGTGGGGTGGGACTTTAGAAGAAAGTGAATGTATCGGAGAGGGGTGGATTGTGTATTTAGATGGGAAAGAAAAGTACCAGTACGATATAGGGGATGTAGACTATTGGGACTATGTGCAAACAAATGTAAAGGAAAAGTTTGCTGACCTGAAAAGGATAAGAAATGAAAAGATAAGCCTGGAAAGCAGAATGTCTTTAAATCAAAGAATACCAGGAACGGAAGAAGAAATAGGTATATTTTTTCCGGGAAAGACAGGGAATTTTGAGAATAGTATTGTGCTTTGGGATTATGCAAAGCGATTGGGGTCCTTAAAATACGCCATTTTGAGATTGATGTGTGCAAGAGAAGAGGATTATGATATCCAGCATATTTTGCATTTGTCGGAGGAAGAGTATTATCGATTAAAAAGAGAGTTGAGAAATGATTTCCTGAATTATGTAAATTGCCAATGATTAAAAGAGTAAACAATGAAATATAAAGAACAGGAGGATTTCATCATGGAACGAGTAGAAAAATTTTTGAAAGAGGCAGAAATTTATTATCTGGCAACTGTAGAAGGGGATCAGCCAAGAGTAAGACCCTTCGGAACTATTCATCGTTTTGAAGGAAAACTGTATATTCAGACCGGAAAGGTGAAGGACGTATCAAAACAGATCCATGCCAATCCAAAGGTGGAGATCTGTGCATTCAAAGACGGTGAGTGGCTTCGCGTGGCGGGGGAACTTGTGGAAGATGATCGCAGAGAAGCGAGACAGTCCATGCTGGATGCATATCCCTCCTTGCAGAAAATGTATTCTGCAGATGATGGCAACACGGAGGTATTCTATTTCAAAAATGCAACCGCAACATTTTCTGCATTTACACATGAACCGGAAGTTGTAATATTTTGATTGTGGGGCGGATAGCCCCAGTTGAGTGCGTTTCCGTTTCTTTGAACAGAGAAACGGAAACGTGCGAAATATAAACCACGCGCTATAGAAGGAAATACGTTGACACGGATGGAAACGAAAGTTGTCCTGGAAGATGGGGTTCCCATTGGCGGAAAACAGTTGCGGGAAGTTTACGAAGTTGTCAACCATAAAAGGGCATATCGATATGTGAAAACGTGTATTGCCGAAGAAAAAGTACTGGATGAACATATTGTAAAAGATATCCATGCAATTCTGACAGAGAACATTATGGTTGGTGGCGTGTATCGCAATCAGGTGGTCAGGATCAGTGGGGCAGGACATACGCCGCTTGCTGGCAATGACATGTATGTGCAGATTAAGAATTTTTATGCAGATCTTACATGGAAAAAGGAAGGCATGGATCCTATTGCATATGCGGCTTGGACACATGCGGAGTTTGTGAGTATTCATCCATTTATAGCAACTATTTACAGAACTGATTGCAGAATTAGAAGAAAAGCAGCTGGATACTTATATAAGGCTGATTTATTAGAAATTCATAGTAAAGCTCTTTACGCCCTGAAAGAGATGAAAAAAGTCGTGGGCTAAAAATTAGAATTTAGCCCAAATTTTAGCCCAAACGAAGGAAAAGTTATGCAAAGTTATGCCAAAATAAGCCTGAAAAAGTGTACAAAAGCACTGCCATAGTACTGTTGAAAAATTGTTGTAAGTGCCGAAAATACGGCAAAAATAAGCATTTTAAGGAGTTTTAAGGGTATGATAAAAATACTGTTCATCTGCCACGGCAGAAACTGTACTTTTGCCTGAAATGCCTTAAAATCAAGGATTTTGGGGAATGAGAATGGTATTTGTACCCCCATTGTACCTCTATTTTGCGCGAGTGTACCGCGACAACCTAAAAGCAAAGCTTTCGGGTTGGAATTTGTTAACCGGACTGTCCTCGATAAAAATGAATATGATTTGTGGTGAAAGAAGTTCCTGCGGGGAGGAGAGAAATGCTGGCAGGATGCTTTGGTGCAGATGGACCGATTTTGAAAAACTCTGTATCAATTTTCTTTACAGATAAACTTTGTTCATAGATTTATGGTATAATCAGTTTAAGCGCTTGAATAAAGGAGGTCCATAAACTGGAGGCGGAATTTAAAAAATGTCGGAAGCTGCTGAATGCTATCGGGGATGAGAACCGCCAGCACCTTATATGCGTCATGATGAATATGCCGATTGATGGCGGCCTTGTATTGGAGATTGTCGAGCAGACGCATCATCCGGGCTGCCATTCCTTGATATGAAAAAGATTACAAGGGAGTCACTTAAGAAAGCCGAAAAACCTTCAATACGGTGACAGAACACAAAACCACGGGCAATACAAAAACCCATATACAAAGATTTGAACTAATCAGGCCAGGACAGTTTTATTTTGATGCCTGCTACAACCCGTCCAAGACCGCATTCCTGAAAAATGCTGAGAAGAAGGGCTGCAAAATCCTGAATGGTCTTGGTATGTCCAGTTCCAGAGGGCTGCTCAGATCGAATTATGGACCGGACAGAAGGCTCCACTGGATGTGATGCGAAAAGAATTAAAGGAGATTATCCGGGAAGAAAATGAGAAGGCGCAGACGGAATGATTCTGTAATTCCGTCACTTCATGGGAGATAAATGTTATAGTGAATTTATAGTGAATAGAGAAACGCGATAGCGTAGTAAGCAATAATTTCAGATGATCCAGGTTTGATCAGAGAGGAGAAGAATATGAACAACTATTGTATGATCTAGAACTCCAAAACGTTTGCATTTTCCGCAGAGAATCCAACCGGTGTACGCGCAGGTGGTTCCCAGGGCGGTGACTGCACCAAGCTTCGTCCGACCGTGACGATTCCTGCAGGGGAAACCGTAACTCTGGTAGATGCTGCAGGACCGGGTGTGATCCAGCATATGTGGTTTACCGGATATGTAGGGCACCATTTTATCATCCGTATGTATTGGGATGATCAGGAATATCCGTCTGTGGAAGCTCCGCTCTCTGCATTCTTCGGATGTGCCTATGATGAAAATTTCGTGGACAGGGATGGCAAATATCCGGTGTTGAATTCTGCCATGATGCTGGTAGCTCCTGGTCGCGGCTATAACAGCTATTTTGAGATGCCGTTCCATAAGAGAGCTCGGATCACGATGGAAAACCGTGGTGACAAGGATGAAAATCTCTATTATATTATCACCGGAGCTTATCAGGAGATTCCGGCGGAGGCTGGTTATTTCCATGCCACCTATCGCCAAGAGCACCCGGTTCAGAAGGGTCGTACCTACACAATCGTTGACGGAATCGAAGGTAGGGGACAATTTGTTGGTGTGACTCTGGCAACTGGTATGAATGGCAACAATACCTGTTGGGTAGAAGGCGAAGCCCGCATGTATCTGGACGATGATCCGTATCCGTCTATCCACTATACCGGAACTGAAGACTACTTCGGCGGTTCCTATGGATTTGGAAATGACATCATCATCAAGAGCTATCAGACCTTCAGCGGCTTATATACCGGCATGTATGCAATCTATGGAGACAACCGGGAATTCTATAACGGACAGCAGAGATTCCTGCTGTATCATTTCCATATTGCAGACCCGATCCGTTTTGAGAATAAGTTTCGTATGACACTCGACAACATGGGCTGGACCGGACCGCGTTACGATGATTACACCAGTGTTGCTTATTGGTATCAGACCCTGCCGTCCGCACCGCTGATGCCACTGCCGACAGATGCAGAGATGTGTATGAGATAATAGAACCAGATTGGAGATAGAGGGAGAGGATCAGCTGGGCTGGTCCTTTTTCAGTGGAGTTAAACTTGTCTGAGTAATATGCTACAAACAAGTTTGTGGACTGAAAAAACCAAAATAAAAGTGCCGAAAAATACAAGACGCAAAACATTAAGCAAACGCAATAATTAAACGCAAAATATCGAATTGATTTGACTTTTTACGTTTTACTGAGGTATAATTTGTGTAAGATGAGGAATAATATTGCGAATGACAGGAGCTGATATATATATGAAAACTTGTAAAGAAAAGGCTTTAGAGTGGAATGTTTCTCCACGTTCCGTAAATGATATGTGCAAAAAAGGAAGAATACAGGGTGCAATAAAAGAAAAAGGATATTGGTTAATTCCAGACGACTCTCCAAAGCCAATGGATGGAAGAGTGTCTAATGGAAAATACATCAAGAAAAATATGGTTGCGAAAGCAGAAGTTAAATCATTACCAATCGGCATCTCTGACTATGTTCGTGCGCAAGAAGAATATTACTATGTCGACAAGACGTTATTAATCAAAGAATTCTTGGATCAAAAGCCATTGGTATCTTTGTTTACGAGACCAAGGAGATTCGGAAAGACCTTGAATATGGATATGCTCAGAGTGTTCTTTGAAATATCAGATAAGAATACTAGTAAGTATTTTGTCGATAAAAATATTTGGCAATGTGGAGAAGAGTATCGTTCACATCAAGGAAAATATCCAGTCATATTCTTAACTTTTAAGGATGTTAAATTTGATACTTGGGACGCAACAATAGATAAAATAAGGGGACTACTTCAAGAAGAGTATGGAAGACATCAAGAGCTACTAAATAGTGATAAGCTCTCACAATATGAGAAGGAGTATTTTACAAAGATTATTAGCGCTACAGCTAATGAAGTGGAGCTTACTTCTTCGCTAGAAAGACTATCTAAAATGCTTGCTTCACATTATGATAAGGCTCCAGTAATCATTATTGATGAATATGATACTCCGATTCAAGAGGGATACTCTAAGGATTTCTACGATGAAATTATTGGATTCATGAGAAATTTCTTTTCAGGAGCATTTAAGGATAATAAGAATTTATCCTATGGTTTCCTAACAGGAATTTTGCGTATTGCTCAGGAAAGTATCTTTAGTGGTCTAAATAATTTAACAGTGAACTCCGTAATGGATGAAGAATACGATAGCTTTTTTGGATTTACAGAATCTGAAGTGAAAGCAATGCTCAGTTACTATGGAGTATCAGATAAAGAGGAGGAACTTAAAGACTGGTACGATGGATATTTGTTTGGTAGCGAAGAAATATATAATCCATGGTCTGTAATCAACTATATTTCCAAGGGATGCCTTCCTCAAGCATATTGGGTAAATACAGGAAAAAATGAAATCCTTGATGATGTACTAAGAGTGGCTACAGATGATATTACAGAAAGATTATATGACCTTTTGCAAGGAGAAAGAGTAGTTGCAAGAATTGATCAAAATGTGGTGTATAGATCGCTTGCGGAGGATCCAGCAAATATTTATAGCTTATTGTTGGTTGCTGGCTATTTGAAAACTCCTAAAAAGGAACTGCAAGCAGATGGTTCATATTTATGTGAAGTATCAATTCCAAATAGAGAGATTGCAGCTGTATATAAGAGTGAAATCTTGTCACATTTCTTGCAAACTGGAGCAATTACAAGGACTACAGCAAATAAGATTGCAGAAAGTCTTTATGCCAATGATTACAAGAAGTTGCAGAGCGCTATTGGGGAATATATGGATAAATCAATTAGCTTCTTCGATGGTGGAGCTGAAGGATTTTATCATGGTTTGATGCTAGGATTAATAGCATTAATGGATAATCAGTATAAGATTAAATCGAACCGAGAATCTGGAGATGGCAGATTTGATGTTTCTTTAATTCCAAGAGAAAAAAGGTATCCTGGTATTATTTTGGAATTAAAGTGGAAAGAAAAATTAAGCGATGTTGAGCTTGAAAAATGGTCTAATGAAGCATTAAAGCAAATTGGTGAGTTGCGATACGATTCTGAAATGAAAGAGGATGGAATTACGGAAATCTTGAAGTTTGGAATTGCTTTTTCGGGGAAGAAAGTATGTGTAAGAACTGAGTAGAACAAGAATTTAGTGCAAAGGAGGCGATAGTATGTTTCCAACAATTAATAAAAAAGAAACAGGTGTTAATCTTCGAAGAATTATGGATATGAGAGGAGTAAAACCAAAAGATATTCAAGAATATTTAGGGTTTGGATGTGTGCAGAGTGTTTATCGATGGTTGGATGGCGTTAGTATGCCAACAGTCGATAATCTGTATGCAATTAGCAAAATGCTTCAAGTTCCTATGGATTCAATTGTTTGCGGAAATGCTGGAAGAACAAAAAGTCAAATGGATGCATGTCTTACGGATCAGGAGAGAAGAGTTTATACCTACTATAAGAAAATGAGAGAATTAAATGCAGCATAATTTTTGAACTACAAGTTCAATGACATTACATGAATCCTCCCTTAGAATTATATTAAGAGATAATTTTAAGGGAGGATTTTTTATGAGCGAAAAGATGTTAGTAACACAGGCTCTTGACGAAAGAGACCTACTAGTAAAGAAGATATCAGATAAAATTGACAAAGCAAGTTTTGTGGATACCATAAAGCCAAATGAGGATAAAGTATATTCAAAGCGCATTGGCAAGGATGAATATGCGAAAGAAGCGGAGTCGGCATATCAGCAGATTGTTGATTTGATTGAACGATTCCAGAAAATTGATGCAGCTATTGTTGCATCCAATGCTGAAACAGAAATCACAACATCATATGGAAAATTCTCAGTTGCTGGAGCTATTTCGCTTCGAAGCAGACTTCGTGGACTAGGAACGTACGATGGAGAAGCTGATTTTGAAGGAATCCTTAAGTCTAAAATGCAGGATGAGTATAACGAGCGTGTGCGCACATGTGATCTTAAGAACAGTCAGCTTCAGAATACTGCTGAGAGCATGCGCCTTAGCATTCTCGGAAAAGACAGTAAAACAAAAGACGATAAGCCTCTTGGAGTCGTGGATGCATATGTGAAGGAAAACACAACAGAACTTGTGGATCCGCTTGATATCAAGAAAAAGATAGAGAGCCTGGAGGAAAAGAACAATACACTTTTAAAGGAATTAGATACTCAGATTAAAGTGTCTAATGCGACTACTTTGATTGAAATAGCATAAAGTATTTGCCTGCATTGCGAAAATCCTAAATCTGGCTTCCCGTAACAGGGTTACGTTACAAGATAAGTATACCAATTCAGCGAAAATTGGGTTACCAATATACAAAGTAGCGCAATGGGTAGCGCACATGATTTGTAATCGTGAAGTTGTAGGTTCGAATCCTATCTTTGAAAACATTGGTTTAACAGCGATGACTGATAATCATCTCCAATTTTAACGGTTTTGTGTCTTATTTGAACATTTAATTGTGAATTGTAAACTTTTAAATGATTGAATTGTTTTAGGTAAAATAAAAACATTGATTTAGGCATAGAGATATGCTGAAATCCATGAAGATGGTTAAAGTGTTAAGCCAGTTGACTGAGGAATATCCACATGGCTGCAATGTGGGCAAATATTTAATGGTGGAGTCATGGCGTAAGCTATGGCTCCATTTTAAGTTAGGGATGATTTAGGGAGGAATTAAGAAATGGCAAGAGAAATCAGTAGAATAGAGCCAATGCTTGATGAATTCAGGAAATTATGGGAAAAATATCCGGATTTAAGATTTGGACAGTTGGTTTGTAACATTGTGCCAGAAAATCAATTGTTCTATGTGGAGGATGACATTATGCTAGAGAGAATTCAAGATTGGGAGAAGAATAGAAGGTGAAAGCTATGATTTACATAACAGGAGATACTCATGGTGATATGAACCGCATAGTTCGATTCTGTGAAAGAATGGAGACTTCCCAAGAAGATATCATGATTATATTAGGTGATGTGGGCCTAAATTATTATGGAGATTCCAGGGACAGAAGGAACAAAGAAAAAGTAGCAAATCTACCGATTACGTTATTCTGTATTCATGGAAATCATGAGCGAAGACCAACAACTATTGTAGAATACAAGCTGCAGGAGTGGAATGGCGGAAAAGTATGGGTTGAAGAAGCATATCCCAATATTCTCTTTGCAAAGGATGGAGAAATATATGATATAGCGGGCATGAAAACAATTGTAATTGGTGGGGCATATAGTGTTGATAAATTTTATAGGTTAAGCAAAGGCTACAATTGGTTTGAAGATGAGCAACCGTCAGATGAGATAAAAGTGTATGTAGAAAAGCAACTTAGTAATAATGACTGGAATGTTGATGTGGTCCTATCACATACTGTTCCGTATGATTATCGACCGGTGGATTTGTTTCTTTCAATGATTGATCAGAGTACAGTGGATGAATCAACAGAGCTGTGGCTCGGAGAGATTGAAAAGAAGCTGGATTACAAATGGTGGTATGCTGGGCATTATCATACATCAAGGGTAAGAGATAAGGTTCAGATAATGTTTGAGGATATAGAGGAGTTTCTACATAGAAAACTAGATTATCAATAAGCTTTGAAAAATAGAAAGTGATGGATTGGAATGAGAAGAAGCAAAAGCTATGAAGTAAGAGACCCAATGAATATATGGAATAAATATGATTTTGCTATGTCAGGTCTCGGAAAGAAAAGCAAAATCTTGGCAAAAATAAAACATTTTTTTAAATGCGTAAAGTGGAGTAAACAGCGTATTACAAGGGGCTATTGTGATTGTGATGTTTGGGAGATGTTTTCTTTTCTTCAGACGCTTATTCCGGATATGCTGCAAACACTGAAAGATACAAGAACGGGTTCACCAGGATATTTGGGAGAAAACTATAACAATGAAAATGGAATTCTTGTAAATGATACCTGCCATGAGGAGTGGAATTGCATTCTAGACAAAATGATATTTTTATGGCGAGAAGCGGAGAAAGATACATGCTCACAAAAGAATCCATTTGATGAAGCGCATTCCAAAGCAATGGATGAATTTACGGAACGATTTGGATTATTTGGAAATAAACTTCAAACTGAGAAAGAATTAGAGGAAAATAGAAAGCGCGGTGGCGGAGGAACAATTCATTTTATGGATGAGTTGCCTGAGTATAAAGAGATTTCCGATAAATATCGCGAAGAAGAAAAGCGTTTGGAAGAATATAGAAGAAAGTGTAAGGATGAAGCTATAGATATGCTTAAACAATATTTCTATGACCTGTGGGATTGAGTTATTAGTAAATCTTAAACCAAAAGTTTAATGCAATTAGTAATAGAATCCGTTATACTAATCATCTACAGGTAAACTTGTGATTCGGGATGGAAGAAAATTACGGAGGTACAAAGAGATGGAACCAATGTATTTGCAGGTCCTGCAAAAAGAAACAGGAAGACAGATTAAGAAACTGCTCGTGGAAAACGGTTATACCGTGAAAGACGTGCAGAATGCTATGGGATTTGAAAATCCACAAGCAGTCTACAAATGGATTTCAGGTAGATCATTACCGAGCTTAGACAATTTTGTAATCTTAAGCAGATTACTGCACACCAGCATAGAAGATATCCTCGTCATTGACGGGGATATTGTTCGTTTATGGGGATTTTCCTTTAAACTGTTAGTACAGTGACAAACTTAGCGGAAGGCTTTATGCTGATATCAGAACAGGAGAAATCAGGAAAAGTAGAGAGGAGAAAAGATATGCAAACAATGACATCAGCATATGCAAATAAAATGCTTAAGAGTTTGGAAGAGGATAAGGCTTTCTGGCTGAACAAGGAGGAAGAGGCCTGCACATATGTTGCGGCAATTAATGAGGAGCCAGTTGTTCCTGATTATGATTATGTCGAGGTCGCAACGACAATTGCTGCGCTAGATGAGAAGATTGCTATTATAAAGCATGAACTTAATGTAACTAATGCAAACGCAAAGGTTCTAGTAGGTGATGTAACAATGAGTATAGATAGCATTCTTATTAAGATGGCACAGCTGAATAGAAGAAAAACGGTATTAGACGTAATGCGTAAACGATTGCCTAAATCCAGAGAAGAACAACGTTCTTATATGTCCCGTAATTCGGTTCCTGAGTATAGATACATTAATTACGATTTGGAACTAGTTAAAAACGAGTATGAACTTGTGTCTAAGTCGATTATGGAAATGCAAATGGCACTTGATAAATATAATCAAACGGTACAGTTTGAAGTAGACATCTAAATGAAATATCCGTACAAGGCTTCATGAGATTGATAGTTGATCCAGGAGGTTCGTGTTCATTGTTAAGGTATATTTGTTATTCGTTATTTGTTATCAGTTTTTGTTTAACGTGAATAACATCAGAAAGCATGATTTCTTAACAGTTGCATTGTAGAAAACCTGCAGGAAACTGCGTGTGGAGGTTCGGTTCTAAACACAAAACTGTGGAAAGTCTTTGGATTTTCCACAGTTATTTTTATGTGAAATTGATAGAACCCATACTAGTAATATTGGATAAGTGACCAGTCACAATATTTATGCTAGTTCAAACTGAATTAGAAGAATGGTGGGGGTGGATTGCATTAGCTAAATAAATATGTTTACAGCAGGGGCGGCTGTGCTAGGCTGTTCTACCGAAGGCTCTGATTGAGAGGGATTACCTATAATCGGGGCCTTTTCTATTGCCTTCAAGCACAGTTGCGGGTTCATGCTGTCAACATATAGAAAACTATTCGCCAAACAGAATAAAAATTAATTGAAACTATTCGCGGTTAGGAATATACTAAAAGTGATGTAGTGTCGTATTTATTATGGAGGATACATATGAATTTTGTACCATCATCTGAAAAAGCGAAGGAATGGGGAATAAGCCAAAGACGTGTAGCTATTTTATGTAAAGAAGGCCGTGTTCCAGGAGCTGAATTAGTTGGAAATAGATGGTTTTTACCATCTGATGCTGTAAAGCCTCAGGATCCACGTAAAGCAAAGAAGGATTAATTATGTTTAAAATTATTGAGGGTGATTTTAAAAATAATAAATATAGTGATGAAGAGTATTTGGACAATTGGCCAATGCTTTATATTCTTGAGAATGGTCGCCAAGCGTATATTGGAGAGTCTAGCCATGTGAAAACCCGAATGACGCAGCATTCCTCTATAGAAGAGAAGCGTATTTTTGACAAGGTGCATTTCATTTACTCAAAGCTTTTTAATCAGTCGGTTACATTTGATTATGAGTCGAAGTTGATTCAGTATATCGCTGCGGATGAGCTTTATGAAGTGACTAATAAAAATAAAGGTATTGCGGATAAGCAATATTATCAAAAGCAGGAATACGACGAGAAATTTGCAACCCTTTGGAGAAAGCTTCAAAGAGAGAAGCTGGTAAAGCATTCCATCGAGGAAATTGAGAACTCTGATTTGTTTAAGTATTCGCCGTACAAAGAACTCAATGATAGTCAGAGACAAGCAGTCGAGGACATTGTGCAAAAGCTTAAAGAAGGTACTGTTGATAAAGTAGTTGTCAATGGAATGCCTGGAAGCGGAAAAACTATCGTTGCAGTATATTTGATGAAATATCTGGCTGATAGTGAAGAATATGCAGGAAAGCAGATAGGTTTTGTTGTACCTCAGACATCTCTTCGTAAGACGATGAAGATCATTTTTAGAAGTATATATGGCTTGTCTCCATCGCAGGTCCTTTCGCCCTCAGATGTTACCAAGAAGAAATATGACATTTTGTTAGTAGATGAGGCACATAGACTGCATCAATATAAAAACATTTCTTACATGGGAACATTTAAAGCAAATTGTGAGAAGCTTGGATTAACAACAGAAGCAGATGAACTTGACTGGATTTTGATGCAATCAAAGCAAGCGGTTTTATTTTATGACAGTATGCAGGTCGTTGGCCCGTCTGGTATTGATTTTGAGCGATTTGATAAGAAGATGGAGGACTCATTTAACCGAAGAATGATAGCATATTTCACCTTGATTACGCAAATGCGAGTGCAAGGCGGAAATGCATATATCGATCAAGTAAAGGATATGCTTGCGGGTAGTTGCAGTAGCAAATACGTATCTGAAAAATACGACTTCAAGCTTTATTCAGATTTTTCAAAATTTGAGAAAGATATGTATGCGAAAGAGAATGAAGTTGGTTTATCAAGAATGCTGGCAGGTTATGCATGGCCGTGGATTAGTAAGAATGACCAGGCGTTAAAAGACATAGAAATCCAAGATGTAAAGCGTATGTGGAACCATTGTACTGAAGGGTGGGTACATACCGCAGAAGCTATAGATGAAGTTGGCTGTATTCATTCTATTCAAGGATACGATTTGAATTATGCATTTGTCATTCTTGGAAAAGATATTGGGTATGATAAAGCTGCTGGGAAGATTATTGTACGCCCAGAATGTTATTTTGATAAAAATGGTAAACGTACAGCTAATTACGAAGAACTATTAGAGTACATAACCAATGTTTATTATGTCCTGATGACACGCGGAATCAAGGGAACATATTTGTACGTATGTGATGATGAACTAAGAGAATATTTGTCTCAGTACATGGAAGTGGAGAAATAAAAATGAAACAAGAAACTATAGATAGAATCAGAAAATTCACAGAAGACCGAGACTGGGATCAGTTCCACTCACCAGCAAACCTTGCAAAATCAATTGTGATTGAAGCGGCTGAATTGTTGGAATGTTTCCAGTGGTCAGATGAGGAATATGATTTGCAACATATTAAAGAAGAGTTGGCAGATGTCATGGTATATAGCCAGAATCTTCTTGATAAGCTTGGCTTGGATGCAGACGAAATCATTAATATGAAGATGTCTCAAAACGAGGCTAAGTATCCAGTGGATAAAGCAAAGGGAAGCGCAGCAAAGTACGATCAATTATAAAATCTGAAAGGTGGAGAGTATATGCAATTACCATGTTCCGAAGAACTGAATATTGAATATCTTGGTCGTCTTTTTGACAATACCAGTGAGTGCTATAAGTTCTTTTGGTTTAAGGCAATTGTTGCAAAGGTCACCGAAGGAAAACAAGAGATATCCTATGAGGAATTCGTAGATGGAATCGACAAAGTGAAATTATCGGATGCAAAAGCATGGTTGATCAAGCTTCAGAGGGTAGATGGAAAAGGTTATAGTTCAATTCATACTATCCGGGGAGTATTAAGACCGGCATTTCAGATGGCAGAAGAAGATGACTTGATTCGCAAAAATCCATTTGGCTTTGAATTAGTCAATGTGATTGTGAATGATAGTGTGAGAAGAGAAGCTGTCACAAGAAAGCAGGAGAGGGAATTTCTACGATTTATAAAAGAATATGCGCATTTTTGCAAGTACTATGATGCAATATTTATCCTCTTTAACACAGGACTTCGTATATCAGAGTTCTGTGGACTTACAAAATCAGATTTGGATTTTAAAAACAAAAGAATACGGGTAAATCATCAATTACAGAGAACAAGTCAGATGCAGTATATCATTGAAAAGCCTAAGACAGAAAGTGGCGAGAGATATGTTCCAATGTCTGGTGAGGTGATGGCTTGTTTCAAGAGAATACTTAAGGACAGGGGCAATCCCAAAGTTGAACCGATGGTTGATGGAATGACAGGATTTTTATTCCTTGATAAGAATGATATGCCTATGGTGGCATTACATTGGGAAAAGTATTTTCAGCATATTCGGGAAAAGTACAATAGCATATATAAGGTTCAGATGCCGCCAATCACACCGCATGTGTGTCGTCATACGTTTTGTTCTAATATGGCTAAGTCGGGAATGAATCCGAAGATGCTTCAGTATATTATGGGACACTCGGATATCAGTGTTACGATGAATACCTATACTCATGTTAAATTTCAGGATGCACAGGAAGATTTTCAAAAAGCAATTAATTCATAATGACCTGATGGAAATGAGAGAAAAATGGCTGAAAGCCAGTATTTATCTTAATCCCCAATTTCTTACCTGTCGATTCCCAATGGCAGATTTGCCTTTGGTACAGACTTGAAATTTACCAAAGTTTTTACCAAAATTGATGACAAAAATATGCAAAGATATGCCAAAATATGCCAGAAAAAGTGAAAAATGAAGAAAGGTAAAAAGGCTCGAAAAGCCCGAAAATACTGGAGATATGAGAAAAATCAAGATTTTATTTATCTGCCACGGCAATATTTGTCGTTCCCCGATGGCGGAATTTGTTTTCAAGGATATGATAGCCAGACGCGGCCTTTCCTCCCGCTTCTTCATCGCTTCGGCGGCCACGAGCACGGAGGAAATCTGGAACGGCATCGGCAATCCGGTGTACCCACCGGCACGACAGGAACTGGCGAAGCACGGTATCGGCTGCGGGGATAAACGGGCGGTGCAGCTGAAGGCTTCGGATTATGATACTTATGATTATCTCATCGGTATGGATGATATGAATATCCGCAATATAGAGCGGATGACGGGGCATAAGGCAGGAGGAAAGATTCGTCTGCTGCTGTCATTTGCCGGTTCACCGGATGGTATCCGGGATCCGTGGTATTCGGGAAATTTTGAGGAGACGTACCGGGATGTGGAACGGGGGTGCGAGGCGTTACTGGAATATTTATTGTCGAAACAGAAAAAAGTCTAAATAATGATAGAATTTCTCAATTACAGAGGCGAGTCAGGGGAACATTTCCTTGAATCGCCTCTTTTGCTGTGCTAGAGTTAGCATAGAGGGTTAGAAAATACTAACCAAAAGAGGTGGAAATATGTTTTTGGAAATCAGTGATTTGAAGAAATCTTTCGGCTCCGGCGACAGTCGGGTGGAAGTTTTGAAGGGAATCAACCTGGCGGTGGAGCAGGGAGAGATCTGTGTGCTGCTGGGCCCCTCCGGATCGGGAAAATCTACACTTTTGAATATCATCGGCGGCATTGACAGTGCCGACGAGGGCGAGATCCGCATCAAAGGGGAGCGGATGGGCAGCATGAAGGAGAAGCAGCTGACCATGTACCGGAGAAAGCATCTGGGCTATATTTTCCAGATGTACAATCTGATCCCGAATCTGACGGTGCGGGAAAATGTGGAGGTTGGCGCTTATTTGAGCAGCAGCCCGCTGGATGTGGATGAGCTGCTGCAGACGCTGGGACTTTATGAGCACCGGAACAAGTTGCCGAACCAGTTGTCCGGCGGTCAGCAGCAGCGGACGGCCATTGGCCGGGCCATTGTGAAGAACCCGGACATTCTGCTCTGTGACGAGCCCACGGGCGCCCTGGACTATCACACGTCCAAGGAGATTTTGAAGCTCATTGAGACGGTGAATGAAAAATACGGCAACACGGTGATCATGGTTACCCACAACGATGCCATCAAATACATGGCGGATCGGGTGGTGCAGCTGCGGGACGGCATGATCCGCAAGGACTATCAGAACGAGCAGCGGGTTGCGGCTGAGGATCTGGACTGGTAAGGAGGCTTTGGGAGACAAGATGAGAAATCCATTGTCCAAGCGGCTTCCCAGAGAGCTGAAAAGTGAGTTTGGAAAATATCTGGTAATTTTTATCCTGCTGACGGCGACCATCGGCTTTGTGTCGGGATTCCTGGTGTCGGACGGCAGCCTGATCGCGGCATATAACGAGGGCTTTGAAAAATATAACATTGAGGATGGCAATTTCCGCCTGTCGGAGAAGGCGAATAAGGCGCAGGTGAAGTATATCCAGGAGGAAGGTGCCGTTACCCTGTACGATAATTTTTATGCGGAGGAGGCACTGACCAACGGCAGTACCCTGCGGATTTATCAGAACCGGGACGTTGTGAACACGGTGTGCCTGATGGAAGGGGCATTTCCGGAGGCGGCGGATGAGGTGGCTATCGACCGGATGTATGCGGACAACAACAGCCTCCGGGTGGGGGATGTGCTGGAAAATACGGACGGCGGACAGTGGGCGGTGACTGGCCTGGTGGCGCTGCCGGATTACAGCTGTCTGTTTGCAGATAATAACGATTCCATGTTTGACTCGGTGAAGTTTGGTGTGGCGGTGGTGACGCCGGAGGCGTTTTCCAGGTACCAGGAAAAACAGCTGAACTTTGACTATTCCTGGATTTATGACGAGAAACCGGTGGATGAAACGGAAGAGAAGGACCGGGCGGAGGATCTGATGAAGCTGATCTCCGCGGAGACAAAGCTGGAAACCTTTGTGCCTCAGTATCAGAACCAGGCGATCACGTTTACCGGTGATGATATGGGCGGCGACCGGGCCATGGTCACTGCCCTTCTGTACATCGTCATTGCCATTATGGCGTTTGTGTTCGGTATTACCACGGCCAATACCATTGCCAAGGAGGCCAACGTCATCGGCACCCTGCGGGCTTCGGGCTATACGAAAGGAGAGCTGATCCGCCATTATCTGGCCATGCCGGTGGTGGTGACGCTGATCGGCGCCGTCATCGGTAACATCGGCGGCTATACGGTGATGAAGGATGTGTGCGCGGGCATGTATTATGGAAGCTACAGCCTGCCCACCTATGTGACCCGCTGGAATGCCCAGGCGTTTCTGCTGACGACGGTGGTGCCGGTGCTTTTGATGGTGGTCATCAATATCTGCGTGCTGGCCTACAAGCTGTCCCTGTCCCCGCTGAAATTCCTGCGGCGGGATCTGCGCAGGAGAAAACAGCGCCGGGCGCTGTATCTGAGCAAATATATCCCGTTTCTGGGGCGTTTCCGGATCCGGGTGATCTTCCAGAATATGAGCAATTACCTGATCTTGCTGGTGGGCATTTTGTTTGCCAATCTGCTGCTCATGTTCGGCCTGCTTTTCCCGGCGGTGCTGGCGCATTATCAGGAGACGATCCCGGATCAGATGCTGTGCAGTTACCAGTATATTCTGCAGGTGCCGCTGGACGCCATGAATGAGGATCGGAAGCTGGAAAGCCTGTTTTCCATGATGCTGTTTCAGCGGGAGGTGGAGACGGACAACGAGGATGCGGAGAAGTTCAGCGCCTATTCGCTGAAAACCGTGGATGGCAAATACAAGAGTGAAGAAATTTTGCTGTACGGCGTGCAGGAGGACAGCCGGTATGTGCCCCTGTCTCTGGGGACGGAGGATGTGTATCTGTCCTCAGCCTACGCGGATAAATTTCTGATTCAGCCGGGAGATACGATCCGACTGAAGGAGGCCTATGAGGATACCACCTACGAATTTACGGTGACGGGCATCTATGACTATGACGGCGGCATGGCAGTGTTCATGAACCAGGATCGACTCAATGAGGTGTTTGACCTGG
The DNA here is from genome assembly GCA_018223385.1 of Oscillospiraceae bacterium Marseille-Q3528. GTDB lineage: Bacteria > Bacillota > Clostridia > Lachnospirales > Lachnospiraceae > JAGTTR01. The sequence continues at coordinate 53,985 of JAGTTR010000009.1, forward strand.
GATCGGATTATTTTTCCGGGTATTTTTCGGATACAGAGATCACGGACATCGACGAGGCGTATATCGGGTCTGTCATTGATCTGGATGCCATGACGAAGATTTCCCGGCAGCTGACGGTGTCCATGGGCGGTATGATGACACTGATCGACGGATTTGCCGTGGGCATTTTCTTCGTGCTCATTTATCTGCTTTCCAAGATCATCATTGAGAAAAACGCTCAGTCCATTTCCATGACGAAGATTTTGGGCTACACCGGCGGGGAGATCGCGGGGCTTTATATCATTCCCACGTCCATCATGACGGTGCTTTTCCTGGTTCTGAGCCTTCCCATTGAATATGAGATCATGGTGTGGCTGTTCCGGGAAGTGATGCTCCAGAGCATGAGCGGCTGGATCCCACTGTATATCGATCCCATGGTATATGTGAAAATGCTGGCGCTGGGCCTTCTGGCCTACGGTGTGGTGGCGGCTACAGAGCTGCGCAAGATCCGGAAGATCCCGATGAATGAAGCGCTGAAAAACGCAGAGTAAAGGCAGGAGGAGATCAAGATGAAGAGAAAGAAAGCATTGCAGGTACTTGCGGTGGCGGCACTGACGGGTACGCTGGCGTTGGGCCAGATCCTGCCCGGAAGTCCTGTGTTGCCGACGGAACGTGTGGAGACAGAGAAGGAACAGCCCGCAAGACAGGCGAAAAATACAGCAGATACGGAAGAAAATACAGCGGCAAAGGCCGTAGCAGATGTGGCGAAAAACGACGCGGCAAAGTCGAAGAATACGCAGGAGAAAAAGACATCCACCGAAGAGACAGACAAAAAGGACAAAGAGGAAACGGTTTATGTAAAGGCGGATGCGGACGGCACGCCAAACAAGATCACGGTGGAGACGGTGTTGCGTGCGCCGGAGAACGGGGAAAAGATTGCTGATGTTTCTACGCTTTCCGATATCCGCAATACGGAAGGCGACGAGGAATTTACGAAGGATGCGGACGGCGTTCTCTGGTGGGAGAACAAGGGCGAGGACATCCAATATAAGGGCGCAGCCCAGGCGGCACTGCCGGTGCAGGTGCATATCCAGTATTTTCTCGATGAGAAAGAGATCGCGCCGGAGGAGCTGGCGGGCAAAAGCGGCCATCTGCGGATGCGGTTTACCTATGACAATCAGGAAAAACGGACGGTGACGGTGGATGGAAAGCAGCGGGAGGTGTGCGTGCCTTTTGCGGCCATGTCTACCTGTCTGCTGCCCGCGGATGTGTTTTCTCATGTGGAGGTCACCAACGGTAAGCTGATTTCCATGGGTGACCAGAATCTGGCGGTGGGCACGGCGTTCCCGGGACTGGAGGAGAGCCTGAAGCTTGCCGACTACGAACCCACGGAGGATGTGGATCTACCGGACTACGTGGAGATCAGCGCGGATGTGAAGGACTTTGAGCTGTCCTTTACGGCAACCATTGTGACGCCGGGGCTGTTTTCGGAGATCGAGGACAGTGATCTTTCCGATGCGGATGACCTGACGGATTCCATGAAGGAGCTGATGGATGCCACCGACGAGCTGGTGGACGGCACCGACGCTCTCCACGAGGGGGCCCAGACGTTTCAGGATTATATGGGACAGTACCTGGATGGCATCCGGCAGCTGAACGACGGCACGGCGCAGCTACAGCAGGGCGTTTCCTTATTAAATGAAAAGAAAACAGATCTGGTAAATGGCGCCAAAGGGCTGGCGGAAGGGCTGAAAGCGTTGGATACCGCCCTGCAGGGGCTGGATCTTTCCGGGGAAACCGGTGGGGAAAATGCCGGGGCATCGGAGGCGGCACAGGCCAAGGAGGCCCTGACCGCAGCGCTGGGCGCTCTTTCTGCAAACACGTCCACCCTGACTACGCTGTTAAATGAGATCACCCTGCCGGACGAGGCATCCTTAAATGCCCAGGCCACAGAAAAAGCCCAGACGGCGGCAAGAGAGGCCTTCGCCGGTGCGCTGGCAGACAGCGGGCTTTCCGAGGAAGACCTGGCTGCGGTGCAGGGCGCATTGGAGGCTTCCGTATCCAACATTTCCATTGACGGCCTTTCGGTAGGCGGCAGCTGGGATGCAGATGGCATTGCCCAGGCATCTGCAGGGATCCAGACGTCCCTTGCGACCATCAGCGCCTATGTGCAGCAGCTCCAGGAGAGTATGGGCGGCGACAGCGGCCTGACAGAGCAGCTGGCGGCGCTCAAACAGAGCGTTTCCCAGCTGGCAGCGGGTAGTGAAGCGCTGTCTCAGGGGGTAACCGCTTTCGGCGAGGGCATCGGTCAGCTGTCCCAGGGGACGGAGGCGCTGACCAAGGGCACCGGCATGTTGGTGGAGGCCGGCGATCAGCTCTATGACGGTTTCGGAGAGCTGACGGATGGCACCGAGGAGCTGGCTGACGGCATGAAGACGTATAACGAGGACGGCATTCAGGAGCTGGGCAAGCTGGCTGGCAGTGATCTCAAAGAGGTGCTGACCCGGATGAAAGCGCTGCGGGAGGCAGATGGCCAGTACGACAACTACGCCGGGATCGCAGACGGCAGCACCGGCAGTGTGCGGTTTATCATAGAAACGGAGGAAATCGCGCTCCCGTGACGGAGCCGCGGAAGAGAATTTCATTGAATTCACGGAAAGGAAATGGTATACTTTGTATGACAGAAGGATATCATGTTTGTGAGAGGGCCATCCAATGAATTGTCGTGAAACACAGCAGATGATCGATCGCTATTTAAAAAATAATCTGGAAGAAAGTGAATTGCAGGCATTCCTTGACCATGTCAGGGAATGCCCTTCCTGTTATGAGGAGCTGGAGATTTATTATACGATAGAGTACGCCCTGGGATATCTGGACAATGGAAAAAAAGGAGCCACCAACCCCACCGAGCGGTTGAAGGAAGAGCTAAAAGACAAGGAGCGGGTGCTGCACCGGCACCACCTCTTCGGGATGTTCCGCACGACGGTCATCGGCGCGGCGCTGGCAGCGCTGGTGATCTGCGCCGGGATTCAGATCGGCCTGGTGGGAAGCGCCGAGGCAATGCAGACGACAACCGAAGGGGCAGAGCAGACGAAAGGCCCGGCGGAGGCGGGGACGATACCGGCGACAGCGGCGGACAGGAATGAGTTGCTGCCTGACGCGAAGGAACGTGAGTAAAACGGTCTGAGAACAGATCGCGGACTGATGTGTGCGGCCGAAATGGATACGGTATAGCGGCCGGATAGATAAAGGAGCAGAAGATGGACGGAAAAATCGTTTTGATTGATGGACACAGTATTTTGAACCGGGCCTTTTACGGGCTGCCGGATCTGACCAATGCGGAAGGATTGCACACCAACGCGGTGTACGGTTTTTTAAATATCCTGTTTAAGATCCTGGAGGAGGAACAGGCGGATTACCTGACGGTAGCCTTTGACCGGAAGGAGCCCACCTTCCGTCATGAGATGTATGAGGCGTACAAGGGGACGAGAAAACCCATGCCGGAGGAGCTGCGCCAGCAGGTGCCGCTGATGAAGGAAGTGCTGACAGCCATGGGCGTGCCCATCGTGGAGCGGGCCGGGTACGAGGCGGACGACATCATCGGGACGCTGGCGAGACGAAGCGAGGAGCAGGGGCTCTCGGTAACGGTGCTGTCCGGCGACCGGGATCTGCTGCAGCTGGCCACGGACAAGGTACTGATCCGTATCCCCAAGACGAAACGGAACGGCACGGAGATCGAGGACTATTACGCCAAAGATGTGCTGGCCCAGTATCAGGTGACGCCGAAGCAGTTCATTGAGCTGAAAGCGCTCATGGGCGATACGGCAGACAACATTCCGGGACTGCCGGGAGTGGGGGAGAAGACGGCCACCAAGATCATCGTGGAGTACGGTTCGGTGGAAAATGCCAAGGCCCATGAAAGTGAGATCAAGCCCAACAAGGCAAGGCTGGCTTTTGAAGAGCATTATGATCTGGCAGAACTCAGCCTGAAGCTGGCCACCATCAAAACGGACTGCGAACTGGATTACGATTATGAGAAAGCAAGGCTTCATAATCTCTATACAAAGGAAGCCTATGAGCTGTTCAAACGTCTGGGCTTCCGCAATCTGATCAGCCGTTTTTCCGAGGAGGAGAAGGAAGAGACGGCCAGACGGGAGATTGAAAGGATCACGGATCTGGCGGAGGCGCAGGAGATTTTTGACCGTGCCAAGAAAGCAGAGCGGGTGGGATTTGCCATTCTCACGGAAGACCATACTTTTGTGGGCGTGGCACTCTGTGAAGAAGAGACAAAGGTTTCCGTATTTTTGCCGGAGGGATTTCTGACGGAAAGCTATTTGCAGGATCAGATGAGTCAGGTGTGCCAACAGGCGGCCCTTTGTGCAGCTGTGGATGTGAAGCCCATGCTGGATTTCCTGGAGCCGGTCTGTCAGGGACGGCTGTATGACTGTGCGGTGGCGGCGTATCTTTTGAATCCGCTGAAAAGCGCATACCCCTGTGACGAACTGGTGCGGGAGTACACCGGGGAGCTGATGCCTGCCAGAGAGGAGCTGCTTGGCAAGCACACTTTTGCCAAAGCCCGGGAAGAGGAAGAAGAGAAGCTGGTGGTTTATGCCGGCAATCTGGCGGCAGGGGCCTGGAAGCTGCAGCCTATTCTGGAGGCGCAGTTAAAAGAGACCGGCATGGAGCAGCTGTTCCGACAGATCGAGATGCCCCTGGTCTTTACCCTGCATGACATGGAGCGGGCAGGCATGCGGGTGCAGGCGGAGGAGCTGAAAACCTACGGGGAGCAGCTGCAGGTGCGCATTGAGGTATTGGAAAAGCAGATCTATGAGGAGGCCGGAGAGAAATTCAACATCAATTCTCCCAAGCAGCTGAGTGTGATCTTATTTGAAAAGCTGGGGCTGCCCGGCGGCAAGAAGACGAAGACAGGATATTCCACATCCGCGGACATTCTAGACAAGCTGGCCCCGGACTATCCGCTGGTGGCGGACATTCTGGAATACCGGCAGCTGACGAAATTAAAATCCACCTATGCGGATGGCCTGTCGGCTTACATCGGGCCGGATCAGCGTATTCACAGTACGTTCAACCAGACCATCACGGCCACCGGCCGCATCAGCAGCACGGAGCCGAACCTGCAGAACATCCCGGTGCGGATGGAGCTGGGCCGCATGATCCGCAAGGTGTTTGTGCCGGAGGACGGGTACGTGTTCATTGACGCGGACTATTCCCAGATCGAGCTGCGGGTGCTGGCCCATATGTCCGGGGATGAGATGCTCATTCAGGCGTACAAAGAAGCCCAGGACATCCACCGGATGACGGCGTCCCAGGTGTTCCACACGCCCTTTGACCAGGTGACGGATCTGCAGCGGCGCAACGCCAAGGCCGTGAACTTCGGCATCGTGTACGGCATCAGTTCCTTTGGCCTGAGCCAGGATCTGAGCATTACGAGAAAAGAAGCAGCAGAATATATCGAAAAATATTTTGAAACCTATCCGGGGGTCAAGGCATTTCTGGATCATCTGGTGGAGGAAGCGAAAGAAAAGGGCTATGTGACCACCATGTTTGGCCGCAGGCGGCCGGTGCCGGAGCTGAAATCCAGCAATTTTATGCAGCGCTCCTTCGGGGAACGGGTGGCCATGAACTCCCCCATTCAGGGCACGGCGGCGGATATCATCAAGATCGCCATGATCCGGGTGAACGAGCGGCTGAAGCGGCAGCAGATGAAGTCCCGGCTGGTATTGCAGGTGCACGATGAACTGCTCATCGAAGCCTGGAAGGAAGAGGCAGAGCAGGTCAGACAGATCCTGACGGAAGAGATGCACCGGGCGGCGGATCTTCGGGTATCGCTGGAGATCGATATGCATGAGGGAAACAGTTGGTACGAAGCGAAATAAAGGAAGAATACCGGATACGGGCTTTTGACAGAAGCAGGTAACGGAAAAATACGAAAACGGGAGAAAAAGAAACGGGAGGAACGAGAGATGATGGTTCTGGGCATTACCGGCGGCGTGGGCGCCGGAAAAAGCACGGTTCTTGATTATATGAAGGAAAAATACCAGGCAGTGATCCTGCAGGCAGATCTGGCGGCCCATGATCTCATGCAGAAGGGCGCAGACTGCTATGATAAAATCGTGGAGACCTTTGGCACAGACATTGCGGGCGCTGACGGCCAGCTGGACCGGACGAAGATGGCAGCAGTGGTATTTGCCGACCAGGCGTTGCTGGAAAAGTTAAACGGTATCGTCCATCCGGCGGTGAAGCAGTATATTCTGGATCGAATCGGGGAAGAACGGAAGAAAGGCAGCTGTCGGGTAATGGCCATTGAGGCGGCCCTGCTCATCGAGGAGGGCTATGGTGCCATCTGTGACGAGCTCTGGTATATTTATGCCAGCGAGGACATCCGGCGGGAACGTCTGAAGGCGACCCGGGGCTATTCCGACGCACGGATCGACGGAATTTTCAAGAGCCAGTGTCCGGAGGCGGTTTTTCGGGCCAACTGCGCGGTGACCATCGACACGGGCATCAGTCTGGACTGCACCAAAGAGCAGGTGGACAGATTTTTACAGGAAAGGATCACGAAATAACATGAGATTTTGCAGCATTGCCAGCGGCAGCAGCGGAAACTGTATTTATGTGGGCACGGAGGATACCCATCTTCTGGTGGATGCCGGGATCAGCGGCAAGCGGATCGAGCAGGGCTTAAATGAGCTGGAGCTTTCCACAAAGGATATGGACGGCATTCTGGTGACCCATGAGCATGTGGATCATGTGAAGGGGCTGGGGGTTCTGGCGCGAAAATACGGCATTCCCATTTATGCCACGGCGCCCACCATCGAAGAAGTGAAATACATGTCCTCTCTGGGGAAAATTCCGGAGGAGCTGTTCCATCCCATCTGCGCGGACGAGCGATTTTCTCTGGGAGATATCCAGGTGAGCCCCATGCACATTTCCCACGACGCGGCGGATCCGGTGGCCTACCGGCTGGACTGCGGGGACAAGTCGGCGGCGGTGGTGACGGACCTTGGCATTTATGATGATTATATTGTAGACAAAATACAGAATTTGGATGTATTATTATTGGAAGCAAACCACGACATCCACATGCTGGAGGTGGGGGCTTACCCATACCCGCTGAAACAGCGGATTCTCGGGGAAAAGGGGCATCTGTCCAACGAGCTGTCCGGCAAGCTTTTATGCCAGGTGCTGGGCGATCAGACGAAGGCGGTGTTCCTAGGACACTTGAGTAAGGAAAACAATTACGAGGAGCTGGCCTATGCCACGGTGAAGCTGGAGATCGATCTGGGCGATACCGATTATCACGCAGACGATTTTCGGATCGAGGTGGCAAGCCGGGAAAAGCTTTCTCCGGTCATTGCTTTCTGATGGATTTTACATACTGCGAGGAGTAAAAAGATGAAAAAAACAATTATTACCGTAGTCGGAAAAGACACTGTGGGCATCATTGCAAAAGTGTGCACGTACCTGGCCAACAACCGCATCAACATTCTGGATATTTCCCAGACCATTGTTTCCGGATATTTTAACATGATGATGATCGTGGACGCCAATGATTCCACCAAGCCTTTCGGTGATTTCTCCAGAGAGCTGGAGCAGCTGGGGGAAGAGATCGGTGTGAAGATCAAATGTCAGCATGAGGATATTTTTGAAAAAATGCACAGAATCTGATGAATCGGCAGAAAGGGTACGAATATGATAAATATGTTTGAGGTCAATGAGACCAATAAGATGATTGAGCAGGAAAATCTGGATGTGCGTACCATTACCCTGGGCATCAGCCTTCTGGACTGTATCGACGCGGATCTTTCTACTCTGAACAGAAAAATCTATGAAAAAATCACCACGGTGGCCAAAGATCTGGTGGCTGTGGGTAAAGAGATAGAAAATAATTATGGCATTCCCATTGTGAATAAGCGGATTTCCGTGACCCCCATCGCGCTGGTGGGTGGCGCTGCCTGCAAATCCCCGGCGGATTTCGTCACCATTGCGAAAACACTGGATGAGGCAGCCAAGACCGTGGGCGTGAACTTCATCGGCGGTTACTCGGCGCTGGTGTCTAAGGGCATGACCACGGGGGATGAGAATCTGATTCTTTCTATCCCGGAGGCACTGGCCTGCACCGAGCGGGTGTGCAGCTCCATCAATGTGGGCTCCACCAAGTGCGGTATTGATATGGATGCAGTCCGTCTCTTAGGACAGGTGGTACACGACACGGCAGAGCACACGAAGGAGCAGGATTCCCTGGGCTGTGCCAAGCTGGTGGTGTTCTGCAATGCGCCGGATGACAACCCGTTCATGGCGGGCGCTTTCCACGGCGTCACCGAGGCAGATGCGGTGATCAATGTGGGCGTCAGCGGCCCGGGCGTGGTAAAGACTGCCCTGGAAAAGGTACGGGGCGAGAGCTTCGAGGTGCTGTGCGAGACCATCAAGAAGACGGCCTTCAAGATCACCCGTGTGGGACAGCTGGTGGCAAAGGAAGCCAGCGCCAAGCTGCATATTCCCTTTGGCATCATCGATCTGTCCCTGGCGCCGACCCCGGCGGTGGGCGACAGCGTGGCAGATATCCTGAAGGAGATCGGTCTGGAGCATCCAGGTGCCCCGGGCACGACGGCAGCGCTGGCGCTGTTGAACGACCAGGTGAAAAAGGGCGGCATCATGGCGTCTTCCTACGTGGGCGGCTTAAGCGGCGCTTTCATTCCGGTGAGCGAGGATCAGGGCATGATCGACGCGGTGAATGCAGGTGCCCTGACGCTGGAGAAGCTGGAAGCCATGACCTGTGTGTGCTCCGTCGGTCTGGACATGATCGCCATTCCGGGAGACACCACGCCGGAGACCATTTCCGGTATCATTGCAGACGAGATGGCCATCGGCATGATCAACCAGAAGACCACGGCAGTCCGCGTCATCCCGGTGATCGGCAAGGGCGTGGGCGAGACGGTGGAATTCGGCGGCCTTCTGGGCTATGCACCCATCATGCCGGTAAATCCGTTCCACTGTGATGCGTTCGTCAACCGGGGCGGCAGAATCCCGGCACCGGTACACAGCTTCAAGAATTAGGGATATAATGAGCGCAAGTGAGTCACCATGCTGGCATGAGTGACGAACGGCGAATGTGATCATGATAGCTGCGTAGCAGTGTCAAGCACGGAACGTGCGAATCATGATATAATATCTGTAAAAGGGGAAAAAGATGGCTGCGGTGGCGTATGAAAAGAAAGATCATGTGGCGGTGGTCACACTGAAAAATGCCGGAAAACGGCATTGGTCAGAACCGGAATGGATCGCAGAAGTCCAGGCGGCGGTGAAACAGGTGGAGCGGGATCTGGATGTGTATGTGCTGCTTTTCACAGATGCCGGAGCGTGCAGCAAAGAGATGGCTGCGCCGGATAAACAAAATAACGCAGAGCAGTCCCGGCAGCTGGAAGAACTATGCGCGGCTGTGCGCAGCCTTCGGGGGCCGGTGATTGCGGCCATGAATGGATTTTCACTGGATGGCAGCTGTGATCTGGTGAAAGCGTGTGATATCTGCATGGCATCGGAAACGGTGGAGGAGACGGGCCCGGCCAATCAGGTGGTGGCGCCGGAAGCGCTTACAGATACCGCTATGGCGCTGGCTGTGCAGATCTGTGCCAATGGGCAGATCGCAGTGCAGGAGATCAAACGGTGCGTCAATATGGGGCTGGCGGCAGGAGAAAGCGCTGGTCTGGAATTTGAACAGCAGGCTTTTGCCCTGTGCAATGCCACGGAAGATAAGCGCATTGGCATGGGTGCATACTTGCGTCATGAGAGCGAGAAAAAGTTTCAATATCGGTAAAAGAAAAGAGAACCCCGAAGGTCGGATGAGACTTTCGGGGTTCTTTCGCATCGTATGATATCCGTTGTTACTTTTGCTGGTGGTAGCAGGCTTTACAAATATACATGGGCAGGCGCATCCGGGTGGCATTGTCAGGGAAGAAGAATCAGCCCTCGGGTGTATTCGTTCACAGGAAGCCGGTGAAAACGTGCACCCGCCGCAGTCTCGTAGATATCCGCCGCCAGCAGGTCATGATCCCAGAGCCACAGGGCGCCGGCAGCGTCGCTGCCCCAGGTGTCCTGCAGGATCCGTGTGGCATCTGCCGTCTTGGTGATCAGCGGGATCCGGGAAGTCTTCTTTAAGACAGAAAGGAGGGGCGCAGCTTCCTTTCGGAATCCCAGAATCCGGGCGTAAGGCACGGGGAAAGCACTGGTGCGCAGCTGCCGGAAGGGATATTCTTCTACATCCAGCAGGATATGGGTGAGGCACCGGGCGATGCGCGTACGGGTCAGGTTTTTGGCTTTCAGAAGATCGGTGAACTGGGCCGCATCCACAAAAGCAGGCAGCTTGTCTGCGATGCGGGCGGCCAGATCGGGGGTCATGTCGGCAAATTTTGATAGAAGCTGAGCTGGTGCACATGTCAATGCAGTTTGACCAGAGGTGTTCCGTGTGGACAGAGGGGACGCGCTTTGGGATGCGGTATCTGCCGCAAATAACGGTGCCTGGGAATCTATGCAGCTGTCGCTATGCAGTGGTGCCTGGAAACGGTTGTACCTGTCGCCGTGCAGCAGCATCAACAGCCGGTAGCGCAGCAGGGCGGAAAAATCGTTTTCCTTCACGGGAAAGCTTTTGCCCTCGTTCTCTTTTAATATAGAAAGAACAGCATCGGGCACCGCGGTTTTCAACTGTTCCGTGGGCAACTGTCTGGCAATGGCGGCGCGGATGCCGGTGGCCGAGGCAAATTGATCCGGGGAAAGGCCGGTGTCGTGGTAGCCGCTTCCCGACCGGGGGATGATGCACGGGGTGATGGAGCTTTTGCAGGCTTTCAATGCTTTCACATATTCCAGCCCCAGAATGTTGTTGGGGGAGGAGAGCACTTCTGCGGCAGATGCTGCGGGGAACGAAGCCAACGTTTTTTGCAGCGCCTGCATCCGGGCTTTGGGAAAGGATAGGCCCTCCTTTAATGACTGGCGCAGCGCTTCCTGAAAAACAGGCGGTTCTTCCAGCAGGCAGTCGGCGGCCCTTTGGAACATTTCTAAGAGAATATCGTTCCTCTTACCGGGTACCGGATGCGGAACCGGTGCTGCATTTACAATACAATCTTCCGGGTTTGCTGTCTCTTTTTCAGAAACGGGCACCTCTGCCCCGAAAGCCAGCGCGTCCACAGCCCCCAGGCTGTCCAGCAGTGCGACGCCGCCCAGGGCAAAATGCTCGGCGCTGGCGGTGGCGTAGGCCGCAGGCAGCTCCAGCACCAGATCGGCGCCGCAGGAGAGGGCCATGCGGGTGCGTTCGTATTTGTTGAGGATGGCCGGGGTGCCGCGCTGGACGAAATCACCGCTCATGACGGCAATGACATAGTCGGCGCCGGTTTTTTCACGGCTTTCGGATAAATGATGGCGGTGGCCGTTGTGAAACGGGTTGTATTCTGCGATTACACCGGTAACGTTCATGGTCAGACTCCTTGCTGGTACATATTTGATAGGAAGAGTGTACCACGTTTCCATGATTTTGCGGACTGTTTTCTGAGAAAAAAATGAATCAGGAAAAAAATTCATAATTTTACGGAAAAAAAGGAGAGCGATTGTTCGCCTGAAAGTACACTTTCAAGGGGTCAGACATCTTGTAGGAAAAAAATAAATCGTATATAATAACCGTATCGAGGGCCGGACGGCAGAAGTCCGGTAATGATACGAGAATACGAGAGGAGAGTATTTCACAATGGCATTTATTGATCACATTAAAGCAAAAGCAAAACAGGACAAGCAGGCAATCGTACTGCCGGAGACTAAGGACAAGAGAACACTGATCGCAGCAGCACAGGTTCTGAGAGAGGGAACCGCAGATATCATCATGGTTGGTAAGGAAGAGAAGATCATGGATGGTGCTAACTGGCTGGATGTAGATCTGACAGGCGTAAAGGTTGTTGACCCTGATACAGATCCGAAGCTGGACGAGTATGTAAAGGTTCTGTATGAGTTGAGAAAACATAAAGGAATGACCGAGGAGAAAGCAAGAGAGATCCTGACCACAGACTGGCTGACCTACGGCGTTATGATGGTAAAACAGAAAGACGCTGACGGCATGGTAGCCGGTGCCTGCCATTCCACCGCTGATACCCTTCGTCCGGCTCTGCAGATCCTGAAGACTGCTCCGGGAACTGACCTGGTATCCGGTTTCTTCATCATCGATGTACCGGATTGCGAGTACGGCGCAAACGGTACTTTCCTGTTCGCAGACTGCGGCCTGAACCAGGATCCCAACGCATCCGAGCTTGCTTCCATCGCAGACAGCAGCGCAAAGAGCTTCCGTGCTCTCGTAGAGGAGAAGCCTATCATCGCCATGCTTTCCCACTCCACCAAGGGCAGCGCAAAGCATGCACTTGTTGACAAGGTCGTTGAGGCAACCAACATCGCAAAAGAGAGATACCCGCAGCTGATGATCGACGGCGAACTGCAGGCTGACGCAGCTCTTGTTCCTTCTATCGCAAAGAGCAAAGCAAAAGGCAGTGAGGTTGCAGGACATGCCAACGTTCTGATCTTCCCGAACCTTGACTGTGGTAACATCGGCTACAAGCTGGTACAGAGACTGGGCAAGGCTGATGCTTACGGCCCGATGCTTCAGGGTATCGCAAGACCGGTTAATGACCTGTCCCGTGGATGCTCCGCTGAGGACATCGCAGGCGTTGTTGCTCTGACAGCAGTACAGGCACAGATGGTATAAGAGGAAAGCATTTGTTTTTGAAAAAGTTTATTAGAGAAGCGTATTGTTTGTAGAGGAAAGTTTCAGGAGGTTTTGAAATTATGAATATTTTAGTAGTAAACTGCGGAAGTTCTTCCTTAAAGTATCAGCTCATTGATTCTGCTGCTGAGGAAGTGCTTGCAAAAGGACTCTGCGAGAGAATCGGTATCGATGGAAGCCAGCTGGTATACCAGAAAGAGGGCTGTGAGAAGGAGAAGACCCTTGCACCGATGCCGACCCACGAGGAGGCAATCAGCCTTGTTCTGAACGCACTCATGAACGAGAAGAGCGGCGTCATCAAGTCCTTAAGCGAGATTGGCGCAGTTGGACATCGTATCGTGCATGGCGGCGAGAAGTTCTCCGAGTCTACCATCATTGATGACGAGGTAATGAAGGCCATCGAGGCATGCAACGATCTGGCACCGCTGCACAATCCGGCAAACCTGATCGGTATCCGTGCCTGCCAGAAGCTGATGCCCGGTACACCGATGGTAGCTGTATTTGATACCGCTTTCCATCAGACCATGCCGGAGAAGGCATATATGTACGGTCTGCCTTATGAGTACTATGAGAAATACGGTGTCCGCAGATATGGTTTCCACGGAACCTCCCACAACTTTGTATCTCACCACATGGCTGAGTTCCTTGGCAAGAACATTGAGGATATGAAGATCATCGTCTGCCACCTGGGCAACGGCGCAAGTGTCAGCGCTGTACAGGGTGGCAAGTGTGTAGATACCTCCATGGGCCTGACTCCTCTGGAAGGCCTGATCATGGGTACCAGATGCGGCGATATCGATCCCACCATCATGGAGTTCATTGCCAAGAAAGAGAACCTGGACATTGCAGGCGTCATGAATGTACTGAACAAGAAGTCCGGCGTACAGGGTCTGTCCGGTATCTCCAGCGATTTCCGTGATCTGGAAGATGCAGAGGCAAAGGGTGATCCGGCTGCCATCCGTGCACTGCGTACCTATGAGTACCGTGTTGCAAAATACATCGGCGCTTATACCGCAGCCATGAACGGTGTGGATGCCATCGCTTTCACCGCAGGTGTTGGTGAGAACGGCCCTGATACAAGAAAGAACATCTGCGCATATCTGGGATACCTGGGCGTAGAGATCGACGACGAGGCAAACAGCAAGAGAGGCGCTGACAACATCATTTCCACTAAGGATTCCAAGGTGACTGTATGCGTTATCCCGACCGATGAGGAGCTTGCCATCGCAAGAGAGACCTTAAGACTGGTACAGGCTTAATCGCTTCGATAGGATCCTATTATAAAAAACAAAAGTGGGGTTTCACCTGCCGTTACAGTTTTGAATTGTAACCGTTGGGTGAGCCCCTTTTTTGTACAAAGGAAATGACATGTGTTTCTGCCGGTTGTATTTCCGGAAAAGATATGCTATAGTAGGAAAGAACTGACGCCGGGATATGCTGCGTTGGTTCGCATCAGATACTTTCAGGTGCCGGAACAGATTTTCTGCGGTCCGGTGAAAAGGGAAACAGGTGTGAATCCTGTGCGAACTCGTCACTGTATTTGGGGAGCGCAAGGCCAGTATGCCACTGAGCGATTGGGAAGGCGGCTTTGCGTGAGATACCTATAAGTCAGGAGACCTGCCTGGAAGGAAGTCGGGGGATTCCCCGGGCCACGAGTAATTGGTCGTATATGGATGCTGTTTTTACGACATCATTGCGCCCTCTTACGAATGCCCTCCGAATGTGAGGGTATTTTTTCGCAGAGCGGCAGGCGAATCAATCTGTACGCTGCGACAAAAAAGAAGGAGGAACGACATGAAAAAGAGAATGTCAACAATCGTAACTATGCTGGCGGTAGCGGCAATCTGCCTTACCGGCTGCGGAAACAACAACGCCCAGACAGCAGAGCCTGCGGATACCAGCGCTGAGGAGACTGCAGATGAAGAGCAGGCAGAGGAGACAGACGCTGCGACGACTGAGACCGCAGACGCGGAGAAGTCCACAGATACTGCCATTATGGTCGTGAGCTTTGGTACAAGCTACAACGACAGCCGCGACATCACCATCGGCGCCATCGAGAATGCCATTGCGGATGCTTTCCCGCAGTACGAGGTGCGTCGTGCATTTACCAGCCAGATCATCATCGACAAGCTGAAAGAGCGTGACGGACTGGAGATCGACAATGTACAGGAAGCCCTGGATCGCGCAGCTGCAGACGGGATCAAGAACCTGATCGTACAGCCGACCCACCTGATGGACGGCCATGAGTACACCGATCTGAAGGATGAACTGGAAGGATACAAGGATAGCTTTGAGAACATTTCTCTTGGCGCGCCTCTGCTGACCAGCGATGAGGACTTTGAGGCAGTGATCAAAGCCATCACAGATGCAACCGCTTCCTACGATGACGGCGAGACCGCTGTTGTATTCATGGGACATGGCACAGATGCAGACTCTAACGAAGTATATGCAAAATTACAGGAGAAGCTGACTGCTGACGGATTCGAGCATTACTACATCGGTACCGTAGAGGCAACCCCGTCTCTGGACGATATCAAGGCTGCCCTGAAAGAGGCTGGCACCTACAAGAAGGTTGTTCTGGAGCCGCTGATGGTTGTTGCAGGCGATCACGCCAACAACGACATGGCCGGCGACGAGGATGATTCCTGGAAATCTCAGCTGACCGCAGAGGGCTACGAGGTAGAGTGCCTGATCCACGGCCTGGGCGAGAACGAAGCCATCCAGCAGATTTACGTAGAGCATACACAGGCAGCAGTAGACGGCCTGAACAAATAATCGTCTGCGCATGAACAAATAAGATACATGGGGCCTGCCGGAACATGCACCCCGGTGTACTGCCGGTGGCTGTGTTTTTCGGCGGGCTTTTTATATGATAGGAAAATGTGTCGCAGGAAAGGGGATTTCTATGGAAAAAAGAAGGTTGTGGGAACAGAAAACAGAGAATGTGCGGATGGAGCCGAACGCCGACGGAAAAAGGTTTGTCTGCAGGGGCAGCCGAGCAGGAAAAATGCTGGGGCTGGCGGTGCTGACTGCATCTTTGCTGCCGCTTGCGCCGGTGTATGCCGCTGCACCTGATGCTGCTGTTTCCGATGACCAGACGGATAACGCACAGGCGGCTGCCGGTGACTACAGCCAGGTGGCAGCGGACAGTGAAAAAGTGACGCCCCAGGAGGTGGGAATCCCCGGCATGACACCCATTACGGCAGATGACGTAGCGGATGGTACCTATGAGGTGAAGGTGGAATCCAGCTCCTCCATGTTTCGCATTGAAAAAGCTGAGCTGACCGTACAGGACGGGCAGATGAGCGCCGTGCTGACGCTGGGCGGCACCGGGTATCTGAAGCTTTATATGGGAACCGGGGCGGAAGCGGCGGCAGCAGATCCGGCGGATTATATTGATTATGAGGAAAATGCGGAGGGCCAGTATACGTATCTGGTACCGGTGGAGGCGCTGGATATGCCTGTGGACTGTGCGGCCTTCAGCAAAAAGAAAGAAAAATGGTATGACCGGCAGATCCTTTTTGAGGCAAAAAGCTTACCGGCGGAGGCTGTCCTGACAGAACTGCCGGACTATGATGCCCTGGAAAAAGCAGCCCGGGATGCAAGAATCCAGCAGATGAAGGATGAAAAAGCCACAGAGGAGGCCAAAGAGGCTGAGGCGAACGCGCAGAGTGCCGGACTGGCAGAGGAACATGTGGATGGAGCAGCTGTGGACGGTGCCGGTGGAAGCATGTCCGGCGTGGCAGACCTGACGGCGCTGGATCTGTCCGATGGTGTTTACAGCGTGGAGGTTTCTCTGGAAGGCGGCAGCGGCAGAGCGACCGTGACTTCCCCGACCCAGCTTTTTGTGACAGACGGCGCCGCAGAGGCGCTGGTGGAGTGGAGCAGCAGCAACTACGATTACATGATCGTGGGCGGCGAGCAGTATCTTCCCATGGATGGCTATGACCAGTCAGCATTTCTGATCCCGGTGGAAAAACTGGGAGAGCCGCTGGAAGTGGTGGCTGACACCACGGCCATGAGTGTGCCCCATGAGATCGCCTACACCCTGACCTTCGACGGCGGCAGCCTGATCCCACTGGAGGAACAGGCAGATACCACCGGCAACTGGATCCTTCTGGTGCTGGCCGTTTGCATCTGCGCGGTGGCATTTGTAAAAACGCGCAGGAAATAGACGGCAGCAGAAAAAAGGTGATCACGAGTGCTGTCTGACAGAAAGCCTGACAGGAAAATTTGGATGATACTGCATCAGACAGAAAAGACCGGGGCCTGATGGGACAGGCGGACAGAAGCAGAACGCTTTCTGGAAAAAGCAGTAGAAGAACAGGAGAAAATTGCGACAGATGAAACAAATGCAGAGCAGAAGGAAGAAAAAGAACGGTGGGCTGTGTCGGCGCCTGCTGGTGCTGGCGTTACTGGTGGGGCTGCTGGCAAATACGGTGGGCTGTGTCGGTGGGCAGAGCAGCACGGCTCAGGATACGCAAAATGGCAGTAATCTTTGCGATTCTCTTTCCTATGAAGGCCGGGACACCCTTTCCTATGCGGAACAGTTTACGGTGGATCGCTATGAGGACGGCTATGTGCTGCTGACCATCGCGGAGGATGCCAGGTACCTGGTGATCCCGGAGGGAAAAGAAATCCCAGAGGATCTGCCGGGGGATGTGGTGCCGCTTTGTCAGCCGATCTCCCATATTTATCTGGTGGCTTCGGCTGCCATGGATATGTTTGTCAAGCTGGATGCCCTGGATGCCATCCGTTTTTCGGGGATGGCAGCAGACGGCTGGACGATTCCCGAGGCGAAGGCTGCCATGGAGAGCGGGGATATTCTTTATGCGGGAAAATATTCCGCCCCGGATTATGAGAAAATCTTGTCTGAGGGCTGTGATCTTGCGGTGGAAAACACCATGGTGCTGCACACACCGGAGGTGAAGGAGCAGCTGGAACGGCTGGGCATTCCGGTTCTCATTGACTATTCCAGCTACGAGACCACGCCCCAGGGCCGGATGGAGTGGATCTGTTTTTATGGCATTTTGCTGGGAAAAGAAGAACAGGCCCGGGAGGTGTTTGAAGCCCAGGTGGCGGCTATGGAAGGAACTGCAGCGACGTCTGTAACGGACGGAGAAAATGCATCGGCTGTGTCTGGTTCAGGGAAAGCTGCTGTGTCAGAAACTGCGGGGACAGGCACAGCTTCCGGGGAGAAAACGGTGGCTTTCTTCTATATGACCTCCAGCGGTGCGGTCAATGTGCGCAAATCCAGCGATTACCTGCCAAAGATGATCGAACTGGCGGGAGGTACCTATGTGTGTCCGCAGCTGAAAAAGGATGAGACTTCTGCTTCCTCCAGTGCCAATGTGCAGATGGAAGCCTTCTATGCGGCGGCGAAGGATGCGGATTATCTCATTTATAACAGCTCCATCGACGGCGAGGTGGCCGATCTGCAGGAACTGAAGGGAAAGGATGAACTGCTGGGCAAGTTCCGGGCAGTGCAGGAGGGGCATGTGTTCTGTACTTCCAAGAACCTGTATCAGGCATCTATGGAGCTGGGAGCTATCACGGCGGATATTCGGCGGATGCTGAATGGAGAGACAGAAGGATTTACCTATCTTTATCCGCTGCAATAATGGACAAGACGCAGGCTGGGCATGTGTAGAAGCCAATGATACAGAGGTGGCCTGTGAATGGTCATGAAAAAGTTTATAGAGCAGGCATTGTTGGAAAATCTGCGGAGAAGTACTTGAATAAAGGGAAAAACAGAAGAATGAAAAGGAAATACAAGGAAAGAAGGAGGGGACAATCGTGCAGACAGATATGGAGAAAAAAATGCGGAACCGCTGTGTGATGGGGCTTGCAATTTTGCTGGGACTGCTGGCAGTTTTCCTCCTTTTGAGCATCTGCATCGGCAGTGTGTCCGTGTCTCCTCAGGAGGTGCTGGCGGTATTACAGGGGAAGGCCGGTCTGGATACGGCCAGGGATATCGTGCTTTCCATCCGTCTGCCCCGGGCGCTGGCGGCGCTGTTCCTGGGCGGGGCGCTGGCACTGTCCGGGTATCTTTTGCAGTCCTTTTTTCACAATCCCATTGCGGGGCCCTTTGTGCTGGGGATTTCCTCCGGCGCCAAGCTCTGTGTGGCGCTGGTCATGGTAGCGCTGCTGAACTTCCGGAAAACCGCCGGTTCCATGGCACTGATCCTGGCGGCTTTCGTGGGGGCGCTGGCTTCCATGGGATTTGTGCTGCTTCTGGCGCGGAAGGTGGAACAGATGTCCATGCTGGTGGTGGGCGGTGTCATGATCGGCTATATCTGTTCCGCAGTGACGGATTTTGTCGTTACCTTTGCGGATGACGCCAACATTGTGAACCTGCACAACTGGTCCCGGGGCAGTTTTTCCGGCATCGGCTGGCATTCGGTGGGCTGGATCACGGTGCTGGTGGTGGCGGTGTCTGTGGGGACATTTCTCCTGTCGAAACCTTTGCAGGCGTATCGGCTGGGAGAAGCCTATGCCCGGAACATGGGGGTCAATCTGAAAATTTTCCGGGCGCTGCTGGTGATCCTGTCCAGTCTGCTGGCCGCCTGTGTGACAGCGTTTGCCGGGCCGGTGTCTTTTGTGGGCATTGCGGTGCCCCATCTGGCCAAAGCACTTTTGAAAAACGGAGATCCTCACTGGATGATCCCGTCCTGTTTCCTGGGGGGCGCGGTGTTCTGTCTGGCCTGTGACTTGGCGGCGCGGACGGTATTTTCTCCCACAGAGCTTTCCATCAGCACAGTGACGGCCGTGTTTGGCGCACCGGTGGTGCTGTTTGTCATGATTCGCCGCAGAAAAGAGGAATACTAGTGGATTATTTTTATACGAAAGAGCTGGCCGCCGGATACGGGAAGGAGCCGGTGGTGAAAGGCGCCAACCTGCATTTGCAGAAGGGAGAGATCGTTACCCTCATCGGCCCCAATGGTGCCGGAAAGACAACGCTGCTGAAAAGCATCATCCGCCAGCTGGAGCCGCTGGGAGGCGTGGCGGTACTGGAAGGACGGAATCTGGCGGAATATCATGGAAAAGAGTTGGCTTCCCGGCTGTCGGTGGTGCTGACGGAGCGGATCCGGCCCGAGCGGATGACCTGCCGGGAAGTCATCGGCACCGGGCGCTATCCCTATACGGGTATGCTGGGGGTGCTGTCCCGGGAGGATAAGCAGGCGGTGGAAAGCGCTATGGAGCAGGTAGGGGTCACTTCCCTTGCTGACCGGGAATTCACCAGGATCAGTGACGGTCAGCGGCAGAGGGTATTGCTGGCCCGGGCCATCGCCCAGGAGCCGGACATTCTGGTGCTGGATGAGCCCACTTCCTTTCTGGACATCCGCTATAAGCTGGAATTTCTGTCGATTTTGCAGAAGCTGACGAGACAGAACGGACTGACGGTGCTGCTGTCCCTGCATGAGCTGGATTTGGCCCAGCGGGTTTCTGACCGGATCGTGTGTATAGACCGGGAGGGCCATGACCGGGAAGGGACGCCGGAGGAGATTTTCGCACCCGGTGCGGTGCAGGAATTGTACGAACTCCGGTGTGGTTCCTTTGCGGAGCTTACCGGCAGTGTGGAGCTGGAAGCAGTGAAGGGAGCCCCCCGGGTGTTCGTGTTGGCGGGAAACGGCACGGGAACGCCCATCTTTCGGCGGCTGCAGCGGGAGGGCATTCCCTTTGCCACGGGCGTTTTGTGGGAAAACGATGTGGATTATCCCGCAGCCCGGGCACTGGCATCAAAGGTGTATGCGGTGCCTGCCTACGAAGAACTGGATGGGGAGACCCTTGACCAAGCAAGGGAGGAGATCGACCGGTGCAGGCAGGTGCTGTGCGGGTTCGAAGAGCTGCCAGAGGGAAAACTGGCGGCGGGGATACGGGAACTGTATGCTTACGCAGAAAAAATGGGGAAGATATAGATGAGGTTCAGCGAGGGCCATCTGAAAAAGCTCATCCGTTCAGCGAGCGCCATTCGCAAAACCGCGCCTGACAGCGCTCTCCGCCGCTTCGCAGCTCATTTTTGCTCATCACGTGGCGCTCTGCTCAAACTTTTTATCAGTCAGCTGTTCATGCAAGCATGACAGCTTCCTTCTGAAAAAGTTTGGCTGAACTTGTCAAGAAAAAATGGTTGACAAACATGGGGGACATGGTTATAATTGTTTAGGTATGAATAGGAGACTATTATGCAAATGAACTTATCAGATGTTTTATCCAGAGATGAAAAGGTTGTTTCCATGGAGGCCGAGATTGCACTTGATGCGTTCACATCAGGACTTGGCTCTTTTCCGATTGTGCGAAAGACACCGCTTTCCCTTTGCATCCGCAATACGGGAAACAAGGTGCTGGAGATCAGCGGAAAGATGGAGTTGGATGCGATAATTCCGTGCAGCCGGTGTCTGGAGGATGTAAGAACAACGATTCATCTGGACATTTTCCGGAAGCTGGATATGAAGCTGTCGGAGGATGACAGGATTAAGGCGTTGGATGAGAACAGTTATATTGCGGATTATACACTGGATGTGGATGGGCTTGTCTATGATGAGCTGCTGACAGTCTGGCCGATGAAGGTACTTTGTCGGGAGGACTGCAAGGGCATCTGCATGAAATGCGGCAAGAACCTGAATGAGGGGGATTGCGGCTGTGACAGAACAGTGCTGGATCCCAGAATGGCTGCGATCCGTGATATTTTTCGGAATTCAGGCAATTAAGGAAACGAAAGTTTGATAAGTAAAACATGAACAGGAAAGAGGAGGTGTAGTCATGTCTATCTGCCCGAAGAATAAATCTTCCAAAGGAAGAAGAGACCAGAGAAGAGCTAACTGGAAAATGAAAACCATGAATCTGGTAAAATGCAGCAAATGTGGAGAATTAATGATGCCTCACAGAGTATGCAAGGCTTGCGGCTCTTACAATAAGAAGGAGATCATTTCCACAGAGGCTTAATCAGTGGATTGAAGAAAGGAAGACGGTCAGTTTGCCATCCGGCGAATGCCGTCTTTTTTTCTGCGCTGTTTGCCTGACGAAAGCCCGGTCGGGAACAGTTACAAAATTATATTGATTTTTAGAATGATGTCTTGTATAGTAGTTTTAGTAATGCAAGGAGGAAAATTGCATGCAGGAATTAGTCAGAGTTTCCCTGGACGCCATGGGCGGGGATTTTGCCCCACAGGTGACGGTGCAGGGCGCAGTGGAGGCAGTACAGCAGAAGGACAACGTGAAGGTATTCCTTGTGGGACTTCCCGATGCCATTGAAGCGGAGCTTTCCAAATATACCTATGATAAAGACCGGATTGAGGTGGTGGCTGCCTCGGAAGTGATCGAGATGGCTGAGCCGCCGGTGATGGCGATCCGCCGGAAGAAGGATTCGTCCATTGTGGTGGGGCTGAATCTGGTAAAGAATGGACAGGCAGATGCTTTTGTGTCAGCAGGAAGCACCGGCGCGGTTCTCGTGGGAGGACAGCTGGTGGTGGGCCGGATCAAGGGCGTGGAGAGATCCCCGCTGGCCACTCTTTTCCCTACGGAGAAAGGCGTATCGCTGCTGGTTGACTGTGGTGCCAACGTGGATGTGAGATCCTCCCATCTGGTACAGTTTGCCAAGATGGGTTCTGTATATATGGAGCATTTTGTGGGCGTTTCCAATCCGAAGGTGGCGATCGTGAACAACGGCGCCGAGGAGGAGAAGGGCAACGCACTGGTGAAGGAGACATTTCCGCTTCTGAAGGAATGCGGGGATATCAATTTTACCGGAAGCATTGAAGCCAGAGATATCCCGGCCGGCGCAGCGGACGTGATCGTCTGTGACGGTTTTGTGGGTAATATCATCCTGAAGCTTTACGAGGGGCTTTCTTCAACCCTGGTGAAGGTGATCAAGAAGGGCATGATGAGCTCCACGAGAGGCAAGATCGGCGGCGCACTGGCGAAGCCGGCGCTGAAGGAGACGTTGAAGAGCTTTGATGTGGAAGAATATGGCGGGGCACCGATGCTGGGACTGAAAGGCCTGGTGGTGAAGGGGCATGGAAGCTCCACCCACGGCGAGATCAAGAATGCCATTCTTCAGTGTGTAACATTTACGGAACAGAAGATGAATGAGAGGATTATGGAGAAAATCACACCGGAAGTAAAACCGGAAAATCATTGATGAGAGGGAAGGAAGTTAGAAATGGAATTTGAAAAATTACAGCAGATCATTTCAGAGGTATTAAATGTAGATGCAGAGGAGATTACCATGGACACAACGTTCGTGGATGACCTGGGAGCAGACTCCCTGGACATTTTTCAGATTATCATGGGCATTGAGGAAGAGTTCGATATTGAGATCTCCAACGAGGATGCAGAGAAGATCGTATCCGTGGGAGATGCGGTAGAAGAGATCAAGAACGCATTGAACTAAAAATAGAGAAAAGGGTGCCTCAAAACCGTTCCGATGTGAGGAGTTTTGAGGCTCCTTCTTTTAATAAGGAGAAAGTAGAATGCTTGATGCAAAGAGACGCAAAGAGATTGAACACCGGATTGGATATACATTCCACAATCCGGCCCTGCTGGAGAAGGCGCTGACCCACAGCTCCTATTCCAATGAGCACCGTCTGGGAAAACTGAACAACAATGAGCGGCTGGAATTCCTGGGGGATGCGGTGCTGGAAGTGGTGTCCAGTGAGTTCCTTTACAAAAAATATCCGGAGCGGCCGGAGGGAGAGCTGACGAAGCAGCGTGCGAGCATGGTGTGTGAGCAGACGCTGGCGCTCTGTGCCAGAGATCTGGAGCTGGGTTCTTATCTGCTGCTGGGCAGAGGCGAGGACATGACCGGCGGAAGAGAGCGGGCCAGTGTGACCTCGGATGCCATGGAGGCGATGATCGGGGCGATTTATCTGGATGGTGGTTTTGCTAATGCGAAAGAGTACATTGACCGGTTTATTCTGAACGACATCGAGAATAAACAGCTCTTTTTCGATAGCAAGACTATCCTGCAGGAGATTGTGCAGGGAGAGATGGAGTGCGAGCCGGTGTATGAGCTGACCGGCGAGGAAGGCCCGAATCATAATAAGAAGTTTACCGTGCAGGTGCTGATCCGGGAGCAGGTGTACGGAACGGGAAGCGGCCGGACAAAGAAGGCGGCAGAGCAGGAGGCGGCTTACGCGGCACTTCTGAAGCTGAAAAAGTGATGGCAGGTGGGGTATGTATTTAAAAAGCATTGAGATACAGGGATTTAAGTCGTTCGCCAATCGGACGCTGCTGGAATTCCACAACGGCATCACCGGCATCGTGGGCCCCAACGGAAGCGGCAAGAGCAACGTGGCGGATGCGGTGCGCTGGGTGCTGGGCGAACAGCGGGCGAAGCAGCTGCGAGGCGCCAGTATGCAGGATGTCATTTTTTCCGGCACGGAGCTTCGGCGGGCGCTGAGCTATGCCTCCGTAGCCATCACCCTGGACAATTCCGACCACAAGCTGGCCGTGGATTTCGACGAGGTGACGGTGACGCGGCGGGTGTACCGTTCCGGCGAGAGCGAATATCTGATCAATGGCGCATCCTGCCGTCTGAAAGACATCAACGAACTGTTTTATGATACCGGTATCGGCAAAGAGGGCTATTCCATCATCGGACAGGGCCAGATCGACAAGATCTTAAGCGGGAAGCCCGAGGATCGTCGGGAGCTGTTTGACGAGGCGGCCGGTATTGTAAAATTCAAGCGGCGCAAGTCTGCTGCCCAGAAGCAGCTGGAGGAGGAGCGCCAGAGCCTGGTGCGCGTCAATGACATCATTGCGGAGCTGGAAAAACAGAAAGGCCCGCTGGAGAAACAGTCGGAGACGGCGAAGGTTTATTTACAGAAAAAAGAAGAGTTAAAGCTGTACGATGTCAACGGATTTCTTATGGAAACCCAGGAGAACCGGGGACAGTTAAAGGATCTGGAGGAAAAGCGGGACACCGCGTCCGGACAGCTGGCGGAAACGGAGCAGTCGCTGGAAAAGGCAAAGCAGAACTATGAGGTGCTGGAGGCCCAGATCGAAGCGCTGTCCGGGCAGATGGAGGAGGCTAGAAGCAAGGCATCCGAAGCGGCGCTGGCGAAACAGCGTCTGGAAAGCCAGATCGAGCTTTTAAAAGAACAGATCAACACGGCGAAAGCCAACGATGAGCATATCCAGAACCGGATGGAGGCCATCCGGGGAGAGCAGGCGCAGCGAAAGGAGCTGCTGGCCGGCAATGCCCTGCAGAAGCGTTCCTTACAGGAAGAGCTGGGGCAGGCCACAGAGGAACAGACGAAGGCAGAGGAACATCTGGCCGATATCCGTGGGCAGATGGATGCGCTGAATGCACAGATGGATCAGGCCAAGGCAGATATCATTGACCTTCTGAACCACCGGGCATCCACCAAGGGAAATATCCAGCGGTACGACACGATGCTGGAGCAGGTGCAGATCCGCAAAGCCCAGCTGTCTTCCCGTCTGCTGCAGTTAAAGAGCGAGGAAGCCCAGCAGAAGGAAGAGACAGATGTCTTTGATGAGAAGCTGCGGGCTGTGTCGGAGAAGATCCGGGAGCTGTCCGAACAGAGTCAGCAGGAGAACGACACCCATGAGAAATTACAGACGCAGATCCGGGAAGTGAACGGTCTGCTGGAACAGGGCCAGACGGCATTTCACCGGGAACAGTCCCGTCTGGAATCGCTGAAAAACCTGACGGAACGGTATGACGGTTACGGCAACAGCATTCGCCGGGTGATGGATCAGAAAAGCCGGGAGCCGGGCATCGTCGGTGTGGTGGCAGACCTGATCAAGGTGGAGAAGAAATATGAGATCGCTGTGGAGACGGCGCTGGGCGGCAGCATCCAGAACATCGTCACAGACAATGAGCAGACCGCCAAGCGGATGATCGAATTCCTGAAACGGAACAAGGCCGGAAGAGCCACCTTCCTGCCCCTCACCAGCGTGAAGAACCGCAGTGAGTTCAAACAGGAACAGGTATTAAAGGAGCCGGGTGTCATCGGCTTGGCCAACCGGCTGGTACATACGGATGTCCGGTATGAAGACCTCATCGGCTATCTGCTGGGCCGGGTGGTGGTGGCAGAGTCCATGGACGCGGCCATTCCACTGGCGAGAAAATATCACTACAGCCTGCGGATCGTCACCCTGGAGGGCGAGTCCTTAAGCCCCGGCGGTTCCATGACCGGTGGTGCTTTCAAGAATACGAGCAATCTGCTGGGCAGACGCCGGGAGATCGAGGAGCTGGAAGCTGCCGTGGAAGCTGTGAAAAAAGAGTTGGCAGACGCCCAGGCTCAGATGAGCGACCTGCGCAGACAGCGGGAGACGTGCCGGGCACAGATCACCAGCCTGAAGGAGCAGCTGCAGCAGCAGTATTTACAGCAGAACACCCTCCAGCTGGAGAAGAAGCAGCTGCAGGAAAAAGCAGGCAGCGTGCAGGGGGAATATGAGAGCCTGATGCGGGAAAACCGGGAGATCGAGTCCCAGATGACGGACATCGGGGAGAGCCGTTCCCGGATCGGCACAGAGTTGTCGGAATCCGAACAGACGGAGAAAGCACTGGAAGCACAGGTGGAAAGCTGTCAGGCGGCGCTGGACGGTTTCCGGGAAAAGGAAGAGACTGCTCAGCAGGAGACGGAGAAGACCCATCTTCGCATGGCGGGCTTAAAACAGCGGATGCAGTTCCTGGTGCAGGAGGAACAGCGTCTCCATCAGGAGCAGACCCGTCTGGAGGAAGAATATCATCAGCTGGACGAGAGCCTGGATGTGACGGCGGACGAGATCGTTGCCAGACAGGAACAGATTTCCCAGATCCGGCAGACCATCGAGGCGTCCCTGCAGGAGACCCAGGTCCAGGAAGAGGCCATGGCCCGGCTTTCGCAGGAGAAAGAGGAGAAATCCAGACAGCACAAGAGCTTTTTTGCAGAGCGGGAAAAGCTTTCTGACGAGAGAAGCCGCCTGGATAAAGAAGTGTTCCGTCTGAACAGCCAGTATGAAAAGCTGGAAGAAGCCATGGATGCCCAGATCAACTACATGTGGGAGGAATACGGCCTGACCTACTCGGCGGCCAGGGAGCTGTTCCGGGAGGATCTGGGAGAACTGCCGGTGGTACGGAAACAGATCGCGGTGCTCAAGGATGCCATCCGCAAGCTGGGAGATGTGAACGTCAACGCCATCGAGGATTTCAAGGAGCTGATGGAGCGCTACACCTTCTTGAGCGGCCAGCGGGATGACCTGTGCGAGGCAGAGCAGACACTGGTGGGCATCATCAGCGAGCTGGATGAGGGCATGCGCAAACAGTTTGCAGAGCAGTTCGAAGCCATTTGCCGGGAGTTTGAAAAAGCGTTCAGAGAGCTGTTCGGCGGCGGCAAGGCCAGCCTGGCGCTTATGGAGGATGAGGATCTTCTGGAAGCGGGCATTATGATCAACGCCCAGCCCCCGGGCAAGAAGCTGCAGAACATGATGCAGCTGTCCGGTGGAGAAAAGGCGCTGACGGCCATTGCACTTTTATTTGCCATCCAGAACCTGAAACCGTCGCCTTTCTGTCTGCTGGACGAGATCGAGGCGGCGCTGGACGATTCCAACGTGGGACGGTTTGCAGGCTACCTGCATAAGTTGACAAAAAATACGCAGTTTATTATCATTACACATAGAAGAGGTACCATGGCAGCGGCAGACCGTCTGTACGGCATCACCATGCAGGAGAAGGGCGTGTCCGTCCTGGTATCTGTGGATCTGATTGAAAAAGATCTGGATAAATAAGAAATACGGAAGGGTTTTCGGACCCGGAACGGAGGATAGTCATGGCAGAGGAAAAAGAAGAGAAGAAAGGGTTCTTTCACCGGCTGGTGGCAGGACTGTCGAAGACGAGAGACAACATTGTGTCCGGCATCGACTCTATTTTCAGCGGATTTTCCAGCATTGACGAAGATTTTTACGAAGAGATAGAAGAGATCCTGATCATGGGTGATATCGGCATTAATGCCACCAACGCCATCATCAGCGATCTGAAACAGAAGGTAAAGGAACGGGGCATCAAGGAGCCGGAGGCGTGCAAGCAGCTGCTCATTGACAGCATCCGGGAGCAGATGAGCGTGGGCGAGCTGGCCTATGAGTTTGAAAACCGCACCTCGGTGGTGCTGGTCATCGGCGTCAACGGCGTAGGCAAGACTACTTCGGTTGGAAAACTGGCCGGCAAATTAAAGGATCAGGGCAAGCGGGTCATTCTGGCAGCAGCGGACACCTTCCGTGCGGCAGCCACCGAGCAGCTCACCGAGTGGGCCAACCGGGCCGGGGTGGAGATCGTCAGCGGCCAGGAGGGCTCTGATCCGGCAGCCGTGGTGTATGACGCCGTACAGGCGGCCAAGGCGCGGCATGCGGATGTGCTGCTGTGCGACACCGCAGGCAGACTTCATAATAAGAAAAATCTCATGGAAGAGCTGAAAAAGATCAACCGGATTCTGGAAAAAGAATACCCGGAGGCTTACCGGGAGACACTGGTGGTACTGGACGGCACCACTGGCCAGAATGCGCTGGTGCAGGCAAGGCAGTTTGCAGAAGTGGCGGATATCACCGGCATCATCCTGACGAAGCTGGATGGAACGGCCAAGGGCGGCATTGCTGTGGCCATCCATTCGGAGCTGGGCATTCCGGTGAAATACATCGGCGTGGGCGAGAAGATCGAGGATCTGCACAAGTTCGACGCGGACGATTTCGTCAATGCCCTGTTCTGCAGAAACGACCAGGAGCAGGAGACGGAAGCAGAATAAAAGCAACAGCCAACCCAAAAAGACGGATGTGCAGGCAGCCCCGGTCATGATCAGCCAGGATCAGAAAGGGAAGAGCGCAGCACAGAGGAGACAAAAAATGCTGACACTGGAAAAATTTGAGGAGGCTTCGGAGATCGTCAAAAACGTCACGCTGGAGACGAAGCTGATGTACAGCGAATATCTGAGCCGCCAGACAGGAGCAAAGGTTTATTTGAAGCCGGAGAACATGCAGTTCACCGGCGCTTACAAGGTGCGGGGCGCCTACTATAAGATCAGTACCCTCTCGGAGGAAGAACGGAAGAAAGGACTGATCACCGCTTCCGCAGGCAATCACGCCCAGGGCGTTGCCTATGCAGCATCCCGGTTTGGAGCCAAGGCGGTCATCGTTATGCCGACGTCTACACCGCTCATGAAGGTGAACCGGACGAAGAGCTATGGTGCGGAAGTGGTGCTTTACGGGGATGTGTACGACGAGGCATGTGCCCATGCTTATCAGCTGGCAGAGGAACACGGCTACACGTTCATTCATCCCTTTGACGATGAGGTGGTGGCCACCGGCCAGGGAACCATTGCCATGGAGATCATCAAGGAGCTGCCGCTGGTCGATTACATCCTCGTACCCATCGGGGGTGGCGGACTGGCCACCGGCGTGTCCACTCTGGTAAAGCTGCTCAATCCCAACATCAAGGTCATCGGTGTGGAACCGGCAGGAGCCAACTGTATGCAGGAATCGCTGAAAAACGGCAAAGTCACAACGCTGCCGTCGGTAAACACCATTGCGGACGGTACGGCAGTGAAGACGCCGGGCAGTGTGATCTTCCCGTATATTCAGAAAAATGTGGACGAGATCATCACCGTGGAGGACGAGGAACTCATCGTGGCGTTCCTGGACATCATGGAAAATCACAAGATGGTGGTGGAAAATTCCGGCCTGCTGACCGTGGCGGCCTTAAAACACCTGGATCTGAAAGGGAAAAAGGTGGTATCCATCTTAAGCGGCGGCAACATGGACGTGATCACCATGTCCTCTGTGGTACAGCATGGCCTTATCCAGCGGGATCGGATCTTTACCGTATCCGTACTGCTGCCCGATAAGCCGGGCGCGCTGGTGAGCGTGGCTCAGGTCATTGCCGAAAATCAGGGCAATGTCATCCGGCTGGAGCACAACCAGTTCGTCAGCATCAACCGCAATGCGGCGGTGGAGCTGCGCATCACGCTGGAGGCCTTCGGTACGGAACATAAGAATCAGATCATGGAGGCACTGGTCAGAGCCGGTTATGATCCGGTATTTAAGAAAACAATTCTGTGATTATAGGGTCGAAAAGTCTTCGCCCACCTGTGCTCGCACAGAAGTGGGTGAAAGACCTTGAGACCCGTGCCAACATGAGCATAAAAGTGGGATGTTAATCCCGCGATATGCGAATGGGGGGCAGAATTGCGGGAGTGCGAAGCACGGAGCAATTCGTGGAATCACTAAAACAAAGAAGAAAAATAAAAAAAGAAAAGCAAAAAATAAAGGGGGAAACAACGATGAAACGGGTAATTACCATCAGCCGTGAGTACGGCGCAGGCGGACATTCCATCGGAAGAAAGGTAGCAGAGGAACTGGGGATTCCGTTTTACGACAGAGACATTGTAAAAGAAACCGTAAAAAAGAGTGGTTTTGACAAGGACTTAGTTCTGGAAGAGGAAGAGGATGAGAGCCGTGCAGAGGGCATCTGGAAGTTCCTTTCTTCCTTCTCCGGCGGTGCAGGCAATTTCCATGACACCCAGGAGACGATCCATGAGATCCAGAGCGCAGTCATTGCCAAGCTGGCCCATGAAGGCCCCTGCGTCATTCTGGGCAGATGCGCGGATGTGATCTTAAAGAGCGAGGGCATCGACTGCCTGAACGTGTTTATTTACGGGGATGATGTACACCGGGCAGCCAGAGTCGGCGAGCTCATCGGTACCACCGATGCGGACGAGATCCAGAAAGCCATGAACCGCAAAGACGAGAACCGCCATTATTTCTATAGCCATATGACAGGCAGAAAATGGGGAGATAGCCGGAATTATCATCTGTGTGTGGACAGCGGTCTGCTGGGTTATGACACCTGCGTGAAGCTTATCTGTGAGGCGGCCCGGGCCATTGATGAGAAGAAATAAGAAGATATAAATGCAATACAGTTCACCCGCGCCATTCGCAAAATCGCATCTTCGATGCTTTCCGCTGCTGCGCAGCTCATTTTTGCTCATTACAAGGCGCTCCCTTCGTATATTCCTGAGGTCAGATTTTTATGCGAGCATAAAATCTTCCCGCACGAATATACGAGTGAACTGTCAATAAAAAGTACTTGACAGTGAAACGGAAATAGTGTATCCTACCTAAGGTGGTTGAAATGGAGAAGATTGTAGAGCAGACACTTCTGTATGATTTTTACGGCGAACTGCTTACGGAGCATCAGAAGCAGATATATGAGGATGTCGTGCTTGGTGACCTGTCCTTCAGCGAAGTTGCGGAGGATCGCGGCATCAGCAGGCAGGGCGTGCATGATCTTGTCAGGCGCTGCAATAAGATCCTGAATGACTACGAGGCGAAGCTTCATCTTGTAGAGAAGTTCGTGGTGATCCGGGAGAAGGTCAGCCAGATTCACGAGCTCGTCCGGGAGAAGGATACGATCGACCAGGAAGAGCTGCTTGGCAGACTGGAAGCGATTTCGAATGAGATTTTAGAGGAGTTATAACGAATGGCATTTGAAAGTTTATCGGATAGACTTCAGAACATATTCAAGAATCTGAGAAGCAAGGGACGACTGACGGAGGCCGATGTCAAGGCTGCCCTGAAGGAAGTCAAGATGGCGCTTCTCGAAGCAGATGTAAGCTTTAAGGTCGTGAAGCAGTTCATGAAATCTGTGCAGGAGCGGGCTGTGGGACAGGATGTCCTGAACGGTCTGAATCCGGGACAGATGGTCATCAAGATCGTTCATGAGGAGATGATCTCCCTCATGGGATCGGAGACGACGGAGATCGCACTGCGGCCCCAGAATGAGATCACGGTACTGATGATGGTTGGTCTTCAGGGTGCCGGTAAGACGACAACGACAGCGAAGATCGCAGGCAAGCTTCTGGCGAAGCGCAGGAAGCCCCTTCTGGTGGCCTGTGATGTGTACCGTCCGGCAGCGATCAAGCAGCTGCAGGTGAACGGAGAGAAGCAAGGCGTTGAAGTGTTCTCCATGGGCGACGGCCACAGACCGGCGGACATTGCGAAGGCGGCTGTGGAACATGCGAAGAAGAACGGCCTGAATGTGGTCATCCTCGATACCGCCGGACGTCTTCATATTGATGAGGACATGATGGATGAACTGGTGGAGATCAAAGAGGCAGTATCTGTAGATGAGACACTCCTTGTGGTCGATGCCATGACCGGTCAGGATGCAGTGAACGTGGCCGGAACTTTTAACGATAAAATCGGAATTGACGGTGTCATTCTGACAAAGCTGGATGGCGATACGAGAGGCGGAGCCGCTCTGTCCATCAAGGCTGTTACCGGCAAACCGATTCTATACATTGGTATGGGAGAGAAGCTTTCCGATCTGGAACAGTTTTATCCCGACCGTATGGCTTCCAGAATTCTCGGCATGGGAGATGTGCTGACGCTGATTGAGAAGGCGCAGGCAGATATCGACGAAGACAAAGCGAAGGAAATGCAGCAGAAGCTGAAGAAGAACAAGCTTGGCTTTGACGATTATCTGGAGAGCATGAACCAGATGAAGAAGATGGGAGGCCTGTCCAGTGTTTTGGGCATGATGCCGGGTATGGGCAGCCAGATGAAGAATCTGGAGTCGGTCATGGATGAGAAGAAGATGGCCCGCGTAGAAGCGATCATCCTTTCCATGACACCGCAGGAACGCTCGAATCCGGATATATTAAATCCTTCCCGTAAGCGCAGAATTGCCGCCGGGGCAGGCGTGGACATCAGCGAGGTGAACCGGCTGGTCAAACAGTTCGAGCAGAGCCGTAAGATGATGAAGCAGCTGCCGGGGCTTATGGGAGGCAGAGGCGGCCGACGTGGAAGAATGAAGTTTCCATTTTAAGGTAGATATTTTTTGAAGGAGGTGAATTTCAAGATGGCAGTAAAGATCAGATTAAGAAGAATGGGTCAGAAGAAGGCTCCTTTCTATAGAATCATCGTAGCAGATTCCAGATCCCCGAGAGATGGCAGATTCATCGAGGAGATCGGTACTTATGATCCGACCAGAGATCCGAGTGTATACAAGGTAAACGAGGAGCTTGCAAAGAAGTGGCTCGCTAACGGCGCTCAGCCGACCGAGACAGTAAGCAAGATCTTCAAGATGGCCGGTATCGAAAAATAAGACCTGTCGGAGGTGTCAGCGTGAAAGAATTAGTAGAAGTAATTGCAAAGTCGCTGGTAGATAACCCGGATGAGGTCGTAGTCAATGAAACCGAGACAGACAAAGGCATTGTGGTAGAACTGCATGTGGCCCAGTCTGATATGGGCAAAGTCATTGGCAAGCAGGGGCGTATTGCAAAGGCAATCCGTGCAGTCGTCAAGGCAGCGTCTTCCTCGGAAGACAAGAAAGTTGTCGTGGAGATATTACAGTAGCACGCAGACGGGAAACCTGAACATGGAGGGTGTTCCGGCGGGCAGGGTATACGATTATGCCCGGTTCGTTGGAGCGCTCTTTTTTCTTATATTGGATCACAGGAGAGAAGCATTTGGAAGACAGATTTCAGGTAGGGGTCATTACCACGACCCACGGAGTACGGGGAGAAGTGAAAGTGTTCCCCACAACGGATGATGTGAAGCGGTTCAAACGGCTGAAAAAGGTCATCCTTGATACAGGAAAAGAAGAGAAGATCCTGGAGGTGGAGGGAGCCAGATTTATGAAAAATCTGGTGCTCCTGAAGTTCAAGGGATATGATTCCATCAATGATATAGAGAAATATAAGGGCTGCAGCCTGTATGTGACAAGAGAGGATGCGGTGCGGCTGCGAAAGGATGAATACTTTGTGGCAGACCTCATCGGCATGGAGGTGTTTCTGGAGGACGGCAGTGCTTTTGGAAAGCTGACGGATGTGATGACCACCGGCGCCAACGATGTGTATGTGATCACCATTGCCGACAGGCGGGAGATCCTCGTTCCGGCCATCAAGGACTGTATCCTGTCGGTGGATCCGGAAGCGGGCAGAATGGAGATCCATCTGCTGCCGGGTCTGATGGAGTAAGGAGAAAACAATGAATTATCACGTATTAACGCTGTTTCCGGAAATGATCGAGCAGGGGCTGCATACGAGTATCATCGGCAGAGCCATGGAGAAGGGACTGCTTTCTCTGGATGCCGTCAACATCCGGGATTTTTCCACGGACAAGCACAAACGGGTGGATGATTATATTTACGGTGGCGGCGCGGGCCTTCTCATGCAGGCGGAGCCGGTGTATCAGGCCTATCTGTCGGTAAAGGAGAAGATCGGAAAGGCGCCCCGGGTCATCTATATGACGCCCCAGGGACAGGTGTTCCATCAGAAGCTGGCGGAGGAGCTGGCACAGGAGGAGAACCTGGTGTTCCTCTGCGGCCACTATGAGGGCATCGACGAGCGGGTGCTGGAGGAGATCGTGACGGATAACGTGTCCATCGGCGATTATGTGCTCACCGGCGGGGAGCTGCCTGCCATGGTCATGATCGATGCCATTTCCCGGCATGTGCCCGGGGTTCTGAACAATGAGGATTCCGCCGGGGAGGACTCTTTCAGCAACCAGCTGCTGGAATATCCCCAGTACAGCCGTCCGGAGGTGTGGCATGACAAACAGGTGCCGCCGGTATTGCTCTCCGGCCATCATGGCAAGGTGGATGCCTGGAGGCGGGAACAGTCGCTGCTGCGCACCTTTCAGCGGCGGCCGGAGCTTCTGGAGAGGGCAGATCTGTCCGAACAGGACTGGAAATTCCTGGAACGGCTGCGCAGCCTGGAGGATAAAACGTGAAGAAGATTTTTTTGATTGCCACAGGAGGAACCATTGCTTCCAGGGAAGGGAAGAATGGTCTGACACCGGAGCTTTCCCTGGAGCAGCTTTTACAGTATGTGCCGCAGATCCGGGAGCTTTGCCGGGTCAGAGCAGTACAGCCCATGAATCTGGACAGCACGAACATGCAGCCGTCTGACTGGCTCTGTCTGGCAAAGCTGATCAGGAATGTGTATGAAAAGTATGATGGCTTTGTGATCCTGCACGGAACCGATACGATGGCTTATACGGCGGCCGCTTTGTCATATCTGATCCAGAACAGCAGGAAACCGATTGTGCTGACGGGTGCGCAGAAGCCCATTGACCAGGATATTACCGATGCCAGAAGTAATGTGCTGCAGAGTGTACGTTATGTATGTGATGACAGGGCATCGGATGTAAATTTTGTATTCAACGGGGAAGTAATTGCCGGAACAAGAGGAAGAAAGATCCGGACGAAGAGCTTCAATGCTTTTTCCAGTGTGGATTATCCGCATCTGGCAGTTATCCGGGAAAATCATATCATCCATTATATTACCCGTTCCATGAATGCACCGGTGACCTGGTATGATGCATTGAATGATAAGGTATTTGTGCTGAAGCTGATTCCGGGACTGTCGGCAGACATTCTGGACTATCTGGCGGAACGTTATGAAGCCGTGGTCATCGAAGGGTTTGGTATCGGTGGAGTGCCCAGCACAGAACGACAGAAATTCTGTGAGAAGATTACCACTTTCCTTGATAAGGGCAGGACACTGGTTATTACCACGCAGGTACCGCTGGAAGGCAGCGACCTGAGTGTGTATGAGGTGGGAAGACTGTTCCGGAAGGATGAACGGGTACTGGAAGCCTATAATATGACACTGGAAGCCATTGTGACCAAGCTGATGTGGTTACTGGCGTGTACGAAGAACCGTCAGGAGCTGGCGAGACGGTTTTATGAAGAGATAAATTACGATATTTGTTTATAAAAACCTTGCATATTTGACAGATATATGCTATCATTCAATAGTTGCGAAGAATAGATGGTCCTCTGTTACGTTTATGTATTAAGAACATCCAAATAATAAGGAGGCACACAGATGAACGAAATCATCAAGAGCATTGAAGACGCTCAGTTAAAAGCAGAAGCACCGCAGTTTAATGTCGGTGACACCGTAAAAGTATACGGTAAGATCAAAGAGGGTAACCGTGAGAGAATCCAGGTATTCGAGGGCACAGTCCTGAAAAAGCAGGGCGGCGGCGCAAGAGAGACCTTTACTGTGAGAAAGACTTCCAACGGCATCGGCGTAGAGAAGACATGGCCGCTGCATTCTCCTAATGTAGAGAAGGTGGAAGTGATCCGCAGAGGTAAGGTAAGACGTGCGAAACTGAACTACTTAAGAGACCGTGTTGGTAAGAAGGCAAGGGTTAAAGAGTTAGTAAAATAATGATCTGGAAGAGGGACAAATACATAATGTATCTTGTCCCTTTTTTTCTACAGGCAGGGGAAATATGCGAAGAAGACGGAGAAGATACACCAGGGGAAAAAAAGAGAGCAAATGGAACATGAACATGCTGGGAAATATCCTACTGTGGATTTTTCAGATCGCAGTGGTTCTTCTCATGGCGTTTGTGCTCGTATTTTATGCGGGCGAACAGATCAGCAACATCGGAGATTCCATGTCACCCACCCTGGAGAACGGGGATGTGGTGCTGGTGAACCGTTTTGTATATAAAGTGACCTCCCCGAAGCAGGGCGACCTGGTCGTATTTCGGCCCAACGGCAACGTGAATGCCCATTTTTATATCAAGCGGGTGGTGGCCGGGCCGGGGGACACCGTACAGATCAGGGACGGTTTTCTCTATGTCAATGACGAACTGATGACAGACCTGCCCTTCGGACGGATCTCCAACGCCGGTATGGTGGAGGACACCGTAACGGTCGGAAGTGAGGAATATTTTGTGATCGGAGACAACCCCGACAGCAGTGAGGACAGCAGATACACGGATATCGGCAATGTGAAGCTGTCCGATATCGAGGGAAAGGCGTGGTATGTCCTTTCACCGCGGGCACGCAGAGGGAAGCTTTAGATCCAGGACAGGAGTGGAAAAATATGCAGTATCAGTGGTATCCGGGGCACATGACGAAGGCAAAGCGCATGATGCAGGAGAATATCAAGCTGGTGGACCTGATTATCGAGCTGGTGGATGCCCGGATCCCGTACAGCAGCCGGAATCCGGACATTGATGAGCTGGGCAGAAATAAAGCGCGGCTGATCCTGCTGAACAAGGCAGATCTGGCCGATGAGGCAGCCAATGCGGCGTGGACGAAAGCGCTGGAGGCAACGGGGGCAGTGGTGGTGAAGGCCAATTCCCGCTCCGGTGCGGGCTTGAAAGCCGTCCAGGGCGCTGTGGCGGAGGCATGTAAGGAAAAGATCGAGCGGGACAGAAGACGGGGCATCAAGAACCGGCCGGTACGTGCCATGGTGGCGGGGATCCCCAACGTGGGAAAATCCACGTTTATCAACAGCTATGCGGGAAAAGCCTGCGCAAAGACGGGCAATAAGCCGGGTGTCACCAGAGGCGCGCAGTGGATCAAGCTGAACCGGCAGCTGGAGCTTCTGGATACGCCGGGTATCCTCTGGCCCCGGTTTGAAAATCAGGAGGTGGGTTTCCGTCTGGCACTCATCGGTTCCATCCGGGATGAGGTGCTGAACACAGAGGAAATGGCCTTTACGTTTTTGCAGTTTTTGCGGGCAAATTATCCGGGACTGCTGCAGCAGCGCTATGAGATCGAAGAGTCCGACGATGCACTGGAAAATTTGAACCGGATCGCGGAAAATAGACTTTGCCGTTTAAAGGGAAATATGTTAGACTTAAAAAAGGCATCAGACATTGTGATCGATGACTTCAGAAGCGGACGGCTGGGAAGAATCACACTGGAATTCCCGGATGGCGTCGGCCAGGAAAAGGACTAAAGCATGAAACAGATGACGGATTCAAAGAAGGAAAAACGGACTGACGGGGTGTACCGGGAGATTTTCAGCATGATGTTTTACCTGATTTTTGTTGTGGCGGCAACGCTGCTGATCATCCGGTTTGTGGGACAGCGGACAGAGGTCAGTGGCCATTCCATGGAGGATACGCTGGATGACGGCGACAATCTGATCGTGGATAAGCTTACTTACCGGTTCAGGGATCCGGTGCGGTACGACATTATTGTTTTTCCGTATAAATATAAAGAAGACACGTACTATATCAAGCGGATCATCGGGCTTCCCGGGGAGATGGTACAGATCACCGAGGAGGGGAATATCCTCATCAACGGGGAGATCCTGGAGGAATCCTACGGCCGGGAGGTTATGAAGAGCCCGGGTATTGCGGCGGATCCCATCATTCTCGGAGAAGATGAATATTTTGTGCTGGGAGACAACCGAAACGCCAGCGCAGACAGCCGGGATCCCAGCGTAGGTGTCATTTCCGGTAAGGATATCGTGGGCAGAGCGTGGCTGCGCATCTGGCCGCTGAACAAGTTCGGTATTTTGAAACATCAGTAATGAGATAAAGGCATGTGACAGAAGGAAAGCAGACGGCAGCTCCCCGTTTCGGGGGGCTGTTTTTACACGGAGGTATTTATGGGAAAAACAATAGGGGAAATCCGGGAGCTGTTCCGGCAGGCAGATGCCGTGACCGGGGCAAAGCTGGTGGAAGAATACAGGGAAGATCAGCGGGCCGGGGTGCGCAAAGTCTGTGAGGCATTTTTGAAGTCTCAGGAAAAAATGGCACAGGAGATGGCGCGGCTGGAGCAGATGAGCAGCTTTGAAAAGGAGTATAGCGCCTATTCGGCTATCTGCGGCATTGACGAGGCTGGAAGAGGGCCGCTGGCAGGGCCGGTGGTGGCCGGTGCAGTGATCCTGCCGAAGGGATGTAAGATTCCCTATGTCAACGACTCCAAAAAGCTTTCCGCAAAAAAACGGGAAGAGCTCTATGATGTGATCATGGAACAGGCAGTGGCAGTGGGCGTGGGATTTTCCACGCCGGAGCGCATCGACGAGATCAATATTTTACAGGCTACTTATGAGGCCATGCGGGAGGCCATCGGCAAGCTGTCGGTGCAGCCGGATCTGCTGCTCAACGACGCGGTGACGATCCCCCAGGTGCCGGTGCGGCAGGTGCCCATCATCCACGGGGATGCTAGAAGCATTTCCATTGCGGCGGCCAGCATCATCGCCAAGGTG
The DNA here is from genome assembly GCA_018223385.1 of Oscillospiraceae bacterium Marseille-Q3528. Classification (GTDB taxonomy): domain Bacteria; phylum Bacillota; class Clostridia; order Lachnospirales; family Lachnospiraceae; genus JAGTTR01. Next base: position 92,697 of record JAGTTR010000009.1, read on the forward strand.
ACCAGGGACCGGCTCATGCTGGAGTACGACCAGCTGTTCCCGGCCTATGATTTCGCTTCCAACAAAGGGTATGGATCGGCGGAGCATATTCAGGCACTGAAAACCGTGGGGCCCTGCCCCATCCACAGGAGGAGTTTTATTGGACACTTCGTATAAAATTAACACCCGCCGTATCGGCACGGCCCATGAGCGGCAGGCAGAAACTTTTCTGAAAGAAAAGGGCTACCGGATTGTGGCCCGGAATTACCGGTGCCGTTCGGGAGAGATCGATCTCATTGCCCGGGACGGGGAATGTCTGGTGTTCGTGGAGGTGCGCTACCGGACGGACACCGGAAAAGGGCATCCGCTGGAGACGGTGGATATGCGTAAGCAGCGGCGGATCAGCAGAGTGTCAGATGTGTACCGCTATCAGAATCATGTCGGTATGGATACATCGGTGCGTTACGATGTGGTGGCGGTTCTGGGGGAAGAACTGGTGCACGTGGAGAATGCGTTTCCTTATGCAGGAGCTGCAGCGTACAGATGAAATAGATTGTGTGATCGCCAAAAAGCAGACATGATGCACCGAGTGGGAATCAAAAGGGCAGAATCAGGAAAGGACAAAAGACATGCGGACAGACTGGATACGAAGAGCAAAGGAGCAGGACCGACAGATTGAGGAAGTACAGCACGCCGAAGTGCCGTTGCTGGAATTCCCGCTGTTGCGAGAGACCGGGATGGTGGTACATGGATTCACCACCCGGGAGGGCGGCGTCAGCGAGGGTATTTTTTCTTCCATGAATTTAAGCTTCACCAGAGGGGACGACCCGGCACGGGTAAAAGAAAATTACCGGCGGGCAGCGGCGGCGCTGGGGGTACCGGCAGAGCATATCGTCTGTTCGGATCAGACCCACACGACAAATGTGCGGCATGTGACCATGGACGACCGGGGAAAAGGCGTGTTCCGGGAGAAGGATTACCGGGATGTGGACGGCCTCATCACCGATACGCCGGGGCTGGTGCTGGCCACCTTTTTTGCGGACTGTGTGCCGCTGTTTTTCGTGGATCCGGTGCGGCGCTGCATCGGCCTGTCCCATTCCGGTTGGAAGGGAACGGCGGCAAGGATGGGCGCAAGGACGGTGGAGGCCATGACCGAGACCTTTGGCAGCAACCCGGCGGATATCCGGGCAGCCATCGGGCCTTCCATCTGCGTGGACTGTTATGAGGTCAGCGAGGATGTGATCCAGGCGTTTGCGAAAAACTATGACCGGGCAGTGATGAAAGAGATCTGCTATCGAAAAGAAAATGGAAAATATCAGCTGAATCTGTGGGAGGCCAACCGGCACGTCCTGCTGGCGGCGGGGATTTTGCCGGAACATCTGGCGGTGACGGACATCTGTACGTGCTGCAACCCGACCCGGCTGTTTTCTCACCGGGCCAGCCAGGGAAAGCGGGGGAATCTGGCGGCTTTCCTTGCAATTTCAGACGGTATTTAGTATGATAAATAACGAGGTGTCACACAATGAAGAAACAGGACGGACAGCTGACGGGACATGTCATTGATGGCATTGAACCGGGCAGTATCGCGGAGGAGCTGGAGATTGAACCGGGAGATACCCTGGTCAGTGTCAATGGCAGTCCGATCACGGATGTCTTTGACTACCAGTATCTGACCAACGAGGAATATCTGGAGATCCTCATCCGCAAGGCGGACGGCGAGGAATGGGAGCTGGAGATCGAGAAGGAATTCGAGGAAGATCTGGGGCTCATTTTCGAGAATGGTCTGATGGATGAATACCGCTCCTGCCGGAACAAATGTGTCTTCTGTTTCATTGACCAGATGCCGCCGGGCATGCGGGAAACGCTGTATTTCAAGGATGACGACTCCCGTCTTTCTTTTTTACAGGGGAACTATGTGACACTGACCAATATGAGTGACAAGGATATTGACCGGATCGTGCAGTATCATCTGGCGCCCATCAATATTTCCTTTCAGACCACAAACCCGGAACTGCGCTGCAAGATGCTGCACAACCGGTTTGCCGGGGAAGCGCTGAAAAAGGTACAGAAGCTGTATGAGGCCGGGATCGAGATGAACGGCCAGATCGTGCTCTGCAAGGGGCTGAACGACGGCCCGGAGCTGGAACGGTCCATCCGGGATCTGTCGGCGTATCTACCCCATCTGCAAAGCGTGTCCATTGTGCCGGTGGGCCTGACCAAATACCGGGAAGGCTTATACCCCATGGTGCCCTTTACCAAAGAGGAGGCCAGGGCGGTGACGGCGCTGGTACACGACTGGCAGGAGAAGCTGTATGCCAAATGGGGAACCCATTTCATCCACTGCGGTGATGAATGGTACATTTTGTCGGAGGAGGACATGCCTGCGGCAGAGACGTACGACGGCTACCTGCAGCTGGAAAACGGGGTGGGCATGACGAGACTTTTGCTGGACGAGGTGGATGACGCGCTGGCGGAGGAGACCGGGGATGACAGGAAGCGTCATCTGGTGCTGGCCACCGGCGTGCTGGCCGGGCCGTTCATGAAGCGGATCGTGGCGCAGATACAGCAGAAATTTCCTGGTATCCATGCAGATGTGCGGGTGATCCGCAATGATTTTTTCGGGGAGAAGATTACTGTGGCAGGCCTTCTTACTGCCCGGGATCTCATTGCCCAGCTTTCAGGCACGCTGGACGGCGCCGAGCGGCTGCTCATTCCGTCGGTGATGCTGAAAAATGATGAGCCGATTTTTCTGGATGATATGTCGCTGGATGCATTTTCAGAGGCTTTACACATCCCGGTCACTGTCGTAGAATCAGGGGGACAGGATCTGGTGGATGCCATTATAAATATAGAAGGAGAACAGATATGAGTAAACCGGTAGTTGCGATTGTCGGAAGACCAAACGTGGGAAAATCCACGCTTTTCAATGCACTGGCTGGGGACAACATTTCCATCGTAAAGGATACGCCGGGGGTGACCCGTGACCGTATTTACGCGGATGTGACCTGGCTGGATAAGAATTTTACCATGATCGATACAGGCGGTATTGAGCCGGAGAGCAAGGACGTGATCCTCTCCCAGATGCGGGAGCAGGCCCAGATCGCCATTGATACAGCAGATGTCATCGTTTTCCTGGTGGATGTGCGCCAGGGGCTGGTGGATGCGGATTCCAAGGTGGCGGACATGCTGCGCCGCTCCCGGAAGCCGGTGGTGCTGGCCGTCAATAAGGTGGACAGCTTCCAGAAATTTATGACAGATGTGTATGAATTTTATAATCTGGGCATTGGGGATCCCATTCCGGTATCTGCCGCTTCCCGTCTGGGTATCGGCGAGCTTCTGGACGCTGTCACCGCCCATTTTGATCAGCACATGCTGGAAGAGGAGGAGGACGAGCGGCCGAGAATTGCCATCGTGGGAAAACCCAATGTGGGCAAATCCTCCATCATCAACAAGCTGACGGGAGAGAACCGGGTCATCGTCTCTTCCGTGGCAGGAACGACGAGGGATGCCATCGACACCAACATCCGCCGCAACGGCAAGGATTACGTGTTCATTGATACCGCGGGCTTACGCCGGAAAAACAAGATCAAGGAAGAGCTGGAGCGCTACAGCATCATCCGCACCGTGACCGCGGTGGAGCGGGCGGACGTGGTGGTCATCGTCATCGATGCGGTGGAGGGTGTCACCGAGCAGGATGCCAAGATCGCAGGCATTGCACATGAGCGGGGCAAGGGCATTATCATTGCCGTGAACAAGTGGGATGCCATTGAGAAAAATGACAAAACCGTTTATCAGTACGCCAACAAGATCCGGGAAGTGCTTTCCTTTATGCCTTACGCGGAAATCCTTTACATTTCCGCCCAGACCGGTCAGCGGCTGAACAAGCTGTTTGACACCATCGATGCGGTGCTGGAGAACTGCACCCTGCGGATCGCCACCGGTGTGCTCAACGAGATCATGTCCGAGGCCGTTGCCATGCAGCAGCCGCCGTCTGACAGAGGCCACCGCCTGAAGCTGTACTATATCACCCAGGTTGCGGTGAAGCCGCCGACCTTCGTGATCTTCGTCAACGATAAAGAACTGATGCATTTCTCCTACACGAGATATCTGGAGAACCGGATCCGGGATGCCTTCGGCTTTGGCGGCACCTCGCTGAAATTCATCATCCGGGAGCGAAAGGAGAAGGAGCAATGATGATCCGTCTGATCTGTGTGGCCATCGGTTACGTGTTTGGCCTGTTTCAGACCTCTTATATTTACGGAAAAATGCACGGCATTGATATCCGTACCCAGGGCAGCGGCAACGCGGGTACCACCAACGCCCTGCGGGTGCTGGGCAAAAAGGCCGGTGCCATTACCTTTCTGGGAGACGCGCTGAAATGCGTGGCGGCTGTGCTGCTGGTGCAGGCGCTGTTTGGCGCCTCCCACGGGGATATCCGTCCGCTGCTGGCCATTTATGCCGGGGCAGGTGTGGTATTGGGACATAACTTTCCGTTTTATCTGGGCTTCAAGGGCGGCAAGGGCATTGCTGCCTCTGCGGGCATGATGCTGGCCTTCGGCCATTTCCCGATTTTTGCCGTGTCCGCGCTGGCCTTTATTCTCGTGTTTACCATCACGAATTATGTGTCGCTGGGTTCCATGGTGCTGTACCTCTGTTTTCTGGTGCAGGTGATCTTTCTGGGACAGCGGGGTGAATTTGGCATGAGCCAGGGACACCTGACAGAGCTTTATATCGTGGCGGCCTGCCTGACGGCGCTGGCGTTCTGGCAGCACCGGACAAACATCGGGCGGCTCATCCACGGAACGGAAAATAAGACTTACCTATTAAAAAAGAAAACAAAGGGGGAGAACTGATGGCCAAGGTCAGTGTATTGGGAGCAGGAAGCTGGGGAACCGCGCTGGCAGTCATGCTGCACGGCAACCATCATCAGGTGACACTCTGGTCGGCATTGTCAGATGAGGTGGCACAGCTTCGCAGAGACCGGGAGCAGAAAGGCAAATTGCCGGGAGTACATATACCGGAGGATATTAACATTACAGACTGTCTGGAGGAAGCGGTGAAGGATCGGGAAATGCTGGTGCTGGCTGTGCCGTCGGTGTTCGTCCGGGGAACGGCGAGACAGCTTTCTGGTCTGGTGCCGGAGGGACAGCTCATCGTCTGTGTGGCAAAGGGTGTGGAGGAAGATACGCTCATGACCATGACGGACATTATCGAGCAGGAGCTGCCGATGGTGGATGCGGCGGTGCTTTCCGGGCCCAGCCATGCGGAGGAGGCAGGCAAGGGCATTCCCACCACCTGTGTGGCAGGCGCCCATACCCGTCAGACGGCAGAACATATTCAGAATCTGTTCATGAGCGAGACGTTCCGCGTCTATACGAGCCCGGATATGCTGGGCATTGAGCTGGGCGCTGCCCTGAAAAACGTGGTGGCACTGGCGGCGGGCATTGCGGATGGTCTGGGATACGGGGACAACACAAAGGCAGCCCTCATCACCCGGGGCATGGCAGAAATCTCCCGCCTGGGCATCGCCATGGGCGGCAAGATCGAGACCTTCTATGGACTGTCCGGTATCGGCGATCTGATCGTGACCTGTGCCAGTGTGCACAGCCGGAACCGGCGGGCCGGATATCTGATCGGCCAGGGCTGCACCATGCAGGAAGCCATGGATCAGGTGAAAATGGTGGTAGAAGGGGTGTATTCCGCCAAGGCAGCCAGAGAGCTGGCAGAGAAATATCAGGTGGAGATGCCCATCATTGAACAGGTCAACCGGGTGCTGTTTGAAAATAAAGCACCGGGAGAGGCCGTGCGGGAACTGATGCTGCGGGATAAGAAGATTGAGACCAGTGTACTGGCATGGGAGTAACCAGGAAAACCGATGAAATGTAAAAACTGCGGAAAACTTTTTGATTATGAGAAATACTATGGAATCTGCCCCAAATGCGGAACCTTTCAGAAACAGGACAATCCGCAGCAGGAGCCGGAAACGGAGGAACGGGCAGATCTGGGATTTGATCCTGCCGATACAGACAAGGATATTTATACGTATGTGGAGGACGGAACCGCCGCACCCGGGGAGCCAAAGCCAAAGGCACAGCCGGGCAGTCATAAGGGCTCAGTGATTTATGTGGTCTGCTGTATCGCACTTTTGTTCCTGTCCGGTCTGCTGAACGGCCTTTGCACCATTGTGCAGGAGAAACAGCTGGCGAAGGAGGCGGCATTATCGGATCTTTCCATCGTAGAAGTGCCTGCCGGGGAACCGGCACAGATCGGCACCCGCACGGTGACGGTTCTGGGGGCGAAGGTGCTGGAAAAGGTAGATGTCCGCCCGGAATTTCCGGCAGGGCAGATGTGTGTGGCGGTGCATCTGCGGATCAGGAATTCTGAGGAATATCCCACCTACGAGACATCTCTGGATGCACCCTATCTGGCTTATACAGATACAGATGGTGAAGAGATTTTCAAGGAGGCGGTGTCTTCCTACGATTTTTCCAGCTATGAGATATATTATGGCCTTCGCCTGCTGGAATCCTATGATTTTGGTTATGAGAGCGATGTGGAAGGAGATGTGATCTTCTTTGCGGAGCCTGGTTTTTCGAAGCCCCGGATCTGTCTGGAAGACCGGTATCGACCGGATAACCGGATGCAGGTGTTAAAAGCGGTGTATGAGCTGCCGGTGGAGCTGCCAGAGGAGGTGGAGGAATGAGACTGATTTCCGTGATCGCGAAAGGAACGCTGGGTCTGGTGACCGGTCTGGCGTTGCTCGGGGTTGTTTCTATGCTGACTGAGATGAGGGAGAACCGGGAGTATTACCGGGACAGCATTCTGACTGTGGAGGATTTCAACGTGATGCCTGTGGAAGCAGATTGTGCCCTGGGCTATTCGGCTTATGAGGTGCACATTACAGTGCGCAATGACAGCCGGTTCGGCACGGAGGAGACTGCTGTCTGGCGTGGCTACGATGGCAAGTCCTATGATGACGTGCAGACCGACGATCCGGGACGGTACAACAGCCTCAAGTATGCGGGGACAGCAGTGATCCCGGCAGGAAGACAGACTGTGCTTAAGGATCGGATTTACGTTCGGGACGGTGTGAAGCAGGTGAAGGTATCTTACAGTGCCGGGTATAAGGATGATACCCATGAACAGACACTGGAGATTCCGTAGAGGGGTATTGTGGGTGAGAATTTTCATTTGCTTGCCGCATGTGAGGCCGACAGGAATAGTTATAAGTAAAACTTATAACTGATTGGCGTGAAAAATAAATTGAAACCATTCTTCTAATGTTGTATAATCATAGGAAGAAAGGGCGTTTTGCCCATTTTTCGCGTTTCGGGCTCATTTACCGGACACCTGAGGACAGAAGTGCTATAAAAAGTAAAAAAGACAGAAATAAAAGGAACTGACAGACAGATGAAGAAGAAAATGATACTGAGTGTGGACACGGGAATTGATGATGCGCTGGCAATTGTCTATGCCATCGGGCAGCAGGAGATGGAGCTGATCGGCATCACGGTTTCCTATGGTATGTCCATTGTGGAGAATACATACCGGAATACAAAAAAGCTGGTGGAACTTTTGGGGGCGCAGGTGCCTGTATACATGGGAAGTGCGGTACCTATCGTCCGTCCGGGACGGGATTATAAGCTGGCGGGCAGTAAGATCCATGGGCAGGACGGTATGGCGAATCAGTTTGGAGATTATGAGCCGGAGGATGTGGCCGGCGCAGTGGTGGAGGAGTCGGTGGATTACATCATTGACAGCATCCATACCTACGGCAAAGATCTGGTGCTGGTAACCACCGGCCCCATGACCGATCTGGCCCGGGTGATCACAAAGGAGCCGGGTATCCTTGATCAGATCGGTGCAGTGTATTCCATGGTGGGGGCGCTGGCAGCACCCGGGAATGTGAATCCATATAAGGAGGCCAATGCGGGCATGGATCCGGAAGCTGTGAAGCTGGTGCTGGAGACAGAACCTCCGCTGACAGTCATTGGTCTGGATGTGACGAGAAAAACACTGATGAGCTTTGCAGATCTGAAGCGCTGGCAGACGATCGGTACCGGACGGGCAGATTTTCTGGCGAAGCTGGTGGAATATTATCTGGATGCGTACCGTGTGATGCATCCGTACCTGAAGGGCTGTGCGCTGCATGACCCGCTGGCTGTGGGTGCGGCGCTGCATCCGGAGTGGATCACCACCATCCCCATGCATCTGACCTGTGTGACCGAAGGAGAAGCGGACGGCCGTACCTGCGAGAATCTGGAAAAATGCGATGATACCGATTATCATACATGCGGTGCCCTGTTTGTGGACAGTGCAGCGTTTGAGGAGAATTTCTTTGCGACTGTGGAAAACGTGCTTGCCGGTCAGGCTGGTGCATAAGATAAAAGGAGTGGGCTGCCAATGGGAACGCTGTTGGAATTAAAGAATGTAACGAAGATATATGAGGGCGGTGTACTGGCCAACCACAATATATGCTTTGACGTCCGGGAGGGCGAGATCCACGCACTGGTAGGGGAAAACGGTGCGGGAAAGAGTACGCTGATGAAGATACTGTTCGGCCTGATCCCCATCACCTCCGGACAGATTTTTCTGAGAGGAGAGGAAGTGCACTTTGCTTCCAGCAGCGACGCCATCGCAGCAGGAATCGGCATGGTACATCAGCATTTTATGCTGGTGGATTCTCTGACCGGAGCGGAAAACCTGATGCTGGGCATCAAGGAAGAAAAATTTATCAGCAACCGGAAGGAAGACGTGGAGAAGACCCGTGCCATTGCGGCAAAATATAACTTCGACATTGACCCGGAGCGGAGAGTCCGGGATATGAGCGTCGGCATGAAGCAGAAGCTGGAGATCCTGAAGATCCTGTACCGGGGCGCGAAGCTGATCATCCTGGACGAGCCTACTGCGGTGCTGACACCTCAGGAGACGGAGGAACTGTTTGAACGGCTCATCGACCTGAAAAAACAGGGAATGACCATTATCTTTATTTCCCATAAACTCAACGAGGTAAAGCGGATCAGCGATCGGATCACTGTTTTAAAAGGCGGCAAGACGAAAGGCACGTTCAACACCGCCGATGTCACGGAGGAAGAGATTTCCAATAAGATGGTGGGCCGTGTCATTTCTTTTGATTATGAGAAAGAAATGCTGGAGCCGGACGAGGATCTCCTCAAAGTGGAGAACCTGACGTACAAGGATCGGTTTGACGTCATGAAGCTGGACGGCGTCAGCTTTACCGTGCGCAACAAGGAGATCGTGGGCATTGCCGGTGTGGAGGGCAACGGACAGAGTGAGCTCATTGAGATCATCACAGCCAATTTAAGAGCCCGTTCCGGCCAGGTGCTGTTCAAAAACGAGGACATCACGAAGGCGTCCATCGACCATGTGCGCAAGCTGGGCATGTCCTATGTACCGGAGGATCGTCTGTATAACGGCTGTGCAGCCATCATGAGCGTACAGGAGAACATGGTCGTGTCCAACATCGATTCCTTTGCCAAGAAAAGCAAGCTCATTGATTTTAAGAAGGTCAAGGAACACTGCAAGGCACTGATCAAAGAATATAATGTAAAAACGAAGGACGAGAACCAGCCCATCAAGAGCCTGTCCGGCGGTAACATCCAGAAGGCCATCGTGGCAAGGGAGTTCTGTGCGGGCAGCGATCTGCTGGTGCTGGATCAGCCGACCCGGGGCGTGGACGTGGGCGCCATGAACTTCATTCACCAGAAGATCCTGGAGATGAGAAGTGCAGGCAAGGGCATCATTCTGGCATCCGCCGATCTGAATGAGCTTATTGCTTTAAGTGACCGGATCCTTGTCATGCATAAGGGCAGGGTTGTGGCATCCTTAAGCAACCGGCCAAAGGTCAGCGAGCAGGAGCTGGGACTTTACATGCTCGGTATCAAACATCAGGAAGGAGCGGAGGCATAGCATGAATACCAAAAAGAAATTTGACATCATGAACTATTTCAATGTCATCCGTACCGTGATCGCCATGGTGATCGCACTGCTGATCGTATTTGCGATTATCTTTTTCGTCAGCGAGGAGCCGGTATTTGCCATCCAGAAGCTGATGCTGGGGCCCCTGCAGACCAAGCGGAGCTTTTTCAACGTCATTGAGCGGGCAGTGCCGCTGATCTTCACCGGCCTGTCTCTGAACATCGTGCTGCGGAGCGGTATTTTCAATATCGGTGCAGACGGCGCTTTCTACATGGGAGCCGTCATTGCCACCGCCATTGCCATCCGGGTGCCGCTGCCCAATATTTTACACCAGTTTGTACTCATCGTGGCAGCAGCCATCGCAGGCGGATTCATTTCCATGCTGCCGGTGCTGATCAATAAATTTACCAAAGTAGACCCGACGGTACTTTCCATCATGTTCAACTCGGTGTTCTACTATCTGGGCCTGTCCATCATCAGTGCTTTCTTCCTGGAGGGAGGCGGAAGCTGGGGCAGCGCCAAGTTCCCCAAGGATGCCAAGCTGGGCAACCTGATCAAGGGAACGAGCATGAACTACGGTTTCCTCATCCTCATCGCAGCCGTTATTTTCGTTGTGGTGCTGATGGAGAAGACTTCCTTCGGTTATAAGGTGCGTGTCACCGGTATCAACCCGGAATTCGCCAGGGCAGCTGGCATCAAGACCGGGAAGGTCATTCTGCTGGCACAGTTCATGGGCGGTATCTTCGCCGGTATGGGCGGCGCCATTGAGATGTCGGTATGTACAAGCGTTTCTACTGGCAGAGCCAGGTGAACTATGTGTGGGACGGTCTTCTTGTCCACATGCTGGCCAATGAGAACCCGGTATTCATTCCGCTGACCGCGTTTTTCATCGCGTACCTGCGGATCGGTGCAGAGATCATGTCCCGTTCTACGGATCTGGATCCGGAGGTGGTTACCCTTCTGCAGGGCATCATCATCCTTCTGGTGGCATCCGAGCGGTTCCTGTATAAATTCAAACAGAAACACGAGCAGAAGCTTGCCCTGGAGCAGGCAGAGCTTGCAGCAGCACAGGAAGGAGGCAATGTATAATGGGATTCCTTTTATCATCCAGTTTCTGGTTTTCTGTGCTTGCCAGCACAACGCCGGTGATGCTTGCCACCCTGGCGGCAAATATCGTCAGCCAGGCCGGCATTTTCAACCTGGCCATTGAGGGAACAATGCTCATCTGTGCCCTGGCCGGTGTCCTGGGCAGTGCCTGGACCGGCAATCTTCTGGTGGGAGCCGTGGCAGGTCTGTTTTTCGGTATTCTGGTGTCCTTTATCCTGGGATATTTTACCCTGGTGATGCGCGGTCCCATGAATGCCTGTGGCGTGGCCATCAATCTGGCTGCCACCGGCGGTACGGTATTTGTCCTTGTACTGACTGCAGGCAGTAAGATCACCAGCAGCGCTCTGGTAAGTAAAACCTTTCCGAATGTTAAGATTCCCGGACTTTCTGCCATTCCGTTTATCGGTAAGGTGCTTTCCGGACAGAATTTTTTAACTTATGTGGGATGGATCCTGGTGGCAGTGACCTGGTTTTTACTGTATAAGACGAAGCTGGGGCTGAACATCCGGGCCGTGGGAGAGAACGAGGAGGCTGCCCGGTCTGCAGGCATCAACGTGCTCAAGACCCGGTTCATTTCGCTGCTGTTCTGCGGCGTGTTCTGTGCGCTGGGCGGCATGTATCTTTCCATGGGTTCCCTCAAATCCTTTACCGCCGGTATGGTGGCGGGCAGAGGATACCTGTCTCTGGCGATGCAGGCCATCAGCCAGGGCAATCCGGTAGTGGGCTTCTTAAGCTCCCTGCTCTATGGATTTTCGGACACGATCACGGTGTATCTGCAGCTTTACAGTAATCTGGATCTGAAGCTGATCGATGCATTCCCGTATGTGTTCATCATTGTTGTGCTTACCATTTTGCAGGTGAGCAAGTCAAAAGCAGAGGAACGCCGTGCCAAGGCTGCATAAGTCTCGGATAACTGGTGTTTTTCATAAAATCAAAGGAGGAGAAAGACCAAATGGCAGACAGTGTTTATTATGATCCCTGGTCAAATACAAAAACAAAGAGCGGACTGGATGCAGATCTTGTGATTTCCGCGCTGCAGAAATGTATCCGCCGTGGAGAAGAGGAGCTGGCCCTGCGCATGGCGTATGAGCTTTATATTACATCTACCTTCCACGAAGAGAAAATGTGGAATCGGCTTCTGGTTATTTCCGTGGAGGATATCGGCTTCGGCAATACCGATGCACCGATGTTTGTCAAGACTATGAATGATTTGAGAAAAGAATTCGCATATGGCGATGGGGACCGCCCGATTTTCTTCATGCACGCGATCCGTTATCTGTGCAAATGTAAGAAGGAGCGTTCTACCGACCATATTAAAAATATCATCATGAAGGAATTTGAGGCAGGTTATGTGCCGGAGATTCCGGATTATGCCATGGACATGCACACCATCAAGGGAAGAGCAATGGGCAGAGATGTTTTCTACTTCCTGAACGAGGCGAGCAAGGTAGAGCCGTTATGGGAGGATTATGATGATTCTTATCGTCAGACCCTGTACAAGATGTGCGAAGAAGAAGCTAAGAAAAAAGAAGAAGAGTAAACAGGAGGAAAAGAAATGAAAAAGTTACTGGCATTATTACTGACCGGTGCAATGGCAGTAGGTATGCTTGCAGGCTGCGGTTCTTCTGACAGCAGCACAGACAAGGCAGAGGATTCCACAGAGGCAGCAGACAGCACAGACGAGGCTGCAGCTGATGATGGCGAGAAGGCTGAGGTTTATGTGTTCATCAAAAACAGAGGAGACCTTTCCTACTGGGACAGCATGGCTGAGGGTGGAGACAGAGCAGCAACAGAGCTGGCTGACAAGGCCAACATACATGTCATCGAGACAACTGCGGATCTGCAGGCAAATCTGACTGCCATGTATGAGGCGGCAGATGCCGGCGCAGATCTGATCATCACAGCATCTGACTTTAAGGATAACCTGGTAGAGATTGCTAACGAGTATCCGGATCTGGCAACTGTTATTCTGAACGAGAACGTGCTAGACCAGGCTGAGAACGGCAACATGTATGGTGTTGATTTCTCCGTATCTGAGGCTTCTTTCCTCGCCGGTATCGCTGCAGCTGATGTTGCATCCTCCGGTGTAGAGGGCACAAGCGGTGCAAAGACTGTGGGCTTTATCGGCGGTATGGACGAGACTGTTCCCATCCAGGAGTTCTTCGTTGGTTACATTCAGGGTGCGAAATATTTCGATCCTGATACAAAGATCGTTTATAACTATGTTGGTGCATGGAACGATCCTGACACGGCAAGAACACAGGCTCTGACACAGTACAATGATGCCGGTGCCGATGTGATCTTTGCTTGCGCAGGCGGATCCGGCAACGGTGTACATACAGCAGCAGCCGAGGTTGGCAAATATGTCATCGGTGTTGATTCCGACCAGTCCTTAATGTACACAGAGGATCCCGATATCCAGAGCAGATTCGTTACTTCTGTTATCAAACAGTGCGGAAATGTGATTTACGCTACGATCCAAGAGTACCTGGACAAAGGTACCCTTCCTTTCGGTGAGTACCAGGTAAAGGGCGTTGCTGATGATGCTGCAGGTATTGTAGAGAACGATCTGTACAACTCCATCGTATCCGATGCGGGCAAAGCAGCCATCGAAAAAGCAAAATCCGAGATGTCTGACGGTACACTGAAGGTTGAGGGTGCGGTCGGCAAACAGCAGGATGAGATCAAGGCAATGATCGATCAGTATATCAACCAGTAATTGGATCCATACGGATACAGAACTGATAATTGGATATGGAAAAACGGGAGCTTGTAAGACAGGCTGAGAGGAAGGTGTGACCTTCGACCGAAAACCTGATTTGGATAATGCCAACGGAGGGACACCCGCTGCGAAGCAGAGGGAGTAATAAAGCACAGAAGGGGCTGCCAGATCGGCAGCCCCTTTTTGCGCGGTTTTATGAAGGGCGTATCTGAACCTTCAAATTGGGAAAAAGGAGGGATTGAAATGGTAACCGTAAATGGAGAAGCACGATCCATCGCAGGACTTACACTGCAGGATTACCTGAAGACGACCAGCTATGATCTCACCCGGATCGCGGTGGAGAAAAACGGAGAGATCGTTCCGAAAGCCCGGTACGGCAGTACCGTACTGCAGGATGAGGATTGCATCGAAGTAGTAAGCTTTGTGGGAGGTGGCTGAATGATCCCATCAAAGGAAGAGTGGATGCAGGTGCTGGAATTGCGGCATGGGAAGGAGCGGCAACGGGCGTTTTCCAACGCCACGGTTGCGGTATGCGGGCTGGGAGGCTTAGGATCCAACGTGGCTGTTTCCCTGGCCCGGGCAGGGATCGGTAAGCTGATCCTCATGGATTTTGACCGGGTGGACATTACCAACCTGCACAGGCAGCAGTATAAGGTGATACAGCTTGGACGTCCCAAGGTGGAGGCACTGGCGGAAAACTTACGGGAGATCGCACCCTATACGGAGCTGGAGCTGCACGATGTGAAGATCACGGAGGAGAACGCCCCGGCGCTGCTGGCAGAGGCGGATGTGGTGTGCGAAGCCTTTGATAATCCGGTATGCAAGGCCATGCTGGTGAACGTGGTGCTGGAGCAGATGCCGGAGAAATATCTGGTGGCAGGCTCCGGCATGGCGGGCATGAAGAGTACCAATCTCATCCGCACGAGAAGGATCACCGACCATTTTTATCTGTGCGGGGACGGCGTCAGTGATGTGAACGACGGCATGGGACTGGTGGCACCCCGGGTGATGGCTTGCGCAGCCCATGAAGCACATATGATCCTGCGGATTCTGTCAGGAGAACTGGAAGCATAGAAAGAAGGAAGATTACATGAAAGACGACAAATTGGTCATTGGCGGTCATACGTTTGACTCGCGTTTTATTCTGGGCTCAGGAAAATATTCCATGAAACTCATTGAGGCAGCAGTGCAGGATGCCGGTGCCCAGATCATTACCCTGGCGGTGCGCCGGGCAAACACAAAGGAACAGGAGAACATCCTGGACTATATCCCGAAGAATGTGACGCTGCTGCCCAACACCAGCGGTGCGAGAAATGCCCAGGAGGCCATCCGCATCGCACGGCTTGCCAGAGAGCTGGGCTGCGGTGATTTTGTGAAAATAGAGATCATGCGGGACAGCAAATACCTGCTGCCGGACAATCAGGAAACCATCAAGGCCACAGAGGTGCTGGCCAAGGAGGGCTTTGTGGTCATGCCTTACATGTACCCGGATCTGAACGTGGCCAGAGATCTGGTGGACGCCGGTGCAGCTGCTGTCATGCCGCTGGCATCCCCCATCGGTTCCAACAAGGGACTGGCTACCAGAGAATTTATCCAGATCCTCATTGATGAGATCGACCTGCCCATCATTGTGGATGCGGGCATCGGCAGACCGTCCCAGGCGTGCGAGGCCATGGAGATGGGCGCTGCGGCCATCATGGCAAACACGGCGCTGGCAACCGCAGGAGATCTTCCGCTCATGGCTTCTGCTTTCAAAAAAGCCATCGAAGCCGGACGACAGGCATATCTGGCAGGCCTGGGCCGCGTGCTGACCCGGGGCGCATCCGCATCCGATCCGCTCACCGGATTTCTGCGCAATTAGGGGGCGATGGGAATGGAAAATCAGTTTTTTGTAGATTCCTCTTACCTTTCCCCGGAAGCGCTGGAGAAAAAGCACCGGCTGGAAACCGATCCGTCCAGCAGAAAGAACCATATGGAATATCTGCCGGGCATGGAGCAGATCCGGTCCGATGTGCGCGATCAGGTGATGGCGCAGATGCAGTCCTACGATTACAGCAAATATACGGCCAGGGATGTGCTGGCAGCGCTGGAGCATGAGACGTGTTCCATCGAGGACTTTAAGGCACTGCTTTCCCCGGCGGCGGAACCGTTTCTGGAGCAGATGGCCCAGCGGGCCAGACGGGAGACGGGCAAGCATTTTGGCAACACGGTGTATCTGTTTACCCCTTTGTACATTGCCAATTACTGTGAAAACTACTGCGTGTACTGTGGGTTTAACTGCTATAACCACATCAACCGCATGAAGCTGTCCATGGAGCAGATTGAAAAAGAGATGAAGGTCATCGCCGACAGCGGCATGGAGGAAATCCTCATTCTCACCGGCGAGAGCCGCAGCCAGAGTGACGTCCATTATATCGGGGAGGCCTGCAAGCTGGCCCGGAAATATTTTCGCATGGTGGGGCTGGAGATTTATCCGGTGAACACCGATGAGTACCGATATCTCCACGAATGCGGCGCTGACTATGTGACCGTTTTTCAGGAAACGTATGATGCGGATAAATATGAAACCCTGCATCTGATGGGACATAAGCGGGTATGGCCGTACCGGTTCGAGGCCCAGGAACGTGCCCTCATGGGCGGCATGCGAGGCGTGGCGTTCTCGGCACTGCTGGGACTGTCGGATTTCCGCAAGGATGCACTGGCCAGCGCTCTGCACGTGTACTATCTGCAGCGGAAATACCCGTATGCGGAAATGTCCCTGTCCTGCCCGCGGCTTCGTCCCATCATCAACAATGACAAGATCAATCCGCTGGATGTGCATGAAAGCCAGCTCTGTCAGGTCATCTGCGCGTACCGGATCTTCCTGCCCTTTGTGGGCATCACCGTGTCTTCCAGAGAGAGCGCTTCCTTCCGGGACGGCATCGTGAAGATCGCGGCCACCAAGGTGTCTGCCGGGGTTTCCACCGGTATCGGGGATCATGAGAGCAAGTACAGCGGCAAAGAGGCCGACGGGGAGCAGGGCGACGAGCAGTTTGAGATCGACGATGCCCGCAGCCTGGAAACCATGTATCAGGACATTGCGGACGAAGGGCTGCAGCCGGTACTGAACGACTATTTGTATGTGTGAGGATAACAAAATGAGAAGAATAGATACGACCCTTTATTTTATCACCGACAGCACCGGCTGGGACGAGGACGAATTCCTGCGCCGGGTGGAGCTGGCCCTCATGGGCGGCGCCACCATCATGCAGCTGCGGGAGAAAAACCGGACGACGAGAGAGTATATGGCGCTGGCGGAAAAAGTACATACGCTGGCGAAAAAATATCAGGTGCCTCTCATCATTGATGACCGGGTGGACGTGGCGCTGGCGGTGGACGCGGAGGGTGTCCATGTGGGACAGTCCGATCTGCCGGTTTCCCTGGCCCGTTCCCTCATGGGAGAGGACAAAATCGTGGGAGCCACGACGAAAACAGTAGCCCAGGCACAGGAGGCTTACGAACAGGGGGCAGATTATCTGGGTGTGGGGGCCATTTATCCCACCACCACCAAGGTAAAAACCGTGCTCACTTCCCCGGACACCCTGCGGGACATCTGTCAGGCTGTGCCCATTCCGGTCAACGCCATCGGCGGCCTGAACATGGAAAATCTTGATGTGTTACAGGGCATTCCCATTGCGGGCATCTGTGTGGTATCCGCTATCATGAAGGCAACGGATCCCAGAAAAGCGGCAGAAGAGTTAAAGGCTGCGGCGGAAGAGCTGAAGACCCAGGCCCATGCAGGCGAAGAAAAACCGCCGAAAAAAATGAAGACGGCACTGACCATCGCAGGCAGCGACAGCAGCGGCGGCGCCGGCATCCAGGCGGATTTAAAAACCATGACCATGAACGGTGTGTTTGCCATGAGTGCGGTGACCGCGCTGACGGCCCAGAACACCACCGGCGTCACGGCCATTGAGGAAGCTTCCCCGGCATTTTTAAAGGAACAGATGGATGCGGTATTTTCTGACATTTTCCCGGATGCGGTGAAGATCGGCATGGTGTCTTCCAGTGAACTGATCCACGTCATTGCCGATGGGCTGACCCAATGGAAGGCCCGGCATATCGTGGTGGATCCGGTGATGGTGGCCACCAGCGGTTCTTCCCTTTTGAAGACCGATGCCATCCAGACGCTGATGGACCGGCTGCTGCCTCTGGCGGAGCTGGTGACACCCAACATTCCTGAGGCCCAGATGCTGTCCGGCATGGATATCCATGATGAAAAGGACATGGAAGCAGCAGCAAAGATCATCGGCGATACCTTTGGCTGTGCCGTGCTGTTAAAGGGCGGCCACAGCATCAACGATGCCAACGATCTGCTGTATATGGGCGGCAGGAGCCGGTGGTTCCTGGGCAAACGAATCCACAATCCCAACACTCACGGCACCGGCTGTACCCTGTCCAGCGCCATTGCCTCCAACCTGGCCAAGGGATTTTCTCTGGAGGAATCGGTGAAACGGGCGAAAGCCTACATTTCCGGTGCACTGGCTGACATGCTGGATCTGGGGGCAGGTTCCGGCCCCATGAACCACGGCTTTGCCCTGACCGGGGAATTTGCGAAGGAGGCATAAATCCATGAAAGAAAAATATACTTCCCTTTTTGAAAACGGTTTGATCTGGTTTGGGGCGGCGGTGTCCCTGGCAGAGATCCTCACCGGCACCTATTTTGCACCGCTGGGCTTTTCCAGGGGCCTGCTGGCCATCCTCGTGGGCCATGTCATCGGCTGCCTCATGCTGTTCTGCGCCGGTGTCATCGGCGGCAGTGTGCGCAAAAGTGCCATGGAAACGGCGAAAATGAGCTTTGGCAGCAAGGGTGGCCTGCTGTTCTCCGTGCTGAACATTGTCCAGCTGGTGGGCTGGACCGCCATCATGATCTACGACGGGGCGCTGGCAGCAGACGGTGTCATTGCCGCAGGCAAATGGATCTGGTGCCTGCTCATCGGCGGTCTCATCATTGTGTGGATCGTCATTGGCATTGAAAATCTGGGAAAGATCAATACCGTGGCCATGGCGGCGCTGCTCATCCTTACGGTCATCTTAAGCTTTACCATTTTTGGAAAAGACACGATGGCCAGCGCAGGCGGCGACATGATGTCCTTTGGGGCAGCGGTGGAGCTGTCTGTGGCCATGCCCCTGTCCTGGCTGCCCCTCATCAGTGACTACACCCGGGAAGCCAAAGAGCCGGTGAAAGCTACGGCGGTCAGCGCCATCGTCTACGGCATCGTCAGCTGCTGGATGTATGTCATCGGCATGGGTGCGGCCATTTTTACCGGAGAATCGGATATTGCCCAGATCATGGTAAAAGCGGGCCTTGGCATTGCAGGCCTTCTGATCATCGTTTTTTCCACGGTGACAACGACCTTCCTGGATGCTTACTCCGCCGGGATTTCCAGCGAGTCCCTGTCTGAAAAGCTCAGCGGTAAATGGATGGCTGTGGCGGTGACCGTCATCGGTATTGTGGGCGCCTGCTTCTTCCCCATGGACGACATCACCGATTTCCTCTATTTCATCGGCTCGGTATTCGCTCCCATGATCGCCATTCAGATCGCAGACTTTTTCCTGTTGAAGCAGGATCATCAGGAGCAAAGTGCGGACGTGCTGAACCTGGTTGTGTGGTTTGTGGGCTTTGTCCTGTACCGGCAGCTCATGAAGGTGGACATCCCGGTGGGCAACACCCTGCCGGATATGGTGGTTACCATCGTGCTGAGCGTGGCGGCCAACAAGCTGTTCCGCAGGAAACACTAAGAAACTTCACTTTTTCTGCATGGAAGATCAAACGGCCGCATACGATGATAGCAGGATAAGTGAAGGGGGCCAGTCATGGAACATTACGATGTGTATAAAGATATACAAGCCCGGACAAAGGGAGAGATTTACATAGGGGTCGTGGGGCCGGTGCGCACCGGAAAATCCACGTTCATCAAGCGGTTTATGGATCTTCTGGTGCTGCCGGGCATGGAGGATGAGCGGGCCAGGCTGCAGGCCAGGGATGAACTGCCCCAGAGCGCCGCAGGCCGCACGATCATGACGACGGAGCCGAAGTTCATTCCCAAAGAGGCGGCTGTCATCCGCCTGGGGGAGGACATTGAGGTAAAGGTGCGGCTCATCGACTGTGTGGGCTTTCTCGTGGAGGGCGCTGCCGGGCATATCGAGGACGACGGAGAGCGGATGGTGAAAACGCCCTGGTTCGACCACGAGATCCCCTTTGCCCAGGCGGCGGAGATCGGCACCCAGAAGGTGATCTGCGACCATTCCACCATCGGCATTGCGGTGACGGGCGACGGCTCCTTCGGGGAGCTGCCCCGGGAAGCCTTCGTTCCGGCAGAGGAGAAGACGGTGGGAGAGCTGAAACGCATCGGCAGGCCCTTCGTGCTGCTGGTGAATTCCCAGAAGCCCTACAGCGAGGAGGCGCAGGGGCTGGCGCGGGAGCTGGAGAAAAAGTATGCGGTCAGCACCTTATGCATGAACTGCGAGCAGATGAAAAAAGAGGATATTTACCGGCTGCTGGAGCAGGTGCTCTATGAATTCCCGGTGCAGCAGATCGAGTATTACATCCCCAAATGGGTGGAAATGCTGGAGGAGAGCCATGAGATCAAGCAGGATCTGCTGGAAAATGTCCGGGCCTACATGGATGGCATTGAGAAGGTGCGGGATGTCCGGAACCGGGAATTCACGGCCCAGAGCAGCTTCATCCGCGCCATGAAGCAGGAGGCCATGGATCTGTCCTCGGGTACCCTGAAGGTGCAGGTGGACTTTGATCCGGCCTACTATTACCGGACACTCAGCGAGCTCACCGGCGCGGCCATCGACGGGGAATATCAGCTCATTGCGGCGGTGCGGGAGCTGTCCAAAATGAAAAAGGAATATGAGCAGGTACAGGATGCCCTGCAGGCGGTGCGGATGAAGGGCTATGGCGTCATCAGCCCGGTGAAGGGAGAGATCACGCTGGAGGAGCCGGTGGTCATCCGCCAGGGCAACAAGTACGGCGTCAAGATCCGCTCGGAAGCCCCGTCCATCCATCTGATCCGCGCCAACATCGAGACGGAGATCGCCCCCATCGTGGGCAGCGAGCAGCAGGCCAACGACCTGATCGCCTACATCAGGGAAAACCAGCAGACCGAGGACGGCATCTGGAATACGAACATCTTCGGAAAATCCGTGGAACAGCTGGTGGAGGACGGCATCCGCGGAAAACTCACCCGCATCGGCGACGAGTGCCAGGAAAAGCTGCAGGATACGATGCAGAAGGTGGTCAACGATCTCAGCGGTGGCATGGTGTGCATCATCATCTAAAAAAGAAAAATGTGTGGAAAGAGAATGTCCGGTTTTGTCAGGCCGGGCGTTCTTTTTGCGTTTTACAGAAAAAACTGTCTGAAATAAAAATAATTGATAAAACGATGGAAGGAACGGGAAGGACATGCTATAATAGGAGCCGATGGGATTTTATAAATATTTTATAAAATACGAAAAAGAGAGAGATGTAGGAGGAAACAAAATGCTTGAATCAATTTTTAAGCTGAAAGAGAATCACACGACGGTGAAGACAGAGATCATGGCCGGTATCACCACCTTCATGACGATGGCGTATATCCTGGCTGTCAACCCGTCGATGCTGTCAGCTGCCGGCATGGACGCGTCTGCCGTGCTCATTGCCACCGCGCTGGCATCCTTTGTGGGAACGGTCTGCATGGCACTGTTTGCCAATTATCCCTTCGCACTGGCACCGGGCATGGGCCTGAATGCCTACTTTGCGTACACGGTCTGCCTGGGCAGAGGCATTTCCTGGGAAGTGGCCCTGATGGCTGTATTTGCGGAAGGTATCGTATTTATCATCATGTCCTTTGCCAACGTGCGGGAAGCTATTTTTGATGCCATCCCCATGACACTGAAAAGCGCTGTCAGCGTCGGCATCGGTCTGTTCATCGCCTTCATCGGCCTGCAGAATGCCAAGATCATTGTCAATTCCGATTCCACGCTGCTGACCTACCAGAACTTCAAGGGCGGCACCTTCCACAGCATCGGTATTACCGCGCTGCTGGCCATCATTGGCGTGATCATCACCGGCTATCTGCTGATCAAAAATGTAAAGGGCGGCATCTTGTTCGGTATCCTGATCACCTGGGTACTGGGCATGATCTGTCAGGCCATCGGCCTGTATGTGCCGGATGCAGAGGCAGGTATGTACTCCCTGTACCCGAATTTTTCCGCAGGCATCAACCTGGCATCCTTCGGCAAGACCTTCGGTGCTGTATTCCGCGCGGATATGTCCGGCATCAACCTGCTGGATTTCATCGTTATCATGTTTGCGTTCCTGTTCGTGGATGTGTTTGACACCCTGGGCACTCTCATCGGTGTGGCAACCAAGGCAGACATGCTGGACGAGGACGGCAAGCTGCCGCACATCAAGGGTGCGCTGATGGCAGACGCTGTTGCCACCTGCGCAGGCGCTGTTTTCGGTACATCCACCACCACCACCTTCGTGGAGAGTGCTTCCGGCGTGACCGAGGGCGGCCGTACCGGACTGACCTCCCTGACGACCGGTGTGCTGTTCCTGCTGTCCATTCTGCTGTCCCCGCTGTTCCTGTCCATTCCGTCCTTTGCGACGGCACCGGCACTGATCATCGTAGGCTTCTACATGATCGGCAACGTGGTAAAGATCAATTTCGACGACATGACAGAAGCCATCCCGGCCTTCCTGACCATCCTGTTCATGCCGCTGGCCTACAGCATTTCCGAGGGTATCACCATCGGTGTGATTTCCTACACCATCATCACAGTGATGACAGGAAAAGCAAAGGAGAAGAAGTTAAGCTGGGTGATGTATGTACTGACCGTGCTTTTCATCCTGAAATACATTTTCCTGTAAAACCATTCTGAAAACAAAAGAGGAGGAAATGAAAGATGCTCAAAGAATTTAAAGAATTTGCGATCAAAGGCAACATGATTGATATGGCAGTCGGCATTATCATCGGCGGTGCGTTCAATTCTCTGGTCAGCACGCTGGTGAATGATGTGATCATGCCGCTGCTTTCTGTCCTCACTGGAAAAATCGATTTTTCCAATATTTTCTTCGCCATGGACGGCAAGCACTATGACACTCTGTCTGCAGTGCCCGAGGGCGTTGCCACCGTCAACATCGGCGTGTTCATCTCCGGCGTGATCAATTTCATCATCATGGCCTTTGTGGTATTCATGATCGTAAAAATGATCAACAAGATCAGAGAGCCCAAGGGCAAACCGGCACCGGCAGCACCGACCACGAAAAAGTGCCCGTACTGCAGATTCGAGATCGCCATCGAGGCAACCCGCTGCCCGCACTGCACATCTGTGCTGGATGTGATCGGCGAAGAGCAGCCGAAGCCGTAAGCAACATGCACATGATTTTGTATCATGCTATCCGGAAAGCATCTGTCAGAAATGACGGGTGCTTTTTTCTCTCTCTATTTATATTATGCGATATGCGGCTGCAGAAAGAACTTGTGCAAAACTATTGGAAAGACGGGGCGGTTGGTGTATGATAGAAAAGATGAAAAATCGGTCTGCACGAATCGGTTTCAGGGTTGGAGAAGGATGATATGGCTGGAATTTTTTATGGTGTCGGCGTGGGGCCGGGAGATCCTGCGCTGCTGACGGAAAAGGCAAAAAGATGTATAGAAGCGGCGGATGTGCTGGCGGTGCCGGTGAATGGAAAGGCGGCAACCGCGTTTTCTATCGTAAAGCAGGCGGTGGATCTGAAGGAAAAACCGGTGCTGGAGCTGGAATTTTCCATGTCGGGTGACCGGCAGGCGTGGAAAGCCTGCGCCGTACAGGCGGCGGAGGCCATCGGGGCACTGCTGGAGGAAGAAAAACAGGTGGCACTGGTGACGCTGGGGGATGTGACACTGTACAGCACGTGCATGTACGTGTTCCAGTTATTGAAAAGGCAGGGATTTGCGGCAGAGCTGGTGCCGGGCATTTCGGCGGCTTCCGCAGGGGCGGCGCTGGCAGGCATCAGTCTGGCCCGGGATCAGGAAAGCGTGGCGGTGGTTCCGCTGGGACGGAATCCGGAGAAGTACCGGGCGTTGCTGGATGCTGCAGACAATCTGGTGCTCATGAAGGCCGGGCATTGTATGCCCTGGATCGTGCAGTATATGAAGGAGCATGGGATCTTGCCGGAACAGGCGGTGGTGTTTGCGGATCTGGGGCTGCCCGGAGAATACGTGGGTGCCCCGGAGGCAGACCGGGATTACGGATATTTTACGACAGTCATTGTGAATAAAAAGTATGACAGGACGTGATTTTTTATCCTGTAAAAAGACCGGATGGGAACAGAGGAAGGGAACAGATACAGAGTATGGTATATTTTATCGGTGCAGGGCCGGGAGATCCCGAGCTTCTGACAATCAAGGGAAAAAAGATCATTGACCGGGCGGATGTGATCATTTATGCGGGTTCGCTGGTGAATCCCCAGGTGATGGCGGACCGGAAACCGGAGGCGGTGGTGTATGACAGTGCCGGGATGCATCTGGATCAGGTCATCGCAGTGATGGAGCAGGCGGAAAAAGAGGGCCTTACCACGGCCCGGGTACACACGGGAGATCCGGCGATCTACGGCGCCCACCGGGAGCAGATGGACCGGCTGGAGGCGCTGGGCATTCCCTATGAGATCGTTCCGGGTGTCAGCTCTTTTCTCGGGGCGGCAGCGGCGCTGCATGCGGAGTATACTCTGCCCGGCGTGAGCCAGACAGTGATCCTGACCCGGATGGAGGGACGCACCCCGGTGCCGGAGCGGGAGGGCATCCGGGCGCTGGCAGCGCATCAGGCAACCATGGTGATTTTCCTGAGCGTGGGACAGATTCGGAAGCTCTGTGAGCAGCTGATCCCTGCCTATGGAGAAAATACCCCGGCAGCGGCGGTATACAAGGCCACCTGGCAGGATGAGAAAATCGTCCGGGCCACCCTGGGCACGCTGGCGGCAGAGGTGGAGGCCGCGGGCATCACAAAGACGGCGCTGATCCTGGTGGGTGGTTTTCTGGGCAGCGATCATGAGCTGTCGAAGCTGTATGACAAGACGTTTACCCACGGATACCGGAAGGGCATTTCAGAGAAATAAGGAGGCAGTATGGGAAAACTTTATGTGGTGGGGCTGGGCCCCGGCGGACAGCAGTATATGAGTGAAAAAGCCCGGGCGGCTGTGGAAGAAGCGGATGTGGTCATCGGCTATACGACCTACATTGCCCTGGTGCGGGATCTGTTTCCGGAGAAGGAATATGTGCAGACGCCCATGCGCACCGAGCGGGAGCGCTGCATGCAGGCCATCGAAAGGGCCGGACAGGGGCAGTGCGTGGCGCTGGTGTGCAGCGGAGATGCGGGCATCTACGGTATGGCAGGGCTGGTGCTGGAGCTGCTGGCGGCAGGGAAAACAGATGGTGTGGAAGTGGAGATCGTCCCGGGCATCACTGCAGCAGTCATGGCAGCGTCCGTGCTGGGGGCGCCGCTGATGAATGATTTCTGTATCATCAGCCTCAGTGATCTGCTGACCCCGGCGGCGGTGATCCGCAAGAGGCTGGCAGCGGCAGCGGCGGGAGATTTCGTCATCTGTCTGTACAATCCCAGAAGCCATACCCGGACGAAGCCGCTGGATGATGCGCTGGCAATCCTGCGAAGCCTCCTTTCCCCGGACACGGTGGTGGGCATCGTGCGAAACGCCGGACGGGACGGGCAGAGCCAGTGGATCGGCACGCTGGAGACGGTAAAGCCGGAGCAGGTGGATATGTTCTGTGTGATGATCGTCGGGAATTCCGCTACCCGGGTGCTGGATGGGCGGATGGTGACGGCCAGAGGGTACGAGAAAACAGGTGGAGAAAAAGGATATGGCAGGCCATAACGGCCACGGCGGCCGGGTGTTTGAGGCGGCGCAGCTGCTGGGGACAGACTACCGGGCGCTGCTGGATTTTTCTGCGAACCTGAATCCCTTCGGCTGCCCGGCAAGTGTACAGGCGGCCATGCAGGAGGGACTTTCCCGGGCGGCTTTTTATCCCGATCCTTCCCAGCGGGCACTGCGTGCTGCCATTGCACAAGCAGAGCAGGTGCCTCCCGCATGGGTGATGGCCGGTGCCGGGGCGGCGGATGTGATCTTTCGGCTCTGTTACGGGCTTCGGCCTGCCAGGGGACTGGTGTGTGCGCCCTCGTTCCTGGAATATGGGCGGGCGCTGACGGCAGCAGGGGCAAAAATCTTGTACGCAGCGGCAGAAGAGACACCTGTGAAAGTAACGGATGCTGTCGGACAGATGGCAGCAGACAATCAGGAGAAGTTTTCAGGGAAATTGATTGCATTGGATGATCGGAAAAGCAGCCGGACGGATAATGATTGTGCATATCGTCTGGGAAAATCCCGCCTGTTTGATGAGTTGCAGTCCGGCGATGTGGCATTTCTCTGCAATCCCAACAACCCCACCGGTCTTTTCGTGGAGCCGGACTGGGGGCTTGCATTTCTGGCAAAGTGCCGGGAGCGGGGCATTACCGTGGTGATGGACGAGTGCTTTCTGGATTTCACCGGGCAGGAGAAGGCGCGTTCCTGGGAACCTTTCCTGAACGAGTATCCAAATCTGGTACTGTTAAAGTCCTTTACAAAGCTGTTTGCCATGCCGGGCATCCGTCTGGGGTATCTTCTGACGGCCAATGAGGCGCTGATCCGACGGGCAGAGCAGGCCGGGCAGGCCTGGGGGATCAGCTGTGTGGCGGAGAGTGCCGGGATCGCAGCGGCAAAAGCACATGACGACTGGGCGGCACGGACGTCCCGGGCGATTCGTCCGCTGCGGGAAGAATTGAAAAAAGGTCTGGAAGCCCTGGGCTTTTCGGTGAAAAACGGACAGGCCAATTTCTTATGCTTTCATGCGCCGGGTTACCCGGATCTGGAACAACGGCTGCTGCAAAAACAGATCCTTCTGCGCAGCTGTGGAAATTATGAAGGGCTGGGGCCGGAGGATTACCGGACGGCGGTGCGGACAGACACCGAAAATGCCCGTCTGCTGCAGGCACTGAAAGAGATCACAGGAGAGGAACACAGATGAGCGCAAAATCGATCATGATACAGGGAACCATGTCCAATGCGGGAAAAAGCTTTGTGGCGGCCGGTTTTTGCCGGATTTTTCATCAGGACGGCTATCGGACGGCACCGTTTAAATCCCAGAACATGGCGCTGAATTCCTACATCACGAAGGATGGGCTGGAAATGGGCCGGGCACAGGTGATGCAGGCGGAGGCCGCAGGGGTGGAGCCCCGGGTGGAGATGAATCCCATCCTGTTAAAACCCACCAGCAATATGGGAAGCCAGGTCATCGTCAACGGCGAGGTGCTGGAAAATATGCGGGCCATGGACTATTACCGGCGGAAACCGGAGTTTATCCCTGCGGTGAAGCAGGCCTATGAGAAGCTGGCAGCCGATCATGACGTGATCGTTCTGGAGGGTGCGGGCAGTCCGGCGGAGATCAACCTGATGGAAAATGACATCGTCAATATGGGCATGGCCTGGATGGCCGGGGCGCCGGTGCTGCTGGTGGCGGATATCGACCGGGGCGGCGTGTTTGCCTCCGTGTACGGCACGGTGATGCTGCTGCCGCCGGAGCAGCGGGCCTATATTAAGGGCATTCTCATCAACAAATTCCGGGGGGATGTGGAGATTCTGCGGCCGGGCCTGGATAAAATCCGGGAGCTGACGGGCATTCCCGTGCTGGGCGTCATTCCCATGGAGCCCTTTGACCTGGACGAGGAGGACAGCCTGTCGGAACGGCTGACAGAAGACCGGCCGGTGGCGGGACAGGCCGACGTGGCGGTGATCCGTCTGCCGAAAATTTCCAATTTTACAGATTTTTTTGCACTGGAGCACCGGGCAGGCGTCCATGTGCGTTATGTCTCTTCCGTGGAAAAACTGGGCAGGCCGGATCTGATTTTTCTGCCGGGAACGAAAAACACGCTGGAGGATCTGAAATGGCTGCGGGAGTGTGGCCTGGAAGCTGCCATCTGTCGGCTGCACGGGGAAGGCGTGCCGGTGTTCGGCATCTGCGGCGGGTATCAGATGATGGGCGAGCAGGTCAGTGATCCCGACGGCGTGGAGGCAGGAGGCACCCTGCGGGGCATGGGACTGCTGCCGGTGTCCACGGTTTTTTCGGAGGAAAAAACGAGAACCCGGATGAGGGGAAGGATACTGCATCTGCCGGAAGTACTGTCTGGGCATACGGAAGACGGAGCAGGAGCAGAGGTGCTGGAAACAGTATCCGGCTATGAGATCCACATGGGCACTTCCGTTCTGGAAAATGGCGCGGCGCCTTTTCTGCGGCTTTCCGATGGCCGGGAGGACGGCTGTGTCAGCGGCGACGGGCTGGCCTGCGGCACGTATCTCCATGGTATTTTTGACGAGGGAGAGACGGCGGAGCGGCTGCTGACCTGGCTACGGCGGAAGAAGGGCATTCGTCTGGAAGCACCGGAGTTTTCCCGGGCGCAGATCAAGGAACAGGAATACGACCGGTTGGCAGATCTGCTCCGACGGTCGGTGGATATGGAAGCCATTTATACGATACTGGAAAAGGGGATAGACGCATGAGAGAAACGATCAAAAAGCCGGATCCGGTGCGGCCGGAGGATATTGAAAAGCGCAGCATGGAGATCATCTGTCAGGAGCTGGGGGAGCGCACCTTCCCGGAACCGGAATTTTCTGTGATCCGCAGATGCATTCATACGTCGGCAGATTTTGACTACGCGGACAATCTCTGTTTCAGTCCCGGGGCTGTGGAGACGGGCATCCGTGCCCTGCAAATGGGTGTACATATCGTCACGGATACCACCATGGCCATGGCCGGGATCAACAAGCGGAAACTGGCGGAATACGGCGGCAGTGTCCACTGCTTCATTCAGGATGCGGACGTGGCCCGGGAAGCCAAAGAGCGGGGCATCACCCGGTCAGCGGTTTCCATGGAGCGGGCGGCAGCGCTGCCGGGGCCGCTGATCTTTGCCATAGGCAACGCACCGACCGCATTGATCCGTCTGTATGACCTGATCCGGGAAAACAGTTTTTCCCCGGCGCTGATCATCGGCGTGCCGGTGGGATTTGTCCACGTGGTGGAGGCAAAGGAACTGATCATGCAGACAGAAGTGCCCTATATTGTGGCCAGAGGCCGAAAGGGCGGCAGCAACATTGCGGCGGCGATCTGCAACGCGCTGTTGTATGCGCCAAAAAAGGAGAACGTCTGATGAAAAAGCAGAGCCAGTGGGGAAAGATACAGACGGAGGCACCATGGCAGCCGGAAGAATTGATGCAGCCCAAAATGCAGAAAGGGTTGGAAGGATCGAGGAAGCCAGAGGAAGAAAAATGGGAACAGATGCTTTTGAAAATGGAAAAAGCGGCACGGAACAGTTCCTGGGAAGATACTCTTGATAAGGAAATTACCCGGATTGCCGGTGCCGACCTCCAGATCATGACAGACACCTGGAACCGGTGGGATACCCTTTGTAAACCGCTGCGCAGCTTTGGAAAGCTGGAGGAAGCGGTGGTGCGGGTGGCCGGGATCCAGGGCACCATACAGCCTGACATCAGCCGTCCGGCGGTGGTCATCATGGGCGCGGACAACGGCGTGGTGGAAGAGGGCGTTTCCCAGAGCGGCAGCGAGGTGACAGCCCAGGTGCTGGAAAATATGGGCGCGGGCATTTCGGCAGTGTGCATTCTGGCCCGCCAGTTTGGGGCACCGGTCTATCCCGTCAACATTGGCATGAAAACGGAAGGGAAGCATCCGCGGATCCGCAACTGCCGGGTGCGGCCGGGAACGGGAAACATTGCCGGAGGCCCGGCCATGACAAGAGAGGAAGGGGCAAAAGCCATTCTCACCGGCATTTCTGTCATGAAGGAACTGAAAGAAGAGGGATACAATCTGGTGATCACCGGAGAGATGGGCATTGGCAACACCACCACCAGCAGTGCTATGGCGGCGGTATTTCTCCATCGTTCGGTGTCGGAGGTGACCGGGTATGGAGCCGGATTGTCCGGGGAAGGGCTGCGGCGCAAGATCGCAGTGATCGAACGGGCGCTCAAGATCAATCGGCCGGATGCCGCAGATCCGTTGGACGTGCTGACAAAAGTGGGCGGCCTGGATATTGCCGGGCTTACCGGGCTTTTTCTGGGCGGTGCCAGATATCAGATGCCAGTGCTCATCGACGGCTTCATTTCCTCGGTGGCTGCCTACTGTGCCTGGAAGATTTGCCCAGCGGCAAGGGATGCCATGATTGCCACCCACTGTTCCGGGGAACCGGCGGGAAAATGGATGCTGGAGGCGCTGGGACTGGAACCGTTTCTCTACGCGGACATGCGGATGGGAGAGGGAACCGGCGCGGCGGTGGCTTACCCGGTGCTGCAGGCCGGATTTGCGGAATATGCCCAGCTGCCCACCTTTGCGGGCGGCAGTGTAAAAGCGTATGAACATTTGCGATAAAGAAACAGGAGAAGCCATGGCAGACTGGACAGAGGCCCCTTTCGTTTACCGGGGACAGAAAAAATTAAGAAGAGGATATACAACAGGCACGTGCGCGGCGGCAGCTGCGGCCGGGGCGGCCCGGATGCTGCTGTCCGGCAAACCGGTGTCCGAGGTGAAGCTCCGGGTGCCGGAGGGGAGCACGCTGTGCCTTTCTCTGGTGGAAACCAGCCTTTCGGCTTCCAGCTGCAGCTGCGGGGTGGTGAAGGACAGCGGGGATGATCCGGATATCACCAACGGTTCCATGGTTTGTGCCAAAGTGTCTTTTGCACATAGTTCCGGGCTTGTTTTGACCGGCGGCGTGGGGGTCGGACGCGTGACAAAACCGGGACTTTCGGTGCCGGTGGGAGAACCGGCCATCAACCCGGTGCCCCGGAAAATGATCCTGGAAGGGGTGGCGGCCATTTGTCGGGAGTACGGATATACCGGCGGCCTGGTGGTGGAGATCTCTGTGCCTGAGGGCGAGGCTCTGGCGGCGCGTACCTTCAATCCCCGGCTGGGCATTGTGGGCGGTATTTCCATTCTGGGCACCTCGGGCATTGTGGAACCCATGAGCGAGGAGGCGCTGGTGGCGTCCATCGGTCTGGAAATCCGCATGGCAGTGAAAAATGGCAGCGGGTATCTGCTGCTGGTGCCGGGCAATTACGGGGAAGATTTTGTGAAGGAACACCATCTGGCAGACCATGTGCAGCCGGTGAAATGCAGCAACTATGTGGGAGAAAGCCTGGATATGGCCGTCCGGGAGGGGGCCAAAGGCGTGCTCTTTGTGGCCCATATCGGAAAATTTGTGAAGCTGGCCGAAGGGATGATGAATACCCATTCTGCCTACGGGGACTGCCGCATGGCGATCCTGTGCGCGGAGGCTGTGCGGGCCGGGGCACCCCGGGAGGTGCTTCCCAGGATTCTGGAAAGCGTGACCACCGATGAGGCGCTGCGGATTTTGCAGGAGGCGGGATTTCTGGAATCGGTGATGCAGCATCTGATGGAGCATATCGAGGGGCAGCTGACACGCCGGGCCGCCGGGAAAACCCAGGTGGGCGCCATTGTTTTTTCCAATGTATACGGTGTGCTGGGGCAGACCGGACAGGCGGAGGTACTTCTCCGGCATTTACAGGAAAATGGGAAGTAAAGGAGGCAGATCAGATGCAGAGAATTGCAGTCATCGGTTTTACCGGACAGGGCGGAGCGCTGGCGCTGCAGGTGTGCAGACGGCTCCGGGAAAATGGATATATGGCCGAGGGCTACGCGGGCGCCGCGGCAGCCAGACGGTCAGGTCTGCTTCCGGCAGAGGGCGGCATGTGGAACTGGGTGCAGCAGATGTTTCGGGAAAAGGAAGCGCTGCTGTTCATCGGGGCCTGCGGCATCGCGGTGCGCAGCATTGCGCCGTTTCTGAAAAGTAAGTGGGAAGATCCGGCGGTGCTGGTCATGGATGAGAAGGGGGAGGCGGTGATCCCTCTGCTCAGCGGCCATGCGGGAGGCGGCAATGCACTGGCGCTGCAGGTGGCGGCACTTCTGGGGGCGACCCCGGTGCTGACCACGGCTACGGACGTGAACGGGCAGTTCGCAGTGGATGTGTTTGCCCGGAAAAACGGATTGAAGATCCGGGAGAAGGCGCTGGCCAAGGAAGTCTCTGCCCGGGTTTTACAGGGGGAGCGACTGCCGGTGCTGACGGAGGTGCCGCTGTACGGGGACTGGCCCGGGGCACTGTATAAAGAAGAAAAAACAGGAGCGATGTCTGAAAGGGCACGTCTGGGACAGCACAATCCAAACGTGTCAGGGGATGCACAAGCGGATGGAAAGAAATCTCCGCTGGGTATTTCTATCGGAAAAGACGGACAGAATAGATGGGAAAAGACGCTGCACCTGTATCCGGCCCAGTTGACAGCTGGAGTGGGCTGCCGGAGAGGAACATCAAAGGAAGCCATTCTGGAAGCCCTGCAGCAGGCCACAGCCCAGGTCGGGGGCTCGCTTATGGATATCCGTCTTGTGGCATCCATTGATCTGAAAGCAAAAGAGGCAGGGCTTCTGGAGGTTTGTCGGGAGATGGAAGTGCCGTTCCGGTGTTTTTCGGCGGAGGCGCTTTTGCAGGCAGAAGGGGAATTCACCCCGTCGCCTTTTGTACAGGAGATCACCGGTGTGGACAATGTGTGCGAGCGGGCGGCAGTGACAGGCAGTGAAGGCGGAGCCCTTGTTTTGAAAAAGCAGGTGTTTTCCGGGGTAACAGTGGCATTGGCAAAAGGAAGGCAGGAGATTTGGTTTTGACCGGAGAGGTTTTGATTTTTGCGGGAACGACAGAGGGAAGAGAGCTGGTAAATTATTGCCGGAAGGAAGGCATCATGGCGGAGGTGGTGGTGGCTACCGATTATGGAAAAGAGCTGATCGAGGAATCCGGCGGCATCCGGGTGTCTGCGGGGCGGCTGGACGAGGCACATATGGTGCAGAAAATGCAGGAAAATGCCTTTGATCTGGTGCTGGATGCCACACATCCTTATGCCAGAGAGGCCAGCGACAACATCCGGCGGGCGGCGGCAGAGACGTCTGTGCCTTATTTACGGGTGTGTCGGCGGGAATCCGATGCCTCCGACGGTATCCATGTGGGCAGCGTGGAGGAAGCGGTGGAATTTCTTTCCCATACGAAGGGCAATGTGCTGGCGGTGACCGGCAGCAAGGAGCTTTCCAAATACCGGAAGCTGGCGGATTACCGCACCCGGGTGTACCCGCGGATCCTGCCTGACGCCCAGACCATCATGGATTGTATGGAGCTGGGATTTGAGCGGAAAAACCTGATCTGTATGCAGGGGCCCTTTTCTCAGGAGCTGAACGAGGCCATGCTGCACCAGACCAACGCCCAGTGGATGGTGACCAAGGAGGGCGGCCGGGAGGGCGGCTTCGACGAAAAAATGCGGGCTGCCAGACAGGCGGGGGCGCAGCTCATTGTGGTGGGACGACCTTCCCGGGAGGAAGGGTATTCCCTGCCCCAGATCTATGACTATCTGAAAAAATTTTATCACATCGGCGGCAGCCGCCACATCGCGCTGGCGGGCATCGGTACGGGCAGTGAGCAGATGATGACCGGAGCGGTGAAGGAGGCCATCGTCCAGGCGGATGTGTGCATCGGCGCGGAGCGGATGCTGGACTGCGCCCGGGGCTATTCCTGTCAGCTGTGGGCAGGCTACCAGCCGGACAAGGTGAAGGCTTATCTGGAGGAACACCCGGAATTTGAGCATATCTGCATTCTGTTGTCCGGAGATACGGGATTTTACAGCGGCGCGGCGAAGCTGCGGGAGGCATTGCTGCCGCTGGATGCGCACCTGACGATTTTGCCGGGCATTTCCAGCCTGTCCTATCTGGCATCCCGGCTGCATGTGGATTACGAGCAGGTGTGCCCGGTGAGCCTCCATGGAAGAACCGGCAATCTGGTGGCCTGCGTGGACAGTCATCCGGCGGTATTTGTGCTGCTGAGCGGGCAGGACAGCGTGCACGCCATGTGCCAGGAGCTGATGGAATACGGGCTTTCCCGGGTAAAGATCGCCGTGGGCCAGCGGCTTTCCTACCCGGATGAGCAGATCACGGTGGGGACGCCGGAGGAGCTGGTGAAGGATCATTTCAAAGATCTGTGTGCGGCACTCATTGAAAATGACGATTTTGACCGTCACCCTGCGGCTTCCATTCCGGATGAAGCATGGATCCGGGGCGAGGTACCCATGACGAAGGAAGAGGTGCGGATCCTGTCGCTGTCCCGGCTGCGGCTGACCGAGGACAGCGTGCTCTATGATATCGGCGCGGGAACCGGCTCTGTGTCGGTGGAGGCAGCCCGCCGGGCACACCGGGGAACGGTGTATGCCATCGAGCAGAAAGCGGACGCGGTGGAGCTGATCCGCAAAAATAAGAAAAAATTCCGTACGCCCAACGTGGAGACGGTGTACGGAAAAGCTCCTGCCGCCATGGAAGCGCTGCCGGCGCCCACCCATGCCTTTATCGGTGGCAGCAGCGGCCAGCTGAAAGAGATTCTGACGCTTTTGCTGGAAAAAAATCCGAAGATCCACATTGTGGTCAATGCGATCACGCTGGAAACCGTGGCGGAGATGACCCGGTGCTGCCGGGAACTGCCGCTGAAGGATTTTGCGGCCACACTGGTACAGACGGCCCGTTCCCGGGCTGTGGGTTCCAGCCATCTCATGACCGGCGGTAATCCCGTGTATATCATGAGCTGCCAGGGAGATGCGAAGGATGGATGGCAGGCGGAGAAACTGCCATTGCAAGAGAAAACGCCGGTGTCCTTTGCCGGAGGCGGAGTATCACTGGATCCAGAAAACGGAAATGAGATATGGTGCACAGACGGACAGGACTGGGGGCAGGAAAGTTCATATGGGACTGTAGAGACACAGAGCTGGACGCAGGAAAGCTCGTATGGCGTTGTAGAGGAACAGATTTGGGTGGATGATGTGTCTGAAAGTTCTCAGGAGCAGTCATGGAATCACGGGATGTCCGAAGGAGAGAACAGATGAAGGCCCCGCGGCTGATGCTGGCCGGGATTTCCAGCGGCAGCGGGAAAACGCTGGTGACCTGCGGCCTGCTGGCGGCCTGGAAAAAAGCGGGATATCGGGTGCAGGCCTTTAAATGCGGCCCGGATTACATCGACCCCATGTTTCACCGGACGGTGCTGGAGACGGACAGCTGCAATCTGGATCCTTGGTTCCTGGATCATCAGGCATTGAGAAAATTACTGGCTTTTCGCTGCCGGGAGAAGGATGTGGCGGTGTTGGAGGGCGTCATGGGGTACTATGACGGGCTTGGCGGCACCAGCGACCGGGCCAGCTCCTACGAGGTGGCCGTGGCCACGGACACACCGGTGGTGCTGGTGGTGCCAGGCCGGGGGATGAGTAAATCTCTCGTACCCCTCATCAAAGGCTTTGTACAATACCGGTCGGACAGCCACATCGCCGGTGTGATCTTGAACCGGATCAGCAAAGGGATGTATCCGCTGCTGAAACAGATGGTGGAGGAAGAACTGGCAGAGGCAAATGGCGGCAAGGGCATCCGGGTGTTGGGCTATGTGCCGGAGCTGACAGATTCCTTCCTGACAGGGCGGCATCTGGGGCTGGTGCTGCCGGAGGAGATCCCAGAGGTGCAGACGCAGATGGAAAAACTGGGGGCGCTTCTTGCGGAAACCCTAGATCTGCCGGGACTGCTGGCGCTGGCACAGACGGCGCCGGAGGTGGAGGCATCAGTGGTGGAGAGGCCAATGGTGGAGATATCAGCGGCAAAGCCTCCAGCGGCAGGAACACCAGTACCAAAGGAAGATCGCGTGCGACAGAAAAGAGAAATGTCGGGCAAGGTGGAAGCGCATGTCCGTATTGGTGTGGCCCGGGATGAGGCGTTCTGTTTTCTGTACCCGGAAAATTTACAGATTCTGGAAAGCTTTGGCGCAGAGCTGGTCTATTTTTCTCCATTGCGGGATGATACATTACCGGAAAACATCCAGGGGCTGCTGCTTTGCGGCGGCTACCCGGAGCTGCACGGAAAAGAACTGGAAAACAACATACATATGCGTCAGTCCATCCGGGAGCGTCTTCTGGCGGGGATGCCCTGTTTGGCGGAGTGCGGTGGTTTCCTGTATCTGCTGGATGGCCTGACAGATGCAGAAGGAAAGCGCTGGAACATGGTGGGAGCGTTGGCGGGAGAAGCGGTGCCAAAGGGAAAACTGGTACGTTTCGGCTATGTGGAAGTGACTGCCCGGGAAGATACACCATTTCTGCCTGCGGGACAGGCGCTCCGGGCCCACGAGTTCCACTACTGGGACACCAACGACAACGGAGATACGTTTGAAGCGGCGAAGGCCTCGGGAAAAGGCCACTGGCCCTGTATGCGTCAGGAACAGCAGATTCTGGCGGGATTTCCTCATTTATACTATGGTTCCAACCCGGAGCTGGCCGGAAATTTCGTGAAAGGTTGTTTTCAGTGGCAAGAGAGATGCGCAGGGAAACAGGTCGCGGAATGCCATCGGAAGATGCTGACGGGAATTGCCGGATGCGTTGGTGCAATGGTTTTGGAAGGACAGGCAGATGAAAGTTTGGAAGGACAACAAACAGAAAGATAAAAAAACGCTGACGGTGGTGGTTGGCGGCAGCGGCAGTGGAAAGTCCGCCTTTGCGGAGCAGATATTGTGCGGACTTCCTGCAAGGCAGCGGTTTTATGTGGCGGCCATGGAGCCCTATGGCGAGGAAGGAGCCAGAACCATTGCCAGACATCAGGCGCTCCGGGCGGGCAAAGGCTTTGCCACCGTGGAAAAATACCGGGATGTGGGAACGCTTTCTTTTCCAGCTGACAGCGCAGTGCTGCTGGAATGTCTTTCCAATCTGGCGGCCAACGAGCTGTTTGGCGGCCCGGTGGAGCTTACAGAAGAAAATGCCGCCACGCTGGCAGAGAAAACGGCGGATAAGATCACGGCGGATTTGTTCCGGCTGCGGGAAAACTGCGGACATCTGGTGTTGGTGACCAATGACATTTTTGCGGATCGGGACGGGGAGACAACCCTGGTGCAGACGTATAAACAGGTGCTGGGAACGGTGAACTGCCGGATGGCCGCGGCGGCGGATACGGTCATTGAGGTGACTGCCGGGATCGCGGATGTGTGGAAAGGCGCGGAAAGGAGAAGTGCAGACTATGAATGTGTGGAGTAGTTTTCTCATTGCATTTTCCATGTATTCCCGGCTGCTGGTGCCGCGGACGGACTGGACGAAGGAACATATGCGGTACGTGATGTGCTTTTTTCCACTGGTGGGAACGGTGCTGGGGGCCCTGTTTCTGGTGCTGTGGAAGTTGTGCAGCCTGCTTGGCTTGGGAAACACCTTGACGGCAGTGCTGCTGACGCTGCTGCCGGTGGCGGTCACCGGCGGCATTCATATGGACGGGCTCATGGACACCATGGACGCTCTGAGTTCCTGGCAGCCCATGGAGAAAAAGCTGGAGATTTTGAAAGACTCCCGGGCAGGGGCATTTGCGGTGCTGTCCTGTGGTTGTTATCTGTTGCTGTCCTTTGGCCTTTATGCGGAAATCGTGGAAAAACAGATGGGCACGATGCAAAATTTCTCCGACAGCCGAAAGTTGTTTGTGCTGGCGCTGGGCTTTACGGTGAGCCGGGCGCTGTCCGGGCTTTCGGTGCTTACCTTTCCATGTGCCAAAAACAGCGGCCTGGCGGCTTCTTTTTCCGATGCGGCGGTGAAAAAGACCGGCATATGGGCCATGGCCGGGTATCTGCTTTGTTGTGCGGCGGGGATGCTGTGGCTGGACGCTCGGTGTGCTGCCTGCATGTGGGCGGCAGCGGCAGTCTGTTTTTTCTATTATAAAAGGATGAGCCGGAAAGAATTCGGCGGCATCACCGGGGATCTGGCAGGATTTTTTCTGCAGATCTGCGAGCTTGCCATGGCGGCGGCTTGGCTGGTAGGCAGCCATCTGTAAAAACAGGTATGTTTCTCTTGTTATCGGGAGATAGAAGCGCGGATGATGGGGATGGAAAAATAATTGGAACAGGAGCGGGATCGAAAAATGAAGCTTACAACACTATGCTATCTGATCAAAGACGGCCAATGGCTGATGTTATATCGAAATGCCGGAAAACAGGACGGCAACGAAGGAAAATGGATCGGCGTGGGCGGCCATTTTGAGGAAGGGGAAAGCCCGGAGGAATGTATGCTTCGGGAAGTCCGGGAGGAAACGGGGCTGACGCTGACCTCCCATGTTTTTCGCGGTATTGTCACCTTTGTCTCAGATTGTCAGGAAACGGAATACATGTTTCTGTACACAGCGGGCGGCTGGAAAGGGACGTTGGGCGCCTGCGACGAGGGGACACTGAGCTGGGTGCCGGAAGCTCAGGTCATGAACCGACCGCTGTGGGAAGGTGACCGGGTATTTTTGCGGTTGCTGCAGACGGACGCACCTTTCTTTTCTCTGAAACTGGTGTATCACGGGGAACAGCTGGTGGAGGGAATCTTAGACGGAAATCCATTGGCGCTGTGAAAAGTAATATAAAAGGAGACAGAAAATGAAATTTGTATTCGGCGGCAGTTTTCAGGGAAAGCTGGATTTTGTGGCGGAGCAGCTGGTACAGGAAGGAAAAATTCCACAGAAAGCGCAGATTTCTGCGTTGACAGCGGAGGGAGAAATCTGCGCTTGGGAGGATTTCTTTGCAAAGCCGGTGATCCATCATCTGGAGCAGGTAATCTGGCGGGACATGGCAGAAGAGCAGGATCCGTATGGTTTCCTGGAAGAACTGCTGGGCCGCAATCCCGACGTCTGGATCATCATGGATGAAGTGGGAAGCGGCATTGTGCCACTGGATGCCGATATCCGCCGCTGGCGGGAAATGGTGGGCCGGATCAGCTGTCTGCTTTCTCAGGAGGCCACAGATGTTTATCGGGTGCTGTGCGGCATCCCCCGGTGTCTCAAAAAGGAGGGCGTTTATGTTTCGGATTGATCTGATCCGTCATGGCCGGACGAAGGGGAACGAGGAGCGCCGATACGTGGGAAGAACCGATGAGGGACTTTCCCCGGCGGGCAGGCTGGAACTCTGTAAAATACGGGAGTACCTGGATGGCGCGGAGCGTAGCGGAGACAATCTGGACAGTGAAAAGCGTGCGTGCACACGCCAGAATGCATTGCCGGATGTTGTGTTTCAAAGTCCCCTGCGCCGCTGTCAGGAGAGCGCGGATATCCTATTCCCGGGTATCCCACAGCTTATAATCCCGGAATTCCGGGAAACGGATTTTGGAGACTTTGAGTATCACACCTACGAAGAATTAAAAGACGATACCGCGTATCGGGCATGGATCGCCAGCGGCGGGCAGACCGGCTGTCCAGGCGGTGAGAGCACAGATCAGGTGAAGACGAGGATACAGGCTGGGTGGGGCATTCTTTGTCGAAAAATGAAAAGAAAAATGACGAAGTACCATATGACTGATGATATGAAAGCAATGTGTAGAGATGTTGCGCAAAACACAGAAAGTGGTAAAGTAAAATCAGGATACGACATCGCAGATTCCGTTATGCCGGACAGAGATACCAGGATATATCGCGGAGAAGGCGGTAACGGATCGGACGGCGGAGCATTGCATTCCTGCGTTTTGCTGGCCCACGGCGGAACGATCATGGAGCTTTTATCCCGCTACGGGGAACCGAAGAAGGACTACTACGACTGGCAGACGGCCTGCGGCCATGGCTATCGCTGCCTGTGGGATGACAGGACAAAACGGCTGCTGGTACAGGGGGTATGGCCGCCCACTGGTGAAAGAAAAGAGGAGAAACAACACTTATGAGAATCCTGTGGATTGCAGTAATTGCTGCTATTTTGGATCTGCTGCTGGGCGATCCATTGTGGATGCCCCATGTGGTACGGCTGCTGGGTACCGTGATCGGCGGACTGGATCGGTATCTTCGGTCGCTGACTGACCGCCTGCCGGAGGAAGCCGACCGTAAACAGATGGAGCGGCTGTGCGGTATTTTGCTGTGCATTCTTGTGCTGGGCAGTACCTGGGTGGTATGGACAGTATTGCGGGCGGTGCTGTACCGGATTTCCACCTGGCTGGGCTTTGCGGCGGAGTGTTTTCTGGCGTATCAGCTGCTGGCCATGCGGTGTCTGCGAAAAGAGAGCATAAAGGTGTACCATGCGCTGGCTGCCGGGGATGTGGAGCTGGCCCGGCACAATCTTTCCATGATCGTGGGCCGGGACACGGCAGTGCTTTCCCGGGAAGGAATCATCCGGGCGGACGTGGAGACGGTTGCGGAAAATATGTCCGACGGGGTGGTGGCACCGCTGTTTTTCCTGTTTCTGGGAGGGACGCTCCCCATGCTGCTGTACAAAGCGGTGAATACTATGGATTCCATGGTGGGTTATCGAAATGAAACATATCAGTATTTTGGTACCTGTGCGGCAAGATTGGATGATGTGCTGAATTTTATCCCTTCCCGGCTGTCCGGACTTTTGCTGGTGGCGGCATCCTGGCTTTGTCGGATGGATGGCGCCGATGCCTGGCAGATGTTCAAACGGGATCGGAAAAAACATGCCAGCCCCAATTCGGCCCAGACCGAGGCGGCCATGGCGGGAGCGCTTGGTGTCACTTTGGGTGGGGATGCCTGGTATTTTGGTGTGCTTCATCACAAAGAAACACTGGGGGAGGCAAAACGATCTCCGGAGGATGCGGATATCAAAAGAGCCAACCGGCTCATGGCGGTGGGCTGCGTGCTGGCTTTTCTGTTGTTTGCGGCGGTTCGTTTTTTGCTGACACAGAGAACGGTAAATCTACTGTAAAGTGAGGCGAGAAAAGAATCAGGCAACCATTTTGGTTCAAAGAAAGATTACTTTCTAAAAATGGAAGTTTGAGGAAAATATGCCAGGGGAAGATGAGAAAGGAGACTTCAAAATGGAACAGGGAAAGCTACATATCTACTGCGGGGACGGCAAAGGCAAGACCACGGCGGCTGCAGGACTGGCGCTCCGCTGTGCGGGCAGCGGCCGCAAAGTGGTGTTCGTGCAGTTTTTGAAGGATGGCACTTCCTCGGAAATAAAGATTCTGCGGCAGATTCCCGGCATCGAGGTGCTGACCTGCCCGGAAAATTTCGGTTTCACCTTTCAGATGACGGAGGAGACGAGAGCGCGGGCAGCTGCCGCTTATCAGGCGCTGTTTGACCGGGCGGTGCGTCGGGCGGAAGAAGTGCAGGCGGATCTTCTGGTGCTGGACGAGAGCATCGGCGCCTATCAGGCCATGCTGCTGGATCCCAGAGCGGTACTGACGTTTCTCTGTGAAAAACCGGCGCATCTGGAGGTGGTGCTCACCGGCAGAGATCCGGGAGAAGAACTGCTGGGGCTGGCCGATTACGTGACAGAAATGCGCTGTATCCGACACCCTTACGCCCAGGGATTACCGGCCCGGGAAGGGATAGAATATTGATAAGTAAGGGATAGAAAGAAATCAGACGATACAGAGACTATACGCAGACCTGCTCATGTCTGGAAACAGAGACAAAGAGAGCAGATAACAGAAGAAAAAAGAAGATGACAATATAGAGGGAAGGTGCAAGGATGGAAATTACCTACATTGGCCACAGCGGCTTTCTCGTAGAACTGGAAGACCGCTGCCTGTTATTTGATTATTACCAGGGAGAAATCCCGCCGGTGGCGTTTTCCAGGCCGTTATACGTGTTTGTGAGCCATAGGCATCAGGATCACTACAACCGGGCGGTGCTGGATTTCCGAAGGGAAGGCCGGGATGTGACTTATATTTTCTCGGGAGATATTATGACGGGAAAGAAGGCGGAAGCCAACGGCATCCTGCGCATGCGGGCAGGGGATGAGAAGGAGATCGACGGCATGCATGTGTGGACACTGCGCTCCACGGATGTGGGGGTGGCCTTTGTGGTGGAGATCGGCGGAAAACGGCTGTATCACGCGGGAGATCTGAACTGGTGGCACTGGGAAGGAGAATCTGAGGCTGAGAACCGGCAGATGGAAAAGGATTACAAGCGGGAGATCGGCAGGCTGGAAGGGCTGCCCATCGATGCGGCTTTTGTGGTGCTGGATCCCCGGCAGGAGAACGCCTTTGCCGTGGGCTTCGACTGGTTTATGCGGCACACGGACACCCGGCAGGTATTTCCCATGCACCAGTGGGGCGATTACGGGATCACGGAAAAACTGTGCGGGATGGAGCTGTCTGCACCTTACCGGCAAAAAATACGCCCGATCCACGGACCGGGCGAGAAATTTCAGATATAAAGGCATGGAACTGCATTAAGCCAGCTGCCGTTGCATCTCTGATGTGATGTCCGATGGCCGCATGGGTTCAAAACCCGCACTCTGATAGAAGCGGATGAGCTGCCGTCGGGTCATGAGCGTGTGATTCTTGCCGCCCAGCCAGGTGTACAGGCGGAAATATTCCAGCGGATTGCGGCTCTCAGGCAGGAACGGGAGTGGCTTCAGATGAATCTCGTCTTCTCCCTCGGCAATCTGGATCTGGGAATAGTAATCGAGGATCGTGCGGCCAATGCCGCAGCCCTGGAAATGTGGCATCACGTAAAACAGTTCAATATACGTCTGTTTGTCAGGATCCTTTCTTCCGCGGACGGTAGCGATCAGGTAAGATTTCCCTGAGGTCTGGTTGATCAGTGTCACACTCAGAATCTTATCGTGATATGTGCAGATAATTCTGTAAGGCACATGAATGATTCCCTTCAGGGCGTCTGTCAGATAATTTTCCAATTTACTGAGCCATTGTTCTTTCATAGAAACCCCTCTTTCCTATTGGTGAATGGTGGCT